>CAZUVX010000004.1:50766-70048 GCA_964623865.1 uncultured Spirochaetaceae bacterium | reverse complement strand
TCGCTCACCATCCGGTGAAGGACCTCTGCAAGGGTGCGTCGATCCTTCGCATCTACAGAGCTCTGACCGTACCGGATTCGGCAGATGATGCGTGGGGCGTGGAAGGCGCGGTAGATGTGCATGATCAGGGGCGGCCACTCCTCCCAGCCGACAACCACACTGGCCGGTGGCCAGTTCCGCGGCGTCTCGTAGCGCACGGCGGCCCAGGAAACCGGCAGGCCCAGGTCCACGGCAACCTGTAGCAGCGCGGCATGGAACGGCCGAATGCGGTCACCTCGGCCGGCCCGTCCCTCCGGGAAGATCAGCAGGGAATCGCCGCGTTCGAGAATGCGCTTCGCCACCTTCCGGGCGGAGCCTATGGCGCGTACGCTCATGCGGTTTATGAAGCTCACCCCGACCGAGCGCAGAATGGCACCGAAGCCGATGATCTGCCCGTACAGGTGGTTGGCCAGGAAGCGGCAGCCGAGCTCGCCGAGGTAGGTGAAGGAGTCGGCCCAGCTCAGATGGTTGGACACGATGAAGCTCCCCGGCTCCGGCGGACTCCCTTCGTGACGGATGCGGATATTAGAGGCGTAGATCAGAATGTGGCCGAGGCGCCGCGCCATGGCCGGGCGAATCCGGTTGAAGGTCTGAATGGGCAGAATGGCCCGCACCGCCAGGGCGAAGACGCTCCCCGCCGCGAAGATGGCGGCGAAGTAGAAGAGACGAAAGAGTCCCCGTAATCCACCGATGATCGTATGCCGCCAGTCGTGCGAAAGATAGTAATCCACCATTCTAATATATCAGATGATCGATGATTACGGCACTAGCCTGCCGATCGAGAGCTGCCGCTTCTGTGCAGCTGTCACTCATCACGCCGGCGGGCCGACCGGGATTTGCGCCAGGCCGCGCTCCTTCCACACCTGGATGATATGGGCGTCAGCGTCGAAAGCGAGCGGAGGGAGCTCCCGGTGCCGGTCGAACCACTCCAGGAGATCCAGGTCGTCCCCCGGCATCTCGGCCCCACCCACCGGGTGTGCCAAGACGACAATAGCAATCGTGTGCAGTTGCGGCCGAAGCAGATTGGACGTTACGTTCACAATCGCATCGATAGTGACGTCCAGGCCGCTCTCCTCCCGGACTTCCCGGCGCGCTCCGGCCAGGAAGTCCTCGTCGTACTCGACGAAGCCGCCGGGGAGTCCCCAGGTACCTGCGCCGTAGCCGGCGGCGCGTCGCCGTACGGGCGGTAGCGAAGCGGCGCGAGCACGTCGGAGAGAGTGGTAGAAGCGACGTCGTAGTGTTCGAAGCGCTGCCGATAGCTCATGAGCCCTCCCGGTGGAGGATACCACCAGGGCAGGCGCGGATGCTATGATGAGCGGCAACTATGGCACTCGACAGGGCGCAACGGGCGCTGGGACAACGTAGGCATCGTCTCTTCATGTGGCTGAATGCGGTGCCGGTGGCCTTTCTCATGGAGAATGTCCTGGTTCTCTACGGCATCCGCAACGGCATGGCGGACTCCGCCCTGGCGGTGTTGGCATCCTTCATCCATTTGACCATGCCCTTCATGATCTTCGGGCGCAATCTGATTGGACGCTTCGGCCTTGCCCGGGCGTGGTCGATTGCATGGGCGTTCCGGTACTTCTTCGCACTGATCCTTCTGTTCGCGCCCCTGGCGGGCCGGTTCGGGCAGTGGGGAGCGACCACCGTGATTATGGTCGGTGCCTTCGGCTTTGCGCTCTTTCGTAGTCTCGGCGCCATCAGCGGTCGCCCGCTGATCGGGGAACTCACCACCCGGGACGAGCGCGGCCGCTACATCTACGGAAACTTCGCCCGGTTCACGACGGTTCACCTGATCTCGATGGCGGCCGCCATCCTCCTCATGCAGACCTTCAACGCCGTGTGGGTTTACCAGATGTTCATCCTGGTCGGCGCTCTGGTCGGCTTCGCCGGTGCCTACGTCTTGTCCACTATTCCGGAATCCGGGGAGTCCCGCGCCGTCGCCATGACCCCGCTGATCACTTCGGCCCGGGAGCTCCTGCAGGATGATGTGCGGCGCCGCACCGTCTGGGCCTTCGGGGCGGGCTTCACCTCCTTCATGCTGGTTATTCCCTTTGCCACCATTACCGTGAAGAACGGCTACGGCGTCCCGGACCACCAGGCGCTGATCTTCACCCTCCTGGTCGTGGCGGGGGGCATTCTGTCATCCCTGATAAACCGGGAGATCTCCGATCATGTGGGTCCGCGGCCCCTGGTGATCATCTACACTGCAGGCTTTCTGGCGGTGGCACTCTTCTGGGCCTTTGCGCCGGAAGTGCTGCATCCGACGGTGGTGGGTCTGGGCTTTTTCGTAGCGGGGTACTGCAAGACCGGCCTTATTGTCGGTCTTGGCCACTACCTCCTGTCGGTGACTCCCGGGAAGCACCGTGTCGCGACCACGCTCTTCTCCGAGATTGTGGGCGGTGCTGCGGCGGGGCTCGCCGGATCGCTCTTCGGGGGTACCCTCATAGGCCTCCTTCAGGGCGTCGGATCCGGCATGGATGTGTACCGCTGGTACTTCCGGATCGTGGTGGCCGTTATCATGGCGCTGGTGGTGGTGATGGGGCGGCTCCGCAGGATCGAGGACTGGCGCGTGCCTGAGGTGCTGGGGCTCGTGTTCTCGCCACGGGATGTCTGGGCGATCTTCACCATCAACCGGCTCGAGGGCCGCTCCACCGCCGGCTCCGACCTTCACGACGTTGCGCGCCTCGGTCGTACCGGGTCATCCCTCTCGCAGGCGCGGCTCCGGGAGTACGTGGATTCGCCGCGCCTGGAGGTGCGCATGCAGGCGCTCCGGGCGCTGCGCCACCTCGACATGGACGAGGAGTCGGTGGAGGTGGTCATGGAGCAGCTGAGAACCGGCGCCTTCACCACCGCCTGGCTCGCCGCGGACATACTCGGGGAGCGCGGCATAACGGAGGCGATCCCGGCGCTCCGCGGCGCGCTGGATTCCGAGGACCCGCTGCTGGTCGGCAAGGCCATGGTGAACCTGGTCCGCCTCGGCGACGCGGAGAGCTTCGACGCGATCCGGGAGCGCTTCGCAGCGGCCGGGCACGTCCGGGCGATCATGTACGGGAGCAAGGCGATCGCCCGAATCGGGCGGCCCGCGGACCTCCGGCTCCTGCTGGACAAGGTGTGCGCGACGCGGCTTCCAGATCCGGTCAAGGACGAGGTGCTGATAGGCGCCGCAACGCTGTGGGGCGCCGAGGAGCGGTACTATCGCCTGATTCGCCGCTACCAGGACGACCCCGCCGCGGCGCTGGTGGCCGCGGTGGACGGCCTCGACCTGGAGGAGGTGGCGCTTCCTCGGGCGGCACTGTCGAGGCCGGCTTCCGAGGCGGCGCCGAAGGGTGCGTCCAGCGGCCGCGCCTTCCTGGAGGCGTGGCAGGCGGGGGATCGCAGGGGTGCCCTCGATGCTCTGCAGAGCCTTGTCCGGGCGCGGGAGGGGGAGTGCGCCCAACACCTGGCCGGTTTCCTTCAGACGGCTTGTGCCGACGAAGTTGACGAGCGTACGGCGCTCTGTCTCTATCTGCTGGCGGTGAGTTGCTGAGGAGCGTTGGACCCGGCGGGGCAGGGTCGACTGGCGAGACGGTGGAGCGGCGGTGGGGCGGCAGCGCGGCGGGCCGACGCCGGTACCTTCCCGGCACCGGCCGTCAGTCGCCGTTCAGCCGTTGCAACTCCTCCCGGACGAGCTCCCGCATGTGGTCCTCGTTTCGAGCGCGCTCCTTCAGCTTCCACTGCTGTATGTTCACTTGTTTCTTGATGATCTCAAGGGAGCGGTCCAGGGTGCCGACGACCATCCGGCTCAGTTCCGAGTCCTCCTCCCGGACGAGCATGGCGTCGAAAATGATGTCGGCAAGCTCGTCCAGGAGGGGCTTGTTTTGCTCCGATGCCACGTCCTGGAGGATGCCCCGGGTGACGTTCGAGACCATGTCGGAAATGGCGCGCTCCGTTGCGTCCTGGATCATGGCCCCGGCAATGGGGATCCCGCCCAGGCGAGCAAACTCCTCGTTCTCCTTGAGCGCCGTTGCGACGCGACGATGCACGTACCTTTGGGCCTCCTCCTGGTAGCGGTCGTAGTTTCGCGACGCGACGTATTCGACTCGATGTGACATCCACTCCACGAGCTCCGCCTTCTGGGGACGAATCACATCTGCGACGATCTTCTCCATGACGGGGCTGCCGTTCTTCAACTCAAGCTGTACGTCGGAAAGCATCTTCACCACGACGCGATCCGATACCTCTTCCACCAGTACGGCGTAGTACTTCGCCGCGGACCGCCCCAGGCCCGTGTCCGACAGATCAATGATGCCGGCCTTGTGAAGTCGGTAGACAATAGAAATGACTCGCAGGAGCCGCAGAAAGCGGAAGCCGGCGACGGGAATGCATCCAAGTAGGTCGTACCAGTGAATGAAGGGGTAGAAGAACCACCGGTGGTAGCTTCGTTTTGCCGCTGCAACAATCCACCCGATGAAGAAATCCGTCAGGAAGACCGCAACGAAAACCAGATCAATGAGCACGAAGTTGGGGTGGACGGCGCCGCCGTACCACTCTTGGAACTCAGGAGTCCATTGAATCAGGAGGTTGCGTACGGCGCTGGTGGTGTAGAGCCAGTCGAAGACGATCCACGTCAGGTTCACCAGCAACAGCACCACCATGATGATGTCGACTACCAGGAACCGAAACTCGTCCTTACGGCGAACGCTTTTGAGCATCATCCCCCTAGTTAAGCACGGCAGTGGGGGCGGCGCAACGGTATGGGGTCTATGGTCGCGCCTCGACGAGGGGTAGTAGCCATGGTGCCAGGTAGCGCTCCGACCACAGGAGCAGACGGTGGCGCCAGTCCCGGGGTCGGCCGGTCACACGGTCGACAGCATCGCCTTCAGGCTCAGGCCCGGGCGGATAGTCCCCGGTCCTGGCCATCCACGCTTCCAGCTCGCGAAAGAGACGTTCCTGCTGCTCGGCATACTCGGGATCCCAGGCGCGGTTGGTGTACTCGTGCGGGTCTCGCCGAAGGTCGTAAAACTCTACCGGCGGGCGTGGAACGGCGAAGTTGAGGCGCTGGATGGGACTGAGACGACCCTCGGCGCGCAGGTTGAGGAGGCTCCGCCACGTGTCGCTCTGAGAAACATCCGGGGGCAGACCGAAGGGCGATGCGTCATACGCATTGATGATCAGCTTGTAGTTCCCGGTGCGGACGGCGCGCATGTGATCGTCCGTGCCGTGCCAGTTGCGCTGGCTGAAGACCGCGGATCGCGTGCCGCCGGGAGCGTCCCCGGTGTCGGCGGCTTCGCCTGTCTCGGCGGCGGGCGACGAGGCGCCGGTCACGGACCGGAGAATCGGCTTGATACTCGACCCCTCCATATGGTCGGGGACATCGCCTCCGGCAATGTCTATGAGGGTGGGTGCGAGATCAAGGGTACTTGCAAGACCCTCGTAGCGTCCCCCCTCTTCGATTGTGCCGGGGCGGCTCCAGACGTAGGGCGTGCGCGTCCCGGCGTCGTAGAGGCTTCCCTTGGCGCGTGGAAAGGGCGGGCCGTTGTCGCTCAGGTAGATGACCAGAGTGTTCTCCCGCATGCCCCGCGCCTCGAGCGCGTCCAGGTAGTTCCCGATCCATCCGTCCATGCGGCTGATTTCGTCGTAGTACCGGGCGATCTCGCGGCGCGTCTGCGGCGTGTCGGCGAGGTGCGCCGGCACGCGGACATCCGCCGGGTCGTGGGGTTCCGGAATGGCTCTGTCGTGGTAGGGGCGGTGGGGGTCCATGAAGCCGACCCAGAGGAAGAAGGGGCGTCCATCCGCTGCGTCGAGAAAGCGCTCGAACCTTCCGAGGCGGGGCGAGTACCAGTCGAACTGTCGCGCCGCGGCGCGGCCGATGTGCTGCTTCAGCATATTCCCCGTGTAGTAGCCCTCCTCGCGGAGGTAGGTGGGCAGAATGGTGGTGTCTGCAGGAATGGGGTCGTGGAGGTTCTCCGCTCCGGTTTGGTGTGGATAGAGTCCCGTGAGCATGCTCGCCCGGGAGGGGCTGCACTGTGGCGATGTCACGAAGGCGTGGGTGAAGGTGAGCCCGGAATCGGCCAGTCGCTGGATGTTGGGAGTTCGGATGCGCGGGTTACCGTAGGCAGTGGAGTCGTCCCAGCCGGCATCATCTGCGACCAGTACCAGGATGTTGGGCCGAGTGGACTCTTCATCGGCGAAGGCGCCGTGCACCGCCGTCAAGACGAGCAGGAGCGCCACAACACACACCGAGAGGAGTCGCTGTCGCAGTGGTGCCGGCGTTGCACCGGGAACGCGAAGCATGTGGGTCAAGGATACGAAACCGCGAGGGGAGCTTCAACCGGACAGGGCAATGCTCACAAGGTACATGCGCGGTACGTGATACGGGCCCTTGTAGAGCGTGCCCTTAAGGGAAGACGAAACGCTTCCGTCTCGATGGAGATAGCCGTACCACTCGCCGTATTCCGTATCCGGTAGATGCTCCACCGCCCAAGTGTACGCGCGCTCGTGCCATTCGGCGTAGCGAGGGTTTCGCGTCGCCAGGTACGCGTAGTGCGTGGCAAGAATCGCTTCGCACTGCGGCCACCAGAACTTCATGTCGTGCCAGTATTCGGGAGAGTCGTAGCCGCCGGCATCCCGGAAGTAAAGCACCCCACCGTACCTGGTATCCCATCCCCACTCCCACATCCAGTCCAGCATTCGTGTCCCCAGGTCGATGAGCTCGGTGTTCGTGCGTAAACCGGGCACACCTTCGCTGGAAACTGTTGTGCGATGCCGCGCTTCTTCCAGGATGAACCACGCCGCCTCTATGGCATGCCCGGGGTTCAGGAGACGACCCTCGAAGTGGTTCTGGGGAGTACCGTCCGGGTTTACCTGCTCCAGGACGCATCTCCGATTCCAGTCCAGAAAGAGTGCAACCTCCTCGACCAGAGCGTCGATTTGCCGGGTGTAGGAGTGTGCATTGCTCGGATCGGCGGCGCGGAGTTCCTGTAGCACGTTGATGAGAATCATGGGGAGGGCGAATCCGCGGGATGGACGCGTTGCCGGATCGATCTTGGGCGTCAGCGCCGAAGGGTTTTCCCGGTACCACAGGATTCGGTGGTAAATCCTCCGTGCATCCGAGACTGCATCCATGGATGTCTTCACGTCGTCGTCGGACGTCCGTGTGGTCGCTGTTGCTCGGGCGAACGCCGCATTCGCGAGGCATGCAAAGCAGTCACTGAAGAGGTACCGCCGGGTGATCAGCGGTGCGCCTGTGCGACTGACTCTGAAGCGATAGCGCCCCGCCCCCGAGTCGTAGCCGTATCTATTGAGGAACGCTCTGAGCTCTGCGGCGGTGGCGTACCATCGGGTTCTATCCTCCTCCGTCCCCAGGTCGCTCATTGCCAGATGCGCGTACAGCCAGGTTGCACGGCCCTGAAACCAGATGGACTTGTCCGTCTCGATGACGAATCCCTGCCGGTCCAGTCCGGTGAAGATGCCGCCGTACTCCGGATCCAAGGCGTGGCGATCCCAGAAGGGCACAATATCTTCGGTGAGGGTGCGGCGCAGCTCCGTCGCGTAGCTCGCAGGGTGTTCGAGTAAGCTCATGTGCGTGAAAACCTCCGGGGCGCGGGCGACGCGTTCAGAAGCATGCGAGCGAGGCCGCGGCGCGTCATGGCGCCGTCGGCAACCTCGCCGTAGAGACGCCGACGCAGCGTGGACGCTCGCGGTTTCGGAACCGCCGTACTCTCGGACAGTGCGATGTCGAGGTCATCGGTTGTGGCGGGCTCATCCGGTCGCAGGAGCATATGATTCTCCCAGTCTACTGAGAGCGCCGTTCCGCGAAGGATGCCGCTGATGCCCGCTCGCTGGAGCATGCGAAAGTCCGGATCGTTCGGTGTGGCGTCGCTACAGGGCATCAGCATGCATTCGCGAGAGAGAAGAACCTCCTGCAGCGTTTGAACCGGGACGTTTCTCGGGTCTGCGACCGCCGTATCACCGGGGTCCTGCCACGTCTTCGTCGATTGACGCGCCCGTCGGCTGCCGGTGGCAAGAGCTGCGAGGACGCCTGCGGCCTCGCCGAGCTCCATGGCGACGGGGTGAAGGCGAGTACAGCCGTTGGCCATGCCGCTCACGGAGATGCTCTTTTCTGCAGCCAGCAGGCCGATGACCCCGCGCGGGATGAGTGCATCCACGGGGATCGAGAAGGAAGGGATTGCCGGAAAGTCGATTGACGGCGCCTCGGGATCCTCGAGGCGATGGTGATCGACGGGGTAGTTACCCACGGCGATTGCCCGCCGGTAGAGGGCGCTTCCCCCGTACGGGTCGGTAATCTCGTTCAAGGTCAGGGTGGCTTCTCCCATGATCCGTCGCGCCTCCCGAATGTACGGCAGGAGCGGCAATCCATCTTCGGTTGGATATACATCTGCCGCAATCCTGATCCCGGCAGCAGGGAAGGCCTCCTGAAGCTCCTTGACCAGAAGCAGGGTCTTCTTCTTGGCCGACGCAAGCACCTTCTCGCGGCTGCGCCGAATTGTTCGCAAGCGGGCGGAGCGTTCAGCAGCCCCCTCCAGGATCGTCGACCCGGTTGGCCCGTTGGCGACGGAAGCGTCGAGACGTAGCCCGAGGTAGTCCCCGTGGTAGTCGTTTCCGCGGATGGGCCAGTTCAGCATGAACAAGTCTCCCGGGAGGCGTGCGTAGCTGAAGAAGTCTCGCCAGGAATGGTCGGTGCCTTCCAGGATTCGTGGAAACGACGGCAGCCACCTGGGGGGATCGCCCGGGCCCGGCCGCCGTGCATCAGGGAGAGCCGCCTCGTTGGGTGCCGACAGGGTCGCCACGTAGGTCAGGTCCTGCGGGACGGGGTATGGGTTTTCGGGAGCCCAGGGCTCCCCCGTCGTGGCGCGTCCTTCCAGTCCAATCCGAAACGGCAATCCGGCAAGGTAGACGAAGTCTCCGTACTCATCTGCAGCAACGGTCAAGCCCGCTTCGACCCGAAGCTGGTCACCGCTTCCAGTGTCTTCAAAGACGCCGCCTCGTACCGCATGCACATCGGCGGCAATGCCTGAGTTCGCGGCCCGGCTACGGCCTTCTCCGATCAGCGCATCGGTGCAGCGGTGGCCGGTCAGGAGTGTTGCCCCCGTCTGCTCGAGCATGTCCCGGAGTATTGCCTGCGCCACGTGCGGCTCGAAAAGGGTGTGGCTGATCCATCCCGTTTCGACGGCGCCGGCACCGCCGTAGTGGTCACGGAGGCGTGATCGGAAGCGTCCCCACAGCCCCGAGGGGAGGGTGTGATTGCCGTCGATGGCACTGACTCCCGCTGCGGTGAGCATGCCGCCGATCCAGCCTGTCTCCTCGGTGACGACAACCTTCGCGCCGAGCTCTGCGGCGGCGATCGCCGCGCAGACACCGCCGGCGCCGCCGCCCACGATGAGAACGTCGCAGGTGACTTCCCGGGCACTCATATGCCGGACCGCCCCGGCGGCGATGTGGTGCGCCGAACCACGAGGGAAGGAGCCTTGAGCACCGGCGCGACCTCTTCACCGGCCACAACGCGCTGGAAGAGCTGGAAGGCGATGCTGCCGATCTCTTGCTTGGGCTGTGCCACCGTGGTCAGGGGATAGACGATCTGCCGCCGCGCCAGCTCAAGATCGTCGTATCCTACCACTGAGCACTCCTCCGGTACCGATCGACCGGCGTCGACGCACGCACGGATTGCGCCGATTGCCGCGTAGTCGGTAGGGGCGAAGATGGCCTGGACTTCCGGCGCCCTCTCCAGAAGCAACCGGGTCGCACTATAGCCGCCGTCGATCGAGAGGTCGCAGGGAACCATGTACTTGCTGAGATCAATGCGAACACCCGCCTCCAGCAGGGCGCGCACATACCCCGCGTGGCGATCGTTGATCTCGGCGTACCAGCTCCGGTTCGTGTGAAGGAACCCGACTCGTTCGTGTCCGAGGTCCAGGAGATGGCGTGCCGCCACATAACCGCCCGCTTCGTTGTCGACGCCAACATAGGGAAGATCGAGTCCCTGCACTCGGGTCATCACTTGGATGAGCGGCAGGGATTCGTCGACGAACCGGCTGAAGAGCCGGTACGCCCGGGGATCCGGGCTGCAGAGGATGCCGTCCACGTTGCGGTTGACGAGGCGCATGAGGGCGTGAGGTTCCTCATGTTCGTCGATGAGGGAGGCGTTTCCGAGAAGGAGGTCGTATCCGTGGAGGGAGCATTCCTTCTCGATTCCGCTGATGATCTCGTTGAAGAAGCTCACGCTCGCGTAGGGAAACACTGCTCCCAGGAGATAGGTCCGATTCTGCACCAGTCCTCGGGCGAGTATGTTTGGGCGGTAGTTCATCTCCTTCGCGACGGTGAGAATGCGCTCGCGGGTTGCCGGGGAGACGCGGCCGGAGTTGTTGAGGGCCGCGGAAACCGACCGCGGGGACACACCAACCGTCAGGGCAATGTCCTTGATGGTTGCAGCCTTTGGTCTGGCTCCGCGTGCTCTTGCCACCTGTAACTCCTCGTCTCCCGGATCATGTCACGAAGTCGCTGTACTCGCTATCCGCTTCCCCCGAAACGGCGGCGACGAGCGACTTGATTCTACCTTGATTCCACGTTGAATCATCGACATCGTATGAGGAGGCAGGGAAGTTGTCAAATGCTGTGCCGGTCGGCGCGCTGAGGGTAGGTACCGCGCCCTGGACGGCAGATGACGCCGCTTCTACCGGATGAAGTAGTGTCCATGAAGCCAATCACCCTATGCTGTCGACGGAAAGTGATGAAAATCCATTGTTGACAGCAACCAGGAGTCCCTCTAAACTGTGATTCAACGTTGAATCAAAGGGAGGAAATCAATGAAGCGATTGTTTGTCGTACTTCTGTTCACTCTTGCAGCCCTATCGCTGGTCTTTGCAACCGGCCAACAAGAGGGAGGCGATCAGCGCATGGAGGAGCAGGAGCTCACGTTCTGGACCATGAGCCTGGCGCCTGCATTTGACGACTACCTCAACGGTGTCATTGAAGAGTTCGAAGCGCAATACCCGAACGTGACGGTCGAGTGGGTCGATGTGCCCTGGGGAGACATGGAAACCAAGATTCTCACTGCCGCGGCGAGCGACACCATGCCGGATGTGGCGAATCTCAACCTTCCCTTCAGCCAGAAGCTGGCTCAGAACGGCCGCCTCGTGGACATGAGTGATGAAGCTGCCGACGTCCGCGCTCGATACTTCGACGGTCCGTGGGAGGCAAGTAGCTACGAGGATACGATCTTCGGTCTTCCCTGGTATATCACGACCAACATGATCTACTACAACCGCGCAATCTTCGAGGAGGCGGGGCTCAATCCGGACGACCCCCCGAGCAACTTCGAAGAGCTTTACGACTACGCCGCGGCAATCAAGGAGAACACCGGTTCCTACGGGTACATGACCTTCTTCAATGACCAGTTCATCATGGAAGAGCTCGAGCGGATGGGAATTCGTCTATTCAATGATGATTTCACCGAGGCGCAGTTCAATACGCGAGCTGTTCGAGACGCTGCAGACTACTACCGGCAACTGCTGGACGAAGGTCTGATCCCGCGAGAGACGCTTACTTCCAAGAGCGGCACCGGCGAAGCGGTGCAGCTCTACAGTTCGGGAGAGCTCGCCATGTTCTTCGGTGGGACCTCACACGCCCGTATGATCAGTGAGAACTCGGAACAGGTGTACGACAATACGGGGGTTGCGCCACAGATTGTCGATGAGAACGGCAAGCGCAATATTGCGGTAATGAATGTTGTTGTGCCGAAGGATAGTCCGCACAAGGATGCAGCCGTGGAGTTTGCCAAGTTTCTGACCGACAACGAGAACCAGGTGGAGTTTGCACGTGAGGCAGGGGCGATCGTACCCTCCACCGCAGCTTCCCTGGAGGACCCGTTCTTCAGCGAGCACGATGGGACGCCTGCTACGGCCGCGCGGATCATGAGCGCTCAGGAGGTTGCGACCGGAAGCGTGATCTTTCCACCCATCCAGAACTGGCCGGATATCCGCGATGCCTTCATCAATGCGTTTCAGAAGGCTGTTGCCGGTGAGGGCAATCCAAGTGACCTTCTAGGCGAAGCGGAGGATAGGGCAAACGAGCTGCTCAGCGAGTAGCATACGATAGCGCCGGCCTGGATCGGCGCATGCGCAAACTCGTCTACCGGACGGTATGATTTGCGGGCGGGGCGGAGAGCCCCGCCCGTACCATATCCCGGCATCAACAGTCTTGATGCCGTACGAGGAACCATGACACAGCGCGTATTCCGACCGTGGGCACCATACCTGTTTCTCCTGCCGGCAAGCATTGTGCTTGCGATGTTCTTCTTCTTTCCGCTTATCCGAGCGTTCATGTTCAGCCTCTCTGAGTACTCCCTCCTGAGCGATCCCCAGTGGGTGGGCTTGGAGAACTACCGGGAGCTCTTCTCGAGCGCTCGTGTGCGAAACGCCTTCTTCAACAGCTTTCAGTACTTCCTTATTGTGGTGCCCGTACTGGTGATCCTCCCAATGCTTGTGGCGGTTCTGGTGAATCAACCGCTCCGTGGCGTCAATGTATTCCGTACGATCTACTACCTGCCGGTGGTTACGAGTATGGTGATCGCGGGCATTATGTGGAAATGGATGTACACGGAGAACGGCGTTCTGAACTACGTCATAACCTCCGCAGTGCCCCTGATCGATCAACCGGTCCAATGGCTCACAAATCCGGACACTGCGCTCTATTCGGTCATGGTCGTCACCATTTGGAAGGGTATCGGGTACTACATGGTGATCTACCTGGCGGGCTTGCAGACGATTCCGGGCGAGCTTTATGAAGCTGCCACGATTGACGGAGCCACGGCGTCGCAGAAGTTCTTTCGCATTACCATGCCGTTGCTGATTCCGTCCATGGCGGTCGTTGGGGTTCTCTCTTCAACCGCCGCCATGAAGGTGTTCGATGAAGTCTACGTCATGACCGGCGGCGGTCCCTTCGAGAGCTCCCGAACTGCCGTGTATCAGATCTACGATACCGCCTTCGACAAACTCGAGTTCGGCTACGCGAGCGCGATGGGCGTGATCCTCTTTATGATCCTGCTGGTAATCAGCGTTCTCAGCATTCGCGCCTCGGAAAGGCGCTATACAAGGACCTGATCATGGCGACCGCTACGTCTACACTTCGCAAGGTGCGCCAACTCACCGTCTCGTACCTTCTCCTGGTACTGGTTCTGGCCCTTTCCATCACGCCTTTCCTCTGGCTTCTCGCCACTGCTCTGAAGGGGCCCGGCGAGAACATCTTCGCCTTCCCCCCGGAGTTGATTCCGAGCGAACCTACTCTGGCCAACTTCATGCGGGTCTTCCAGACGATCCCGCTCCTGGTGTACTTCAAGAATTCGCTCCTGGTGGCTGTCGCCACCGTCACCTTCAACGTAGTCCTGGCTCTCATGGCGGCGTATCCATTGGCGAGAATGAGGTTTCGAGGCAAGCAGTTCTTCTTCTTCGCAACCCTTTCCACGCTAATGATCCCCGTGCAGCTGACCATGATCCCTAACTTCGTGTTCATCGTGAACATAGGTCTGAAGAACAACCTTTGGGGTGTGATTCTTCCCAACGCCGTGACCGCTTTCGGGATCTTCCTGATCAGGCAGGCGCTTATCACGGTGCCCTCTTCGATCGAAGAAGCAGCGGTGATGGACGGCTGCAGCTCGTTCCGTATTCTGTTCCAGATACTCGCACCGACAGTCAAGCCGGCCATTGCGGCGCTTGGCATCTTCATCTTTGTGAACATGTGGGGCGACTTCCTGTGGCCGCTTCTTGTGCTGGACTCGGAGAGCCTGTTGACGGTGCCGCTCGGCGTACAGAAGCTCCAGGGAACCTTCAGCACCAACTGGCGGTTGATAGCTTCCGGTTCCATCCTGGCGATGCTGCCCATCTTGGTTTTCTTTCTGGTGAATCAACGGCACTTCATTGAGGGAGCAATCTCCAGTGGCGTCAAAGGCTGATCCTCCGCTTCGGCGACGAGGGCTGCCTGGGACGTCCGTCGGGACCGCAGGTCGCAAGCGCCGAATCGTGTACCTGCCCCTGGATGAACGCCCCTGCAACCTGCTCTTCCCACAGCTTCAGCTCCCGCGATCAAGCCGCGCCGAGATCATTGCGCCCCCGCGATCACTACTTGGCTACAAGAAAACTCCCGCAGACCGGAAGGCGCTTCTGAAATGGCTGGAGTCCGAGCTTGCCCGCGGCGACTACGCCGTGCTCTCGGTTGAAATGCTCCTGTATGGGGGACTACTCGCCTCGCGCGTACACACCGAGAGTGAGGCGACCATCTTGGATCGGGTGCATGACTTCTCCGCGTTGCTGTGCCGAACGGAGCGTCGACGTGGCGCCGCAGGACCCATGGATCTATCCCTTTTCGGCCTGATCATGCGCACACCTTCATACTCCAGCGACGAGGAGGAGCCGGACTACTACAGGGAATACGGTAGGAGCATCTTCCACCGGGGCTACCTGGAGCACAAAGCGGAGCATGAACCGCTGGCGGGGAGTGAGCAGGCGCTGCTCGCCGAAGCGAGGTGCATTCCGGACTCTATTCTCGAGGACTACGATGCTCGGCGCAGGGCAAACCTGGCGGCGTTGAAAGCCCTGGCCGAACTCCTGGTAGAGCAACGAGTGACCCGCCTTGTCCTGCCGGAAGATGATACAGCAACCTACGGTTATGGACCACGGGAAAAGGCGTCGCTCCTTGCGCATCTGCAGCGTCTCGGTGTTCTTGACCGGGTACTCTCCTATCCCGGTGCCGATGAGGTAGGTATGACCCTGACGGCGCGGGCGGCGCTGGATGGAGCAGCGCCGCTCAAGGTCTTCGTTGCCTACTCTCACGAAGGCGCAGAGGCGGTCGTCCCGAAATACGAGAGCCAACCGCTCGGAAAGAGCGTCGTCGCCCACATCCGCGCCGCCGGCGGGGAGGTGTGCGAGAATCCGGAAGAAGCGGAGCTGGTCCTGGGAGTGCCGGCCGTTCCCGGGTGCGAGGCGGAGGCATGGGCTCAGGACGTCGAGTCGCTCCTTCTTGGATCGGACGACGGACAGCGCAGAGAGCAATACTACGCCTTTGCGGAGAGATTGAAGAGCATGGCGGAAGGTCCCCGGACGACCGGCATTGCCCTCGCCGACTGTGCCTACTCCAACGGAGCCGACCGGAGATTCGTGGAGAGTGTGCAGGAGGCCGGCCTATGGCCCTACGTCTTCTCCTTTGCTGCGTGGAACACCGCGGGCAACACGTTAGGCACAGCGGTGTCTCGCGGTTGCCTTGAAGCACGGTTCCCCGAGGCAAGCACCCGCAGCGTCAATCTGGTGTACCGCCTTCTCGACGACTGGGCGTATCAAGCCTACGCTCGCGCCAGGGCGCGAAACGAAACGGAAGAGACGGCTAATGTGCCGTCGCCGGCGTCGTTGACGGGCGGGCAAGCGGGGCCGGAGTCACGCCGCCGGGTCGAGCCCGGCGAATGGGCGGAGCGAGGGGTTCCGGACTCGGTCGCCGGGCGGGTCGAACGCGACATGCGAGAGCTTTGGCACGCCGTCGTCGGGGTGAATGCGGACGGATGTAGACGGGTCGCAAATGACCGGGCGGGTTCCTCTGAAGGCTCTCCCACGTTTCAGTTGCCTGCCGATCCCGGTATTCGGCGGGTACGCTTCCCCTGGAATCGACTATTCGAGATCGAGATCGATCTTGAAAGGTAAGGATCGGTTCCCGGCAAACCGTCCGCTCGACCGAAACGCCCATGGCGCGAGGTGGGGTCATCTAAGCGAGTTCCCGCAGAAAGAAACTCTTGCATTACGTACAAAAGCACCTTAAGATAAAAAATAGCAAAAAGACAAAAAACTCTTAGTAGTGAACCCAGCCACCGCCTTTCAGCGCCGAGCCTTGCACCTGATGGTTGAGTTGGAGGTTGGTCATGTTCAAGCTCAAGAATGTCAAGCTGAAGCCGAAGCTCATCGGCCTTTTTCTGCTGGTAGGCGTGGTGCCCCTCGCTGTAGTCGGTATCTGGTCTGCGATGCTTTCCACCGATGCGCTCATGGAGAGCCAGTTCAACCAGCTGAACGCCATGAGGGAGGCGAAAGCCCACGAAGTCGAAGGCTATTTCGAGACGAACCGGCACGATCTCGCGGTGCTCGTGAACACGGTCGCGACACTCGAGCAGCAGCTCTTCAAAGAGCTCGGGGCGGTTCACCACAACCAACAACGGGCGGTGGAGCGTTACTTCAGGCAGAACGCCGTCTCTCCCGACGAGGTCGTAGCCGGCGGTCCGGTCGATGACGCGATGAACGACATAGTCGGGGACCGCACGGGCCTCGGCGAGACGGGAGAGTCCTACGTGGTCGAGTTGCGAGACGGGCGGTACTTCTTTCGCAGCGACATGGAAACCATGGGAGACGGGGATTACGTCTTCGGCTACGACGCAACGGACATCGCGCCGGAATACCTCCAGCGTGCAGCCCGGGGCGAGAGCGGCCAGGAAGTCTTCACGGACTCCGCCGGAGATCTGGTCGCGGTAGTGTATACACCGGTCGATGTGCCCGGAATGGACTGGGCCATGATCACCAAGATGAACCTCGCTGAAGCCATCGTTCCCCAGCTCGAAGGACGCGATCAGGACTATCTCACGGAAACCATGGCGGAGTTCGGGTACTACGACCTGTTCCTGGTTCATCCGGAGGGCGAGATATTTTACAGCGTGGCCGGAGAGTCCGATCTTGGGACCAATATCGTCAATGGGCGGTACGCCGACTCCAGCCTTGGGGAGGCCGTGGAGGAAGCGCTCGAGACGAGGAGCTTCTCTTTCGGCGATTTCCGCCCGTACGAGCCATCCGACGGAGAGCCGGCGGCCTTCGTTGCCCAGCCGCTCATATACGAGGGCGAGATCGAGTTGGTCGTCGCCGCCCAGATGCCGATTGACGAGATAAACGAGATCATGCAGGAGCGCACCGGCATGGGTGAAACCGGCGAGACCTACCTCGTCGGCCCGGATAATCTCATGCGATCGGACTCCTATCTCGACTCCGAGAATCGCTCCGTGGCGGCGTCCTTCGCGCGGCCCGAAACCGGCAGTGTCGAGACCGAGGCCGCGAACGCCGCCCTCGCCGGGGAGACCGACGCGCGAATCATCACCGATTACAACGGCAATCCCGTTCTCTCGTCGTTCGCGCCGATCGAGGTCTACGACACCACGTGGTCGCTTATTGCCGAGATTGATGAGGCGGAGGTCCGCGAGCCGGTGCGAGCGCTCATCATGTCGATTCTCATTGTCGGGGCTGTTGCCGCGGTCGTGGTCGCCATTCTCGCCCTGTTGATTGCACTGAGCATTGCGCGGCCCATGATCAAGGGAGTTGACTTTGCTCGGCAGGTTGCTGAGGGTGACCTCAATGCAACCATCGACGTCGATCAGAAGGATGAGATCGGCATGCTCGCCGAGGCGCTGCGCGGCATGGTTCAGCGACTTCGCGTGGTCGTCGCGGACATTACATCCGCATCCAGCAATGTCTCCGCAGGCAGCGAGGAACTGGCCGGCAGCGCCCAGGAGATGTCGCAAGGGTCCACGGAGCAGGCGGCGAGCACCGAGGAGGTCTCGTCCTCCATGGAGGAGATGGATTCGAACATCCAGCAGAACGCCGACAACGCCGCGGAGACCCAGAAGATCGCCGAGAAGGCTGCGAAAGACGCCGAGCAGGGCGGCCGGTCCGTCGGCCAGACCGTCGAGGCAATGAAAAACATTGCCGAGAAGATCTCGATCATCGAGGAGATTGCCCGCAATACAAACCTTCTTGCTCTGAACGCCGCTATTGAGGCGGCCCGCGCCGGCGAGCACGGCAAGGGCTTTGCGGTTGTCGCGGCGGAGGTGCGCAAGCTGGCCGAACGGAGTCAGAAAGCCGCCGCGGAGATCAGCGAGCTGTCGACCAACAGCGTCGCCGTCGCCGAAGAAGCGGGAAAGCTCCTTCAGGCGCTGGTACCGGATATCTCTCGAACCGCCGAGCTGGTGCAGGAGATCAGCGCAGCCAGCGCCGAGCAGCGCTCCGGAAGTCAGCAGGTCACCCAGGCCATTACCCAACTGGACAACGTCGTGCAGCAGAACGCGTCTCAGGCGGAAGAGATGTCGAGTATGGCCGAGGAGCTCTCCGGTCAGGCCGAGCAGCTCCAGCAAAGCATCTCCTTCTTCCAACTGGACGGGAGCGCCGGTACCGGCGGGGGCGGCCGCGGGTTGCTGACGCAGCACGGCGGCAAGACCGGAGCCCCACGGTCCGGTCAGGGTGCGGGCGTCTCGACGGCCGGCGGGGCAGGAGCGTCGAAAGGCGTCCAGGCCGGCCGGACCGGGCAAACCGGCCAGGGGGGCCGGACCGCGCCCAACGCCGGTGAGACGCGACAGACCGGTGAGACGAAGCGGGAAGCCGGGCCCAACACCGGCGACGAGACGAAGGCGGGTGAAGAGGGCGGCCGTGAGCAGACCGGCATTACCCTCCGCATGGAGAACGAAAAAGGTGCGGACGCCCAGGACGACGAGTTCGAGCACTACTAGGTTCGAACACTACTAGGCGTGCGTGAGCGCCTGTAGCCTATAGCCTGCGAGGGCGGCCCGGCCGGGTACGCGCGACCGTTTCGGATGGAGCGGCCCGGCCGGGACCGGTCTGGAGGGTAACGGGGGTCCGAACCATGAGTGAAAGCTCCAGCCAATCGGTTGCGCGATAGGAGAGAATGCCCGCCGGTGTTACGGTGGCGTAGCGGGTTGCGTCGCTTCCCACAAGATCGGAGCCTTCCTGGGTGTACTCGACGGCAAGATCGGCGGCGGCAAACCGGGGGCTCTGGTACGCGGCGTACTGCCGGTCGAGAGACGCCCCACCGGCGAAAGCCTTCACCCCAACCACCACCGAACGAGCCTCGTTCACCGGGACTCGCACCTCCGCTTCGGGCAGGAAGCTCGTATTCTCTCCGCTGAAGCCGGTTGCCCCGTTGCTCGCCGCCAAGATGACCTGGGGCCCCTCAGGCCCGTAGGCGCTTCGGTAGTTGCTGAGACTCGTGCAGCCGATCCGTATCGGAACGGTCGTCGCGATCACGGCCGCAATCCACGCCATGCGGAAGGGTCCGCAGGCGTGACCCGCGCAGGGGGGGGTGCGGGCGGAACTGCGGGGAAGGATCCGACGTTGCCGTTTCTCTGTGGCATGCGCAGAGAGTATGCTGTGCTTCCGGCACCGGTACACCCCTCTTCTGCAGGCGTGGTCGTCTCAGGTGTAAGATCTCAGGTGTAAGA
>CAZUVX010000004.1:14504-50666 GCA_964623865.1 uncultured Spirochaetaceae bacterium | reverse complement strand
TCTCAGGTGTAAGATCTCAGGTGTAAGAGTCATGTTCACTCGTCGGGCGGGTGTCCCCACTCGTCGAGGGTGTTCAGAACGGCGCGCTCCCCGGGCTGCCACCGATCGAGCGCATACCGAAGGCGAGCCGAGCGGCCAAGTCAACGTGGAATCCCCCGAGTACCGCCCCCGCCCCTTCACCGAGACCGAGCTCGAAGTCGAGAATGGGATCAAGGCCGAGCGCTTCGAGCAGGGCTCCATGTCCGGGAAGCTTGCCGCGGTGGCCGGCAAACATGAAGGAGGTGACGTGAGGATCAATGGCGGCTGCAGCGTAGGCAGCTGCGGTCACCGCAAACCCGTCGAGCACGCAGGCAACGCCACGCTGCCGCAGGCCCAGGATAACACCGACGATCGTGGCAAACTCAAAACCTCCGACCTTGCGCAGCGCATCGTAGGGATTTGAAAAGGGGGCGTGCCGCTTCACCGCCTCCCTGATCAGAGAGCGTTTCCGATAGTCCGCCTCCGCCGATCCGGGCCGCCCGTGCTCAATGACTTCCTCGGGCGCGCCGAGTGCGACGGCAAGCGCGGCACCGGTCGTGGTGTTTCCACGACCCATATCTCCGATGGCGACTACATCCGCACCGAGAGTGATCCCCTCACCCCCGACTTCCCCGGCGAGCTTGCGGCCGTTCTCCACGCAACGAAAGAGTTGTTCATGAGACATGGCCGGCTTGGTTCGGAAGTTCGCGGTGCCGCGACCGGCTCGCAGATCTCGCACCGCCGGGGAGGCGACCGGAATCCGCATCCCGCAGTCGACGACCAGCGTCTCGAAGTCACACGTCCTGGCAAAGATGTTGATAGCGGCCTGTCCATCGATAAAGGCGCGAACGAGTTGCTCCGTCTCGGAGGCGCGGATGGTGGAAACGCCTTCGGCCGCAATGCCGTGGTCCGCCGCGCAGACAATGGCGGCCTTCCGCTCCACAAAGGGAGGTACGCGTCCCTGAATTGTCGCAAGTTTCGTCGCGATCTGCTCAAACCGGCCAAGCCCGCCACCCCGTCCGGCCAGGGCAGCGAGGTGGCGTTGCATTGCCTCCGCAATTGAGGAGGAGGGCTCAGCAGGCTCATCCGAACCGTCAAGGGGATCCGCCATAGTTCATCCTCTGAGTATCGCCTTCGTCGCGACTCGACATTGACGCCGGCACACCCTGTACCTGCTGCATAGGGTCACAGCAAGAAAGGTACAATGGCCGACTCGAGCCGGCTATACCCGGCGTTGGATCTGCCCACACCGCGATTGGGCTCTGCATCTCCGTATCCGCGATTGTGACAAGGTGTCGAGGCGGTTGCAAGGGTGCCTGCATTCGGCAATCGCGAGGGGCTGCGCACCACACCGCTCCGCGAACCGCCTGCAGCCGGGAGATCAGTACTCGATCCCCAACCGGGCGTCCACGCCGGCGGTGAAGTAGTGCTTCACCTCGCGCATCTCGGTAACCAGGTCCGCCCGCTCCAGCACCTGTGGGTGCGCATCCCGCCCGGTAATCACCAGCTCCGCCTCCGAGGCGCAGCTCTTCATAAGATCGATCACGAGATCGATGCCAACGAGACCGAGCTTCACCGCCACGTTCACCTCATCCATTACAACCACATCGTACTCTTTGCGGTCCATGTGGCCGCGCACGACGACCACCCCCCGCGCAGCAGCGGCCCGGTCCTCGGCGGTCACCTCCCGGCCGAGAATCATACCGTGTCCGAACTGCTCTACGTCGGCACCGGCGGCGCGAAGCGGCGTGATCTCGGAAGAGTCCCGGTCCTTGATGAACTGCGCCATGTAGACACGTCGACCCGCTCCGAGCGCGCGGAGGGCCAAGCCAACCGCGGCCGTGGTCTTACCTTTGCCGTTGCCCGTGTAGACCTGAATCATCGGTCACCTCCCCGTTACGCCATTATTGCACGTCGCCCCCGGTGTGTCGCGATGACGCGGTGTGTGCGCGAAAGGCGCCGGGCGTCTCGCCGGTGACACTCTTGAACGCTCGAGTCAGGTGGCTCTGGTCCACGAAGCCTACGTAATCGGCGACGTCGGCAATCGGGATGGCCGTCCCGGCGAGGAGGTCACGCGCCTTCTCGACCCGTACGCGCACGACGAAGCGCGAGAGGGGCTCTCCCATCTCCCGATGGAAGAGCCTGCTGAGGTAGGCGGCAGAGAGACCCGCGACCCCGGCGAGACGCTCCAGCGTCAGGCGCTGCCGGTAGTTGCGGTGGATGTGCGCCACGACGCGACGCATCGCCCCGAAGTGGGCGGCCCCTCGGGGAACGGTGAAGACGAAGTCGGCGAAGCGGCGAACGATCCGCGACATCCAGTGGGCAATCTCGTTGACATCGGCCCTGGACTCGAGGCCGTCGAGGAACTGGTAGTTCAACCCGAAGACGCGGTCGGTCTCGGCGCCGCGCGCAATGGTCGCGCGGGACAGGAGCACCACGAGCTCTCTGCTGCGGTGCTTGAGCACCTCCAGGTCCGCACCCGACGTGAAGAAAACGTGGCCGAGAAGCTCGTTGAGGATGCGCTGTGCCGCCTCGACGTCACCGCCCTCGATTGCGCGAAGGAGCTCGCCCTCCTTTTCAATGGGGTAGGAGGGGCTGTCGGGATCGCGGCCAATGGTGATGCGCCGCTCCTTCAACTCCTGGATGTACTCGTTCAACCGCGACTCCCGGGCGAGGCGCGCCGCGGACTCGGCGAAGGGACTCCCCTCGGGGGTGGAGAGCTGGGCGGCAACCATGGAGAGCAGGTGGGCCAGACTTGTGACGCGGGCCGGGAGCACCCTGGGGACCTCCTCGAAGAGGGACTGAAGGTGCTTTCGGTCGGTCGCCGGGAAGGCGGGATCCAGCGCGCCGATGATCTCCTCGTCGAAGAACGCTGCATCCTCCACGGTAAGAACCGGCCCCGCTACCAGGGCGCCGATGACACGATCTCCGGCCTTGATGGGTGAGGTCCAGTGGGTGAAGGAGCTCTCGCACATGAACACGTAGTGACCGCCGAAGCGGTCGGCGTGGCCCACGCTGTCGAGGTGTGGTGCCGCGGCTCTTTCGGCGGTAAGCTCCGTCGCGTGAATGAGCCGACACAGCCGGCACGGATAGGTATCCAGGCTGCGCGGGTAGACCAGGCCGCCGTCCACGTCTATCACCGTGCAGGCGACGCCGGTCGCATTCGTGTAGTGATCGGCGGCCGAGGCGGCTGCGACCGTATCCAGAGGGTGCGTGCGCATGGATCTGTGCAAGATTGTACAATGAAGGACAAAACTATGAAAGAAGCCTCGCCTTCTGTGTACTACCCTGTCACCGTCCCATGAGGCTGAAGGTCATCTCGTGCAGTGTGTTTCTCCGCGAAGTAAGTCTGCTGGCCGCCCGGTCCGCGGCAACTCTGGACATCAGCTACGTGCCGCAGGGGCTGCACAACTACCCGCAGTTCCTTCGTCGCGAGATACAGAGACGGATCGATGAGGTCGATGAGGGGCCGACGGGGCCTCAGGAGCTCACCGCTCCTCCGGAACCGCTCTCCGCGATCGTGCTGGGGTTCGGTCTGTGCTCGCTCGCCATCTGCGGGGTGAGGAGCCGCCGGTATCGGTTGGTTCTGCCGCGCTCCCACGACTGTATTGCCCTGCTTCTCGGCTCGCGTCGGAAATACCGGGAGGAGTTCGCCGCGAACCCCGGCACGTACTGGTTTTCGCCGGGCTGGGTTGAGCAGTCCACCTTCCCGTGCGGTCGGGGCGGCGAGATTCTCCGGAAGCGTTTTGCCGAAATCTACGGTCCCGACAACGCCGACTTTCTGGTGGAATCTGAACGGGAGTCCCTGAGTGGCTACACTCGGGCGGCTCTGATTACCTGGCCGGCCCTCGACCGGCGGGAGTACCACGACCACGCGAACCGTGTTGCCCGCGACCTCGGCTGGCGCGTCGAGCATTTCCCGGGGTCGCCGGCGCTGATGGAGCGCGTCCTGAACGGTACCTGGAGAGATGCGGATGCCGTCGTAGCCGAGCCGGGGCACACCTTCGCTCTGGGAGATGAGGACGAAGTGGTGAAGGTTGTGCCATGCACCGGATAACCGTCCACGCCGGTGACGCCGACACAAACGCTACACGCTTCGAGGTTGAGGCTGCGCCGGGGCGCTCGCTCCTGGCGGCCCTCGCCGCCTCGTCACGGGTCTTCGTTCCCGCCGCCTGCGGCGGCCGCGGCACCTGCGGCAAATGCCGCGTACGGGTGCGCGAAGCCGCCGGTGCCGCGGCGCCGGTCTCGACCGCAGATGAGCGGTTTCTCTCGCAGGAGGACCTCGAGGACGGCGTGCGGCTGGCGTGCACCCTCCCGGCGGACGAGGTCCGGAGCGTTGAGATCCCCGTCACCTCGGATGTCGCTTTCACGAAGGCGGAGATTCCACAGATTGCCGGAGCGGTCGATCCGATTGTCCGCTGCGACGCCCCGCAGGGGGCGCCCTGCTACGGCGTGGCGGTGGATATCGGCACAACGACTCTGGGGTGCTACCTGGTCGACCTGGCCCCGACGCCGGCGGCGGAGCAAGGCGCCCCCGCCGGGGGGACGGCCACGGGGGGCAACGCCGGCGAGCGGGTGGTCGCGGCGTGGTCCGCCATGAACCGTCAGGCCGTCTTCGGCGCCGACGTGTTGAGCCGCATCTCCTACGCCGACCACGGCGGCCTGGCGGAGTTGCAACGCGCCGTGGTCGCCGAGCTGAACGAGCTCTTGTCGTCACCGGCGCGGCGCGGCGGAATGGAGACCGCGCATATTGCCGCGGTTGCGGTGACCGGCAACACCACCATGCTGCACCTGCTCCTGGGCGTTGACCCTCACGGCATAGGCCGGGCGCCCTTCACGCCGGTCTTCACCGAATCCCGGCGGCTCACCGGCGCGGAGCTCGGGCTTGCCGATCACGCGGATGCGGAGGTCCGGGTGCTGCCGTCGATCTCCGCCTACGTCGGGGCGGACATTGTCGCGGCAATCGTGGCGGAGGATCTCGATACGACGACCGCCTCGATCCTGCTGGTCGATGTCGGAACAAACGGCGAGCTGGTCCTGGCCCACGACGGGCGACTCCACGCGTGCTCCACCGCGGCCGGCCCCGCCTTCGAGGGGGCTACCATTGCCCACGGAGTAGGCGGCGTTGCCGGCGCAATAGCCTCCTGGAGATGGGATGGGAGCGACTTCGCCTTCGAGACGATTGCCGGGGCGCCGCCGATAGGTGTGTGCGGCTCCGGCCTCCTGGACGTGGTGGCGCGCCTCCTCGACGACGGTGTGGTGGATGAGACGGGCCGGATGCGCGCTCCCGATGAGCAGGCCGACGAGCCGGCCTTCACTCTGGTGCCGGGAATCACCGTCACTCAGGGAGACATTCGGGAAGTACAGCTCGCCAAAGCCGCCGTTGCCGCCGGAATCGATGTGTTACTCGACCGTGCCGGGATCGGCCCGGCGGACCTCGACGAGGTGGTGCTGACCGGCGGATTCGGGCACCACCTCGCGGTGGAGAGTGCTCTGCGCATCGGCCTCCTCCCGGAGGTGGATGCCGAGCGCATTCGGTCCACGCCCAACGCCGCAGGAGCGGGAGCGGTGAGGGCGCTGTTGCAGCGGGAGGCGCTTCCGCGGATGGTCGAAGCCGCTGCGCGGACGGAGTACATTGAGCTATCCGGGCGCCCTGAGTTTCAGGAGCGCTACGTTGACCACATGATCTTCCCGGAGTCCCGGAGCGCCGGGCGTGGGGAGTCGCAACACGACGGTGAGAGAGGGAGTTGAAGATGAGCTTTCAGGAGATCTCAGAGGGTGTGCAGAAGGGCAAGGCGAACGACGTGAAGGAGCTGGTGCAGCAGCAGATCGACGCCGGTACGCCGGCCAAGCAGGTTCTCGAGGAGGGCCTCATGGCCGGAATGGGCGTTGTCGGTGAGCGCTTCAAGAACAACGAGATCTACGTGCCGGAGGTCCTCATTGCCGCCCGCGCCATGAAAGCCGGCATTGAGCTGCTTCGGCCGCTCCTGGTGCAGGAGAAGAGCGAGAGCAAGGGGATCGTAGTCATCGGCACCGTCAAAGGCGACCTCCATGACATTGGGAAGAACCTCGTGCGCATGATGATGGAGGGCAAAGGCTTCGACGTCATTGATCTGGGGACCGATGTTTCCGCGGATGCCTTCGTGGAAGCCGCGAAGGAGCACAACGCGCACATCGTTGCCTGCTCGGCGCTCCTGACTACGACCATGAACGAGATGAAGGGCGTCGTTTCGGCAATAGAGGAGGCCGGCATCCGGCAGAAGGTGAAGATCATGGTGGGGGGCGCCCCGGTCACCCAGGAGTTCTGCGAACGGATCGGCGCGGACGCCTACTCGGCGAACGCCGCCAGTGCGGCGGAGGACGCCCTGGCGCTGATCGGAGCGTGAAGCCGGCCGGCACTCCGGGTGCGGTGAGCATTGCCCCAGGACGGGATGGAGTGGTACGGGGTGGAGTGTGACGGGATGGAGTGAAGATGAGGAATAGCGGCGTCGACATGTGGATCCTGGGGGGCTTCCTGGGGTCCGGAAAGACCACGATTCTCAACGAGCTTCTGCGGGACGTTGGCCGGCAGGGGCGCCGGGTGGGAGTGCTGGTGAACGACTTCGGCAGCGTTCCGGTGGATGCCACGCTGTTGCGCGGCGTTGCCCGGGACGATGTGGTGGAGCTCGGGGGCGGTCAGATCTTCTGCGCCTGCCTGTCCGGCGCCTTCGTGAAGTCGATCCGGATCATGGCCGAGCGGGACATAGATCTCCTGCTGGTGGAGAGCTCCGGTCTGGCCAAGCCGGCACCCCTGGGAGACATCGTCGCCGCCGCCGTGGACGGAACCGCAGCGGCGGGAGCCGAGCTTGTCTACCGCGGCTTCCTCTGTGTTGTCGACGCATCTCGCTTCGAGAAGCTGGAGCAGGTGGTCAACGCCGTGACCGAGCAGGTGGTCTTTGCCGACGCCGTTGTGGTGAACAAGCTTGATCTTGCCGAGGGCGATGAAGCCATGCGCGCCGTGGAGCGGGTCCGCGCGCTCCACCCGGGGGTGCCCGTGCTGCGGCGGGAGGATCCCGGGGTGACCATGGCGGAGCTGGAGCACGCCGTTGCGCCGGGCGCGGCGGGAACGAGCGCCGCCGTGGCGGGCGCGCCGCCGGCGACGGGGGTGCCGCGAAGCTTCGCCGGGTGGGACGGACCGGGGCGGCCGGTCGCGACGGGGTGGTACCTCCCGACGGGGATCACAGTCGACGCGCTCCGCGATGCGGTGGAACGGGTGGCACCCTTGAGCTACCGTATCAAGGGGTACGTCTCCGCCTCCGGGGAGCGATGGTACGTGAGCGCCGTCGGGGAGACCGTGAGCATCGATCCAGTGGAAGAGGATCGGGAGGTCCCGGAAGGCCTTACGGTGATCACCGCGGCGGATGTCAAGGTTGACCGCCTGTTGGCGGATTCGGTGGCGGAGGCGACGAGACGTGAGTCGAATGAGCACGAGCGTGCGAGGAGTTAGCAGGTGAACGGAAAGGAATTGGTCGCGGCGACGTTTCGGCACGAGCGCACCGATGCGGTGCCCTGGGTGCCCTTCGCGGGTGTTCATGCCGGCAAGCTCGTCGGCTACAACGCGACGGAGGTGTACAGTGATCCGGAGAAGCTGACGGCGTCGCTTCTGGAGGCGCACCGCCTCTACCGTCCCGACGGGCAGCCGGTCATGTTCGATCTGCAACTCGAAGCGGAGGCGCTGGGGTGCGAGCTCCTCTGGTCGGAGGACGCCCCGCCGACGGTGCGGAGACACCCCCTGGAGGCGCAGGGCGGCCTTCCGGAGGGCGTGCCGGGTCCCGAGGACGGGCGCATCGGTATGGCCCTCGAGGCAACCCGGGCGCTGAAAGAACGGGTGGGTGGGGAGACGGCGATCTACGGCCTCTTTTGCGGGCCCTTCACCCTCGCATCTCACCTGCGCGGAACCACTATCTTCATGGACATGTTCGACGATCCGGAGTACGTCGCGACGCTGCTGGACTTCGCGACGCGGGTAGGGGAGGCAATGAGCCGCTACTACGTGGAGGCCGGGGCGGATGTGATTGCCGCGGTGGACCCCCTGGTTTCGCAAATCTCTCCGGATCACTTCGCGGAGTTTCTGAATGTGCCCTACACACGGCTCTTCTCGACGGTGCGAGCGGCCGGCGCCTTCTCGTCCTTCTTTGTGTGCGGAGACGCCACCAAGAACATTGAAGAGATGTGTAAGACCGGGCCCGACGGCATCTCGATAGATGAGAACATCGACCTGGCAGCGGCCAAGAAGACCACCGACCGGTACAACGTGGTCGTGGCGGGGAACATTCCCCTGGCGTCGGTTATGCTCTTCGGCAACCAGAAGGACAACATGAAGACGGTACTCGACCTGTTGGATGCGGTGGACCACCACAATCTCATTGTCTCACCCGGGTGCGATATGCCCTACGACACGCCCCCGGAGAACACGGTGGGATGCGAGCAGGCCGTGCACGCTACCGACCGCACCCGCCGGCTCGTGGCCGATTACACCCGGGAGCTGCCGGACATAGAGGTGGAGCTCCCGGACTACGACAACCTGCCGCGTCCCTTGATAGAGGTCTTCACCATTGACTCCGACACCTGTGCCGCCTGCACCTACATGTTTCAGTCCGCTCTGGACGCAAGGCGCGACTACGGAGACGGAATCGACGTGGTGGAGTACAAGGCGACCAAGCTGGAGAACATTGTCCGGGCGCAGAAGGTAGGGGTCACGCAGCTGCCGAGTATCTACATCAACGGAAAGCTGAAGTTCTCGAGCATCATCCCGAGCCGGGAGGCGCTGAACACGGCGATCGAGGAGGCGCGGGGGTAGGGGCAGGCGGGGGTAGGGGGACGAAGCCCCGCTCTGTCGGGCGCCTGGGCGGGTGCCTCGGCCGTGAGCGCGGCCGCCGCCACCACCGGTGGCCCGACCCGCGGTGACACATCGGCGGACTACTGCAATGCCTGCAGGAACTCCTCGATCATCCCAGGGTACTCCGTACGCAGAAGGCGCGCATCCTCGAGGACCGGGTCGAGCTTGCGCGTGTCGATTGTCTGCCCATAGGCGTGACGGAAGAAGTGTCGGAATGAGCGAAGTGAGTCGAAGCGCTGTAGCAGGTTTTCGGGAATCACGGCGGGGCGCACGCCGTCTACCGCCACGCTCATTCGACGGAGCAGTTCACTGTGATAGCCGGCCTCGCCGGTAATGTGGTTCTCAAATGCTCCGGCAACGATTCCAAAGAGCTCTTCGAAGGTCGAGTACAGGTTGTGCAGCTGAAAGGCGAGCGCCTCCTCGGGGTGCGCTTCGGTGCTCGCGCCTCGGACCAAAGCTGCCGCCCGCTCCTCGACACGGTCGTAGATGCGCTCGATCTCACGCTCCTGCGTCCGGAGGTCCGTCCGCAGTGCCGCTACTTCGTCCTGGTCCATAGCATCCCTTCCGTTCTTGCCTGCTGAGCAGCGCGGCTGTCGTCGAGTTCGAGAACGTGTACCTCTCGTCCCACTGCGTGAGTGAGCCGCCCGGCGACCACTACCGGGTTGGCCTCCGGAACGGCGACGTCAATGTCCGAATCATCTCTGAATGCGCCGGGGCGGATCACTGACCCATGTATATAGGCGTAGTCGATTCCGAGCTGCTTCGCGTGGGCGGCGAGGGCCTCTTTGATAGCCTGCAGCACCCGCAGGCGCAACTCCTCACGCCTCTCGCGATCCCGCGCTACCGCCTGGTCCCGAAGCGATGTGTCGAATCCCATGGTCGCCCGGCTCCATATGCCCCGCAAGTAGCTGCGAGGGCACTGTCCAGAGGTTACCATGAGGGATAGATCGTTGCATCAATCCGAAAGACCGGGCGGCCGGGGCGGTGCCCGGTCCGTTCGATTGTGGCGGTGAGCCGGCGCGCTTGCATCGTATCAGCTCCCCTCGGTACCATTCGAGCGGCCGGAGCGCCTTCCGGTTCTGCGGAGGAATACATGGCGGACGTGAAGAGCATTCTCTGTTTCGGCGATTCCAACACCTGGGGCTACGATCCCGTCACCGGGCTTCGGCATCCCTACGGCGATCGGTGGCCGTCGGTCGTGCAGGCGGAGCTGGGGTCCGGCTGTCTGGTGATCCCGGAAGGGTTGAACGGGCGCACCATCAGCTCCGACGACCCGATCGACGACCGGCGCAACGGCAGGACGGAGCTTCCCATGATTCTGGAGACGCACAAGCCGCTGCACCTGGTGATCATCATGCTGGGTACGAACGACTGCAAGCACCGCTTTGCTCTGCTGCCCGAAGAGATGGCCGAGGGGATTCGCGGACTGATCGAGGTGGTCCGAGTATCCGGGTGCGGCCCCGAACCCGCTTTGGACTCGCCGCCGGACGGCTCGGCGGCGGCAACGTCGCGCGCAATCGCTACGGGGGAGCCCGGGCCGCCGGCGCCCTCTCCCCCGGGCGACCCCGGTCAGCTCGCCAGGATCACGCCGCCGCCGGCGGTGCTGGTGGTGGCGCCGCCCCACATCCTGGGGGAGACCGCCTTCGGGGCGCAGTTCGACGGAGCCCGCGAGACATCCATGCGCCTGGCGGAGGAGTACCGGCGGGTGTGCGCGGAGGAGGGTGTGCACTTCTTCGACGGCGCTGCGGGGGCGGCGTGCAGTCCGGCCGACGGGATTCACCTGGACGCGGCGAACCAGCGCACCCTGGGTCACGCCGTTGCCACGAAAGTCCGAGGCATCCTCGCGTAACGGTGCGGCCCCGCGGGCGGAGCGGTGCGGCGCCGCGGGCGGAGCGGTGCGGCGCAGGGAGGGCGGAGGGCGTAGGCATGGATCCAATGTTGTATCCCACGGCGAGAACGGCGTAGAATCGGGGCAAAGATCGGCACATGACCCTGAGCACTTTCGTTCAATACGATGTAAACATCTTCGCCGCCTTGCTGCTGGTGATCATCCTCGCCGCCATGTACAGCCGCCGGGACAGCTTCCACTTCAGTGCACGGCTCTTCCAGGCAATGATCCTGGTCAATGTGCTCATGCTCGTTCTCGAGATTCTCTCCTGGCACTTCGACCGGCGCCCGGGAGTGGTGAGCCGACAGCTGAATTACGCCGTCAACTGGGTGTTCCTGTGGCTGAGCCCGCTCATCGTACCGTTGTGGGCGAGCTACATTGACTTCCGGATCCACGGGTCCCGGGAGCGTCTGCGGAGGCGCCTCTACTACATGCACCCCATGATCGTCTCGACCGCTCTGCTGGTGGGTACCCTCTTCGAGCCGCTGGTCTTCGAGATCGGTCCCGACAACGTCTACAGTCGGGGACCCTTCATGTGGGTGAATCTGGCGGTCACCTACGCAATGCTTCTCTACATCGTGCACATGGCCGCGCGCAGGCGCCACGAGGTGCAGTCACGGCTCATTAGCGTGATCTTGCTCTTCACCGCGATCCCCGCCGTCGGCGCCCTGGTTCAGATGCTCGTGTTGGGCGTGCTCACCATCTGGCCGCTCATGGCCACCGTAATCGTGCTTACCTACGTGTTTCTGGAGAACTACGACGCCTCGATCGACCATCTCACGGGCCTCTTCAACAGAATCAGGGTCGATGAATACGTCCACAGTCTCATGGATGGGCGGCAACGCTTCGGCATTATTGTTGTGGATCTGGATGACTTCAAGGGCGTCAATGACAATCACGGCCACCACCAGGGTGACCAGGTGCTCATGATGTTTTCGAAAGCCATGCGCGAGGTCTTCCGGGATGAGCGCATGCTCGCCCGTTTCGGCGGGGACGAGTTCCTGGTGGTAACGCGGAGCAGCGACGACGCGGACATCGCCGGGCTCGAAGACAGGCTTGCCCGGCGGGTGGCGGAGTTGGGTCGCCAGGCGGGCCACCCCTTCGACATTACCTTCAGCTACGGATACGCGCTGTACGACCCGGCATCCGGCAGGAGCTACGAGGACCTCTTCATTACCGCCGACCAGCAGATGTACATGCGAAAGCGCGCCAACAAGCGTCTGCACCGTCGCGCCGACGACCCCCCGGTTTATACGAGCTGATCCGGAAAGGGGCAGAGCGGCTCGAGATCGTGGCGGTTCAGGACTTCGTCCATGCGGCTTCGCAGCGTCACGCGGTCCTCCGGGGAGGTCTTCTCCAACGCGCCGATCGACTCTTCGAGCTGTTTGGCCGTCTTCGGGCCAATGAGGACGTTGGTAACTTCCGGCCGCGCCAGCAGCCACACCAACGCCGCCTGCGCGGTCGACAGGTCCGCTTCTGCGGCAATCCCGGCAAGCTCATCCACCACCGCCAGGTACTGTCTCAGCGGTTCGCCGGAATAGCCGGAGAAGGATGAGCGCTCGTCGCCGGACGCGAAGGTGTGTCCGGGCTTGTACTTGCCTGATAGGAGCCCCTTCGCAAGGGAGCTGTGGACCAATATGGCGACGTTCGCATCGAAGGCGGCGGGTAGCAGACGCTCCTCCGGGGCGCGGTTCAGGGCGTTGTAGTTGATCTGGTTTGACACCACCGCGGCAATGTCCGTTGCTGCGGCAAGTTGATCGGTGTTGTAGTTTGAGACCCCGACGTGACGGACTATCTCTGAGTCCTGGAGCTCCTGCACCGCTCCGAGGGTCTCCGCCGGCGGCACCGCGCTCTCCCATCGGTGGAGCTGGTAGAGATCGATCACCTCGGTCTTCATGTTGAGGAGGCTCCGCTCGGCGGCGCTGCGCACGCCCGACGGCGTGAAATCGCGGCTCACCTTGGTGGCCAGGAAGCACCTATCCCGGTAGCCCTCCTGCAACGCCTCGCCGAGGATCTCCTCGGTGTCGCCGTACGCTTCCGCCGTATCAATGAAGGTGACCCCGGCATCAATGGCGCGGCGAATCAGATCCACCGCGTTGCGTCGGTCGACGGTGCCCATCATGCCGGCCAGTGGCCACGTTCCGAATCCCAGCGCCGACACCGACTCACCCGTTGGTCCGAGAGTTCGATACTCCATGCATTCATCGTTTCCCGACACTGCGGATCTGTCAACGCGAAATGTCGGTGCGGAGTCCCTGCGCCGCTTCCGCCCAGGTCCGGCGCCACACGGCCCCGCGCTGCCGACCGCCCGGCCCCGCGCTGTCAATACGTCACCACTTGGGTATACTTCGGCCATGTCAGGTGGAATGGATCTGAGGAACAAGCGTGCAATCCTTACCGGGGGAGCTCGGGGCATCGGCCTTGCCGTTGCGCGACGGCTTCTGGAGCGCGGGGCACTGGTGTCGATCTGGGACATTGACCCCGGAGCCCTGGAGCAGGCGGCCCGGGAGCTGAGCGTTCTCGGCGGGGTGCACACGGTGCGCTGTGACGTGGGGGATCCCACAGCGGTCGGGCAGGGCGTGCATAGTGTGATTTCGGCTTTCGGCGGCGTTGATGTGCTGGTCAACAACGCCGGCTACATGGCCCCGGGGTTCTTCCTCGATCAGCCCGTGGAAGAGTGGCGCAAGACCGTGGACATCAACCTCCAGGGGATTCTCCACACGACCCACGCCGTGCTGCCGCATCTCTACGGGCAGGGAAGCGGTCACGTAGTGAACATTTCGTCGGCGGCGGGGCTCCTGGGTGTTCCGAGCCTCGCGGTCTACAGCGCGACGAAGTGGGCGGTCTACGGTTTGACCGAGGCGCTCCGCGAAGAGGCGTGGTCCACCGGTCATCCTGAGGTGAGGTTCTCTTCCATTCATCCGAACTTCCTGAAGACCGGCATGTTTGAGGGGGCGCAGCTTCGCGGATTCGGGGCGGTGGTCTTTCCGCGCGTAGATGGTCATGATGTCGTTGCGAAGGCGGTCGTGGAGAAGGCGCTTGTCCGGGGGCGCCGCGTGGTGAGGCGCCCGCGCTCCTTGCGGCTGGTGCCGCTCCTCCGCGGGATCCTGCCGGATCCCGTGTTCGGCGCGATTGGCCGTGCGGCGCAACTCCACACGACCATGGAGGGCTGGCGGGGCCGCTCGACGGGAGAGGGGGCGGCGTAGGGGCCCCTCTCGGTCACCGTCGCGCCTGGAATGGCGGCCCCGCTCTGCGTCGCCGGGCGGCCCTGCGGCCGCCCGTTCGTGCAGGTGCTACTTCCCCGGCCAGAGAGCGCTGCGGACCATGGCCTGCGCCTTCATGGCGTCGTTGCTCTGGAGAACGCTCTCCACCTCCTTGGGATCGAGGCGGGAAGCGGCTTCCTGGAAGAGGTCGAGCCACTTCAAGGATTCGCTTGCCACGGCCACCTTGTCCCGCTCATGGAAGGCGAAGACGTCCAGGCTCAGGTACCCCTCGTAGCCGACCTTGTCGAGCCAGTGGAAGAACTCCACCCACTCCAGGGTGTGGACCGATCCCGGAATCATGTCGTCGTCCCAGTAGCGGTAGTTGTCGTTCAGGTGGATGTGCATGAGGCGGTCGCCGAAGCGCTTCATGAGCGCCACCGACTCGGCCAGGCTTTCGTAGCCGTACTGGGCGTGCCCGGTGTCGAGGTTAATGCCTACGTTCTTCTTGTTGACCTCGTTCACCATCATGAGGGTCTTGGCGGTGTTGTTCACCAGAATGTGGGTCCGCGGTTCCTTCGCCTTGAACTCAACGGCAATGTTCACGTTTGGGTTGTGGTCCGCACACTCCGAGAGGCCCTCGATGATCCAGTCGTACGCCTTGAGGTAGTCCATCTGGAAGATGTAGTCCCAGCCGTCGTGGCCGAACCAGGGGCTGATCATGGAGCAGTTTGCCGCTGCTGCGGCGTCCATGGCCGCCTTCACGCGGTCAACGGCGTCGCGGCGGATTCCCTTGTCGGTGGCGGCAAAGGAGCCCCAGCCCCACTTCGGGTTCGCCCAGATCTCCGGAATGACGCAGGCGAGCTGGAAACCGGCGTCGTTGATCTGCTTCAACACGGTGTCCGCGTTTTCGTCCGTGATGTGCCAGCCCCCGACGATCTCGATTCCCTTCAGGTTGGGGACCTTCTTCGCGTCGGCGAGCATCTGATCGAAGGTGCGGTCCTCGGTGTAGCCCTGGATGACGTAACGGTCGGCGCACTTGCCGAAGACAACGGCTATTGCTGCGTAGTCCCATTTCATTGCGACTATCCTCCTTGGAAATTGATCCTAAACCTGGCACTCTTCCTCGTCAACGCTTTTCACGCAATCGCCAGGATTCCGGCAATAATACCCAGCTTTTCGCGCATTGTGCGCTTCCAGAGCGAGAAGCATTTCATGAAAGATCATCCACTATGAAATTATCGCTTGCAAGGGGTTTCACCCTGTGGTACGGTCGTGAAACAAAGGAGCGTCCATGTCTGGAAATAGGAGCGATGCGTGGTCGACTGCCCTGCACGTGTGGAACACTGCCGCCCGGGAGCTGACGCGGCTGCAGGGGACGGTCGATCCCGAGGCGTTCGAGCGCTGTGTTGAGGCCATTGCATCGTGCGCCGGGCGGGTTGTAACGGCCGGAGTCGGGACGTCCGGCGCGGCCGCAAAGAAGGTGGCTCACTCCCTGTCGTGTATTGAGCGACCGTCGTTCTTCTTGTCTCCCGGGGACGCGGTGCACGGCGCTCTTGGGGCGGTGCAATCCGAGGACGTCGCCATTCTCTTCTCCAAGGGGGGCGGCACTCGCGAGGTGGTGAACATGATTCCTGCCTTGAAGACCAAACGGGTGTTCCTGATCGCGGTTACCGAGAACGCGGGTTCGGTTCTGGCGAAGGAAGCGGATCTCCTGCTTCAGGTTGCCGTTGAAGGGGAGGCGGATGAGTTCAACATGCTTGCAACCACGAGCACCATGGCGGTGACGGCGGTATTTGACGCGGTGGCGATCGCCCTCATGAAGAGAACCGGATACACGAAGGAGCAGTTCGCCGTTATCCACCCGGGTGGAGCGGTCGGCGAGCGATTATTGGCTAAACACAAGGAGCGGCAATGAAGGCAGCGGTTTTTGAGGGACCCGAGAACATTGTCGTCCAGGACGTACCCGATCCGGAGTGCGGCCCCGACGACGTTGTCATACAGACGCACTCCTGTGGTATCTGCGGATCGGATCTGCGGAACTACAAGACCGGACTCAAGGGGAATGTGAAGCGCCAAGTCATGGGCCACGAGTTTACCGGCGAGGTCGTCGAAGTTGGAAAGAACGTCACCCGCTACAAAGTCGGGGACCCCATTGCCGCGGCGCCGGACGTCTCCTGCGGGCAGTGCTACTACTGCCGGCGCGGCCTGGTTAACCTCTGCGTGAGCCACCGCATGCTCGGCACGCATTGGCCCGGAGGCTTTGCGGAGTACGTCCACTTTCCGCCGGAGGTGCTCGAGCGCGGCATGGTCCACCACGTCCCGGACGGGCTGGATCTCGAGAACGCCGCGCTCTCGGAGCCGGCCTCCTCCGTGCTGGCGGCGCAGGAGCGCAACAACGTCGCCCTCGGAGATGTGGTGCTCATCATTGGGGACGGCCCCATTGGGTGCCTCCACGTGGATGTTGCCCGAGCCCGGGGCGCCTCGAAGATTCTTATGGTCGGTCTGAACCGCCTCGAGGAGGCTGAACGCTTCAAGCCGGATCTGCTGATCGATGCGGCTTCACAGGACCCCGTGGTGGAGGTCCGAGCGTTCACCGGCGGCCTTGGGGCGGACATTGCCATTTGCGCAACACCGGTAGCATCGACCCAGGAGCAGGCGGTGCAGTCGGTGCGCAAGCGCGGCATCGTGGTGCTCTTCGGCGGTTTGCCGAAGACCGATCCCATGACGAGTCTGAACAGCAACACCATCCACTACGACGAGATCACCGTCACCGGGGCGTTTTCGTACCCGGCGACGGTTCACCGGAAGGCGCTGCAGGTCATTGCCGACGGCAAGATCGATCCGCAGATGTATTTCACCCGGAAGATTGCACTGGACGATATTACCGACGGCTTCCGATCCGCCGCGGCGGGAGAGGATCTCAAAGTCCTCGTGCAGCCGCGACCGTGACGGTGGAGCGCGGACCCGCGGGGACCTCCGCGCGGCACGAAGGCGGAGCGGCGGCAGCCGCGAAGAGGAGTGACCAATGAATGAGATGAACACGCGGCTTCGGGAGCGCGAAGCGGAGGGCAGGCCGGTGGTCGTCGGACTGATCGGCGCGGGTCAGATGGGGCAGGAGATCGTCACCGTCGTAGGCGAGATGAGGGGCATGAGTATCGGCGTGGTCGTGGATCTGGACCTCACGATCGCCAGGGAGGGCTACAAGCACCTCAAGAAGAAGGTGGATGTTGTGGCGACGGACGATCTGGATGAGGCCGAGATCGCCTGGAAGAAGGGCAAGCATATTGCCACTACCGACTACCGCATTGCCACACGCCTGACCGGGGTGGAGGCCGTGGTGGACGCCACCGGCTCCGTCGAGATGGCGGCAAAGGTTGCAATCGACACGATCAATCACGGCAAACACATCGTCATGATGAGCGTGGAGTCCGACATTACCGTGGGGCCCATCCTGCGGCAGATGGCGGAGAACGCCGGGGTGGTGTACTCGCTGGCGGCAGGGGACGAACCGGCGGCGATCGTCGAGCTCTACCGCTTCGCAGACACGGTGGGCTTCGAGATCGTCTCGGCGGGGAAGGGGAAGAACAATCCCCTGAACATCTATGCAACTCCGGACACGGAGCGGGAGAAGGCGGAGGCGCGCAAGATGAGCGCCCGGATGCTGGCGGAATTCGTCGACGGGTCGAAGACCGCCATTGAGATGGCGGCGGTCTCCAACGCCACCGGCCTGGTTCCCGACGTCCGCGGCATGCACGGTGCCAAATCGAGCGTCGAGACCCTCAACAAGGTATTCGTGCCGAAAGCCGAGGGCGGGGTGCTCTCCAATCGCGGCGTGGTCGACTTTGCCGTCGGTGTCCATCCCGGTGTCTTTGTAGTCGTCACTACGGAGAACCAGCGCCTCAAGGACGGCTTGGTCCAGCGCGACATGGGCCCCGGCCCGTACTACACCCTCTACAGACCCTATCACCTCACGAGCATCGAGGTGCCGGTGACCGTCGCCCAGGCGGTGCTCTACGGCGAGTCTTCCGGTCATCCGGGGAAGAAGCTCGTGAGCGAGTGTCTCGCCGTGACCAAGCGGGAGATCAAGGCGGGGGAAACTCTGGACGGCATTGGTGAGTGGTGCTACCGCGGGAGCGTCGATCTGGCCGAGACGGCGCGCAAGGAGCGACTTCTGCCTCTCGGTATCGCGAAGGGTGCCAAGGTCATCAAAGACATCCCGAAGGACGTGCCCATCAGCTACGATCACGTGGAGCTGCCGAACGACAGCGTGATCATCAACCTCCGCAGGTTGCAGGACGGGCTGCCGGTTTAGAAGGGTGCCGCGGCCCCCGGGGCCGCTGTATTCCGGCCTTTACCGTTTTCATCTTCCCGCTCTATAATCGAAAACCATGGACGCAATTGACAGCGAGGTGAAGGCGCGGATTCCTCACAACTGCCTGCTGAAGATCCAGTCGGTCTACGACGTGCTCAAGTCGGCCGAGCGCAAAGCCGTCGACTTCCTCCTTCGGGCCCCGGAAAGCGTCGGCGGCATGACCATTGTGGAGTTTGCCCACGAGGCCGGTTGCAGCGAAGCAACCGTGGTTCGAGTTGCAAAGCGCCTCGGCTACGAAGGCTATCCCGAGCTGCGCCGCGACTTCGCCCGGGTCACCGACGAGGTGCCGGACTACCACTACGAGTCGATCACCGACGACGACGCCCCCTTTACGGTCTTCTCGAAAGTGGTGCAATCCACCATCGGCGCCCTGCAGGACAGCCTGGAGATCATTGAGGAAGATGAGTACGAGCGCGCCGCCGAGGCTGTAGCCAACGCGGGCAAGATGCTCTTCTGCGGCCTCGGGGATGCGGGAATCGTTGCCACGGAGGCGCACTACCGCTTTACCCGTTTCGGTGTTGCCTCGTACTCCGCGGTGGATCCCGACCTGCAGCTCATGTACGCGAGCCAGCTCAGCGAAGGGGATCTGGTCGTTGCGGTTTCCCACTCCGGGCGAAGCCGGCCCATCCTGCAAACCGTCGAGGAGGCTCGCTCCGCCGGCGCCACGGTAATTGCCATCACCAACTACCCCATGGCGCCCCTCGCCAAGGCAGCGGACATCGTCCTGTTGACTGCAGTCTTCACCCGCTACCGCAACTACGAGGTCATGTCCAAGCGGGTTGCGCAGCTTTGCATAATCGAGGCGCTGTCCATTAACTATCTCATGCGACACGGCACCCGCGCCTTCGATCAGCTCAAGGCGTCGAACCTGACGGTGGATGTGAACAAGGTCTGAGGGGCGTCTTGTGGCCGGGGAGTGGAGAAATGTACCGGCTGATGATAGTGGACGATGAAGAAGTCATCCGGGACGGTCTGGTCCATGTCGTGGACTGGGAGGCGCTCGGGTTCTCCGTCGTCGACACCTTCCCGAACGGAAGCGCCGCCCTCGCGTATCTCCGGAAAGACGCCGTGGATGTCGTCGTTGCGGACATCCGAATGCCGCGTCTCTCCGGGCTTGATCTCGCCCGGGTGCTCATGACGGAACAGCCGGAAACCCTCGTCGTGATTCTCAGTGGATATGACAACTTCCGGTACGCCCAGGAGGCGATAGACCTCAACGTTTTCAGCTATCTTCTGAAACCGGTGAAGGAGTCGGAAATCCACGATGTCTTTGCACGCGTCAGGGAGCAGCTCGACGGCCGGAACGGCTGCGAGTCGGTAACGCGACGCCTGGAGGCGGTTCGTGAGCGTGAGGCGGAGGACTGGCTGATTGGACCGAGCCACGGACGCGTTCCCTCCGTGGTGTCGGCGGTCTTCGCAGGGCCCCGGGCGGCGGCGCCCTATTCCGCCATGGTGATCGAGCCACATATCGATCTCAAGGAAGGTGATTCCGCGGCCGATCTGCTCGGCCTGTGCGCCGGCGTACGGCGTGTGATCCGAGACACCGTGTCCGTCCCGGTGATTCTTCCGCTCATAATGCGCCGTCCGGCGCGGCTTGCTGTGCTCTTGGCGGAGAGCGAGCCGGACGTCGCCCGTGAGGTCTTCGACGCCGCGCGCAAGGAGGTCGCCTCCTACCCCGAAATGCGCCTGTCTGCGGCCGCAGGCTCCGCGGTGGACCACCTGGACGAGCTACCCCGCTCTTTTGCCGAGTCCGTCGCGGTGCTGGCGCACCGCTTGTACCTCGGAACCGATCGCCTTCTCGCCCCGGAGGATGTCGAGACCGTAGTCGACCAGGGGGAACCCACCTTCACCGTACAGCAGGTGGAACACTTGACCGACGCACTAGTTGCGGGCGACCAGGACAGGCTGCGCGAAACCCTGGATGAGGTGGTCGAAACGCTCCGTACGCGTGCGGTGGCGGATGCCGGCCTCTTCGGCGGCGTGGGCAGCGTTTTTCCCGGTACGGTTCTCGGCACCCTAATGATCCAGATGATCCAGGCGGGACTCGTTTTCGCCAACGTAGACATTTACGTGCAGCCGATCATACTCGCCGCCATCATATTCTTCGCGGTGTTTCTCGACAGCGTGCGAAGCCGCCAGATCGCCCGCCTCGAGCGCAGGCACATCATGAAGCTGGAATGACCTTCGAGCGCGCATGAGACTGCGCCTGCAAACCTGCCGTTTTCTCGGGCGCCGGTGTGGCGGCGCTGCTCACGCTCGCCACATTCGGCGCCGTTATTGTCGGTTCTGAGGACGCAGGATTCCCACAAATGCGACGCTGCGGTGAAACCCGTTGAGGCGGGATGCCCCGATTATCTCTTCAAAGGCCGCCAATCCGGCGCGATTCCGTCCCGCCAGGGCACAAGCTTTTCAATAATCCGACAAAATATTGAAAAATCTCCCTTGTGGGCGCCGTCATGGCGACTCTATAATGGCTGCCATGGCACACTATCTTCTCGGCATTGACTACGGAACCGGCGGGGCGAAGGCCGCCGTCATTGACGATCAGGGTGAGGTGCTGGGGTCCGCCTTCGAGGAGTACCCCTTCATCCACGAGCGTCCCGGATGGTCCGAGCACGACCCGCACCTCTACTGGGAGATCGCCTGCAGACTCATTCGGCAGTCCCTGGCGGAGGCGAATATCGAGGCGAAGCAGATCAAGGGCATTGCCTGCTCCTCGGCGCTGCCCTCCATGGTCATGGTGGACAAGGACCACAGTCCGGTGCACCGCGCCTACAACCTCATGGACCGGCGCGCCGTGCGGGAAGTGGAGTGGCTCCGGGAGCACATCGGGTGGGACCGCATCTACGACCTTTCCGCGTACCGGATCGAGGACCATCCGCACCTCGTGAACCTTCTCTGGGAGAAGCGCAACCGCCCGGAAGGGTACAAGCGGATTTGGAAGGTCGTCACCATTGACGGGTTCATTGTTCTCAAGCTCACCGGCAAGGCAACGGTGAACTACTCCGCCGCCGCCTTCTACGGCGTGGCCTACGACGTCCGGAAGGGGAAGTTCGATCCGGACCTCATGAAGGAGATCGATGTCGACGTCAACCTCATGCCGGAGCAGTTCAACTGCGAGGATGTGGTCGGCGAGGTGACGAGCGACGCGGCCGAGCAGACCGGCCTTGTCGCGGGGATTCCCGTGGCCGCCGGGCAGGTGGACTGCAACGCCAGCTGGATCGGCGCCGGTGCAACGGAGATCGGAGACATTCAGAGCAACCTCGGCACCGTGGGCAACTTCGGCGTCATCTACGACGACATTGAGTTCGCCTTCTCGGAAATCGGCAAGGCGCTCATGCACTTTCCCCACACCAAGAAGGGCGCCTTCATTACCGTTCCCACGACTCTGACCGGCGGCCAGACCATCCGGTACATCCGGGACGCCCTGAGTCAGGCGGAGATCCAGGCGGAGCAGCTCACCGGGATCTCCTCCTACGACCTGTTGAACGTGGAGGCGGAGAAGACGACCGCCGGGAGCGACGGCCTCATTGTTCTTCCCTTCCTCATGGGTGAGCGCTCGCCGATCTGGGACGTCCAGGCGCGGGGGACCATCTTCGGTCTCTCCCTGAGCCATACGAAGGGCCACCTGGTGCGTGCCATGATGGAGGGGGTCGCCTACGCCATGTACGACAACTTCCGCCTGGTCCGGGAGGCGGGGGTCAAGGTCAACTACCCCATGATCCTGAACGAGGGCGGCGCGGTGAGCCGGCTGTGGCGGGGCATTATTACAGATGTCTTCGGCGTTCCCACGGCCATGGTGAAGCGCCGCACCGGAGCGCCCTTCGGGGATGCGGTCCTCGCCGGTGTCGCCACCGGGGTCTTCAAGGATTTTTCCGTGGCGCGGGAGTGGGCCGAATACATTGAGCATCTCGAGCCCAACCCGGAGAACCACGAGAGATACATGGAGTACTTCGCCCTCTACAAGAAGCTCTACGAGCACCTGAAGTCGGACTTCCAGGAGCTCGCGAAGCTGCGGGAGCGGGAGTAGGGCGGCGGCGCTGCACGTCGGGTGCCGCGCGAAGGAGATGTGCCGTGACAACACGAAGCAAGGACACCATGAAGGCAATGGTCATTCACGCTCCCATGGAGTACGGGATTGAGGAGAAGCCGATACCCGACGCGACCGAGGGGAGCATGCTCGTGAAGGTCCACGCCTGCGGGCTCTGCGGGTCGGACCTCAGGACCATGCGCCACGGTCACCGCAAGGTTACCTTCCCCTGGACCCTCGGTCACGAGATCTGCGGCGAGCCGGTAGACTTCGGGCCCGGCTACACGGGGCCATGGAAGCGTGGCGAGCGGCTCTCCATTGGGCCCGCGGTGTACGACCCCAATGACCCGTATACCGTCGTTGGGCGCCCCGAGCTCTCCGGGGAGGTGAAGGAGATCGGCCAGGTCTGGCCGGGAGCCCTGGCGGAGTACGTCCTCATTCCGAAGGCGGCCGTCGAGATGGGCAACATTGAGCGCTCCCCCGAGGGGCTGGCGGACGAGCACGCTGCGGTGGTCGAGCCCTGCTCCTCGGTGGTGCACGCCCACGAGCGCGCCCGGACCGGTCTGGGAGACACCGTCCTGGTCATGGGCGCCGGTCCGATTGGGTGTCTCCACGTTGCGGTTGCGAAGGCGCGGGGAGCGCACCGGGTGTACATAAGCGACCTCATACCGGAGCGTCTCGCGCTTGCAGAAGCGTTCGAGCCCGACGGGACCGTTAACATCGACACTGATGATGTTGAAGCGGAGCTGCTGAGGGTCACCGGCGGCCGCGGCCCGGACGTCATTGTGACCGCCGCACCCGCCGGTGTCGCCCAGGTTCAGGCGGTCGAGCTGGCGGCGAAGGGTGCGCGGATCGTGCTCTTCGGCGGGCTGCCGAAGGACGACAGCAAGCCCGGCGTCGACATGAATCTGGTGCACTACAAGAATCTCGACCTGATCGGCCTGTCCATCTTTGCACCGCGGCACTTCCGGACCGCCCTGCAGCTCATTGAGACCGGGAAGATCCCCGTGGAGAAGCTCGTGACGCACGTCTTCCCGCTGGCGGAGTTCAATGAGGGCGCGCAGCTCGCCCTCGACGGCAAGGCGCTGAAGGTGGTGTTCAAGCCATGAGCACGAATAGAACCCCGCCGTTTCTGGAAAACGGCATTGCCCAGATCGCCATGGTAGTCGAGGATCTCGAGCGGACCGTGGAGAATTACTACGCCACCTTCGGGATCGGCAATTGGCACTTCTACACCTACGGCAAGCCCCTGGTTCCCCACATGACCTACCGCGGCAAGCCCGCGGACTACGAGGCGCGCATTGCCCTCTCCTACTTCGGGCCAATGCGGGTTGAGCTGATCCAGTCGACCAAGGGCCCCAACGTCTACGAAGAGTTCATTGCGGCTCACGGCTACGGCGTGCAGCACTTCGGCGTTCTAGTCAAGGACATGCAGGCGGCTCTGGTGCAGGCCGCGGCGGCGGGAATCGAGATGATCATGGACGGCGCCGGCTTCGGTGCCGACGGAGACGGCCACTACGCCTACCTCGACACGGAGGAGGCCTTCGGCGTGGTATATGAGCTCATCGAGCGCCCCCGCGCCAAGGTGCCTCCCGAGAAGGTCTATCCTGCCGAGGCGTGACGCTCGAGCGCCCGGCGTCGACCTCCGGCGTCGGCCTCCGGGGGCGGCGCGGCTCCGCCCGCCGCCGCGGCGGGGCGGCGTCGCAACCTTGCTGACTCCGTGACCGTGTCACTATGTTGAAGGTATGGCGGCACGTCGGAAGGCGGCACAGGTCGCCGTGGTGGGGGCGTGGCCGCTCCTGCGACGCGGCATCATTGATCTCATTTCCCATGATCTCGGGTATCGGGTGATCCGGGAGGCGGCCGGCGCCGCCGACGCTCTTCGCGCCGTAAGCGAGGAGGCGCCGGACGCCGTGGTCCTGGACCTTTCAATGGACGGTATCTCCGGCCTGGAGGTGCTGCGAAGCATCCACCAAACGAGGCCCGGCACACCCATTCTGGTGGTTGCCCCCTACCGGAGCGGCGCCCTGGCGGCACGGGTTCTTCAGGCAGGAGCCTCCGGCTACGTCGCCCAGCACGATTCCTCCGAGGATGTGGCGAGCGCCGTGGAAGCCGTGGTTGCGGGCAGGCGCTACGTGCCCGACGAGTTGCAGAGCACCATGGTAGATCACCTGCTCCAGGGCCGCGGGAGCGCGGACCCCGCGGTGGAGCTTTCCGACCGCGAGCTCGAGGTCTTCCATCTCCTCGGGCGCGGGCGGTCCTCCGGGGAGATTGCCCGGTCCCTCGGCATAAGCGAGAAGACCGTGCACACGCACCGGGAGTCCATCAAGCGGAAGCTCGGCCTTGCGAGCGCATCCGAGCTCGTCCACGCAGCAACCCTGTGGCTGTCCGAGCTCTCCGGTCGGCTCTAGGAACCATTCCGAGGCCTACTGGGACAGAACCTGTATTCAGTTTCATGTTTCCTCCGATTACCGTCCGGCTCTTCTTTCAGTAACTCTAATACACCAATAAACGATGTTAGTCCCAATAGTCAGACTCTTGTGCCCATACGGTGTGACGGGAACAGGTGACGGGGACGAGCAAGGAGGTCACCATGCAGATATCCATAAAGGCGCGGCTCATCGGCGGGTTCGCCCTGGTAGTGCTCCTGATCGTAGCGTCGAGTCTGCTGGCAATCATGCGTCTGAACGGTATGAACGAGCGGATCGACGACATAGTCGACAACTCGGCGGAGAGCATCAAGCTTGGCGCGCGTATCAACCAGGACCTGTTGTGGGTGTCCCGGGGGGAGCGCAACTTCCTCCTGGCAAGCGATCAGGCGGAGCGAAGGGAATTCCGGAATTCCATCGCCGAGGCGCGGGAGAATCTGTCCGACCGCCGGGAAGCCTTGCGGGACATTTCGGACGCCGAAGAGATCGCCGCTCTCGACGACTTTGCCGCGCGGTGGGAGGAGTACCTGGAGGTGCAGGATCGCGTCTTCACCCTGGCCGAGGAGGGGAACGAGGCTGAGGCCTTCGATCTCGCCGCCGGGGAGGGCAGAGATCTACTTGACCGGGCGGAGAGCCTGATCACCGAGATCGTCGCGGGAACCGAGGAGGAGCTGGAGAGCGACAAGGCGGCAAGCGATGCGAACTTCCTCGCAGCGCGAAACACGCTCCTGATCATCGCGCTCGTGAGCCTGAGCCTCTCGATCGCGGTGGCCGCGTGGGTCGTGCTCTCCGTGAACGGCGGCATTCGCCGCGCCCTGGCGGTCACAAGCGCCCTCGAGCAGGGTGACCTTACCGTGACTCCGGACATTCGCAACCGCGACGAGATCGGCACCCTCCTCGAACAGATGGGTCGCACCATTGAAAAGTTGCGCTCAATAGTCGCGGAGGTTAAAGGCAGCAGCAACGCCGTATCCTCCGGGAGTCAGCAGTTGAGCTCCACGGCGGAACAGCTCTCCCAGGGCTCCACCGAGCAGGCCTCCTCCACTGAAGAGGTCTCCTCCTCCATGGAGGAGATGACCGCCACGGTGCGCCGGACCGCGGACAACGCCGGTGAGACTGAGTCCGTCGCGCAGCAGGCTGCAACGGACGCCGAGGCGAGCGGCAAGGCCGTCGGCGAGGCCATGCATGCGCTTCGCAACATTGCAGAGCGCATTGCCGTCATCGAGGAGATCGCGCGGCAGACCGACCTGTTGGCGCTCAACGCCGCCATCGAGGCGGCCCGCGCCGGCGAGGCGGGAAAAGGCTTTGCCGTCGTGGCTTCGGAAGTCCGCAAGCTCGCCGAGCGCAGCAAGTCCGCCGCCGCGGAGATCAACGACCTCTCCAGCAGCACCGTCGGCGTCGCCGAGGAATCGAGCGCGAAGCTCCAGGACCTGGTCCCGAAGATCCGCCGCACCGCCGAGCTCGTCCAGGAGATCAACGCATCCGCGCGGGAGCAGGACTCCGGCATCACTCAGATCACACAGTCCATCACCCAGCTCGACCAGGTGATCCAGCAGAACGCTTCCGCTTCGGAAGAGATGGCCTCAACCTCGGAAGAGCTCGCGGCTCAGGCGGAAACGCTCGAGTCCGCCGTAGCGTTCTTCCGCACCAACGCCGGCGGCACCGGGGGGGCAATCCCCGAACTCGTCGAAGCGCGGAGCGCCGAGCAGCCTCGCCTCTCCTCCCATCAGGACGATGCCGACGGCCACGGCGACGTGGCCACCGGGAACGGCCGGTACGGTCACCCGGACCAGGAGCAGCACGCGCCGGTGTACGCGGGAGACGCGCGGGAAAGCTGAATCCCCCACGACCGTTTGCGATTGCGCCGCCCGTCATGGGGCGGCGCTTCACAGTGCGGTCATGCGATCGCGGAAGGCGGGGGGCACGTCGCGGACCGCTCCGGCATCGTAATCAAAGAAGACCAGACCGGTCTTCGCCTCGGCAACCTCTTTGTAGCTCATGACGTCCCGAAGGCGGTAGTACAGGTCGAAGCCATTCCGGCCCACCTCGCCGGGTCCGACGTCGATCCGAAGGGTCTGTCCGTAGTGCCCTTCGCTCTTGTAGACCACGGCGGCATCCGCCATGATAATGGCCGCGCCCTCAATGTCGCCTTCCGTGTACCCCAGATGCGAGAGGAAGCGCACCCGCGCCTCGTGCGTCAGGGAGAGCACCGCGTCGTGTGCAAGGTGCCCCCCGTAGTTGATGTCGGTGATGCGCACCGGAATATCGGTGGAGAAGGGGAACTCCTCCGGAAGGTGCAGTCTGATTCGTGCCATGTCGATCTCGCTGTGCGGGACCATCATATCACGTACGCGGCTCCGGTACACCTGCCGGCCGGGCGTGCGTAATCGGGTTAGGCCTCCAGGAGTATTGATCTTCTCGTGCAAGCCGTGGTCTCCTTCTGTCCAGCCATGGCCGCGAATTCTGAGAACGATTCATCATTCGATCCACGCGCCGTTGTTCGCCGAATCCTCTGGGTCCTCCCCGTATCCGTTGCGGTAAGTGTGACCATTGCCCTGGTGTCGACGGATGCCCGGGAGCTTCTTCGCCTGGAGAACTTCACCCTGGGCTTCCTGTTTGTGGCGGCGGCGCTGCGACTCACACCGTGGCTCACAAAGACGCTCCGTCTGATGAACTGGATGCACTTCCTGAAGCACCCGTTCACCTTTCGGCAGGGGTTGCGCATAACCATCATGACCGAGCTCGGTGCCGTCGTGAGCCCCACCATAGTTGGGGGCGAACCCGTGAAGGCGGGCATGCTCTACGGCAAGGGCGTTTCCTTCGGAGAGTCCACCTCCCTCACCACCATGGCCGTGGTGGAGGATCTCACCTTCTATCTGGTGGGCATGCCCATTGCATTCGTGTTCGCATCCGCCTTCAATGTGAGTCGCCTCGGCAGGGTCGTGACAGCCAACGCCTTCTCTCAATGGTGGGTGTACGCCATCATGGGAACGGTCGTGGTGGTGCTGGTCTTGATTGGGATCCTGATTCGCCGGACAACGGCCATGCCGAAGTTCCGCCGGCGTCTCCGCAGTTTCTGGACCGAGTTCAAGCGTCTCTATGAAGAGATGATCAAGCGGGGCAAGAATCGCTTCGCCCTCAATGTGCTGTTGTCGGCGATTCACTGGGTCGCGCGATACTCCGTTGTGTCCGCGCTTGCCGTCGGCCTGGGCTACGAAGTCGACGTGGTGAGAGTCGTGATTCTGCAGTGGCTGGTCTTCGCGGTCATGGCCTTCATTCCGACTCCCGGCGCGACCGGTGGAGCAGAAGGCGTCTTTCTGCTGCTCTTTTCCACCATCTTGTCGCGAGAGGCTATCGGTACCGTGATGATTGGCTGGCGCTTTGTCGACTACTACTTCGTCGCGCTACTCGCCATCATTGTTCTCACCGGGGAGCGGCTGCTTCATCGGGTCGCTCCGGCGCCGGAGGGTGATCCGGAGGAGTCGTCGGCGGCACCACCTGAAGAGGAGCCGCACCAAGACGTGACGGTATAGGCAATTGATGATCCAGGTATTCCATGATCCGGGCGTGTCATGATCCAGGCGCTGTTGCTATGAATGAAGCCATTGATCCGATCTACCGGGGTACGGTTTCGCGTCTCTGGATGCTCGTGCGCCTCTTTGGGCGCCACAGGCGCTACGGTACCGCCCTGTTCTGGCTCCTCCTCGGTCCGGTAATGCAGGTGACAACGAGAGCGTTCCTGCTTCTTGATCACGTCTTCTATCCGCAATTGCGGCGGGTCACCCTCGATCGGCCGGTATTCATTGTCGGTCACCCTCGAAGCGGAACGACCTTCCTCCAGCGCCAGGTCTTCGGCTCCCACACCGCAGGCATGTTCACAACCTGGGAGCTCTTCTTTCCGTCGCTGATTCAGCGGCGCATCCTGGCCCCCTTCGTGTGGGTGTTGAACCTCCTGGACGTGAGCATTGTACAGTCCTCGGAGTACGGCCATGAGATCAGGATCGATGGGGTCGAGGAGGACGAGGGGTTGTTCATGCACAGGCTGGACACCGAGATCCTCACCTTCAACTGCCCCTGGCTCCTGACGGACCCCGACGTTGCCCGAATCGGGTTTCGCCTCGGATGGCTCAGTCGCCGGCAGCGACTCGCCTCGGTTCGCCTCTACCGGGAGTTTCTGAAGCGTCAGATGGTGGCTACCGGGCACCACCGCATTGTTCTGAAATGCAATCCCTCGGTGTTCCGGCTTCGTGAGCTCTTCCACGTGTTCCCGGATGCGCGGGTTGTCTACGTGGTTCGCTCGCCCGAGTACAGCGTCAGGTCATACCTCGCCTTCGCCGGTCGCTTTGTCCTTCCGCTTCTCACCCCGGAGGAGCAACGGGTGTACTTCCGCCGGAAGTATGAGTGGTCTCTCGCGCTGTACAGGGAGTTTGAAGCGATTCGCGACGAGTTGCCCGCGGATCAGCTATTAGTCTTGCCCTTCGAGGAGATATCCCGGCAGTTGCCGACGGCCATGGAGCGGTTCTTTCGCTTTGCCGAGCTCAATCCGGAGGATCACATCTGGCGAAACTTCCGGGAGCGTCGTCACAGACGCCACCGAAAGCGCCACGTGAACCAACCTCTGGGCGAGTTCGGTATTGCCGAGGAAGACATTCGCCGGGACCTGGCGTTCGTCTGGGATCGCTACCTGTTCGAAGAGGCCGCGCCCGAGCCGGATGAGCCGTCGCCCCGGGACGACGCCGCGGCGCAGACGCCGGGATAGGCGGCTCGTCCAGGTCGATCTACCTGAGCTGGAACCGCACCGGGAATCGAAATCGCACGGCCACCGGGACGCCGTTGGCCTCGGCGGGTACCACCTTGACGCCGTCGAACGCTTTCACCGCGGCGTCGCCCAGGCCGTAGCCGGGATCGCGAAGCACGTCGATGTCACGGATGGTGCCTTCATCATCGATATAGAGCTCCAGATAGACCACTCCCTCAATGCGCCGGCGGTTGGCAAGGCTGGGGTACCTGATATTCTCGCGGACCTCGTCCGTGGGTATCTGCGGCGCAGCGGATATCATGTGCTGCGGCAGGTAATCGATCTCCGGCGGTGCAGGTGGGCCCGGTGCCGCCGGCCGGGGCGGGGGAGGCTCCTCGGTCTCCTCGATCTCCTCCTCGGTCTCAATGACCTCCTCGGCGATCTCCTCTTCGGGGAGCTCTTCCACCTCCTCCGGCTCGGGCGGCTCGGGCTCGGGCTCGGGTTCCGGCGGGGGCGGCACGTACTCCTGAACGTCTACCATGCGAAAGATAGTGACATCTTCGCGCTCCTCCGGGCCCTCCGTGCGGATGGCGAAGGTGAGAATGAGGTAGAGATGGAGGCCCGCGGCGATCGCCACAATAGTGACGGCCCGGCCGTGCTTCCGCAGCCGGTCGCCGCCCTTCACCGCGTCTCCCCCACTACGAAGGACACGACGCGGTGCTGCAGGAGTTGCAGGACCTCCACCACGCCGTTGACGTGTCGGTACGGGGTGGCGCGATCAGCCAGCACGTGCACCCGTACCGAGGGGTTCTCCGCCACGGCGTCGGCAATGATCACCTCTACCTGGCGGAGATCTACTTGCGTGCCGTCGTGAAAGAGGCGCCCCTCCCGGGTGATCCAGATCTCGACGTTCTTGTCCGCCTCCGTTGCCTCCGGGTTCTCGGCTTCCGGGTATTCAATGGGGATCTCCTGGCGGTAGTTGATAAGGGAGATGAGCATGATGAAGATGAGCAGGAGAAATGCGATGTCCGACATGGCGTTGACCGAGACGATCACCCCTCGGCGCCGCGAGCGGCCAACCTTCACGGCGAGCCTCCGCCGGTAGAGCTCGGCCCCGGCGCGGCGCCGCCCGACCCCGTCGTGCCGCCCGACCCCGTCGTGCCCCGTTCCGCCCCATCCATGCGAAAGGAGAAGCGCTCCACCCCGGTCCGCCGGACGACCCCGACGACATCCACCACGCGCTGGTAGGGGGTCTCCGGGTCAATGGCCAGCAGGAAGGTCATATTGGGCCGTACCGCGCGGCGCTCCCGGAGGATCGCCTCCAGGCGTTCCGTGGTCACCTCCGTCCCTCCGGTGCCTGTCCCTCCGGTGGTGAGCTCACCCGTCGCGCTCAGGGAGGCCCGGACCAGGTCCTCGGTATTCACGACTTTCGTGCTGTCCTGCCGCGGAAGCCCCAGGACGAAGCCCAGATTCACGTTGAAGACGGCAATCACAATGAAGAAGATGATGAGAAGGAACGCCAGATCGCTCAGGGCGCCGGAATCCGCAATGTCTATGCCGCGCTTACGCCGTCGCCGGACCTTCACCGGGCTACTCCTGCTGCGCCGTGTCCGGGTGTGAGCGCTCCACGGGCGCAGCAGGGCGCAAGCCCGCCGGTGCGGGCGATCGTCCCGAGGGCGCCGCGGGCGCGCCGGCACTCGACGTCGCTTCTGCCGCGGCAAAGCCCGCAACCGGCCGGTTTACGCCGTTACCGCTCAGGAGGACGGATATGATCTCGTTCCCCGCCTCTTCCACGTTGGCGGCAAAGCGATCGACGAAGTAGGCGAAGATGTTGTACCCGGCTATGGCCAGCAGAGCTATGGCAAGGCCGTACGCCGTGGTGATGAGCGCCTCGAAGATGCCTCCGGCAACCAGCTGGGCGTTGATGTCGGCGGCGTTCGCGATCGACTGGAATGCCGAGATCATACCGGAGACGGTACCCAGGAAGCCGGTGATCGGGGCAATGGAGCCCAGGGCAATGAGCAGGTCGAAGCCTCGCTGAAGGGTGTTTACCTCTTTGCTCGCCTCCGCTTCGAGAGCGCGCTCGATGCGGTGCTCACCCAGTGAGACCGCATCCAATCCGGCTTTGATGATCCGCGGCGCCACCTTGCGTCGGGGCCCGCCCTCGCATGCGCGGCGCGCACCCTCGGTGTCGCCCTCCCTGAGGTGTTCCAGCACCGCAGCGGTGATGTCCTTCACGCTGAGATTGTGGACCAGCAGGAAGAGCGCCCGCTCAATGAGGAGGCTGATGGTTGCTACGGAGAAGATGAGGAGCGGCCACATGGCCCAGCCGCCCAGGTCGAAGAGCTCTCGCATGGTCAGTGTTTCCATGATGCTACTCCAGATGCAGTACGGCTCCGTCGAGGGCCGTCATGAGGTAGGGAAGGTTATAGAAGCTGTAGAAGAGCCCGAAGGCCTCCTCGTAATCGCGGTAGAGGGTGCCGCTGTTCCGGAGCCGCCGGAATCTCTCGGGAAAGTGCGTTTCCGTGTAGCCAATCGACCAGAGGATGTCCGAACCGACCTCAGTAGCCCCGCCGGGTATCGGATCTCCGGCGACTTCCGGGAAGAGGACGGGAAGGACCGCTTCGTGAAAGCTTGCTGCGGCTGTAGCGTCTTCGTCTGAGCCGGCGGAACCGGCCGGAGCATCCGATTGAACCTGACCCCGGGATCCTCGGCCTCCCCGGGAGGGAGAACCGATCCGCTCCAGTAGTCGAGGACGGTCTACGCGGTAGACCGGGCGGAAGCCCTGCTCTTCCCGGAGCCAATCGGCGAGCTCTCGTACCCGATCCACCCGGGCGCGTACCTTGGCCACACCGTCATCATGGCGGTGGTAGGTGTCGTAGTACCGGATCTCTCCTTCCACGATGCTCCACATCTGCAGGGGATCGGCCACGGCGATGGTATAGGCGGTCTTGCTCAGGCCGACCGCTGCCACTGCAGGGGCGGCGCGCGAGGCCGCCCGGGCGTCCGGTGCCTCCGCGTCTCGCGGCTCCAGGCGGATTCTCCCCGACGCCTCGTAGCGCCCCTCGGTCCACCCGTTCGCCCAGTTCGTGAAGATGCGCAGCTCCGTGAGGTAGATGTCCGCGGCACCGTCGGTGGGCACGACGTCGCCGACCAACGTAAGGGCAGGCATCAGCGGCGAAGTGATCCGCGCCTCGCCGGACACTGCGGCCGCCGGGTCCTCCGACGACGGGATGATCTCTACTGTCACGGGAAGCTCGTTTGCGCGTGAGCGCACCTCCGGGGGTGCCGGCGCGCCCACGGAGGCCCGCGTGTCTGCGGAATCGGTTGCATCCGCGGATTCATGCGTATCCGCCGGCGTCTGCGCGTCAATGGGGGAGCCGTGCTTGTCGGCTTCCGCCGGAGCGGTAGTGGTGAGCGTCACCGCCGAGGTAGCGCACCCCGCGAGGGCCAGAACGGATGCTGCTGCAATGAGAGCTGCACGGACGGCGCCCCCCGGGGCCGGACTTGCCGTGCCACGACGCCGGTCGGTCACGCCACGGCGGCGCCCGCTTCGCCGGGCGTCGAATCCCCGGGTCGCGGTGAGTGGTCGATACAGTCCACGTGTCACGGAGCGCTCCTCAGTACGAGAGTCGAAAACCAACACTCGGGATGATGAAGCTCAAGGCACCCTCCTGAGCGTCGGGGATCTTCTCACCGGTCCATTGATCAACCGTGAAGGCGTCGGTCTGGGACCCCTGAATGCGCGAGATCAAGGGCGCAAGGACGTCCTCCACGGCAATGTAGGCTTCCGTGTAGGTTTTGCGGCCCGGCCGGTAGAAATGCACCGACGCCTTGAGATCCAGGGGCACGGAGATGCCGCCGCGCAGTTCGTCGTTGTAGAAGGACTCCCTCCCGTACTGCGGCACGTAGAAGGGGTCGTCAACGGCCGCCGTCTTGTCGGTATCGTCGCCCTCCGGGGTCATCTCGGTAACCTTCACGGCGGTAATGGTGACGTCTTCGCCGAGCTCCCTGACCGGTGCGCCCGACGCGAGCGTCAGCACGGATGTGAACGTGAACCACGGCCACGGCTTCACGTTTGCCACCAGATTCAGGGTGTGGAAGCGGTGAAAGCCCGGATAGTAGTACCGGCCCCGCGGCGGGCTCTGATTCTCGGCGTTCTCGTTTCCGTCCGTCTGGGGATTCATGTATCGCGCATAGACGAAGGAGTAGCTCATCATGCCGTCGAAGTACCGGGAGGTGCGCCGGTCGAAGAGAAGATCGAAGCCGGCAGCGTGACCGTATCCGTCCGTATGCTGCTTCAGCACCGTCTCCACGTCGCCTTCTTCGTTCTCCTCCGTCGAGAAGTTGAAGTAGAAGCGATCGTACAGGTGCTTGTAGTAGCCCTCCAGCCGGAAGCGGTACCCTCGGGGAACGCGCGTCTCCCAGCCCACAATGCTCAGGAGGGTCTTGGAGATGGGTACGTCGAAGTCCTCCAGGCCGAGGTCCGGGGTAATGCCGCTGTTTTCAAAGGGGCTCTTGGACAGGAGTCCGACCCCTGCGCTCAACGTATGCTCTCGGAAGAAGTCGCCGTCGCTCTGCGGTGTTAGACGAACCGACAGGCGCGGCGCGAGCGCAGGAAGCGTGTTCAAGGTGTAGTCGCCGGACTGATAGTAGCTGTGGTCGACTCGCAACCCCAGATCACCGTCGAGCAGCTCCGGTATCGCCTCGGCGTTGAAGTTGAGGTAGGCGAAGCTGTTGACGGTGTCGGTGTTCGAGCCCTCGGCCTCCACCTCCAGGAGGCGATACTCCGGATACGGCGCTTCACCGGTAGTGAAGGTTCCCCAGATGTTCCCGACTGCGTCGAAGCGCGTCATGTTCAGGACACTACCCAGGCCGCTCTGAAGGGAGTACCCCTCGGCAAGAAGGTACTCTGCGTCGATCCGCCCCTGCACGGCGTGGAGGTGGCTGATCTGATCGAAATCGCTCTTGAAGTTGATGGTGAACTCACTCGTATCGTCGAGGCCGACAAGCGTAGGTCCTACGAAGGGATCGGGCCGAAACTCTTCCAGAAACGTCTCGGGATAGGTTGCCGTCCCCTCCTCGGAGAAGCTGCCGTCGGCGTTGGTCCGCCAGTACTCGTATCCGCCTATGCCCTCAATCAGCAGGCGGTCGCCAATGAGTCCGCCGGCGCCGGTGTTGGCGTAGTTGTAGTTGTTCTGCCAGAAGAAGGCGAAGGTGTTCGCAATGCCCTCCTCCGGCGGCGTAAGCTCAATGCCGGTGCCGTCGTTCGCGCTCGTCGCGCTGAGAAACCACTCGAACCGCTCCGACGGTCGGAAGAAGGTCTTGAAGTAGAAGTCGTAGAAGTACGGTGTCCGGTAGAGCTGCAGCACCTCGTTGTCCGGGACACCGCCTGTGGCGGCCAATACCAGGTCGTAGTTCGTAAGGCGGGTTCCCGCAAAGAGCCCCGCCGCGCCGTCTGCAAGAGGTACCTGAGTGAAGCCTTCAATGGTCGATGTAGACTGCACCCAGTCCCACTGGAACCCGTCGTTGGGCACAATGGTGTTCACCTCCATGAGCCCGCTCGTCGCCTGGCCGTACCGCACCGGAAAGAGCCCTGCGGAGAACTTCACCGAATCCACAATGTTCGGGTTGAAGATGGAGAAGGCGCCGCCGAAGTGGTAGGGAAACTGCACCAGGAATCCGTCGATGACGTGAGTGAGGCCGCCGGGCTCGCCGCCACGCACCGAGAGAAAGGCCCCGAAGGGTCCGCCGTACGTTACCCCCGGCAGCAGCTTCACCGACTGCATGAGGTCTTCAATCGGCCCAATGACGGAGGTTGCCCGAATCATGTCCTGCTCAATGACCGTCGACACGCCGACGGTTTCATCGGTCCGGCCTATGGCCTCTTCCTCGACGACGAGCTCCTCGCCTTCCAGAACACCCTCAATGACCATCTCAATCAGAACCGGCTTGTCGAGCTCCTTGACCAGGAGTCTCCGCGGCTCGTACCCGATGAGCTCCGCAACCAACACGGCGCGCCCCGCCGCGGGCTCGATCTCCAGCGTCGCCTCTCCGTCGAAGTCGGTGACGACGCGCGCTCCGGTGTTGGTCTCGGTGATGCGAACCCCCTCCAGGGGGATCTCCAGATCGCGGTCTATGACCGTTACGGCAAGCGACTCCGCCGCCGCGGGGGCGGCTATCCGGAGGAACAGAAGGGCAAGAGCGACGTGAAGGACTCTCGGGTTACGCTTCATGACACTATCAAAATAACCTATGTTGCCAATGGGAACAAACAAGTGTTAGGTAGCTGTGAGAGGCGGCGCGCCGCAGTGTTGATGTCGGCAGCGGCGCGTGCCGACTATCTGTCCCCGAAGAGGTCTCCGAAGCGCCCGAGGACGGAGCCCTCTCCCTTCTGCCGGCCGCCGCCCAAGCGGGCGTTGCGTATGACACGATCCGCAAGACGCGAGAAGGGAAGGCTCTGCAGCCACACGGTGCCGCTGCCGCGAAGGGTCGCCAGGAAGAGTCCCTCGCCGCCGAATATCATTGATCTGAGATTGCCTGCCTGCTTGATGTCGTAATCCAGGGTGTTGGTGAACGCTGCAAGACAGCCGGTGTCGACCAGAA
>CAZUVX010000004.1:9410-14404 GCA_964623865.1 uncultured Spirochaetaceae bacterium | reverse complement strand
GGGTAGGGCGCCGCAAAGGCGACCTTCCGGGGCCCGGCGGCGTTGTTGGTAAAGTGGGTCATGAAGAGGCTCTCTCCGGAGATTGCTCTGAGGCCGGCCCGCATGAGCTGCTCCATGAAACCGCCGCGGACCTGACTGCCGTCTCCCATCCGCGCCTCGAAGGAGATGCCGTCGTTCATGTAGTTCATGGCTCCCGCTTCGGCAATAACGGTTTCCCCCGGATCCAGCTCGATTTCGACGATCTGCATGTCGTCGCCAATGATCGTGTAGTCGATTTCGTGACTGTTCATGACTCCTCCCGACGAGGCGGCGGGTCGTAAGGTGCGGGCAATCGCCAAGACTCGACGATCGGCCCGGCCGGTGAATGGGCGCCGCGGCACCACGAGTGTATCCGATGTGCCGCCGCCTCGCCACACATTGCGCTTCCCCGCTGTGTTGAGATTGACGGGGCCTGCAGGGTGCGCTATCGTCATACGAAAACACGAAAGTCACGTTGCGATCGGTCCGGTCGGTCACGGAAAGGAGCTTTCCCGTGCGACAACTCCCCCGGTTGTTTCTCCTGCTTCTGCTTTCACTGTTCGTAATCCTCATTTCCTGCGAACCCTCTGCGGGCCCCGCAGCGACTTCGGAAGAGGCTGAGCCCGAGCCGGTGGAGGAGGCCGCACCGCAGGCGGAGGACTCCTCCGGGCGGCTGGTAGAGTCGGATGCGGTTGAAGAGACGCCCACACCTGCGGTCGAGACTCCCGCCGACATTGCTGCCGTCATCGTCTTCATAATGGGTGAGGCTCTCATTCAGGAGGCAGGCGGTTGGAGTCCTCTGGATGTCGGCACCGCGCTTTCGGCGGACGACGTGATCCAGGTTGCCGACGACTCCTACTGCGAGATCGAGCTCGGCAATGTTGCCACCGTGCGCGTGGACGCCGACAGCGAAGTGACTCTGCGTCGGCTTCTCTTCTCGGAGGAGGAGAGCGACGCCCGTCTGGCCCTGAACCGCGGAGCCGTGCTTTCGCGGGTTCGGACCCTCGCGCAGGGCAGCGCGTACGCCGTACAGACCGAGTCATCCGTCGCGGGTGTTCGTGGAACCGAGTTCAGTGCCCGCGTCGACGAGAGCGGTGCCGTGAAGATCGCCGTGCGGGAAGGGCGCGTCGGCGTTCGTCCCCTCGTGCCGGAGATCGATGACTTTGATCCTGTCGATGACGTGCAGCGCCGCACGGTTCGCCGAATTCAGGAAGCCCTCGACCAGGCGAGTGTCGGTGTATCGGACAGTCAGGAGATCGAGGTCACCCGGGAACGGGCCGCCGAAGCGGCGAATGCCCTGGTTTCCGTGCGAGGGAACGTTGGTGAGGTGCTCCGCACCGCCAATGAGGAAGGGGCGGAAGAGATTGCTGAGTCGGCCCGGGAGGCTGCGCCGCGTGCAACTGCAACGCTACCTGAAGTCCGGCCCCTCTCAGAAGAGAGCCGGGTTGCCCTTGATCAGATCCTCCAGCTCCATGCGGTTTCCGTCTTCCAACAGCGTGAAGAGCGGGAGCAGCGGGAGCAGCGGGAGGACCGGGCGGACCGGGCGGAGGAGGCGGAGCCTCAGCTCGTGTCTCTTGAAGTCGTTGCCGAGCCCGGGGATGCCAAGATCATATTGAACGACGACCGGCGCGCCGTCGGGCGTTTCGCCGGTGTCTTCCCCCGAGGAGAAGAGCTCAGCGTTCGCGTCGAGGCGGAAGGGTATCAGCCGGTGAGCTTCCCGATCATCCTTCGTGATGTGCAGGGACGCTCCCTCACCGTCACTCTGGATCCCGTACCGGAGACGTCATTGCGGGTCCGCACCGATCCGGTGGAGGCCGAGATCGTTATAGATGGGGAGATCGTCGGTACCGGGACGTTCGAACGGACCTACCCTCTGGGAACCGACCTTTCGGTGACGGCGGTGCACCCCGACTACACCGCGGAGACCCGGGACATCGTACTTGAAGAGGAGGGCACGCGGGATTTCACCATTGCCATGACCGAGCGTCCCCCGGAACGCGAGCGGGAAGAGTCTGAGTCGGCTGCGGGGGAGGGTGCGGGGGCCCCGGAGCAGCAGGTGCCTGAGGAGCCGGAAACCGCCGAGGTGACGGTAGTCGCCGAGCCGTCGAATGCGCGTATTACTCTGAACGGCCGAAACTACGACGGCGCCCGGGCGACGGAGTCCTTCGAGGTGGGAACGCAGGTGACCATGGAGGTTTCGGCGCCCGGCTACGTCTCACAGTCGCGGCGCATCCTGGTTCAGTCGTCCGGGAATCGTCATACCCTGAACCTGGAGCGGGAGATCGTGACTCGCAGGATCTTCGTGGAGGCAACACCGAGGTCCGCACAGATTCTGCTGAATGGGCGTGACGTCGGCACCGGGTCGTATCGCGGTGAGCACGAGGTGGGCACGAGGTTGCGCTTCTCCGCCCAGGCGGAAGAGTACTATCCCGACACGCTGGTAGTGCGTGTCTCCGAGAATCTACCCTCTCGCTACCGCATTGAGCTGGAGCGACGGCCGGTGGAGCGCTCCATAACCATCACGCCCAATCCGGCGGATGCCACCGTACGGATGGCCGGAGCGGCGCCTCGTCAAGGCGGGAATGCCTATCCTCTCACCGCCGGGAATGAGTACGAGGTGGTCATTGAACGGCCCGGTTTCGCCACGTTGCGACAGACGATCGCAGTTTCCGACGACAGCCCGGAGGAGTACACCTTCGATCTCGAGCCGCAGCCGCTCCTGTGGGAGCGCACTGTGGTCGGGGCGGGCATCATCAGAGCCCTCCAAGAGGCCGGGGGCGTCCTTTACTGGGCCGGCGCCGACGGCACTCTCGGCGCTGTGGACGATACCGGTCGACCCCGCTGGCAGGTGCAGAGCCGCAACGCTCCCAACGAGAACTCCATGCCGGTGATTGCCGGAAACCGCGTCTACTTCTCCGGCAGCGCGGAGTTCCTCCGAATCAACGCGGATACGGGTAGCGTCATCGAGCGGCAGGACTTGTCGGGAGACCGAGCCCACGTCTTCGGACGGACGGTCACTCCCCTCCCTTCCGGCTACGCGTATCCGACGAATGAGAGCGTTGAGATTGTGGATGACGAGGGCTCGGCGCGCTCGGTGGCCATCCCCGAAGGCTCGACCATGTCCGCGGTGCTTCATGACGGGACGCTTTACCTGGCGGACAATCGCGGCACCATGATCGGCGTGGATGTCGCCGCCGGAGAGGTGGTTCGGGAGATCTCCACCGATGCGGTGCAACCGGTCGCACACGCCCCCGTCATCTGGAATGATACCGCATACTTCTCCGGTCGGCGCGGCACCTTCGTCGCGGTGAGTCTCGGCGCCGGCCGGACCTCCTGGACCTACGACCTCGGCGAGGGAGTCTTTCACTGTCCCACCGCAAGCTCCGAAGGGGTTTACGTTCACGCCGGTGAGACCCTCTTTGCCCTCGGTCACGACGGAAGCGAGCTTTTCGCGCCGCAGTCCGACGCCGCCGGACCGGCAGCGGTCGCAAACGGTGAAGTCGCGTATCCGACGACCGACGGCGCCCTGCGCATTCTCCATGCCCGCAGCGGAGCTGAAGTGGCAAGGTACGATCTCCCGGAGGTTGCACGGGCGCGGCCGGTGTATCGCGGCAATCGCATATTTGTCGCCACGACGGGCGGAAGGGTCGTGGCGCTGCACAGGGAGGGTCTCGGTCGGTGAGAGGCGGCACAAGGAGATTCCTGAGGCGATGCCTCAGTGCAGCCGGATTCGGTGCTTTGCTGCTGACGGCGCTTGTCTCCTGTGCCTCTACTGCGGAAGTCGAGGCGTCGGCAGCAATTCCCGATTACGGTAACTACTTCGCCTACCGTGGCGTCGGGGTCGCCGTCCCGGACGACTGGTTCTTCGCCCGGCGAAGCCGGTCGGACTCCCCGGACACCCTTTACCGCTTCGAAGACGCCGCCGGCTCCGCCTACGGGTCCATCGAGCGCGTTCGCGCGGCAATCGAGGATCCCGCCTCCTTTTTACGCCACGTCGAGCTGAACGCGCTGCGGCCGGCGGACCGTACCGTTGCGTTTCACTACCTCTCCGAAACCGGGAGTATTCCGGTCGTTGGAGCGCGCCTCGTATCCGGGTGGGAGCTCTTCTCCGCGGCTTTAACTCTCGGCGCGGATGACTTCGTCTTGACGGCCGCCTTCGACACGGAGCGGTACCGGAACCCGTGGCTCGCCTTCCAGGGCCTCCTCCGAACCGCCGAAGCCGTCGACGCAACCATCCTGGTACGGCGCTTTCCCGAGTCTCTTGCCGTACGCTTCACGGATCACGCACACGATTGGATCGGTGAGCATGACGACGCGGTGTACTTCAACCTCAATGGGCTCGGCGGAGTTGTGCGCTGCGGCGTCCACACGCGGCAACCCACCACATTCTTCCGGGGGGACCGGGGGACCCACGCAGTCGATCTGGACTCCGGTGGCCGCTGGACGCGGATGAGCGAGAGCACGGCGGTGTGCGTACTCCCCCTCACAGACGGCCCGCGTCCGCTTCACCTTTCATTCGTGTACCCGTCCCTGGACGGAGAAGGGCCTGAGTCCATGCCGGCGGCGCTCATTGAGGAGATGCGGGATGAGATCCTCGAACGCGGCTGATCGACTTCCTGCCACCACTGCGCGATTCGCGTCGGCGCGCGGAGGCTCCGGTCTCTTGATTCTGGCGCTGTTTCTGTCCCTCGTGGCGGCACCGCTGTTCGCCCAGAGCCGCGACACGGAGCCATCGGGGGAGCGCGGGGAGGCGCAGCTGGACATTGTCCTGCTTCCCATCCGCGTCGCGGATGACGAGCCGCGCCTGGAGGCGGTCGCCAGGACCGTTGAGGAGACCCTCGCTCTCGCGTTCCGACTGCTCCCGGGCTACACGGTTGCCACGCCGGAGGCGTCGGTGTCGAGTCACCCCACCGCAGATCAGCGGGAGGACCCGGGCGTCGCCGACGGGGATGCCGAGTCGGCCGGCGACCGGGCCG
>CAZUVX010000004.1:0-9310 GCA_964623865.1 uncultured Spirochaetaceae bacterium | reverse complement strand
CGACCGGGCCGCCGCCGATGGGGATGCCGCTCCGGACGCACCCGAGGATACGGCGCTCGAGGCTGAAGCCGCTGAGAAGCCGGCACCCGATCCGGTTGACCTGCAGGCCGCTGCGGAAGGGGAGATGGAAGCCCTTCGCCGGGTCGCCCGGGCGTACGGCGTCGAAGTGGTTATCTATGGTGAGGCGCGCAGAGGTGACGGCGGCGAGCTCTTCATCGCCCTCAACGCCTACGACTACTTCGACGACGTCGTGGCTATCCGGCGGCGAGAGGCAACTGACAGCGTCTTTCAGGTCTTCGAAATGGCGGACGACATTGCGCTCGCCTTCATGGAAGCCTTCGAGGAGGTTCCCCTGGCGTTCGGGAGTCTGCGGCTCTTGCCGGAGGGTGCTCGCGGCGACTATACGGTGTTTCTCAACGATCAGGCGATTGGTACGAATGCGCGCACGGTGGATCGCCTGCTTACGGGGCGGTACGCGCTTCGGGTAGAGATGGAGCGTCGTTTGGAGACCCTTACCTTGGTCGAGCGGCGTGTAGCCATCGGAGAAGGAGACCGCGTCTCCGTTACCTTCGAGATTCCCACGATAACGGAAGCAGAGCGAGAGCGCATTGCCGAGTACCGGGAGGGTGCCTGGGAGCGCTACCATCGCGGGCTCACCACCCGTACCGCCTCCCGTGTTGAGGACGCCCTCCGGATTGCCGAGGCGCTTCCCGCATCGGACCTCCGGGAGGAGCTTCTGCGGGAGCTCGACGTCGAGATCGCCGACTTGACGGCGCGGGTGGCGGCGGCACAGGCAACCGACGAGTTCCTGGCGAGTCTACGGCCCCGGCCCGGGGGCGAGGAGATTCCCCCGCCCGCCGGCGCCTACGTCGGAAGGATGAGCGACTATCTGGATGGGGACGCATGGGTGTCGTCGTACACCCCCTACGTGGCACCGCGAAGCATTCGCATAGACGGGAATGGCGACGACTGGGCATTCTTTCCGTCGATTGCCGGCAGCGGCTCTCACTGGGGGAGCCCCCCCGTGAAGATGGCAGGCGTCGCCGCCGCCCGGGACGGCGAGTATCTCTATCTCCTCGCGCGGCCCGCGGGAGCGCTGCCGAGGAATCTGGGATACCAATTCCAGGTCATGGACATTCAGGACCGCCGGGGGCGTGATATCGGTTCAACCGTGATTGGGGTCGAGCCTGAGAACGGACGCTTCCGTGAGTACTTCGCCAAGAACTACTGGAATCAAAGCGGCCGGTGGAACGAGCTCTCCGGCGCGTCCATTGCGGTCGGTCGGGTTGTTGAGGCGCGCGTGCCCATTGGTGTCATTGCCAAGGAGACGCCGACGGTCAACATGCACGTGTATCGACCCGATTGGAGCGCGAACGGAGGTACCCACAACGTCCCCGTGAACCTCAGCGAGTACGCCGCCGTGCATCCGGCTGAGCGGCAACTCGCAGAGGCTCGGGAAGCCGCCGACCGGAGCCGGAGTGACGGCGCGGACGGGGGGGAGGCGCGGCCGCGAGGAGGCACGCCTGCTGCAACGGAGGTTGCGGGAAGCGAGTTCTTCCAGGAAGCTCGATTTGACCCGGGATGGTCCCTCTCTCTCATGGGCGGCGGTACACTTGGCACCGACCCGTCATCTTGGAATGTCGTTGCGGGTCTCAGCGCCGATGTGGCGCCGTGGCTCGCTCTGGGTGTGGCCGGCGGCGTGAACGTGAGCTCCCGCGAACGGGATGGCGCCGTATGGACGGACGGACTCGCCTTTGGGAGCGTGACTCTCGGCCGACTCCACCGGGGCCTGGCGCTCCACCTTCTGGCAGGCGTCGTGATCAGTGACGAGGAGGTCAACCTGGGCTTCGCTCCGGGGCTTCTGATTCGCAGCCTCTACGTCTCGCTCGTACCGTTGACCCTTTTCGACAGTGACGGCGTCGTCCTCGAAGTCGGGTACTCCTGGCGCCTGTAGCGTTTGCGGCGGCTACACCTTCAGGAGCTTGGATGCCAGGAAACCGAGCCGCTCCTGCTCCCGCTTCGCGAGTGTATCTCCAAGTGAGACGAGGTATTCGAGATTCTCCGGCGTGGCGTTGTCCATTCGCGTGTGGGCGTTCTGCAGATCGGTGTCGAAGCGGAAGAGCTCGACCCGATCCAGGTTGACCAGCATCTCGAGGGCGGAGTCGCTCTGACCGTCCATCATCATGGAAAGGAGGGGCACGTTGTGATGCGGGGCAACCCAGTCCACGAAGCCCCAGCGCCGGATCTCGTCGTGCTCGTAAGGCTTGTCGGTAATACCCGTCCCGAGGCTCGCAATGATGAAGCGCGCCGCCCAGGGAAACACCTTCTTTGCCTCGGTGTAGGCAACAATCGCCGGGTTGTTTGCGAAGAGACCTCCGTCCACCAGGGAGAACTCACGCGACTCGCGACCGGACTCTTCGTCGGCTAGTGAGTGAATGAGCGCCGGGGGGAAGTAGGTGGGAGCCGCGCTCGTAGCAAACGCAGCGTCCGCCATGTAGAAGTCCTCAGGTACCACCGGTGCGGTTGGGGCGCGATCCAGGGGTGCAACGCCATACGAGCGGAGGAGCACGGGCTCCCGGCGCTGGGTGTCGTAAGCGGTGACGGCGCAGGGCAGAACCGCGTCGCGCACGTGCAGCGACTGGAAGAGCTCATGAAGAAGCCGGTATCTCGTACCGTTTGCGTACTTCGTGGCAATGGCGTGTCCGAGGGTTGTGAAGACGCGGTCCCGCCGGGTGCCGAACACCTGAGGGAGGTACTCCAGGAGCATGTGCCGGATGTGCCGTGCCGAAGCGGGGCGGGCGGTGCCGTCGGCGTAGCCGACGGCGGGACCGGCCAGTCCGAGAGCCAGGATACCGCCAATGGAGGTTCCCACGACAAGGTCGAAGGCGTTCACCACCTTGGCGAGGGTGCTGCGCTCACGGATCTCCCGCTCGAGCGCGACGAGCACCCCTGCGGAAATGAGGCCGCGAACACCTCCGCCGTCGAGGGAAAGAATGCGAACGCAGCGCTCGTCGCGCTCCTCCTGCGGGGTGAGTATCGGCCCGGCGGAGCCCGCAGTGCCTTCGCGCCGGGCGAACCGGGCGAGTCGTGAAATGCCTCTCATTTCCGCGAAGGGTACGCCCTCCCGGCACCTTTCGCAATACCGGGCGGCGCCGCGGCGAGAGCGCGTCCTGTCTTCTGCGTCCGCCGCGGCCGCCTATGCATTCGCGGAGTCCTCCGCTAGCCCCGCGGCGCCGCGGCGAGAGCGCGTTCGACCGACTTGAGGATCACCTTACTGCTGACGGTCGCTCCGCTTACGCAGTCGACTTCGAGACTCTGCTCTTGCAACACCTCCTCGACGATGGTCTCGGCGGGAGCTCCCTTTCCATTCTCGTGGTGTTCCAGTTCGATCCCGGTCATGCGCCCGTCGGCGACCGCCACCGTAAGCCGCACGACGACCAGGCCGGCGTCGTAGGTCCCCCGGTAGCGGCCGTCGGAGATGTCGGCAAGGTCCGTCGGCGTCTCGACCTCGAGATTCCGTGCCGCCTCGAGTTGATCCATGGCCGCGCAGCCGCCGAAAAGGAGGCTCGCCGCGAGGACTACTGCCGCCGCGACAAGGGTGCCTCCCGCCCAACCGACGACGCGATCTTGCAGGCGGCGCGTCATGGCGTGGCCTCGGTCGGTGTGGACACAACGGATGGGGCCGACGCCGCCTCGGTCTGCTCTGAGGCGAGTTTCCGGGCAAAGCGGTCGGCCTCTTCGAAGCGAAGGTTTACGACGTCCTCGTCCGTCTCCATGACCTTCCTGAGCATGGCCCGGACCACGGGCCCGTGCTCGGACATGATGATGCGACCGCCCAACCACGCCGTTGCAGTTGCCGCCGCCGCAAGGGGCTCACCAAAGTTGGCGGATATCACGTTCTCGGCCTCATCCTCACGAAGCGAGCAGACGAAGAGGCCCAGGCGCTTCTCTGCAAGCGCATCCGCGTGCCGCGCCGCATAGGCACGAAGCTTCCGGGGCACCTGCCCTGCCATGATGGAACCCCCGAGAACAACGGCGTCATAGGCTTCGGGGCTCGGGGCCCTCCGTCTCTTGAGATCGATGACATCTGTCTCCTCACCGAGTGTCGCGGCGATTCGTTCGGCCATCTCTCGGCTCGCTCCCTTGCGAGTGCTGAACGCAACGAGTGCCTTCATATGCATTTCTCCTCTCTCCTTCGGTATAGCAATTCCGGTGGGCGATTCTGCACGGCCGCGCGGTGCGCGGCCGTGTGCGGTATCCCCCGCCCTTCGGCGCCCTCCGGTCTTTCGCACCAATCCCTCTTCATCCCGCGGCGAGGCCTCCAGGCGGCGCGTCATGCCGCCTTCAAACCGGCCGTAATGAAGCGGATGAAGCGGGTTACCATCTCCTCGCGCGTTCTCTCATCCGTGGTGTCGCCTCTGTTGAGCAGGGAGAGGGTGAATGCACGTACGGATGCGAACAGCGTCATGGTCGGCAGATCGAGCCGCGGCGCGTCCGGGTTCGGCTCCCGGATGAGCTCGGCGATCTCCCTTCTCGTTTGAGCGATCACTGCTCGTTGCGCCTCTCCGGGCGCGTAGTCCCGAGCAAAGATCACCGAAATGACTGCGCGATAGATGTTCGGCTCCTTGAAGGCCGCGGCGACATGCGCCCGGATTCGCGCCGCCACGGTCTCCTCGGGCGACCCGAGCTCCCGGCGATCGTCTTGGGCCCCCGTATCGGAGCCTACGGCGCTATCTGCACCGCCCCGGCGGGCGCGAATGGCAAGAGTTCGCCGGAACCCCTCTTCCACGACGTCCTCCAGGAGCGCCTCCTTGTCGGCGAAGTAGAGGTAGATCGTTCGAGGCGAGTATTCGATGCGATTCGCCAGCTTCCGGATGGTCAGGGCCTCGTGACCGTCTCGTGCAATCACTTCCATGGCCGCCGTCAGGATGCGGTGGCGAAGCTCTTCCTTCTCTCGCTCTCGTCGCTCTTTGACTCCCATGCTTCACGATCCCTCCCCGGTGACTTTTGGTATTCATTGTACTTTTACTAAACACTGTATACCAGAGACACAAGGTATTGTGCAACCCCTCCTCAGGGTTGTTGACGAAGGTCTCAGGGGGTACCTACCCTTCTACCCGTTGTGAACAAGTCATACCACCATGAGCTCGCGCAACTTGCAGAGCTGTTACACGAACACCCAACGGTGGTGCTGAGTGGTGCAGGCATGAGTACCGGCTCCGGTATTCCGGACTATCGAGGGCCCTCGAGCGCCGGACGAACGCGGCGTCCCATCCAGTACCGGGAGTTTCGCGACAATCCGGAGGCGCGCACCCGGTACTGGGCGCGAAGCGCCGTCGGCTGGCCCTGGATCGATGCGCGGATGCCGAACGAGGCGCATGCCGCCGTGGCGGCCCTCGAAGCCGCAGGTCACGTCACCGGCGTCATCACGCAAAACGTCGACGGTCTTCACCAACGCGCCGGCTCCCGGCGCCTATTGGAGCTGCACGGCACCCTTGCTCAGGTCACGTGCCTGGAGTGCGGCGTCTCAGACTCTCGAAGCGACTTCCAGGAGCGCATTCTGGCACTGAACCCGCGTTGGTCGGAGCTGTCCGCCGAGATAGCGCCTGACGGAGATGCGGAGTTGCCCCGGGACGTGACTGAAAGCTTTGCGGTTCCAACGTGCCGCACATGCGGCGGAGTGCTCAAGCCGAACGTCGTCTTCTTTGGGGAGAGCGTCCCAAGAGACCGCGTTGCCACCGCGTGGGAATGGGTGGATGCGGCGGAGGTGCTTCTTGTTGTGGGCTCATCCTTGACGGTGTACTCCGGTTATCGATTCGTGGATCGTGCCGCCAAGGAGGGCAAGCCGGTTGCGATTGTCAATCAAGGGAGCACTCGGGGCGATCCGGTAGCGGACATCAAGATCGGCGCTGCTCTCGAGGAGGCGTTGCCGGAGCTCGTCCGGCTCATGAAGGTAACGGCGGCGTGAGGGAACGCAAGCGGGGCTACCCGTGTGCACCGGGTGGCCCCGATCTTGCGGTCTCGCCCGCCGAAATGGCCGAGCGCTACTCCTGTGAAGGCATCTCCACGAGGAAGTAGTCCGCGGACCGACCGATGACGAAGGTCCGGACGTAACCCATGACGGTCCCGGCGACCCCTTCGGCATTGTCCTCATCGACTGCGCCGAGAGCCACCAGACCGTCGGCAACTGCAGCCTGGACCGATGGATCGGTCTCGTCCAGGGTTGACCCGTCGTACGGAACGACCTTCACGGGGAGGCGGACCTCGGAACCCCGATCACGTACCTCGACGGTGACGAGGGGAACCTCGACATCGCCGCCGGAGAAGTACGAAACGACTGCCGGAACTCCGGGAATGTCGATGCTTCTGCCGATCTCGCCCAGGACGGTCAGCTCGGCGGCCTCAACGTCGTCGACGGGTAGGGGATCGGCCTGTTGCGTTGTGGCGCATCCGCCCATGGCAATTGCCAGGGCGATCACAACCAACACGGCACCTAGTGCTCGTGCGTCTTTCATGTGTTCCTCCTGATGTAGAGCTTTAGCTTCGGTATAACATGCCTGGGCCGCTGCTTCAACATCCCGGGCCGGGTGATCTCACGTCCCGTTTCGCCGAACCGCCGGGAGCCTGGACGGTCCCGGCAATGCGTCGAGTGTTGTTCTTTGCAGACCCGTGGGGATGCCGTGCTCGCTCGGCGTCTCCCTACGGTGCAATGATGCAGGGTCTCTACGATACGTCCGCCACAGGTGCGCCGGTCGTGAGCTCTCGCGCCATGTCACGCAGTCGCTTCTCGCCGAATCGCATGTACCGGCGATAGTTGGCCGATGTCGCCTTGATGTCCTTGACCGAAACGATCCTGGTGATCAGGTTGTACTTCCGCCGCAAGCACTGGACCGAGGTCAGCTTGATGTTCAGGTTCTGGGCAATCTCATAGTCCTTGTGCCTGTATCGTCCGTCCTTGTCGCGCTTGTTCATTGACAGGAACGTCGTCAACAGCTCGTCGTCCGCAAGCGAGAAAGGATGGTAGGGTCGGTCCACATTGTAGAACCTCAGACGCCGCTTGGTCCGTTCGAGGTTCCCTTCCGCCTTTCGTTTGCGCCAGTACGGATGCCTGTTCCTCGCGTGAGCAATATCGGCAGCGGTGTAACCGGTCCTCTTCTGCCACATGCGCGAGAGTCGCTGTTTTTCGCCCTGGGTAAGGTCGACACCGATCATCCGGTCGACGTAGTCTTCCGGCGTCTTCGCCGACATGACCTTCTTCTCATCGGGTTTCAACGCCTTTACCTCCATATTCAGCGACTCATGTGCGAAAAATCGCCCATATCCTTATGTGTATTCTGGCCCACTGCATAGCTCCTGTAAAGCCGTGGGGATTGACAGCGCCGGTGAATCCGTATAGCTATGCCCCGTACTGCCGATCGTAACACGTGCTGTGACCCGATAACGAACTCGATCACCTGACAGGTTGGAGCTTCACAATGACGTACAACAACTCAGATGCCGGCCCCTCGACAACAGGCAAAGATGGCCAGGGCGTATCGAGCGGATCGGACTTTATTAGATCACACATTAATGATGATATCCGAAATGGTCGTTATCGGCAACGAGTTCACACGCGTTTTCCCCCAGAGCCCAATGGATACATACACATTGGTCATGCGAAATCCATAGTGCTGAACTTCAGCATTGCCGAGGAGTTCGACGGCCTCTACAATCTGCGCTTCGACGACACCAATCCGGAGAAGGAGGAGTTGGAGTTCGTCGAGTCGATTCAGAACGATATCAGATGGCTCGGGTATGACTGGGAAGACCGTCTCTTCTTTGCGTCCGATTACTTTGAGAAGCTCTACGGGTACGCCGTCGACCTTATCCGGAAGGGCAAAGCCTACGTTGACAGCCAGTCGGCGGAGGAGGTCAGCGCGCAGCGCGGCGCGCCGACCGAGGCGGGGAAGGAGAGTCCCTATCGGAACCGCTCGGTCGAGGAGAACCTTACCCTCTTCGAGGGAATGCGCAACGGCGAGTATCCGGATGGATCCCACGTCCTTCGTGCGAAGATCGACATGGCTGCGGCAAACCTCAATCTCCGGGATCCGATCATGTACCGGATCCGCCGCGCTCACCATCCCCGAACCGGGGACGCCTGGTGCATCTATCCGACGTACGACTGGGCGCACGGTCAGTCCGACTGGATCGAAGGCATTACGCACTCAATCTGTACGCTCGAGTTCGAGAATCATCGGCCCCTCTACGACTGGTTCCTCCAGGCTCTCGGCGCAGGGGAGGATCGACCGCGGCAGATCGAGTTCGCGCCGCTGAATCTGAGCTTTACCGTGCTCAGCAAGCGGAGGCTTCGACAGCTGGTGGCGGATGGTCACGTGTCCGGGTGGGACGATCCGCGCATGCCCACCATCATCGGCATGCGTCGGCGCGGGTACACCCCCGCCGCCATTCGCAACTTCTGTCGGCACGTCGGCGTTTCCAAGACGGTTTCCGTCATCGACTTCGCCCTTCTCGAGCATCACCTGAGAGAGGACCTCAACAGGAGCGCTCCCCGGGTCATGGTCGTCCTGAAGCCTCTCAAGGTCGTTGTTGAGAACTATCCCGAGGGCGAGGTCGAGTGGGTTGATGCGGTGAACAACCCCGAAGACTCAACGGCCGGAAGCCGCAAACTACCCTTCACACGGGAGCTCTACATTGACGCCGAGGACTTCCGGGAGGACCCGCCGCGCAAGTTCTTCCGCCTCGCGCCGGGCCGGGAGGTCCGTCTGAAGCACGGCTACTACATCACCTGTACCGATGTCATCAGGGATGACCATACCGGGGAGGTTACCGAGTTGCGCTGCACCTACGATCCCGAGTCTGCCGGCGGTGCAACCCCGGACGGTCGCAAAGTGAAAGGCACGCTCCATTGGGTCAGTGCCGCGCACGCGGTGGACTGCGAGGTTCGGCTCTTCGATCGTCTTTACACGGTAGCCAACCCCGTTGCCCAGGCCAAAGAGTCAAACGGACACTTCACGGACTATCTGAATCCGGACTCGCTCCAGGTCCTCGCCGGATGCAAGGCCGAGTATTCACTGCGGGACGCGCAGATCGGCACGACCTATCAGTTCCTCCGGCACGGCTACTTCTGCCCCGACTCGAAGGACTTCACCGCCGAACGGCCGGTGTTCAACCGTACCGTTACGTTGCGTGACACCTGGGCAAAGATGGAGCAGAAGGGCAAGACGGACTGAAGCGTCCCCGCGCCGGCCGGGACCGGAGCGCCGCGCCGGCCGGGACCGGAGCGCCGCGCCGGCCGGGACCGGAGCGCCGC
>CAZUVX010000003.1:89939-114177 GCA_964623865.1 uncultured Spirochaetaceae bacterium | reverse complement strand
ATCCCGTCCCCTGCCCCGGGCCCGCGGTCATCCCCTCGGCGCTGCCCGCCGCGATACTCCCCCACCACGGCGTGCACCGTGCAAGCGGGCGGCCGGCAGGAGGGCATGCCGTCGAGCCGGCCCGCGGTCGCGGCCGGCGGGGCGCGCCCGGGGGTGGCGAGGGGCGCCTCAGGGCAGGACAGTCTCCCCCATAAGGGCGCGGTCAACCTCGCGGGCCGCGGCGCGACCCTCCTTGATGGCCCAGACCACCAGGGATTGGCCACGGCGGGCGTCGCCGGCGGTGAAGACCGTGGGGACGGAGGTCTCGAAGCGGTTGAACTCCGCCTTGAAGTTGCTGCGCGGGTCGAGCTCCAGGCCGAGCTCGTCGGCAATGTCCGCTTCCGGGCCAAGGAAGCCGAGGGCCAGAAGCGCCGTCTCGCAGGGCCACTCCTGCTCGGTACCGGGAATCTCCTTCATCTGCGGCCGCTCGCCGGGCTCCTTATGCCACTCCACCCGCACGGTGCGGAGCGCCTTGAGATTGCCGCTTCCGTCACCAATGAACTCCTTGGTCAGGATGCTGTACTCCCGGGGCTCCCGGCCGAAGAGCGCCTCCGTCTCCTTGTGGGAGTAGTCGAGCTTGTAGAGACGCGGATATGTCGGCCAGGGGAACTCCGCGGTCCGGCCGGATGCCGGTCGCGGGAGGAGCTCGAAGTTGACAATGCTCTTCGCTCCATGCCGCAGCGCCGTTCCAATGCAGTCCGCACCGGTGTCGCCGCCGCCTATGACGATCACATTCTTCCCCTCGGCGGAGATGTACTTCCCGTCGGTGTGGCCGCTGTCAAGAAAGCTCTTCGTGTTCGCCTTGAGAAAGTCCATGGCAAAGTGGATGCCCTTCAACTCACGACCCGGTGCCGGGAGGTCCCGCGGCCGGGTCGCGCCGGTCGTCAGGAGAACCGCATCGTACTCATTCACCAGAGCGGATGCCGCAATGTCCTTCCCCACCCACACGCCGGGGCGAAACTCGATCCCCTCGGCGGCCATGATAGCGTTGCGCCGCTCCACGAGGCCCTTGTCGAGCTTCATGTTGGGGATGCCGTACATGAGGAGGCCGCCGATGCGATCGTCCCGCTCGAAGACGGTAACGAAGTGGCCCGCCTGATTGAGCTGATCCGCCGCGGCGAGGCCCGCGGGGCCGCTGCCGACAACTGCAACACGCCTGCCCGTCCGCACCTCCGGGATGCGCGGCTCCATGAGGCCGTTGTCGTAGGCGCGGTCAATGATGGTGCGCTCGTTGTCCTTGATGGTGACCGCCGGCTCGTTGATACCGAGAACACAGGCGGTCTCGCACGGCGCCGGGCACACCCTGCCGGTGTACTCCGGGAAGTTGTTGGTCTTCCGAAGGCGCAGAAAGGCCTCTTCCCACTTGTCCCGGTAGATCAGATCGTTCCACTCCGGAATGAGATTGTCCACCGGGCAGCCGTAGTTGGACTGGCAGAAGGGAACCCCGCAGTCCATGCAGCGGGCGCCCTGGCGCTTGCGCTCCTCCTCATCAATGAGATCGGTAAACTCCTCGAAGTCCCCGACCCGCGTCACCGGGTCGCGGCTTCGCAGGGTCTTGCGCTCGTATTCCATGAAACCGGTAGGCTTACCCATGGACGACCTCCTTCTCGCGGTACTGCACCTTCCCCATGGCTTCCTTGAAGGCGGGTGAGATGACTCGCACAAACTCCTCACGCCGTTCGGCCCAGCCGGCGAGGACGTGCGCCCCTACGGTCGAACCGGTGTATGCAACGTGCTCCTTCACCAGGGCGCGGATCGTGTCCTCATCGTCCCCATCCAACTCCTCAATATCCACGAGCTCCGGGTTGATCATCTCCGGCATGCGCTCGTCCGGATCCCAGACGTAGGCAATGCCGCCGGACATGCCTGCGGCGAAGTTGCGTCCCGTCGGGCCCAGAATGACGGCGCGCCCTCCGGTCATGTACTCGCAGCCGTGGTCGCCGACGCCCTCAATGACGACGTGGGCTCCGGAGTTGCGAACGCAGAAACGCTCCGCTGCGGTACCCCGGAAGAACGCCTTGCCCATGATCGCGCCGTACAGCGCCACGTTGCCAATGATGATGTTCTCCTCCGGGCGGAAGTTCGCATTCTTCGGCGGATAGACAATGAGCTTGCCGCCGGAAAGCCCTTTCCCGCAGTAGTCGTTTGAGTCACCCTCGAGCTCCAGAGTCACCCCCTGGGCGAGCCAGGCGCCGAAGCTCTGACCGGCGGAACCGGTAAGCTTGATGTGCAGGGTGTCGTGGGGCAGTCCCTGAAAGCCCCAGCGCTTGGTGAGGTGGTGACTCAGCATGGTGCCGGTCGCCCGATCGGTGTTGCGAATCGGCAGATCCAGGCGAAGCGGCTCCTTGCGCAGCAGCACCCGCTCGGCCAGCTTGATGAGCTCACGATCCAGCACCGTGTCGATCCCGTGCTCCTGGGGAATACAGCAGATCACGCCGGTGTTGCCCTCCCCGGGCTCGGCGGGCCGGAGCACCCGGGAGAGGTCCACGTGCTTCGACTTCCAGTTCAACACACTCGCATCCGGCTCCAGCATGTCCACGCGCCCGACCATCTCGTCGAAGCGGCGGAAGCCGAGCTCCGCCATGATCTCCCGCACCTCCTCGGCAATGAAGTAGAACAGCGCTTCAACGTCCGCGGGAGTGCCGACGAACTTTTGTCTCAATGCCTCATTCTGGGTAGCGATGCCCACAGGGCAGGTGTTCTTGTGGCACACCCTCATCATGATGCAGCCCATGGCAATGAGGGCGCCCGTCGAGAAGCCGCACTCCTCCGCACCGAGCAGCGCCGCAATGACGACGTCCCGGCCCGTCTTGATCTGCCCGTCGGTCTGGAGAACCACCCGGCTCCGGAGATCGTTCATCACCAGGGTCTGGTGGGTTTCGGAGAGGCCGAGCTCCCACGGCAAACCTGCGTGCTTGATCCCGGTCAGGGGGCTCGCCCCGGTGCCGCCGTCGTGGCCGGAGATCAGAATGTGGTCGGCGTGCCCCTTCGCCACGCCGGCGGCAATGGTTCCGACGCCGACCTCGCTCACCAGCTTCACACTCACCCGCGCCGAGGGATTTGAGTTCTTCAGGTCGAAGATCAGCTGTGCCAGATCCTCAATGGAGTAGATGTCGTGGTGCGGCGGCGGACTGATCAGTCCCACCCCCGGCGTGGAGTACCGGGTGTCCGCAATGACGTCGAAAACCTTCCGTCCCGGGAGCTCCCCGCCTTCGCCGGGCTTGGCGCCCTGGGCCATCTTGATCTGCAGCTCATTCGCCTCTGTGAGGTACTCGATCGTCACGCCGAATCGGCCGGAGGCGACCTGCTTGATGGCGCTGCGCTTCGAGTCGCCCTTCGGCAGCGGAATGTAGCGCTCCCGGCGCTCCCCCCCCTCGCCGGTGTTTGACTTGCCGCCCAGGCGGTTCATGGCCACAGCCAGCGTCTCGTGAGCCTCCTGGGAGATGGAGCCGAAGCTCATGGCCCCCGTGACGAAGCGCCGCACGATGCTGGAGGCGGGCTCCACCTCGGACAGAGGGATCGGCTCGCCCTGCTTGAACCGGAGGAGACCGCGAATGGTGGCCTGAGACCTGGTGCGGGCGTCCTGCCGGGCGGAGAAGCGCTTGTAGGCATCGCGGTCCCGGCTGCGCACGGCTATCTGGAGCTCCGCAATGGATTCGGGGTCCCACATGTGCTTCTCCCCGTCGAAGCGCCACTGGTAGTCCCCGGGGTTGTGGAGCTCGCCACCGATCCGGCGATTCCGGCCGGGGTACCCGCTCTTGTGCCGCAGCTCCGCCTCCGTCTGCAGGACGTCGAAGGTGGCTCCGGCAATCCGTGAGGCCGTCCCGGAAAAGCACATATCCACCACCTCCTGGTCGAGCCCGACGATCTCGAAGATCTGGGCGCCCTTGTAGGAGTCCAGGGTGGAGATCCCCATCTTCCCGAAGACCTTCCGCATGCCCTTGGCCAGCGCCTCGAGCATGTGGTCCACCGCCTGCTCCTCGCTCTCGACGCCCTCCAGGGAGCCGTCCCGGTAGAGCTGCGAGAGCGCGTCGAAGGCCATGTAGGGGTTGACGGCGTCGGCGCCGTAGCCGATGAGGGCGCAGAAGTGGTGCACCTCCCGGGGCTCCGCCGTCTCCAGGATGATGCCGATCTGGGTTCGCTTGTGCCGACGCACCAGGTGGTGGTGCACCGCCCCCGTTGCGAGCATGGCGGAGGCGGGAATCCGATCGGCTCCGGCGGCGCGGTCGGAGAGGATCACCAGGCTGTAGCCGTCGGCAATGGCCTCTTCCGCCTCGCGGCTCACCCGCTCCAGGCACGCCTTGAGCGCCCCGGGGGCGGCGCGCCGCGTGGGGCCGGTGCCGTCCCCGTTGCGTCCGTTGCGTCCGTTGCTACCCGCGGCGCCGCCCGCCGTGCCGGCGGCATCGAAAGCCGCTGCTGCACCTTCCGTCGCATAGGTAATATCGATGACCCTGGCTCTCCAGCCGCGGTGGTCCATTTCCTTGAGCTTCGCCAGCTCCGGGTTTCGCAGGACCGGGTGGTGGATCTGCAGGCGGTGGCAGTGCTCCGGCGAGTGATCCAGGAGGTTCTGCTCGGGCCCGATGTACGCCGAGATGCTCATGATGATGTCCTCCCGGATCGAGTCGATGGGAGGATTCGTCACCTGGGCGAAGAGCTGCTTGAAGTAGTCGTACACGAGCCGCGGCTTCTCCGAGAGCACCGCCAGGGGTGCGTCGTTTCCCATTGAACCCAGGGGCTCCTTGCCTTCGGTCGCCATGGGCTTCAGGAGAACGTTGACGTGCTCGATCGTGTAGCCGAACATGCGCATGCGATCGGAGAGTGTGTCGGCATCCAGGCCCTCAACCCGGCGCGGCGCCGGCAGGTCGTCCAGGGTGATGCGCTGCTCGTTCAGCCACTGCCGGTAGGGATAGCGGGAGGCTATGCGGTTCTTCAGCTCGACATCGTCGACAATCCGGCCCTCCTCGAAGTCGACCAGGAACATCCGGCCCGGCTTGAGGCGCCCTTTGTGGCGCACCCGCTCCGGCGGCACGTCCAGGACACCGACCTCGCTCGCCATGATGACCATGTCGTCGTGGGTCACGTAATACCGGCTCGGTCGCAGGCCGTTCCGGTCCAGGAGCGCCCCGATGACGTGACCGTCGGTGAAGGAGATCGACGCCGGCCCGTCCCAGGGCTCCATGAGGGTGCTCATGTACTCGTAGACGGCACTCCCGATGTCGGGCATCTGCCGGTGCTTCTGCCACGCCTCGGGAACCATCATCATGACCGCTTCGGGGAGCTCCCGCCCGGCCATGAGGAGGAGCTCCAGGACGTTGTCGAAGTTACCCGAGTCGGAGGAATCCGGCTCAATAACCGGGAAGACTTTCTCGAGATCTTCGCCGAAGAGGTCGCTCTTCAGAGTCCCTTCCCGGGCGCGCATCTTGTTGATGTTGCCCTGGAGGGTGTTGATTTCCCCGTTGTGGCTCATGAAGCGCAGGGGCTGGGCCCGGTCCCAGCTCGGGAAGGTGTTGGTGGAGAAGCGCGAGTGAACCATGGCCAGGTGGCTGACGTAGTCCTCCTCGCTCAGATCGCTGAAGTACTCCCAGAGCTGTTCCGGCATGAGCATGCCCTTGTAGACGATGACCCTGGTCGACAAGCTGCACACGTAGAAGTAGTGGTCGGGATCGTTGTCCCCGCCGCGCAGCTCCGTCGACACACGCTTGCGAATGATGTAGAGCTTCCGCTCGAAGGTGTCCGCATCAACATCTTCACCGGCGGCAATGAAGACCTGACGCATCTCCGGCTCGCACGCCTTGGCGGTGGGGCCGATCATTCCGTCGTCCCGAGGCACGGCACGGACTCCGAGGAGCCGCTGTCCTTCGTCATTGATCACGGTCTCGACGTGGCGGAGACACGCCTCGAGGTTCTCCTCCTCCGTCGGCAGGAAGAAGAGTCCGGCTGCGTAGCGGCCCCGATCGGGGAGCGCAACGTTCAGCTCATCCCGCATGACCCGCTCCAGGAAGGCGTGGGGAAGCGAGGTCAGCACGCCGGCGCCGTCACCGGTGTTCTTGTCGCTGCCCACCGCGCCGCGATGGGTCATATTGAGGAGAACCGTCTTCGCATTCTCAATGATCGAGTGACTCTGTGCTCCTTTGATATGGGCAACGAATCCAACACCACAGTTTTCGTGTTCGAACTGCGGAGAGTACAAGCCTTGCTGGGTTGGCCGTTGTCGTCTGTACATTCCTGTCTCCTTGCTCCCGGAGGGAGTAGCATAAAGATGCAAAATCCGTACCAGAACGCATACAGGATCGGTAAGTCATGCAGGAGAAACGACTTGGCGGGTACGGGGCGGGCCCCGCGGCCCGGCTCTTGGCGTCCGGGCGCGGAGGATACTACACATATGTAGGACAATTCGGCGATAATCCTACATTCGCGTAGGTGCTGCCTCACATCGTCTCGAGAAACGGGATTCCTACCAACTCGAAGGCATTTCGGAGCACCTGCAGGAGGGCGCGGGTCAACACAACCCGGGCGTTACGCACTCTCTCATCTTCATTCACGACGATCGGGTGGTCGTGGTAGTACCGGGAGAAGGTCTTCGAGAGCTCGTAGAGGTACCCCGTCATGAGGGACGGGTTGAGACCCTCGGCGGCCTGGGAGACCCGCTCCGGAAACTCCCCGATGAGACGGACAAGCTCCCACTCATCCGGGGCCTGGAGCAGCGTCAGATCCACCTGTTCGGGCTCCGGAAGCTGATCCTGCGGCAACCGGGCAAGCATGCTGCTGATACGAGCACCCATGTACTGCAGATAGGGACCGGTATTGCCCTGAAAGGAGAGCGATTCCTCAGGGTTGAAAATCATGTCCTTGTTGGGGCCGACCTGGAGCAGGTAGTAGTGAAGCGCCCCGATCGCAATCCGCTCCGCCGTCGTCTCCAGGTCCCCGACGATCTCCTCGCGCTTCTTCTCGTAGATCTCGTGCTTCGCCATGTCCCGAAGACGGTCGATGAGATCGTCCGCATCCACCACAGTGCCCTCCCGGGACTTCATCTTCCCCTCGGGGAGGTTCACCATGCCGTAGGAGAGATGATACAGGGCATCCGAGAAGGGAGCCTCCAGAAGCCGCAGGATGTGAAAGAGCACCGTGAAGTGATACTTCTGTTCCGAACCGACCACGTAGATAAGCTCATCGAAGGGCCAGTCCCGGTAACGAACCAGGGCCGTGCCAATGTCCTGGGTCACGTAGAGTGAGGTGCCGTCACTTCGCAGCAACACCTTCTTGTCCAGATCGATGCTCTCCAGGTCCACCCAGACGGCGCCCTCATCATCCTTGTAGAAGACGCCCTTCTCGAGCCCCTTGAGCACCTCCCGGCGACCGGCGCCGTAGGTCCGGCTTTCGAAGTAGATCTGATCGAAGGAGACTCCGGTGCGCTCGTAGGTCTTCTTGATGCCCTCGATCGCCCAGCCGTTCATCCGCTCCCAGAGGGCGAGAACGTCCTCATCGCCCTGCTCCCACTTCTTCAAAAGCTCCGCCGCCTCCTCCTTGGCCGCAGGGCGCTCCTTGGCCAGCTCGTGAAACCTCACGTAGTAGTCTCCGACGAAGTGGTCGGACTTCTTGCCGGTGCTTTCCGGGGTCTCGCCGTTGCCGAAGCGCTTGTAGGCGAGCATGGACTGACAGATGTGAACGCCGCGATCGTTGACGAGGTTGACCTTTCGCACTTCCGCGCCGTCGGCTTTGAGGAGGCGGGAGATGCTCTCGCCGATCGCGTCGTTGCGCAGGTGGCCCAGATGGAGGGGCTTGTTGGTGTTCGGCGAGGAGAACTCGACCATGATGCGTCGCCCCCTCAGGCGATTGCCGCCGCCGTAATCGGCGGGGCGCGCAAAGAGATCGCGAAGGACCGCTTCGGCGTAGGCGGTCCGATCCAAGAAGACGTTCACGTAGGGGCCTTCGGCCACCACGCCGGCGGCGCCTTCGCCGGCGTTGCGATCCCCCGCCTCCCCGGGCGCGGCGCCGGCATCCCCGAGCCCGGCTGCCCGCAGGCGCTCGACCACCTCCGCGGCGAGCTTGGGCGGCGCCGCCCGGAAGATCCGGGCGAAGGGGAAGAGGGGAAACCCAATGTCGCCGAGCTCCGGACGGGGCGGCCGCTCCGGAATCAGGTTGTCCGCGGCGTCCGCCGGGAGCTCAAGCTCCTGCTCCGCGGCCATGTCCTCGAGAGCGTCAAGAATTCTACGTTTCCAGGTCTCGCGAAAGTCCTTCATTGTTGCCTGTTCCTCTCAGCGTGTGCGACGCAATTGGTCGTGCGGCGCGCGCCCGACCGAAGGAAGTCACCCGGGATCGAGCGAATCTGCTACACCCAGGCGAGCATGTGGCCGTATCGGTCGGGCCCGTCGCGACGGAAGGAGCCGTAGGGCCCACCGCAGCTGGTGCAGTCGGTGACGACCGTCACCCCATCTACTCCCATGGCGGACAAAATAGCCTCATTCGCCGCCCGAAGGTCAAGGTAGGGCACCCCCTTCCGCTCCACCACGGCGTCTCGCCCCCAGAGCGCGGCGAAGAGACGTGCCCGGTCCTTGTCGACGTTGTAACAGCAACTACCTATGCACGGTCCCAGGATAACCTGGAGGTCGCGCCGGCGACTCCCGAAGTGTTCCGCCATCATGAACAGGGCGCGAGCCAGAATGCCGGTACCCCTCCAGCCCGAATGAAGGAGTCCCTTCGCCCCGGTTCTCCGATCGTACAGGTATATCGGCATGCAGTCCGCCACGGTCACACAGAGTGTTACGGCGGCGTCGGTAAGCATGCCGTCACCTGCGTCGAGCCCGTCCCCGGGGCGAACAATCGGCGAAGCCGCGGCTGCGGCGGATGCACCGTCGCCGGAAACGACGAAGACCCGCCTGGTGTGGCGCTGGTCGAGACGCGCGTACGGGCCGGAACGCCCCACACGGTGGAGAAACGCCCGGCGCCGCGCCCGTGCCGCCTCGCCCCGCCCGCCGAGGTCCCCCGCAGCGGACAGCGAGAGCCCGGCGGGGACCGCAAGTGACAGCGAGAGGATGGAGGTGGAGTCCTCCGGAGAGAACCCGAGGGTGCGAATCACGGTCAGACCCTATTCGGGATCGGACTGTAGGTGGCGGACTGTGTGTGGGCGCGTTCGAGGTCGAAGAGCCGGCTCACTACGTCCAGGGCGGCCTGGCAGTGCTGCGCGGCCCGCTCCAGCGACGCCAGCCAGCTCCGGTTGTGCCTTCCACCGATGTCACGGATGTTCGACAGGGTGTCGTAGCGTCCGCCGACCTCACCGTAGAGCACTCCGTTCAGAATCCTGGTAAGCGAAGAGAAACTGTTGAGGGCACTCTTGATGAGGGTTTCGGCGTGCTCATCGACCTGAGCAATGATCTCCTGCCGCTGCCGTCGCTTCTCCGGCACTCCCATTGCTTCCAGCTCCAGATCGTGCAGGGCGCGGCCCAGATCCCCCTGCATGGAGACGCGCGTCCGGAATCCGTCGATCTTGTCGATGAGCTTGAAAAGGGTAGTATAGGCGTCACTGAACTCGGCGCGGTTGTCGTCCTTGTAGAACTCCCCTTCAATGAACAGCGCCTTCAACGGCGGTATGATCTCGTGCTGCCACGCGCCGTCCAGGATGGCACGGATGAGCGCCAGGGACGTGGCGTATCGCCCCTCATCCCTTCCCTCGAGCGCCGGATAGTCGGCAATGGGATTGAGAGTGTGCACTCCCGTAAGCTCCGCTGCATCCCGCACCAGAACGGTCTTGCCCCGCCGGTACTTGTACGCCCGGTACGCCTCATCGGCACGCTCCCGCCAGAAGCGCCGCACAATCGCAATCCACTCTTCACCACCCTGCAGACGCGGTGCGGTGAAATTCACATCACCCAGTATGTAGCGGCTGAGATCAGGAACGGGCACCTGGGCAAAGACCTCACTGATGGTTTTCAGATGCGTCGCAGCCTTGCGGACCTGCCTGGTCATGACTTCCCCGTCAACGGTGTCGGCGAACTGGTAACCCTGGTGGAAGAGAATGAGCCCCTCGAGACAGGCAGCGCTCGGTGTCACGTCCAGGCTCCGGGCGATAGGTGCCAATTCCGGGAATGTCTCCCTCATGTTGAGGAGGGAGGCCTGAACGTCGCCTCCTTCTATGAAGGGCCGGAAGGGGGTCAGAAGCTTCTCGAAGGGGAAGAAGCTCAGTCGCCCCATGACGTCCAGAAAGCGGTTACCCTGACGCATGCGGTGGCGAACCGGGTCCGGTACCGTATCAAGCGCCTGCTGCACGTTGTTCACCATGCGGTGGCGAACCTGCGTGCTGGGCTCATCGGCGCCTTCCTCATCGGCTTCCTCCACATCTACCGCTCGCTCCAGGGCGAGTTGCACGTCCGGAGCTTCGAGTGCCAGCAAGAAGGACAGGAATGCCGGACGGTCCTTGCCCCCGGCCCGACCGATCGGGCCGGCGAAGAAGTGCGAGCTCTCCTGGAGGCGCAGCAAGTGCTCGTACATAGGCGTCAGCATCATGCCGAGACGGAAGTCCACGAGGCCCGGGTAACGGGTCCGGATATCCGCCGCGAGCTGTCGAAGCAGATGAGCGTGAACCAGTTCCTCTCGAGTCCTGCCCGTAATCAGAACCTGGACGAGGACGATGAGCTTTCGAAGCAGCGGGAGGGAGCGGTAGACCAGGTCGAAGTCGACGGGGGTGTCCTCCTCCCCTTCATCAAACGCCGCGTCGGAGACTTCAACGCTCACGGTGCGCTGGATGCGCTCGAGCATGTCGCGGCGCTCGTCCCGTGAGAGCGCTGAGACCAACTTGTCAAACACCGTGTCCGCGGCCATGTTAAAAAAAAGTGTAGCATGGTGAATACCCCGCAACAAGCGGCGGAAGGGGCCTCCCCCCGCCGGTGCGGGCGGGAGATTCCGCCCGCACCCGCCCTCGGGAACCACGCCGTCGGGCCGAGGTGGACGCATAAACATGCGAAAATGCCGCGAAATCGCATGATATTGCGTGGCGAGACTTGACACATCGGTTCCGGGCCGACAATAGTTGGTGGTAATGAAACGAGCGCTGCCCGCACTCAGCCTACTCGATCTCCTGATTAGCCTCCTTATTATCGGGTTGGTAGGCCCCAGAGCGCGGGGAGCGTGAATGGCGAAACTGGAATCAGAGCCGTTCCTCCTTGCGAGGGACGGCTTTTTTTTTAGGAGGAAGAAATGGAAAAGGTTGCGATCTTCGATACCACCCTTCGAGACGGTGAGCAGTCTCCCGGCGCGTCCATGGATGTGGAGCAGAAGTTCGAGGTAGCTCTCCAGCTCGAGCGATTGGGGGTTGACGTCATGGAAGCGGGCTTCCCCGTGTCGTCACCCCAGCAGTTCGAGGCGTGCAAGCGTATTGCCGCCAGTGTGACCAACTCCACCGTGGCGGTGCTGGCAAGGTCCAATGAGAAGGACATCACCACGGCGGCAGAGGCCATCAAGAAGGCCAAGCGGGGACGAATCCACACCTTCATTTCCACCTCCCCCATCCACATGAAACACAAGCTCCAGAAGGAGCCGGATGAGGTCCTGGAGATGGCGGAGAAGGCGGTCAAGCTGGCGCGCAACTTCACCGACGACGTGGAGTTCTCTCCTGAGGATGCGACTCGCACCGATCCCGATTTCCTGTGCAGGATCGTCGAGATCGCGGTCAACGCGGGAGCTAAGGTCATCAACATCCCCGACACCGTCGGCTACACGGTACCCCTGGAGATCGCCACCACCTTCCGCATGCTTCGAGAGCGCGTGCCGAACATGGACAAGGCGGTCCTTTCGGCGCACTGCCACGATGATCTCGGCCTCGCGGTCGCCAACACCATCAGTGCAATCGAGGCGGGAGCTCGTCAGGCGGAGGTTACCATCAACGGCATCGGCGAGCGTGCCGGTAACGCCGCACTGGAAGAAGTGGTCATGGCACTCAATGTCCGTCGGGACGTCCTCGGGGTAGAGACCGGCATCAACACGAAGCAGATCTACCAGACCTCCCGGATGCTTTCGACCATGATCGGATTCCCCATTGCGCGAAACAAGGCGGTCGTCGGAGAGAACGCCTTCTCCCACGAAGCGGGCATCCATCAGCACGGCGTCCTGGCCAACCGGCAAACCTACGAGATCATGACCCCGGAGTCGGTGGGCCGGTCGGAGTCGCGCCTGGTCCTGGGGCGACACTCGGGCATGCACGGTTTCAAGAAGCGCCTCAATGAGCTGGGCATCGAGATCACCGAAGACGAGACCAAGCGGGTCTACGAACGCTTCCTCGAGGTGGCGGATCGGAAGAAGGAGGTCTACGATGAGGATCTCTACGCCCTGGTGAGCGATGAGATGGGCCGGACCGCGGCCTCTCTGAGACTCGACTACATCAACGTGATTACCGGCAATACGGCGGTTCCGACCGCAACGGTCCGCATTCGCACCGCAGAGGAGACTCACGAGGAGGCGTCCACCGGCGACGGCCCCGTCGACGCGATCTTTCGCGCAATAGACCGGGCGCTCCAGGTCAAGCCGACCTTGGAGGAGTACAACGTCCACGCGATCTCACCGGGAAAGCAGGCCATGGGTGAGGTCTCCGTGGTGCTCTCCTTCTTCGGCGATCGCATGACCGGCCGCGGCTCCTCTACGGACATTCTGGAGGCAAGCGCTCGCGCCTATGTCAACGCCATCAATCGATACAACACGCTACGGGAGGTGAAGAGCGATGAGACCACTGTACGTGTATGACACCACCCTCCGGGACGGCATGCAGGGCATTGAGATCAACTACACCCTGGATGACAAGCTTCAGATCGCCCACAAGCTCGACGAGCTGGGGATCGACTACATTGAAGGCGGTTTCCCGCGATCAAATGAGAAGGAGGCCGCCTTCTTCGATCGCTGCCGCAAGGAGACCTTCCACCATGCAAAGATCGTCTCCTTCGGTTCGACTCGGAAGCCCGATACGCCGGTCGAGAAGGACGAGTACATCCAAGCCCTCGTTGCAGCGGAGGCCCCGGTAGCCATTGTGGTCGGCAAGACGTGGAAGGAGCACGTGTTTCACGTTCTCCAGACCACTGAGGACGAGAACCTCCGCATGATCGAGGACTCGATCTCCTACTTGAAGAAGCAGGGCCTTGAGGTCCACTTCGATCTCGAGCACTTCTTCGACGGCTACCGGGATCACCCCGACTACGCCAAGAAGGTGCTGCAGGTGGGCTCCGACGCCGGAGCGGACTTTCTGGTGCTCTGCGACACTAACGGAGGCACCTTGCCCGCCGATGTCGCCGCGATCATGGACGATTTGCCTCAAAGCAAGCTGGCCCCCCTCGGGGGTCATTTCCACAACGACTGCGGCACCGCGGTCGCAAACTCCCTCACCGCCGTGGACCACGGCGCCCACCAGATTCAGGGAACCATCAACGGCTGGGGCGAGCGTTGCGGCAACGCCAACCTCTGTGTGTTTGTGCCCAACGCCGTGATAAAGAAGGGATACCGGCCGGCCGTGGCGGAGCACCTCCACCGGCTCACCGAGCTGTCCCGGTTCGTCGCGGAGAAGGCGAATGTCATTCCGGATCGGCGGCAGCCCTACGTGGGCGATGCAGCCTTCAGCCATAAGGCGGGGCAGCACGCCGACGTCGTTGCGAAGGCGGCACACCTCATGGAGCACACCGACAGCGCCCTCGTCGGCAATACGAGGCGCATCCTGCTCTCGGAGCTTGCCGGCAAGTCTACCGTGGTCAATCACCTTCAACGCTACGGGGCGTTCTCCAAGAGCTCGGCTGAGGTCGCAACCCTCATTGAGCAACTGAAGGAGCGTGAGAACGCGGGTTACGAGTACGAGGCGGCGGAAGCCTCATTCGACCTGCTGATGCGGCGGGCAATCGGTCGCTACGTTCCCCTCATGGATTTGAAGAACTACCATCTCGAGTCGTACAAGACCTGGGAAGCGCCCTCGAAGACGGTTGCTCGCATCTTCATGCGCTCAAAGGGACACGACATGATGGGAGCCGCCGTCGGCGTAGGACCGGTTGAGACCCTCGACGCCGCCTTCCGGGACGCCATGGAGCCGCACTACCCCTTCATCTCGAAGATCGCGCTCACGGACTACCGGGTACGCGTACTCAACCCGGAGAGTGCGACTGCGGCCAAGGTGCGTGTCTTCATAACCTCCACGGATCATACGCGATCCTGGGACACTGTCGGCGTTCACGAGAACATCGTGGAGGCCTCCTGGGAGGCGCTGGTGGAGAGCATGGAGTACTACTACAACAACTACGTTCTCGATCCGGAGAGCGGAGAAACGGGGGATACTCCGGCGAATCCGCATCCCGGGGCGGTGGAGCCGGCGACAGCCCGGAACTGAGATCCGGTCGATCGCGGCGAGGAATGCGCCTCCACTACCGACACCGGACACAGGGGGCGGGCGACACCGGACACAGAGGGCGCGAACCGGCGCGTCGCAGCGGCGGGCCAATACATACCCTGCCGGACGCACAATGAAAAAGGGGCCGTACAACCAGGTTGGACGGCCCCTCCATTGCGGTTAGCCCCTAGGGGAATCGAACCCCTCTTTGAAGACTGAGAATCTTCCGTCCTAGCCGATAGACGAAGGGGCCTCGGTGAGCTTCCCGGGGAGGACTTGAACCCCCACAAGCAGATCCAGAATCTGCTGTGCTACCATTACACCACCGGGAACCGTGTTTATGCAGCCGTTAAGCTACTAGGTTTGCCCACACCTGTCAACACTCCTCAGGCGTCGAAGCAGCCGCGCCGGCGCGGGGGACGGCCGTTACTCGCCGGCGTAGTCAATCAGTGTGTGGACCTCGTATCCGTCGAGAACACGCTGATAGTTCAAGAAGGGAAGGCCGATCACCGCGAAGATCCCGACGACCTCCGCACCCGCCCCGGAGATGATGTCCGCGGTCGCCCGAAGGGTGCCTCCCGTGGCAATGAGATCATCCACAATGACAATCCGGTTACCGGGCTGAATATCCTGCTTATGGACTTCAACGGTGTCTGTGCCGTATTCGAGCTCGAACTCCTTCTGATAGGTCTCGCCCGGAAGCTTGCCGTTCTTCCGCACCAGAATCAGCGGCTTCTTGAGCTTGTACGCCAGGGGAGAGGCAAAGACGAACCCCCGCGCATCAATCGCCGCGAAGGCATCTATCTCCCGGTCACGGTACTGATGCTCCGCCTGGTCAATACAATATGCGAAGGCCTCAGGATCCATGAGAACGCCCGTGATGTCGTAGAAGAGCACGCCGGGTTTGGGGAAGTCCGGCACCTTTCTGATTACGAGATCGAGATCTACCGGCTTACTCATGAGAGCAACGCTACCGGCTTTCCCCGACGGTGTCAATCTTGAAACTGCGTCTCCCTTCATCTACCATGCATCAGCTATGACAACAGTGATCCCCGTCGCCAGCGGCAAAGGCGGAGTCGGCAAGACAATCATTTCCGCGAACCTCGGAGTGTTGCTGGCGAAGGCCGGGAAGGCGGTGATTCTGGTTGATCTGGATCTGGGCGCCTCCAATCTTCACACCTGCCTGGGCGTCAAGAACACGAACATGGGCATTGGCAACTACGTGTACAAGCAGGCGGAGAGCCTGGAGTCGCTCCTGGTGCCCACCGACTTCGGTCGCCTCTACCTGATCCCCGGCGATTCGCTTCTCCCCGGGACGGCAAACCTGCCCTTCTTCCGCAAGCGGCGCATTGTGAAAGAGCTCTCCGAGCTTGTCGCCGACTTCGTCATCCTGGACCTCGGCGCGGGGTCCAATTACAACACCGTGGACTTCTTTCTCACGTCGTTGACGGGTCTCGTCGTGGTAACCCCGGAGACAACGTCCATCCTGAACGCCTACTCCTTCATCAAGACCGCCCTCTTTCGAATGCTCCACCGGAGCTTTCCGGCGAAGAGCGCCGAGCGGAGATTGATCCAGGACTTCAGCGCCGGCCGCCTGGAGGGAAGCGACACGAGTATCGGAAACCTGGTAGAGCGCCTGAACGCCCTCTCTCGGCGCTCCGGCGGACACGCCGGGGAGAAGCTCGACGCCTTCATGCCGCGGGTAATCGTCAACATGGGCAGAGACCAGGGTGATCTCGAGCTCGGCGCCCGGCTGAGACGTGTGGTACGCCGCAACCTCGGCACCGACATAGAGTACATCGGGTTCGTCGCGCACGACGACAACGTCGGAATCTCCGTTGCGCGACGCCGCCCTTACGCCGACATGGCTCCGGACTCACCCTTTGCCCGAACCCTCGGAGCAACGGCGAAACGTCTAATCGACACACCGGTACCCCGAACACCTCAGCTCTTTGAGGACGATGAGGACCTGGTCGAGATTGCCGAAGAGATGGTAACGCACTAGCCGCCGGCGTCGCACCAATGTGACGGCGCCGCGCTCGCCGGTGCCCTCCCGCACAGCGCGACTACGGATAGCTCCGCCGAAATCCGGATACCCGCGGCAGGACGTCAAGGCCCAGGTCGGCGGGGCCCTGGGTGGTCAGAACGTGATACCCGAGTCCCGCCACCATGGCGGCGTTGTCCGTGCAGAGCTCCCTCGACGGCACGGAGACTTCCAGCTCATCATGATCGAACAGGGCTTGCCGGAGATAGGTATTGGCGGCGACTCCGCCGCCGACGGCGACGAGGCGAATCCCCGTGTCCCGGGAGGCCAGCACCAGGCGGTCCACAATCATGTCGATTGCCGCCTGCTCGAAGCTCGCCGCGAGGTTCTCAGGGCTCTTCTGGTACTCGCGGTTCCAGAACCGGTCGAGCTGGTTCACCACGGCGGTCTTGAGGCCGGAGTAGGAGACATCATAGCGGTGGTCGCCCTTGTGGAGACGAGCCGCGGGAAAGCGGAACGCCCGGGGATCTCCTTTCCGGGCGAGTCCGTCAATGGCCACCCCGCCGGGGTAGCCGAGACCGTGGAACTTTGCCACCTTGTCGAAGGCTTCGCCGCAGGCGTCGTCGATCGTGGTGCCCAGGATTTCCGCCTCCAGGGGTGCACGAACCACCGCAATGAGGGTGTGCCCGCCGGAAACGACGACGCCGAGGTAGGGGTACTCAACCGGTGTTTCGAGCTGAACCGCGTAGAGGTGGGACAGGATGTGATCCACGCCGGCGAAGGGGACGCCGAGGGACATACTCAGCCCCTTGGCAAAGCTGAGACCCACCACCAGTGAGCCGGCCAGACCCGGTCGGTTGGTTACGGCGACGGCATCGACCTGTGAAGATGAGATTCCTGCCTCCGCGAGGCTCTCCCGGTAGACCGGCAGAACCAGTTCGGTGTGCATACGTGAGGCAAGCTCCGGCACGACACCGTCGAAGGGAGCGTGGGCGTTCACTTGAGATGCGACGGTATTCGAGAGGATATCGACGCCGTCACGGACGACGGCTACGGCACACTCGTCGCAGGAGCTCTCAATCCCAAGAACCGTCATCCGGCGGTCCAAGAACCAGATCGGAGAGGTGGTGGAGGTCGAACCCCTCGTCGCGTATGAAGGGGTACATCTCCTCGAGCACCTCCGCAACCTCGGTCACCATGACGTGACCAATGAGCACGGCGTGGCCCCGCCGACGGGCAATGTCCATGCCCTGCTCCACGGCCTGTCGGATGTAATCTCGGTTGGGCTCGTTGTCCAGAAACACATGCCTCTCCGCGAACGATACTGAATGCTTCTCGGCGATCGCCTTCCCGACGGTGGCCGCAGTAGTACGGCTGTCCAGGAAGAACAAACCCTTTCCGCCAAGATAACGCAACACCGTGTCCATTGTCTTCTCGTCGGCGGTAACTTTCGATCCCATGTGGTTATTCACGCCGATGACACCGGGCACGCTCCGGAGGTTGTCCGCAAGGAGCTTCTCGATCTCCATCCCGCCAAGGGACGTGAGAATTGCGCCGGCGCCGGGATCATTGCCGTTCTCCGCCTCCATGGGCTGATGAAGAATGATCTCCTGTCCTGCATCGACAATACGTCGCGCCGACTCCCCGGAGTAGACACGCAGGGGCAGCACCGCGTAGGTGATGGGCAGCCCGGTCTCCAGGAAGGGGTCGAGCTGTGCCAGGCTGTTTCCCACATCATCGATCACGACGTAGAGGGGAATCGGCTTCGCCGGAGGCGGCTCCTTTTCCCCTGCAGGGGGCTTCTTGCCGCCCGCCTCCGCGCCGTCTTCAGTGCGATCCGGCGAGTCGGCTTCGCCGCGGCCGGCCGCGACTTCAGCCTCTTCCTCCTCCGGATAGCGCTCCGACGGCACATCCTTGTCGTCCACAGCGGCGGTGCCCTCGTCGATCCTCTTGCCGTCGTCCCGGACCGCCGCGCTCCGGCCGTCCCGATGGTCGGATCCGGCGACGCGCAACCCGATTACCAGGCCGAGAGCCACACCGACAACCAGGGTTACCGAGACGGCGATCGCCACCATGCGGAGTGCACGCCCATCGAAGCGCGGGAGGCCGCCCCGGGGCGCGCCGCTGCCGGACTTGCCGGCGCCGCCGGAGACCCCTCTGCGCCTCCCGGCGGACCGGCTGCCGGCGCTCTTAGCCGCGGTCGTGCGCTTCCGGGGGGAGGAACCGCCGGGGCCGCTCTTGCCGCCCGCCGCCGGTTTGCCGGTGCCGCTCTTGCCGCCCGCGCTCTTGCCGCCCTTGCTCTTGCCGCCCTTGCTCGCTGAACGTCCGGTTCTGGAAGAGGATGTGGAGGATCCGGGTTTCTTCTGCGCCACTGCTGCTCCGTTGTACCGCGAAGCTATCGAGGGGGTCGGCTCACGTCAACAGGAAGGACGTGAGCATGGACCCGCAATCTCAATCCATCACGTACTCACGAAGCACATCGGCCTCCCGGCGCAATCTCTTGAGGGCGCGAATCTCAATCTGGCGCACCGTTTCCGGGGAGATCCCCATCTCCTCGCTGATACTCTTCAAGGTGTGCTTCTTGCCGCCCTTGAAGGCGAAGCGATAGAGCAGAATCTGCCGCTCCCGGTCCTTGAGGCGCTCGAGAAAGCGCAACGTCTCCTCCCGCATGGAGTCCTTCATCAGGACCGCGTCGGGGGAGTAGGAGTAGTCCTCGAAGACGTCGTGGAAGGTTCCGCTGTCCTCGTCATTGATCTCACTGTCCAGCGAAACCATGGTGTTCGCCAGGGCCACGATCTTCTCGACCTCCCCGGCGTCCAGCCCCACCTCGGAGCCGATCTCCCCGGCGGTCGGCTCACGCATGAGGGTCTGACTCAGCACCGTCTGAGCGCGCTGAATCTTGCGCAGAGCGTTCTCCTTGCGATGCGGAAGCCGAATGGGACGGCGCTTATTGCTGAGGGCGCGGCTAATGGCCTGTTTGATCCACCAGGAGGCGTAGGTGCTGAACCGCACGTTTTTCCGGTAGTCATACTTGGAAGCCGCCCGGATGAGGCCCAGGTTTCCCTCCTGCACCAGATCGAGGAGCGCTACATCGGTGGTAAGGAAGCCTTTGGCAATCTTCACGACCAGGCGCAGGTTCGCCTCAATGAGGCAACGCTTGGCATCGTCATCGCCGCGCTGAATGCGTTTGGAAAGATCGATCTCTTCCTCAAAGCTCAGCAACGGGGTCCTTTTGATCTGATCGAAGTACGCTTGCAGGGTTTCGTTGTGATAGTGTCCTTCATGCTTAGCCATACGCCACTCCTCTGGGAGTAGAAGAGCAAACGGCGTGCCAAGCAGCCGGGCACGAAAACGCGATGATAATTATCTATCTTGCAACGATTTGAAAAACAGGGGTGTTGGAAGAGGCGTCTGGAAGCCCGAAGACTGTATTGTTTTTTGCACAATCAGGTGTGTGTGCGTTCACAAAACGCTACGATTCACAAAGCGCTACGATACTGATCAACGATCATGTCTGCGATGCCCAAATCGCCCTGCTTCGCGATCGTTGCGGCGTACTCCTGATACAGCATGTCCTCGAAGTACTCCTCCGCCATTCCACCGTCAAAGAGGCGAGCGTCCTTATTCAGTGTATCACGCATTGAAGAGAGCATCTGCTCAACGAAGAGCGACTCGAATTGCGTGGCGACGTCCTCGAGCTCCTCGAGGCTCTCACTGCTCTCCAGCTTCCCGGCCGGACCGGCGGCAGGATTTGTGGACGATGCCGACGGACCGCCCTCACGCCCTGTCGCACGCTGCGCTCTCGAAGCGGCATCCTGAAGCCGGGACGTGCTGAGGCTGTCCCGCGCCTGGGAGAGGTTCAACTGGTTGAAGCCGGCGATGCTACTCAGGTCCACGTTCCGCTCCTAATCTACCGCTTCAGGTTGTTCGCAATGCCCAACATTGTGTCGCTCGTCTGTATGGACTTGGAGCTCATCTCGTAGGCGCGCTGCGCCACGATCATGTTCACCATTTCGTCGACGACTTCGACGTTGGACTGCTCCACGAACTTGTGCAGGGTCTCGCCCATGCCGTCGAAACCGGGGCGACCGCCAATGGCATCTCCGGACGCAGCGGTCACCGTGAAGGCGTTCTCGCCTACGGCGCGGAGCCCGGCGGGATTCACGAAGCGGTATAGCTGCAGCTGCCCCACCTCGATCGGCTCATCCTGCTCGGGGACCTGCACCGTAATGCGGCCGTCGTTGGAGATCGTTACGCTATCGCGAATGAAGCCGTCCGGGAGCGTGACCTCCGGCAGGAGGCGGTAGCCGTTGGAAGTGACGAACTGACCGTTGGAGTCGATCTTGAAGGTTCCGTCCCGGGAGTAGGCAAGCTGCCCGTCGTAGCGAAGCACTCGGAAGAACCCCTCCCCGTTTATCGCCACATCGCCGACGTTGCCGGTCTCCTTCACCGAACCCTGGGTAAAGAGCTTCTGGGTCGCAGCGACACGAGTACCGTGGCCGACCTGCTCACCCACCGGAACGAGCGTCTCCTCCGTCGCAGGAGTGCCGGCGGTGCGCTGGATCTGGTAGAGGAGGTCCTCGAAGTCGGGCCGGTTCTTCTTGAAACCGACCGTGTTCACGTTGGACAGGTTGTTGGAAATCGTGTCGATGTTGAACTGCTGCCCGGTCATGCCGGAGGCAGCGCTGTACAAGGACCTGATCATGCTGGTCTACACTCCTCTTCCCATCATCGGCTCACCTCAGACCGGCGCCGTTCGGAGCACCCGTGCTCTCGGCGTCGCGGCACTCGGCTACATCCGGAGCGCCCGGTTCAGAAGCAAGCCGGTGCTCTCGTCCTCGGCGCGGATAACTCGCTGGTTCGCCTCGTAGGCGCGATTCACCTGGATCATCTCCACCATCTCGGTCACGGGATTGACGTTGGAGACCTCGAGAAAGCCCTGCTCCACCTGCGGACGGTCCCGGCCGTCCAGGACCTGCGCCTCCCCGGATTCCCAGGTACTTCGCCAGAGACTCGAACCCTGTTTGTCCAGGTAGCGAGGATTACGTACGTTCACGATCCGGAGCCGGTCGACAAGGCTCGTCTCCTCCCACCGGTTCTCGTTCTCACCGACCAGACGATTCGGCTGGTCCGCGTAGACATCGTTCTGAAAGACATTGCCTTCCTTGTCGATGCGAAAGTTGTTCTCTTTGATCCGGATGGGCCCGTCCTCTCCGAGAACGGGAAAGCCGTCTTTGGTGACGAGTATTCCCTCGGGACCGAGATGGAAGCTCCCGTTCCGGGTGTAGCGCTCGCCGTTGGGCGTCCGGACGGCAAAGAAACCCTCCCCGCCGAGGGCCAGGTCGAAGGGATTGGTGGTCTCCTCCATGGAGCCCTGCTCGAATACGGTGTAGACCTCGTTCTGGGCTACCCCGGTTCCCAGACGACCAACGACCGGGGCGGTATCCACGGAGCCGATCGCCTCTCCGCGCAGGGGTATCCGCATGACGCCGTCGTCGTTGAAGCGGCGCAGAAGCAACTCCGGAAAGGCCTTCTGCACCGAGACGTCCCGCTTGAAGCCGTTAGTGTCCACGTTGGCCAGGTTGTTCGAGACTGCGTTGAGTTTGTGCTGCTGTGCGGCCATGCCGCTCGCGCCGGTATACAGCCCGCGTATCACGGTTCCTCCTCGTGTCTACGTCAATTATCGGTCCGGCAATCCGGAGCTTTACGGGAGATGCGCGGACAGTCGGGGCTGCGCGTGGCCGCGGCCGGGCCGCCCCAGGGGCTTGCCGCCGGGGGAGCACCTTCGCTATACTCTGCCGCACAACCGGGTCGGCAGGGCCGACGGCGCGGACGCGCAGGCACCGCCTACCCGAGTTGAGTCTTGCCAGGATAGCTCAGTGGTAGAGCAGCTCACTCGTAATGAGCAGGTCGTCGGTTCGAATCCGACTTCTGGCTATTCCCCACCACGTAGAAGACGCCTCCGGCCGAACGCCCCCGCGGAGAATGACCTCGAGCAGCGGCACGCTTCAGGATCCCCCTCCCTGCCCGGCCGCCCAGCGCCCGGCCCCCCGCGCCCGGCCCTCTCCGCGCCCGGCCCTCCCCGCGCTTGCGAACTGCGCCGCTTCTGCGCTACAACGTTCCTGCACCATGAAGAAACTCATCTTTCGTGCGCTTGCATTGTATCGGCGAGTTTCCCTGCTGCTCATTCGCGCCTCCGGGCGCACGCCCGGGGAGCATCACGCAGCGCGGGTGGTTTCGGGACGCGCCTGGGACGAGTTCTGCGACTCCCTGAAGGCGGCAGGCGCTGCGATCGGCATGAGTGGGACCGCAAAGGACCCGCGCTCCCAGGCGGAGGGGTACCGCTATCTGACGCGCCTCCTCCGGGGCGGGCTGGAGGCCTTCCTGGAGTTCGGCGATCCCGCGCACCCGGAGCTACGCCGCACCGTCCATGAGACGGTGAAGATCGGCGCCGACAATCCCGACAACGCCTACTACAACGCGGCAATCTCCGGTGCGTACTCCTACCGCATCCGGGGCACCCGCGGCACCGTGCGGCGGCTGAGCTTTCACACGCAACGCGGCAGCTACGGTTCCACCGGGGGCCTCCAGCCCGCCGGGAAGATTTCTGCGGACGACCTCACCCTGGACGGGGAGGGCCGCTTCGAAATCATTGCCTCGGTAGAGCCGCCGCCGGGGAGGCAGACCACGGAGCCGACGGACCGGGCGGACGCGCATACGGCGGACGCGTCGACCGGCGACCGCGACGGCGCCGCCGACTGGCTCCCCATGACCCCGGACACGACCCTCTTCATGGTGAGGCAGACCTTCGGGAAGAGGGAGGCCGAGACGCCGGCGGAGGTGCATATTGAGCGCCTCGGCGAGGCTCCGCCCCCGCAACCGCTGACGCCGGAGCGTCTGGACAGTGCGCTGACTCAGGTGGCCGCCTTCGTCGCGGGCACCTCGACGGTGTTCACCCGGTGGTCCCTGGGCTTCAAGAAGCACGCGAACGAGCTTCCGGAGTTCGACGAGAGGACCTCCACCAACGCCGGGGGCGATCCTACCATCACCTACTACCACAGCTACTGGCGCCTGAAGCCGGGGGAGGCTCTGGTCGTTGATACGCCGATACCCGCCTGCGACATGTGGAACTTCCAGCTCAACAACTTCTGGATGGAGTCCTTGGACTATCGTTACCATCGCGTCCACGTTAACCAGGATACCGCCACCCTGAACCCCGGCGGCACCGTGACCATTGTCGTAGCCGCCGAAGATCCCGGGCACCCCAACTGGCTCACCACCACGGGCCTCCGCGCCGGGACCATGTGCTTCCGCTGGATCAGGGCGCAGGAAGAGCCGCCGCAGCCGCGAACTCGCGTCGCCACCATTGCCGAACTGCGCAGCGCTGCGGGAAACGGACGGCCCGAGTGAGTCGCCGTCGAACGAGCCTCCCCGAGTCGGGGCGCATTCCCCCGGCGATCCGTGCGGTCAATGCGGCGCTGGGTCTGGTGGACGGCACCATTGCCGGCACCCTGACGGTCGACCGCCTTCTGGACGACGCCCGGAATCGCACCGGCCTCGAGGACTTCGGCCCGGGCGACATTGAAACGCCCCTCTCCGTCCTCCTGGACTCGGTCCACCGGGAAGCGAAGCTCCACCCCCTCGGCTACCTGGTCATCCGGTCGCGACTCCTCGGCGTACTGGAGAATCGCCTGCGCACCGCGTACTGGCTGCATCGCCATCCGGAGATCTCAGAGAGCGATGTCAACACGCCCATCGTCATTACCGGGCTGCAACGCACCGGCACCACGCTCCTGCAGCGATTGCTGGCGGCCGATCTCGAAGTCCGCTCGCTCTCCTCCTGGGAGGGCCTCAATCCCGCGCCCCGG
>CAZUVX010000003.1:87247-89839 GCA_964623865.1 uncultured Spirochaetaceae bacterium | reverse complement strand
GCGGCGCACCGGGCGCAGCGCGCCCTGAAGCTCCTGGCCCCGGAGTTCTTCATTATCCATCCCGTGGAATACGATGGGCCGGAGGAGGAGGTGCTTCTTCTGGACAGCTCCTTCATCAGCACCGTCCCGGAGGCACTCATGAACGTGCCCTCCTTCTCGCGGTGGCTGGAAGGACAGAACCAGAGTCCCGCGTACGAGCGCCTGGTAATGCTTCTGAAGCTTCTCCAGTGGCAGCAGGAGCGGCCCTACTGGGTTCTCAAGAGTCCGCACCACCTGGAGTGGCCGGAGTATCTAACCTCGTTCCTGCCCCACCCGCGCATCATCATGCTTCACCGCGATCCCGTGATCGCAGCGAGCTCCTTCTACAGCATGGTGTGGCACAGCAACCGTCTACTCTCGGCGGAGACCTCCGCGCAAACCCTGGCCCGCCACTGGTTCGCCAAGCAGCAGCGCATGATCCGGAAGATGATGGCGTTCCGAGACGGCCGCAGCCGCCCGGCCGACTCCGGCGGCGCGGTGAACGGTGCCGGCGCGGGGGACAAAGCCGGTGGAGGATCGGACGCCGGGCGGAGTCCGTCGGCATCGTCCCATGAAATCCTGGACGTCTCCTACTACGACCTGGTGGCTGATCCCATTCGACAGGTGGAGCGCATCTACGCGCGCTTCGGCTTCGCGTTTACCGAGGAGAAGCGCGCGCGGATGGAGGAGGTGCTGCGACATCATCGGCGGGATAAGTACGGGGTGCACCGCTACCACCCGGAGAGCTTCGGCATCTCCCGGGAGGAGCTGGACGGTGCCTTTGCGGAGTACCGCGATCGCTTCGACATTCCGAGGGAGGCTCACGAATGAGGGGCAGACGAGGCGCGCCGGGCCGGGACGGCCGCTACGGCGGGGCGTTCTCATCCGTCATCGCGGGAATCGGGGACCTCTTCACGGCGCGACGTACGGAGCCGCTGCTCCGTGAGGAGGACCGGATCGACGGCAAGAGCTGCCTGGTTACCGGCGCGAGCTCGGGCCTGGGCTTCGCCGTCGCCTGCGAGCTGGTCCGGCGCGGCGGGCGCGTGGTCGTCGCCTCCCGCACGGCGGGGACGGAGCTCGCCGAGCGGATTCACGAGACCGTCGGGCGCACCCGCGCAGCAGATGCCGCCGGTGTCCAGGCGGAACCCCTCGATCTCAGTAGGCTCGAGTCGGTCGCCGACTTCGTCGAACGCCTGAAGGAGCAGGAGCTCCGCCTGGACATCGCCGTGTTCAACGCGGCGGTCGTCGCCGCCCGGTCTCGGGAGACGCCGGACGGCTTCGACGAGATGGTGCAGGTGAACTTCCTCGGTACGTATCTCCTCGTGCGGAAGCTTCTTGAAGCCGGCGTCATTGCGACCGGCCACGGTGGGGCCGGGCGGCCGCGGCTCGTCTTTGTCTCATCGGAAGCGCACCGGAGCAGCCCGGATATCAGTCCGGAGAATCCGGTGGCGGTAGAGCCCTACGGCATGAGCGGGTCCATGCGCTACTACGGCTACTCGAAGCTGCTCCTGACAACATTCACGGAGGAGCTCGCTCGGCGCCTCGGTCATGGGACCGCCCCCCGGATCGAGGATGAGTTCGAGGACGATTCCGTGGACAACAGCGGGAACAGACCGGGCCTCGCTCTCCGGAACGGGCCCCGACACGCGGCGCCGGACAACGACGGCGAGGGCCCCGCTGCGTCGGTTCTCACCCTCTGCCCGGGAGCCATGAACACCGGCATCGCCCGGGAGGCGCCGGGGATTTTCCAACCTCTCCTCCGAGGGGTGTTCAATCTCTTCTTTCGGTCACCGGAGGAGGCGGCGGCACCGGTGGTGTACCTGGCGGTATCGCCGGAGATCGAGAGGCGCACCGGAGACTACCTCCACCTCACGACTCGGAAGGAAAAGGATCCGCGCGCACTCGATCCCGAGACGGGAGCGCGGTTGTGGCGACAGAGCGAGCGCCTCCTTCGGCGCTACTTTTCACAATCGTCTCCCGGGTGAGATAGGTCTCGATCCGTCTCAGATCAATGAATCCCAGTATGTCCACCAGAATGGTGAGCATGTTCCACAGGATAGCCGGGAACCTTCCGTAGAAGCGAAAGGGATTGAGGAGATCATCTCGTCTCCGGAAGTGTTCCTCCACAATGCCGTCGAAGGGCGGAACATCGCTGCCGTCCAAAGATGCCTGCCCCGGGATTCGAGCTGTGTCCGGCGCAACCACCTGGTCAACCACGTTGCGGTTGTAGTGCCACAGGGGGTGGAGGCGCAGGGACAGTCCGGTGTGCCCGACGTGCCACCGGCGGATGAACTTCGTGTAGTCCAGGCACGGCCGGCGGTGGAAAAACGTCAGGAGACAGACACCCGGCGTAGGGGCGCCGTCGGGCCAATCCCGATCGTACCGCACCGGGAGCGCCTCCGTCGCGCGATAGATGCCCGAGAAGCCGGGCAGATCCGGAGCGCCGGCTTCCACGAGGAGTCGCCGGCCACTGTCGCGGCTGTCTGCATCTTCGGCGTGGCGCATCCTCACAGAGAGGCATCCCGCCGGGCCGGTCCGGAGAGGGAGCATGGATGACGGCGCCGGGCCGGTGGT
>CAZUVX010000003.1:66699-87147 GCA_964623865.1 uncultured Spirochaetaceae bacterium | reverse complement strand
CGCGCCGGCGTGAAGGTGCTCATCCTCACGAGCTCTCTGGACGCCACCTTTTCGGGGAAAGAGCTGGTCGATGTTGACGAGTCGCTTCCCTACCCTGCGCGCCACCCCAACATGTATTGCCGCAGCAAGATGGAGGCGGAGCTGGTCGTTAATGCCGCCCATGGCGCCGGTATGCAGACCTGCTCGCTGCGAACCGCGGACATTTACGGGCCCGCCGATCCCTACCACATGCCGCCGCTGATCGAGATGGCCGAGAGCGGCTTCTACGTGCGGATCGGCAACGGCAGCGCCCTGAGCCGGCACTGCTACGTCGGAAACGTGGCGGTGGCGCATCTGCAGGCGGCGCGAGCCTTTCCGGATGGCCAGGACGATCACGGCGGCCGCTCCTGCTTCATTACCGACGCGCCGCCGGCGAACTTCTTTGCGTTCTTCGATCACATGGTGAGGGAGGCCGGCTACACCATTCATCCGCGGAACCTGCGGATTCCCTTCGCCGTCTTCTACCTCATGGGTGCCTTCGTCGAGCTCGTCACGCTGCCGGTCCGCCCCTTCCTGAGGCGTGCGCCCCGAGTCAGTCGCTTCGCCGCCGTCTACACCTGCACGACCTACACCTTTCGGGCGGACCGCGCAGCGGCGGACTTCGGCTTCACCGCGACGTATGATGAAGAGGGCGCCGTAGCTGAGACGATTGCCTACTATCGGCGCGGAGAGGCGGGCACCGTGAGGAAGCTCATCTTTCGCGTGCGTGCCGGCGCTACTGGGAACGCCGAGAATTGACGAGCCGGGAGAGCTCGTTGATGTTCTTCACGACAATGCGATCAGGGAAGATCTCGAGGCGCCGCTGTGAGGCGAGGTGGTTGAGGACCTGACGGCTCTTCTCCGACGAAATGCCCGCCCAATGCGCAATGTCGTCCTGGTTCACGTTGAAGACGCGCTCGTCGGTCTCATCGTCGGGCTGCTCCTGCATCTCGTTGAGCATGAGGAAGACGTCGGCGACGCGAGCCTGCTCATCATCGAGGGTGAGGATCATGATGCGCCGCCGCTGGTCGTAGATGCGCTTCGTGAACAGGCGCAGGAGTTTCAGGGCAATCTGTGGCTGGCCGGTGAGAAGGATTTCGAAGTTCGCACGGTTGAATTGGAGCGCCTTCACCGGATCAATTGCGATGGCGCTGCCGGAGCGCGGGGCCTCTTCCAGAATCGCCATCTCCCCGAAGATTTCGCCGGGGTGCAGGATATCGATCGTCTTCTCGATATCCCCCATGATCTTGGTGATCTGCACTCGACCCTGTTGGATGAGATAGAAGGAGTCCCCGGGCTCGTACTCGAGGAAGATGATGTCACCCTTCTGAAAGGTGACTGCAAAACGTTCGAAAGCCTGTCCGCTCAGCTCCATGCATCAGTCCTCCAGCGATCGCAACGCTTTGTTGACCTTCCGCTTGAGCCCCTCCTCTACCTGCGGCATGGACAATATCTTATTGTAGAAGCTCCGAGCTCGCGTGGCATCCTCTTTCTGTTGGTAGCTCCTGCCAATATGAAAGAGCGCATCCGGCAGCTCGGTGAGCTTGGGGTACTTCTGTATGATACTGGTGAAATGCTTTATGGCCGAGTCGTAGCGCTCGAGCCCGTAGAGGCATCGCCCCATCTCGAAGAGTGCCTTGAGAGTATACTCCTGGTCGGATGCGCTCCTGGCGATCTCCTGGAACATACCGAGCGCCTCCTCGTAGTCCTGCCGGCTGTAGACGCTGACGGCGTCGTAGTACCTTTTGGCTGCATCCGAGAGCCGGCGCCCCTGCTCCGGTTTCCTGGCCTGTTTGGTCTCGACGGACGCTTCGAGGCCGGGGACTCCCGGGCCCTTGCCGTGGCCATACTTCTGCGCATACACCTCCGCAGTTTGGGAGAGCTCCTGAGCCTTGTCCGCGAACCGTCCGGAAGGATAGTGCTCGAGGTACTTCCTGAAGGCGTAGAGCGCGTGAGCGTAGTGCTTCTTCTTGAGATAGTACTCGCCGTTCTGGAAGAGGCCGATCTCCGGATCCGCCTGCTCCTCCTCGGCCAGAAGGTTGCGCACCTTCGCGTGAAGACGTCTCAGTTGGTTGGAGAACACCTTCAGCATCTTCATGATAATGCGGGTGTTTCGGCTGGCAAGCTCCTCGAACTCGGGCACGGTGAACATAATCACCGAGGCGTCCGAGAGTACTACCGCGTTTTCTTCGCGCGGGTACTTGCCCAGAGCGGACTTCACTCCGAAAAACTCGCCGGTCTGGATGTAATCATGAATCTCCTGGCCGGTTTCCACGTCGGTCGATGTCAAACTGACCCTGCCCGACTTGAGAATATACACGCGGTCCCCTACGTCGCCCTTGAAGTAGATTACTGAGTTAGTCTTATACTGCATTGCTTTGGGCACCGTGTATTCTCCCGCGTAGACTCTAACCAACACCCCCTATAAAATCAAGCTGACCAATATCTGACAAAGTAGCCCTTTCATGAAGGAAGTCCTTCGGTGATTGATCTCCATACGCACTCGACAGCCTCGGACGGAGCGCTGGAACCCGCCGACCTTGTGGAATTGGCCGCCCGCGGCGGTCTGGAAGCCCTCGCCCTCACCGACCACGACACCGTCGCGGGATGCCCGGCGGCGGCGGCCGCGACCCGGGCGCTTCGTCCCGGCAGGGAGACCGCACCGATGCGCTTCGTTCCGGGCATAGAGCTGGAGGTCGCGTACCCGCGCTTCGGTACCTGCCACATGGTCGGACTCGATATCGACATCGAGTGCCCGGAGCTCCTCGATCTGGTGGCCGAAGCGCAGGAGGAGCGGCTCAATCGCAACATGGTGCTGATATCGCGGCTTCAAAGCTCCGGCATACCGATCGACTCCCGAGAGCTCCCCGGGGGTCCGGCCCGAGCCGGCCGCCTCCACTTTGCCCAGGAGCTCATTCGGCGCGGTATCGTTTCCTCGGTGGAGGAGGCGTTCGCCCGCTTCCTCGGCCCCGCCGCCGCGACCTACGCCGCCCGAACCGCTCCCAGTGTTGCCCGGTGCCTTCGGTCGATCCAGGCGGCAGGGGGTGTTCCGGTCGTGGCACACCCCTCGACGCTTCACCTGTCGTGGTCGCGGCTGGAGGAACAGCTCAGAGACTGGCGTCACATGGGGCTCGAGGGGATCGAGGTTTACTTTCCCGGCGCGTTCCGTCGTACCACCATGAAGCTGATCGCCCTGGCCGACCGCCTGGATCTCGCGTGCTCGGGAGGGTCCGACTTTCATGACGCCCGGAGGAGCCCTGGATACGTCTTCGGAAGGGAGATCCCGAGCTCCCTCCTGAGCGTGCTCGACCGCAAGGCGCGGTAGATCGAACGGGCCGCCTCGAGCAGCACGGTTCGAGCGCTCACGATCCGCACACATCGGTTCGATAATCTGGTAGGGGGGAAATGAAGGTACCGAAGGTCCACGCCGCTCTTGTTCTGGTTTCTCTGCTCTGCGCCCTGGGCGCCCACCGCGCGACTGCGTATCCACGGATTGAGGCGGCGCGACACGGCGACCCCGTCTACCAACAGCAACAAGCAGGGGTGGAGGAGTTCTACCGGACCGGTGGCGAGGGCACTTCCCTGACGGTGTATCGGTACGCCCCGCGCCGGGGAGAGAGCCTCATCCGTGTTGCCGCGCAGTTCGGACTTCCCTACAGCGCAGTGGCATCACTCAACCGACTCGACGGCAACGATCCGCTGCCCTCGGAGCTCCTGATACCGAACATGCCGGGCCTCTTTGTCGCCGAGGAGCCGCAGAGTGATACCGAGGCCGTCATCGCCGCCCGGAGGGCGGAGGTGGCGAGCCGGCAAACACCGATTACCGTGGAAGTTGCAGGTCACGCCGCCCGATTCGTCTTCCTGCCGGGACAGGACTTCGACCGGGTCGAGCGGCTCTCCTACCTGGAAATCCTCTTCCGCAGGCCGGTCCGGGATACCCGGATCAGCTCTTACTACGGGTACCGGCTAAGCCCGTTCACGGGTCGGCAGAGCTTCCACTCCGGTGTCGACTTCGTTGCGCCCACGGGAACGCCGGTGCTGGCTGCCCGAGAGGGAACGACGATTGCCGTAGGGTATCACGCCGTGTATGGTCAATACGTGCGCCTCCGCCACGAAGGTGGTTACGAGACCTTCTACGGTCACCTCGACGAAGTCAATGTAGAGTTGAATCAGCAGGTATCATCCGGTATGATCCTAGGGACAGTCGGAAACACGGGGCTGTCAACCGGGCCCCATTTGCATTTCGAGATCCGCCTGAACGGGGAGTCCCGCGACCCTGTTCTGCACTTACCCGGACTGGAGGAATGAGGATCACGCACCGCAGCCGCCTCTTGACAGTGCTTGTCATACTCATCTTCCTCGCCCTCGGGGTGGGTACCGTCTCCGCTGAGACCGTCCGGGGCTCCCTCGCGGGCGTCCTGGAAGTCGGCGACGAAGACGGCACGGAGAGCATTGAGTTTCGTCCCGAAGGAGTGGTCGGTCTGCGCCTCTCGCCGGGGCTGCGTTTTCTCGAAGGCGTACAGCTCGAGTTATCCATTCCTCAGGCGGCCCGGGAGGTTGCCGGCGGGTTGGGGCTGTACGTGTACGCTGCACCGACGGCGCCTCTGGACGGCAACGCTCGGACCCGGGAAGGACGCCGCCTGTTCTTCCTGCCCCTTCCGGCGCGCAGTCGCGTACTGATCCAGGTTCCGTTTACGGAAGAGCACGATTTTCGCCGAACGGCGGACGTGCACGTCGCCTCGCCGGTAGCTCCGGACAGCTTCCCCCTGGTGGCACAGATCGTCCCGGTAATGAAGGGCCTGCCCGGAAGGGCGGCGACGGCGCGGTTCGAGATATCCGCCAAGCCGCTTATCCGAAACATCGGAGGAGTCCGCATCTTCCTGATCCATCCGGACGGGACGCTTATCAGCGACATGAGGGAGCATGACATCTCCGCCACCCTGGACGGCGAGCCAATGGAGAACCTTGATTCGGAGCTCACGTTGCTCCCGGGGCTGCACCGCGTACAGATCGCCTCAGGAACCTTCGAGAATGAGAGTCTGACCTTCGGCGTGGAGCGGGGCAGAGTGACGGAGTTGCGTATTGAGCTGCAGCGTCCCCGGTCGGCAATAGAAGTGGAGGCGCCGGACGCGGCGGAACTCTTCGTTGACGGCGAGCGCATCGGCGAAGGAAGCGGGACCTTGACCCTTCCTCCGGGAGAGCATACGGTAGTGTTTCGCGTGGGAGATTACACCGTGAGCCGGAAACTCACAATCGAGCCCAAACAGGACTACGAAATTTCGCTCACTCTTGATATACTGATAACAGAGGATTAAAGCTCCTCGGATATACTGACGATAATGAGGTTGTCGGTCACGCACTATAGTTCCCCTCCCAGTTGCTATATGCGACCGATGATCTTCGGGGCCGGTTCTGCAGGACCGGCCCCTCTCTTTTCTTCGGATTGACGCTTCTTCAGATTGACCCCGGTTCCTATTGGCGCGTATGTGCCGACACAACCTTCTGGGTTCTACCATCACAGCCCCTGGTTTCTTCAGGTGCATCCTGAGAAGCGTCCGGTTGCGCCCCGCCGGGCCGCGCTTTCAAATCGGCCGCGCTTTCAAATCGACAGGCGGCTCACGTGTAATTCACGGCAATACTGTGAGTTGCGTCTATCTCGGAACCTTGACAAAGAGCTCTCCTGATGCGTAGTGTTCGCGTATGACAGACAGAACACGTCGGCGGACCGTGTGGTACGTTCTGTTCGGCCTTGCCGCAATGCTCGCCGTCGCAATTGGAGTCGCGACGGGCGTAGCCATTGCGCAGATCCGGAACACCCCCGACATCGACATATACGGGCGACAGGAGGCGTCCCTTCCCTCTCAACTCCTGGACCGCGACGGGGAGGTGATCACGGAGTTCTTCGCGGATGAGCGGCGGGAGCTGGTCGCGATCGACGAGCTTCCCCGCCATCTCATCTACGCCCTCATCACCCGGGAAGACCGCAGGTTCTTCGAGCACGGAGGGTTCGACTTCGTGCGCACCTCCAAGGCGGCCTTCGACCTCGCTCGGAGACGGTACTCCGGGGGCGGCAGCACCCTCACGCAGCAGCTCGCCGGCACTCTCTTCGCCGACCGGAGCGAGTTCTCCATTGCCCGGAAGCTTCGCGAGCTGTGGTGGGCGCTTCAGCTCGAACGCCACTGGACGAAGCAGGAGATTCTGGAGCGCTACCTCAATACGATGTTCTTCGGGCACGGCAACTACGGCGTCGAGGCGGCGAGTCAATACTACTTCGGCCATTCCGCCCGGGATCTCACCATTGCGGAGTCGGCTATGCTGGTGATCCAACTTGCCAACCCCAGTCTCTACTCGCCGATCCGCCGACCCAACAACGCCCGAGAGATGCAGCGGAACATCCTCAACCAGATGGCGGAGCTCGGGTACACCAGTCAGGAAGAGGTCGATGAATCCTTCCAGCAATACTGGAGCAACTACGACTTCACACGTTCCAGCATTTCGAGCGCGTGGAGCGAACGAGAGGACCAGGCGCCGTACTTCAGTGAGTACGTCCGGCAGAAGCTGGAGAACGAACTGCTGCTCGGAAGCATCAATATCAACAAGGACGGCTACACCATCCATACGACCCTGGATCTGGACTACCAGCGACAGGCCCGGCGATACGTGGATGACGGCCTGCTAACGGCCAACGAGGTGTATCGGGAGAATACGCAGGAGCGGGTCTCGTACGGGGAGGAGCTGGTGCCGTTTATCGAACTGCTCTCGCTCTCCTTCGACGTGGGCAGCATGCGGATCGGCGATGCCAGGCGGAAGCAGAACGCCAAGGATTTCTTTCTCACCGAGATGTACCCACTCCTGGACATCACGTCCATGCAGCTGACCGGCGGGAACGCACCGGATCTACGACACGTGGCGCAGAGATCGAAGCAGCTGAAAGCGCGGCAGGCGGAGCGAACCACCGTCCAGGGAGCGCTTATCACCCTGGAGAATGACACGGGACACATCCTGGCCATGATTGGAGGAAGCGGTTTCGAGTCGGCGAGCCAGTTCAACCGCGCCGTGGACGCCTCCGTGGAGCCGGGATCCTCCTTCAAGCCGCTGTACTACGCTGCAGCCATTGAAGATGAAGTCATTACACCGGCAACCAGTCTCTACGACTCCCACGTCGTCTTCTGGAACGACGACGGCACGCCTTACACGCCCCTGAACTACCGCGGCGAATGGAGTGGGTGGGTTCGAGCACGGGAAGCCCTGTCTCGCTCAATGAACGTTCCGTCACTCCGAATCCTTGAGCGCGTCGGCTTCGACACCGCGCTGACGACGGCGCGGCGACTCATGGGCATTCCCCGTGACGAGATGGCGGATCGCAACCTGGTCCGGCGCTACCCGGTCGGACTGGGCATTGTTGAGGTCGCCCCCATTGAAATGGCGAAGGCCTTCGCGACCTTCGCCAACCAGGGGCGGGAAGTCGTGCCCATTGCCGTGCGCTACATTGAAGACCGAAACGGGCGGATCATACTCGAGCCGGAGCAGCAGGTACGTCTGGAACAGCAGCGCAAGGGTGACGAAGCGCAGATTGTCAGCCCGCAGACCGCCTATATCATGACGGACATGCTCCAGACCACGGTTGAGTCGGGAACTCTCCGGTATCCTAGAGATCTTGTGGGCGGCTTCGACCTGCCCACTGCCGGCAAGACGGGCACTACCCAGAACTGGGCGGATGCCTGGACCCTTGGTTACACTCCCTACTACACAACGGCGGTCTGGTTCGGCTTTGACAGAGGCGGCTCCAACTCTCTGGGAACCAATCAGACCGGCGCGGTCACGACCGGCCCGGTGTGGGCTCGCTACATGAAGGCCATTCATGAGGGTCTTGGACCGCGAGAGTTCATTGAGCCCACGGAGGGCTTGACCCGGGTAACCGTGACCGAAGAAACCGGTCTCCTTCCAACTGAGAACTACACCGGCGAGACCTACGAAGAGGTTTTCATTTCGGGCACCGAGCCGCGAGAATTCGATCAACTCGAGGATTTCGACATGCGCCAGCGCCCCGTTCTGGTGAACCGGTTGCGCCGCGGCATTGAGGACAGCGCGTACAGGCTGGACGGTTCAGTCGGGAGCAGCGAGGAGTCTACTCCGTCCAAGCCTGAGCTGGATCTCACTCTGGAACTCGACCTCGACGTGGCGAGCCGTAGTGACACAGGCTCTTCGCCGGACTCGGAACAAGATGGGGAGGAAGGAAACCCGCTCCTGGATTGATGGACTACAACAGCTCAGAGCTCGAAATCAGCACCATAATCATCCGACGCCGGGTTCGACGCAATCTCGGGGATCTCACGCCTCTGGTGGAGAGCATCCGCAAGCATGGGCTCTTGAATCCCATCGTCGTGACCGGTCGGAAAGAGTTGGTCGCCGGTCACCGCAGACTCGAGGCGGCAAAACAGCTCGGCTGGAAGACCGTACCCGTGCGCTACGTCGACACCGCCGATGCTGCGGACCTCGTCGAAATGGAGCTGGATGAGAACATCAAGCGGAAGAACCTCACCACCGACGAGCTGGCGGAAGCGTACATTCGCATTGAGCGTCTCCGCAATCCCGGCTTCTTCCTGCGCATCTGGCGCGCCCTTGTCGCCTTCGTTCGGCGACTCTTCGGGCGTGATTGAAGCGCCTGTCGGCACCCGGCGCCCCCCACGATGCGGCATTCCGCCGAATACGCCTACTCCTGAAACTCCTCGCGACTGAGGCTCAACACGGCGCCGTCGGCGGCCTGGGCGTAGATCCGCCGGCCCGCAACGTGAATGTACGTTTCCCGGGCTACCTCGGCCTCGGAACGCTCTCGTAGCTCGAGGGCTTCATCGAAGCGGCCGAGGTGCCGTCTTCCCCCGTCGCGCACGACGGCGTAGATGCTCGTCCCAGCGGATACGAGATAACTTCCGGCCGACACTTCCGCCTGGCCGAAGCTCAACACCTCGAGAGATTCGCTGTCTATCTGTATCAGCCGCGACTGTCCCTCATAGTCTCCGACGACCACCAGGTTACCGCCAACCGTGAGGTAGTTCGCACTGGTAACCTCATCCAGAGGGGATTCAACCAGTACCTCGCCGCTCTCCGGGTCCACCCCGACAATGCGACGGAGAACTGTGTCGTCCTCTCGACGGGACAAGAGAAAGATGACCGGCGTGACATCGTCCTCACCGGCAGCCTCTTCTTCAGCGATCTGCTCCTGCGTATCCTCGGCTATCCGCTCCCGCTGCTCCCGGACCTCCTCCTCCAGCTCATCAACCTCTTCCTCTTCTTCATCGAGCTGCCGCTCACGCTCAGCGAGCTCCTGCTCACGCTCCTCGAGCTCTTCCTCGGTAGGCTCCTCTTCGGCGGGCTCCTCTTCAGTGGGCTCCTCCGGCTCAGGCGCCTCGTCCGGCTCTTCCGGCTCCTCCTCGGCGTCCGGCGCCGGCTCTTCTTCCGGCTCCTCTTCCTCCTCGGCGGGCTCCTCCGGCTCAGGCGCCTCGTCCGGCTCTTCCGGCTCTTCCGCCGCGGCGCGGGTTTCTTCCATCGTCTCGCGCTCTTCCTCAACGGCCCGGCGCTCCTCCTCGATCTCCTCGCGGCGCTCCTCGATCACCCGTTCGAGGAAATCTACCAGGGCGCGCCGCTCCTCCAGCCCCATGTCGGGACGCCGGCGCAGCTGCTCGATGAGCATGTCGTCGGTCAGCTGAAGGGGTGCGATTGCAGACAGCCGCCCGGGGGCGACGTCGGTCGAGAGGGGCGTAACCAGTTCCGTGGCTCCCGGCCAGTCGCTGTAGAGGGTGGCGATACCGGCGCCCGTCTCCGACAGATTGGAGACGACCACATCCTTGTAGCGCTCCTCAAAGAACGAGAAGGAACCGCGATGGACGGCGTTATAGACGGTGACGAGCTCGGCGATCAGCGCGGCATCGGCTTCGCTGTACTCGTAGGACTCGGAGAGATACGAAGCGAGAATCCGGCGAACGTTGTCAATGTGATCAACCTGGGCGTCATCGAGGATGTAAAGAATGTCTGCATCCAGCCCCTCCTCCTGGGCCGGATCCACGGCGTGGAGAATACGGTAGCGGTCGAAGTAGTCCCGCGCTTCCCCGGGCAGGAGGGGTGGTGAGGCGAGGGCCGAGCCGATCCCCGCTATTGCCTCCGCGGTATCGATCTCTTCCTGCGGGCCCTCGTAGTTTTGGAACTCGATCTCCCGATCGATCTGGCTTTCCAGCTCTTCTCTGTCCACATCCACCGACCAAAGCGGGGAAGCTGCAAGACCCAGCAATAGAACGATGCTTACGACCACTCGCGCACAGTATCGTAGGGATTCGCCCATCTGTTGCCCCCTCATGCCCACATTATACGGACCCCGCAGGGCTTATGAAACCGTACCCGCGCGCCACCTCAGCCGCCGCGGTCTTCGAGGAGCTCGAGGGCGCGGAGGCGAACGTCCCGGGGGTAGGCACCGCGGACTATCGAGGAGAGGACGTCACCCGCCCGCGGTGCCCGGCCGGAGTACGCGAGGAGCGCCTCAACCGCGGATACCGTCGCCTCCCCCACCGCTGCGGCGCCCTCGCGGCCGGCGTGGCGGCGGAGGATCTCCTCGATCACGTCCCACCCGCCCGCCGCCACGCCGGCGGGCACCGCCGCGAAGGCGTTCAGAATCTCCGTGTCCACCTCGGCGGTGAAGGTGTATCTCCCAAGGCGGACCAAGTCCGCAATTGCGGAACGCCCCCCGATCAGGCCGAGGAGGCGAACCACCCGCGCCCGAAGGTCTGCGAATCCCAGGGCGCCGCGGGAACGTCCCTGAAAGTCCTGAAACGCGGCGCGCCGCAGGAGTGCCACCACGTAGTCCGCCGAGCCCCGCAGAGCGCCCCCCGCGACGCGCTCCTCGAGGTCGCGGATGGCGCGCAGACGATCCTCCCGCTCGTCCGAGAGGAGGTGAGATTCGAGGTACAGATAGTCGAAGTTCTCGTCCCACTCCCGGGATCGCGGCGAGATCTCGCGGCCCAGGGGAAACCCGGTCCGCAACGCGTTGCCGCGCTCGGCATACCAGTCCGCAGGCGGTTCTTCCGGGGCGGGCGCCGCTGCGAGGATCCACTCGTCGCCCTGGACCATCGCCACCCCGTAGCCCACCGCCGCCGCCCTCAGGGGTGCCCCGCGTCGCGTCGCAACAAGCCGTTGCGGAGAGCTCGGAGCTACGGCGTCCGGGGCGGAGGCATGGGGGATGAAATCCGCAACCCGGTACACTCCCGTGCCACCGGCAAGGTAGAGACTCCCTCCGGTGACGGCGACCGGCCGCGCTCCGGTGCCCAGACCGGGCGAGAGCGCCGTCACCGCGGCCGACTGGAGATCGCTCACTCCGGAGAGATGGAGGAGGCGGCCACCGGAGTCGCCGGCAACAAGAACGCCACCCTCCGGACCCGACAAGATGGCCGTCACCGCTTCATCGGTAAGGTCACGCCGGGCAACGCCACCGTCCGGCGCGTACGCCGCAATGCGCCCCGACGCCGTTCCGACCAGGTAGGTCTCCCCGATAACTGCGTGGCTTGTCGCCTCCCCGTCGAGAGGGAAGCGATCATGCGGGGTACCGTCCCGGGAGAGAACAATCACCTGAGGTCCCGCGGCCGCCGCGCCCACCTCCGCCGTGTCCGCCGCGCCCACCCCCGCCGCGTCCCGGGCTCCCGACGCGTCGATGGGGCAGAAGATCACGCCGTCCCTGCCGGATACCGGGTCGAGCCGGGGCGTGCCGGGCAGCTGCGTCTCCCAGACGGGGTTGCCCGCCGGTGATATGCGCCGCAGTATCCCGTCGGCGGAGCTTACGTGGGCAAAGCCCTCTTCATCGCAGTAGGGGTTGCCGACGGGTGAACCCGCTCCTGGGAAGCGCCAGAGCTCGGAGCCGGCGGGAGAGACCGCAATGACGGTCCCGTCCCGCGCTCCCACGAGGATTGCGCCACCGGTGCACACCGCCAGGGAGGAGGCGGGCATGGTGCGCACATCAAAGCGCCACCGACGGATGCCGTCGGCATTGAAGGCGTAGAGAAATCTGTCTTCTGCAAGGACGTAGAGGGCACCCCCCGGTGCTATGGCGGGATCGGTGAGCGCTCTGCCACCGAGGGCCACCGGCCACTGCGCTCCGAGCGGAGCGGCCGACACCAGGAGGAGCGCGCCCATGAGAAGCCGCGACAGGGGGTGGAACCACGTCTTTCCGGAAGACGACGAGGTGGGAGTTGTGTTATCGGCACCGTTCAACAGGCGGAGATTCTACCACAAGCCGCAGTTTTCCGTTATAATTTTCTCTAAATCCACGGTACTGGATAGACGAGACCACTGAAGCGTTGGGCACGCATACGGACACCGCTCGCACGGAAGGAGACGCTCCCATGAGCACAATCAAAGTAGGCAGCCAACCCACGATTAAGCGACTCCCCTCCTACCTTCACGTCATTGAGAACGCGAAGCGTGACGGCAAGGAGTTCATATCGGGTACTGTCATTGCGGAAGAGCTCGACCTGGAGCCCATTCAGGTCCGAAAGGACCTGGCCATCACCGGCATCGTCGGAAAGCCCCGGATCGGGTTTCCCGTCAATCAGTTGATTGACTCGATCTACGAGTTCCTCCAGTGGAACCGGCAACACCGCGCCGCCATTATCGGCGCCGGCAATCTTGGCACTGCGCTCATGGGATACGACGAGTTCCGGAATCGGGGACTGCACATCGTCGGAGCCTTCGACCTGGACAAGCAGAAGATCGGCAGGAGGATTCACGATATCGAGGTATTCGCTCTCGGTCAGATGCCGGAGCTCCTGGAGAAGCTGGATGTGAGTATTGCCATTCTCACCGTACCGTCCCAGCACGCCCAGGCCGTAGCGGATCTCCTGGTGAAGGCCGGGATCTGCGCCATCTGGAATTTCACCAACGTGAAGCTCAAGGTCCCCGAGAACGTGATTGTCCAGAAGGAAGACCTCTCCTCCGGCTATGCGGTGCTATCCGTGAAGATCCGTGTTATGGCGAAGGCTCACGAAGACGCTGCCCTGGAGGCGGTTCAGGAGACTGCCGCCTCGAGCAGTAGCCGGTAGATCTCCGTCTGAAGATCGCGAATGTCCTTGTGGTCTAGATGGCGGTCCGAGTAAGCCACCGTGTTTGTCAGGTCCGCCGCAACGGTCGCCGGCTTCTGCGAGAGCACCACGATTCGGTCCCCCTGCAGGACAGCCTCTTCGACGTTGTGAGTAACGAAGATCGTGGTCGGGCGTTCCCGTTCCCAGAGGCGGCGAAAGAGGTCGTACATCCGGATCCGCAGCGCAATGTCGAGGGCGCGGAAGGGCTCGTCCAGGAGTAGCGTCTGCGCCGACACCATGAAGGCGCGCGCCAGGGCGACTCGCTGCGCCATTCCGCCGCTGAGCTGTTGGGGGTAGGCATTCTCGAAACCGGTGAGCTCAACCGCCTCGAGAAGTGGCTCGATTCGACACGACGCCTCGACCTGGGCGGGGCCGCCGGCTGCCGGGCTTCCCGGGCGCGGGTAGCCGGCGCCGCGGCGGCCGCCGGCGGAGCGACCCGCCGGCGCGGCAACGGGACACACCAACTCGAGGTTCTCCCGCACCGTCGCCCAGGGCAGTAGGCGCGCCTCCTGGAAGATCATGCTGAACCGGGAGCCCTCCAGGCCGGGAAAGCTCCCTTCGGGGACCGGCTCCAGACCGCACAGGCACTTCAACAGCGTCGTCTTGCCGCAACCGGACGGTCCCAACACCACCGTGACGCCCCGGTGGGCTACCTCCATGGAGAACTCGCGGAAGACCTCCACTGCGCCGAAGCGCTTGGAAAGCCCCTGAACGCCGTAGAAGTCCCCGCCCCGCTTCGCGCCGTCCCTCACGCGTCCACCCCTCCTGCCCGGGCCGACCCCGCAACGGCACCGTCGGCGACGGTACGCCCCGTCGCACGCCCATCGGTGGGGCGCCGCCACGGCCCGTCGGCATCGACCTGGAGGACCAGGTTGAGGAGGACGTGGAAGATGCCGCTCACGACGACTGCAAGAATGGTCCAGGCGAAGACGCGGGAGGTCGCCAGCATAACGCGCGCCTCCTGGAGCTCGGCGCCGATGCCGAGAACGGGCTGGGCCAGGACCTCCGCCGCCACAATAACCTTCCAGGTGATGCCGGCGGCGGTCTGGAGGGCCGCCGCAAGGTAGGGACGCACCGCCGGGAGGTAGATCCGGCGAAGAATGCGGGACCGGGGAACCCGGAAGAGCCCGGCCATCTCGAGGAGCTCTCGCGGGGTCTGACGGATGCCGGTTACGACGTTGCCGTAGATGATCGGGACGATCATGAGGAGGGCCACCACAATGGGCACGACGCCCGTGGGGAACCAGATCAGCCCCAGGAGGATGACGGAGATCACCGGCGTGGCACGGACAATCCCCATCCACGGCGCGAGGAGACGGTGGAGCCACGCAGCGCGCCCCGCGGCAACGCCGAGCGCCCCCGCCCCGACGGCGGCGATGCCGAAGGCCAGGAGGGAGCGAAGGGTCGTCGTTCCCAGGGTGACCCAGAACTGCGGCGCGGTGGCCACCCGGACGGTTTCCATGAGAACGCGCTCGGGAGCCGGGAGGATGATCTCCATCCCGACCACGAGCGATGCGATCTTCCACACCGCGACGAAGACGAGCGCTCCCGCCGCCATGAGGCCGAAATCGTGGTGCCTGCGCCGGAAACTGCCCTGAGTCATGTGCCTTCGGGGCGGACCCTGTGGTAGCGCTTCTTTCCTGCGCGCAAGAGAAGGACGCCATCCTCGAGCCAGCCGTCGTCTATGACGGTATCGATGGACTCCACCTTCCGCTCGTTGACGCGGGCACCGCCCTGCTGAATGAGCCGACGCGCCTCCCCTTTCGAAGTGCAAAGCCCGGTCATGCTGAAGAGATCCACCGCGGCAATGCCGGCGGAGAGGCTCGGTCCCGGCACCGGCGTCTCCGGAATTGCCTCGGCGCTTCCCGCGGCGGCCGTGCCTCCCTGAAAAGCGGCGCGGGCGGCATCCAGTACGCGCTTCGCCTCCTCGGGCCCGTGAACCAGGTTTGTCAGCTCCCCGGCAAGGACCTCCTTGGCGTGGTTGATCTCCTCGCCCGGCAGAGACCCGAGACGGCGGCACTCCTCCACCGGCAGAAAGGTGTAGAGCAGGAGGAGCTTCTCCACATCCGCGTCCGGCACGTTCCGCCAGTACTGGAAGAAGTCGTAGGGGCTGAAGAGCTGCGGATCCAGGAAGACGGCGCCCTCTTCGCTCTTGCCCATCTTCTTGCCGTCCGCCCGGGTTACCAACGGAAAGGTGAGACCGAAGGTGACGCCGCCTTCAACGCGGCGAATCAGGTCCGCCCCGGCGACAATGTTTCCCCACTGGTCGTCCCCGCCGATCTGGAGCTCACAGCCGTGGTCGCGGTAGAGGGTGAGGAAGTCGAAGGACTGCAGGAGTTGGTAGTTGAACTCAATGAAGGAGAGCCCGCTCTCCAGGCGGATCTTGTAGGACTCGAAGGAGAGCATACGGTTCACCGAGAAGTGGCGTCCAATGTCCCTGAGAAACTCTATGTAGTTGAGATTGCGCAGCCACCGGGCGTTGTTCACGAAGGTTGCTTCCACGCCCTGCGTCGCGAGAAAGCGCCGAATCTGACGCTCAATACGAGCGGCGTTCTCGTCGATCTGCTCGGTGGTGAGCATCCTGCGCATCTCGGTCTTTCCCGAGGGGTCGCCGATCTGCGCGGTGCCGCCGCCGATGAGGATGATGGGCTTGTGCCCGGCCCTGGCCAGGTGCGCCGCCGCATAGATGGGAATCATGTGGCCCGCATGCAGGCTCCCGGCGGTGGGGTCCAGGCCGACGTAGAAGGTGACCGGCCGCGTTGCGAGCTCCCGGGCGAGTCCCTCCCGGTCGGTGCACTGCTGCACGAAGCCTCTGGTTTCCAGAGTGGCCAGACCGCCGGCGGCGGCGCTTCCGGCGGCGGCGCTTCCGGTGTTGACGCCTCCGGCCGCGGCGCTTCCGGCGCCGACGCTCCTTCCGTTGCTCACGTTCCTACCCTCTTATAGTGACGCATCTCCTGTCGGATTCGTTCCGGCAACTCCGGCACGGGAATGCGGACCTGCTCCATGCTGTCGCGGAATCGGAGCGTAACCGTGTTGTCGTCCTTGGTCTGATAATCAATGGTGATGCCGAAGGGCGTGCCTACCTCGTCCTGTCGCCGATAGCGCCGCCCAATGGCCCCGCCCTGATCGTAGAACGTGGAGAAGTCCTGCCGCAGACCTTTCTCGATCTCCTGCGCCAGCTCGGCGAGACCGTCCTTCTTCACCAGAGGAAAGACACCGACCGTGATCGGTGCGACGGCCGGATGAAAGCGCAGTACCGTGCGGGTGTCGTTCTCTCCAACCTCCTCGTACTCGAAGGCGTCCGCGAGGACCATGAGAACACTCCGGGTCAACCCCGCCGACGTCTCAATGATGTACGGGAGATAGCGCTCCTTCGACTGGTCGTCGAGATACGCCAGGTCCTTGCCGGAGAACTCGGAGTGGCGGGAGAGATCGAAGTCCGTGCGGTTGTGAATGCCCTCCAGCTCGTTCCAGCCGAAGGGGAACTCGTACTCAATGTCGAAGGCGGCCTTGGCGTAGTGGGCGAGCTCGTCGGGACCGTGCTCCTTGAAGCGCAGCCGGTCCGGTAGGATGCCCATTTCCTTGTACGATTCCAAGCGGCGCTGCTTCCAATACTCGAACCACTTCTCGTCCTCCGTGGGGTGGACGAAGTACTGCATCTCCATCTGCTCGAACTCGCAGGTCCGGAAGATGAAGTTCTTCGTCACGATCTCGTTCCGAAAGGCCTTGCCGACCTGAGCAATGCCGAAGGGGATCTTCACCCGAGAGGTCTGCACGACGTTCTTGTAGTTCACGTAGATTCCCTGGGCGGTTTCCGGACGCAGGTAGACCAGGGAGCCACTGTCCTCGGTTGGTCCCAGGTGCGTCTTGAACATGAGGTTGAAGCGCCGCGGCTGGGAAAGGGGGTTCCCCTTCGGGCTGGTCATGCTCTCCCGCTGCTCCTCGGTAAGGTGGTCCCAGCGATAGCGCTCATTGGTGACGGTGTCTTCAACCATCATGTCGGCGAAGCTCTCGACGTGGCCGGATGCCTCCCATACCCGGGGGTGCATCATGATGGCGGCGTCGAGGCCGACGATGCTTTCGTGAAGCTGCGTCATCTCTCGCCACCAGTAGCGCTGAATGCGGTTCTTCAACTCCACTCCCAGGGGACCGTAGTCCCAGGCCGAGGCGAGGCCGCCGTAGATATCCGATGATTGGAAGATGAATCCCCGGCGCTTCGCCAGGGAAACGAGATCCTCCATCGAGGGGCGCTGTGCAACTTGTCCTTCTGCCATGGGAAATGCCTTCCTTCCTGCTCGTTTCGGTATCGGTTTCCTGGAATCGCGTGGTGCGGCGTTCGGCGCCACGCGCGCCTACGAGGGCCACCCTACCCGGCGTCCCCCGTCTCGGCTGCCGCAAGAGCGCGCACTCGCTCCAGGGCACGTTGCACCCGCGCCCTCGTCGTGTCGGCCCCGAGAAGACGTATTGATGAGAACAGCGGCGGCGACACCTTCGACCCCGTCACCGCCACGCGGAGGGGCATGAGCACGTTCCCGACCTTCACGTCGAGCTCTTCCGCCTTGGCGCGGAAAAGCTCCTCGTTCTCCTCATCCGTGCGGGCATCAATGCCGTCCAGAAGGGTTTGCGTGGCCTCGAGGATCGTCCGGGTCTCGAGGGCGCTCGTCTTCTTGGGCAGGAGCTCTTCAGCCGGGTAGTCGTCGATCTCACCGAAGAGAAAGCGCGTCAGATCCGGCGCGTCCGAGAGCTTCTTGAGGCGCTCCCGGATCAGCGGCACCGCTCCGTCGAGAATAGCCTCTTGCTCCGGAGTGGGCGGATCCGCCACGAGCCCCGCCTCCTGCAGAAACGGAAGCACCTGGGCCCGGAGCTCGGCATCATCCTTCTCTCGAATGTAGTTGCCGTTGAACCAGTCGAGCTTCTTGTAATCGAAGACGGCCGGGGCCTTGTTGATCTTCTCCAGAGTGAACAGCTGCTCCAGGTCGGCAAGGGTGAAGAACTCCCGTGAGTCGTCGTAGGACCAGCCGAGGAGGGAGACGTAGTTGATGATCGCCTCCGGGAGGTAGCCCTGGCGCCGGAACTCCCGGGCACTCGTGGCACCGTGGCGCTTGGAGAGCTTCTGTCCGTCCTTACCGGTCACGATCGGGAGATGGCAGTACGCCGGCGGCTCCCAACCGAAAGCCTTGTACAGCAGCACATGAAGCGCCCCCGAGGAGAGCCACTCCTGCGCGCGAAGGATGTGGGTAATCCCCATGAGGTGGTCGTCAATGACGTTCGCAAGGTGATACGTTGGAAAGCCGTCCGACTTCAGGAGCACCGGGTCCGGTGGAATGTCCTTGTTCCTGCGTTTGACCCGGCCGAGCACCACGTCCTCGAAGACCGTATCGCCCTCAAGAGGCCCCTTGAAGCGCACCACGGGCTCGACGCCGCGCGCCTTGAGCTCCTCGATCTCGCCGGGAGTGCGGTTCCGTCCCCGCCGATCGTAGCCTTCCTTGCTCTTCTGTTTCAGCTCCTCGAGCTCCTCGGGAGGGTCGTAGGCGTGGTAGGCCCAGCCTGCATCGACGAGCTTCTTCGCGTATTCCTGATAGAGATCGATGCGTTCGGACTGGACGTACGGGCCGTACGCTCCGCCGACGTCCGGCCCCTCATCCCAGTGGATGCCGAGCCATGCGAATGTGTCGTAGATGTCCTGAAGTGACTCGTCGTTGTATCGTTCCCGATCGGTATCCTCAATACGGAGGACGAACGTTCCCCCCTGGGCGCGAGCGAAGAAGTAGTTAAACAGTGCCGTCCGGACACCGCCGATGTGCTGCAGCCCCGTCGGCGACGGAGCGTAGCGAACGCGAACACTCATAAGACCTCGAAGTCGGCAAAATCGGAAGCCTCAGTATATAGAAGCCGGTTTTTTCGAGTCAAAGGGTGTGGGGCGCCCCTACTGGCGGTACCAGCTGAGGAACTCCGCCATGCCGTCCATTGCCTCGCCGAGAATGTCCTCGTCGGGAAGAAAGACCAGGCGGAAGTGGCTCGTGTCGCCCGCGTTGAACCCGCTACCGTGGACAACCAGAACCCGGGTCTCCTTGAGGAGGTCCAGGACGAACTGCTGGTCGTTGGTAATATGAAAGCGCTCGGGATCGAGGCGCGGAAACAGGTAGAGCGCGCCGCGCGGCTTCGCGCAGGTGACCCCGGGGATCCGGGAGATGCGCTCCCAGGCGAAGTCGCGTTGCTCCCTGAGACGACCGTCCTTCGCGACGAGGTCTTCGATGCTCTGGTAGCCGCCGAGAGCAGCCTGGACGGCGAGCTGCGCGGGAACGTTGCTGCAGAGGCGCATGTTCGAAAGCAGCTCAAGGCCCTCTTTGTAGTCCCCGGCAAGTGCGGTGCGGCCGCTCAGAACCATCCAGCCCGCCCGAAATCCCGGCGCCCGGTACGCCTTCGACAGTCCGTTGAAGGTCACGCAGAAGACGTCCCCGGCAATGGTCGCGAGGGAGGTGTGCCGGGCGCCGTCGTATACGATCTTCTCGTAGATCTCGTCGCCGAAGAGGATCAACCCGTGCTCGGCGGCGATTTGGTGGATACCCTCGAGTATCTCCTTGGGGTAGACGGCACCCGTCGGGTTGTTGGGATTGATGACCACGATTCCTTTGGTCTTGTCGGTGACCTTGGACCTGATATCCTCGAGGTCGGGTACCCAGTCCGATTGCTCGTCGCAGACGTAGTGGACGGGGGTGCCACCGGAGAGCTTTACCGCCGCCGTCCACAGGGGATAGTCCGGGGCGGGTATGAGCATTTCGTCTCCCTGGTTGAGCAGCGCCTGCATTGCCATGGTGATGAGCTCGCTCACCCCGTTGCCAATGTAGATGTCCTCTATGTCGACATCCAGGACCTGCTTCTGCTGGTAGTTCTGCATGACCGCCTTGCGGGCGGAGAAGAGTCCCTTGCTGTCGCAGTATCCCTGGGCGTCCCGAAGGTTGACGATTACGTCATGGAAGAGCTCGTCCGGGGCGTCGAAGCCGAAGGGGGCGGTATTCCCGATGTTCAGTTTGAGGACCTTGAACCCCTCCTCCTCCAGGCGCTTCGCCTCAGAGAGGACGGGACCGCGAATGTCGTAGAGAACGTTGGCCAGCTTGTCCGACTTGTAAAACCTGTTTTCCACTGAATCCCCTGCTCTTCCGGACTCGTCGATTCCGGGCGTACCGAGATTATCGGCATTGTTGACCGGAAGCCGCCTAGGCCGCGCGGGAGCCGTCTAGGCCGCGCGGGAGCCGCCTAGGCCGCGCGGGAGCCGTCCCCGAAGGCCCACTTGCCTGCGTCGCGAATCAAC
>CAZUVX010000003.1:17568-66599 GCA_964623865.1 uncultured Spirochaetaceae bacterium | reverse complement strand
CTAGGCCGCGCGGGAGCCGTCCCCGAAGGCCCACTTGCCTGCGTCGCGAATCAACTTCGAAAGGACCACTACCTGGAGGTTACCGCGATTCTTCTCAACCTCACGTTCCCACCGTTCGGGGGTATATGAGCTCTGCAGGCGGCGCTTCTCCTCAACCACCAGGTTCCGCACCTCGTTGTCGGATACCGAAAACGCGTCGAGGAGGTACACCGTAAGGAGTCGGAGAATCGGGTTCTTGGCCTCGTCGAGGAGACGAAGCAAGACACTCTTCGCATGGTCGTGCTTCTCCTGAAGCATGAGGGCGAAGGCGTAAGACCAGTCGATCCAGGGGCGATCTTTGCAGCGCCGCTTGCTCCGCATCTCGCCGTAGTACCGTTCAATGTCATGAGGGTCGTGCCCGACCAGGTGGGGAATGCCGAAGTGCAAGGCGAATCGGGGAATGTAGTCCGGACGATGCCCGCGCAGGTGCTCTTCCAGCCGACGGATCTTCTCAGTGTCCGCCACGACGACGTACGTGTTGACAATAACCCGGACGTGTTGTTTGCTGTATCGGCCCTTATTGTAAATTCGATCTTCGAGATATGAAATGAGCCCGTGCCAGTTTTCGGATTCGAGATAGGAGAAGAGCTTCCAGTTTGCAGCAAAGTACGCGTTCAAGCCGATCATCACGGCGGCGAATGCAGCGGCAATGATCCAGTTGCTCGACCAGAAGAGCTGGGTGTAGTCCCATCCCAGAAAGAACACGGGCATGAGAAAGATGAAGAGGAACGATAGGATTACAACCCCGTTGAACAGCGCGAAAATGAGCTTAAATTTCAAATGAGATTCTCCTATACTATATGACTGCACAGTGTAGCTAAAAGGGTTTCCAGCGGTCAACGGATCAGTATAAATGCAAAGACAACTTGTGCAGAGCATCGAAACCGGAAAGTACTTCAGCAGGCCTGTTTTCCTGGATGAGAAGTACATTCTTCTCTCGCCGGAGACGCCCCTGACGGAGGGGCTGAAGAACCGCCTGCTTGATTGGGGATACGCGTATCTCCTGAGCGACGGTGAGGCCGCCGACTCTCCCCCCGTAACGGCCGCAACGACCACAGGCGCCTCGGACGAGGCTCCTCTTATCGCATACGAGGAAGGGCGCAAGGACGGCGAGCACCTCAGAGAGGCACAGTCGGTATTCGACGACCTGTTGAACTTCACCGAGCGGGTCTTCACGAATTTCGTCACCAAGAACGAACTCCCCCAGCGGGATATCTCGGAACGTATGCGTCGCCTGGCCGATGAGGTGCGGGAACGGCGGCGCTATCTCCTTCGCTTCAAGGCTCTGAAGAACGAGAGTAAGAACTACATTGTTGAGCACTCGGCAAAGACCGCCCTCCTCACGGCTGCGGTGGGCATTACCTTCAAGCTCCCGCCGCACAAGCTCATTGAGCTGGGAACCGCCGGTTTACTTCATGAGGTCGGCATGGTGAAGCTGCCGCCGCAGATCTACATGTCCGACAAGCCCCTTACGCAGCAGCAGCGTAAGGCCATTACCACCCATACCGTTCTGGGCTTCAAGATTCTGCGGGAATACTCCTTTCCCATGCCGGTCTGCCTGGCCGTCCTGGAGTGTCGAGAGCGCCTGGACGGCTCCGGGTATCCCCGCGGATTGACCGATGAGAAGCTCTCCATGTACGGCCGCGTGATCGCCGTCACCAGCAGCTTCGCAGCGCTGGTGTCGAATCGCCCCTTTCGTCCGCCGAAGGACGCCCACGCTTCTCTCATGGAATTGCTCCAGGGAAGGCGAACGCTGTACGACGAGCGGGTATTGCGAGCCCTGGTGGCGAACCTTTCCCTCTATCCGATCGGAAGCTACGTTGAGCTCGCCAACGGCTACCGCGCTATTGTAGTCGAGACGAACGACGCCGATCCCCGCGCACCAATAGTGCGGCTCCTGGTATCCGAGAAGGGGGAGCCCTTCGCGGAGCAACCGACGGTCAAGACCACCGAGCAGGAGTACCGTGTGAGTCGAGCGCTCACCGAAGAGGAGATCGCGAGGCTCCCGGGAAGCTGATCCATCTTGTCCAGGGCACTGATACGCGGGTACGCCACGGTATGAATACTGTACGACTGACCTTTCCCGACGGACGCGCCGTCTCGGTACGATCCGGCATGCGCGTTGCCGACCTCATTGAAGAGCACCGGCCCTGGACTACGGAGTATCCGGTGGTCGCCGTCAGTGCGAACAACGAGATCACGAGCCTCTTCTACCGAGTCGATGTCAACACGGCTCTTCGCCCGATCTCCCTCGACTCAGCCGAGGGCCAGCGGGTCTATCGCCGCAGCCTGTGCTTCCTTCTCTACATGGCCGCCCTGGAGGTAACGCCGAGGCGCCATCTCGTCATTGGTCACTCCCTCGGAGATGGTTACTACTACCACTTCAGCGACGGTGGGGCCGTTACGACGGGCGAGTTGGAGGCGCTGTCCAAACGAATGCGGGAGATCGTGGATGAGGACCGCCCTATTGTACGGCGCATCTACGCGTATGAGGACGCCCTCACGTATTTCGACGAGCACGGCATGGCCGATACGGCGCGGCTGCTCCAGCATCGGAACGAGAGCAAGATTCCCGTCTATACCTGCGGCGAAACCGTGGACATATCCCACGGGCCCCTGGTCCCTTCTACGGGGGAACTTCGGTACTTCGAGCTCACCGCGTACGAGCCGGGATTCCTGCTTCGCTATCCCGGCGAGGCCGATCCCTACACTATCCGGCCGTTCGCGCCGAGCCCCCTCCTTTTCTCGGTCTATCAGGAGTACAAGGAGTGGGGGCGGATTCTCAACGTCAGCTCGGCGGGAAGACTGAACGATCAGACAGCCTCCGGAGGAATCCAGGACTTCATCCGGGTCAACGAGGCGCTGCACAACAAGAAGATCGCCGAGATCGCGGACCGGGTGAACGAGCGTGCCGACACTGTCCGAATAGTGCTCATAGCGGGCCCGAGCTCCTCCGGCAAGACCACCTTCACCAAAAAACTCGCCATCCAGCTGACGGTTCTCGGCCTGCAGCCCGTTACCATCGGCCTGGATAACTATTTTGTCCCACGAGAGCAAACCCCACTCGACGAAGAGGGCAACTACGACTTCGAGCATATCGATGCCATTGACGTAGCCCTTCTGAACGAGCACCTGATCGATCTGTTCGAGGGAAAGGCGGTGAGGATCCCGGACTTCGACTTCAAGACCGGGCAGCGACGGGTGCCCAGGGAACCTCTCCAGCTGCCGGAACGTGGGATCCTCCTGATGGAAGGCATTCATGGCCTCAACGACAGCCTGACGCCGCGGCTCGAGGCGGAGCACAAGTACAAGGTCTACGTCTCGGCATTGACGCAGCTCAACCTGGACGATCACAACCGCGTCTCAACGACGGACAACCGCCTCATCCGACGCCTCGTTCGCGATCACAAGTTTCGGGGGCATAGCGCCCTGGAGACGCTTCACATGTGGCCGTCGGTGCGGCGCGGCGAGAACCGCAACATCTTCCCCTTTCAGGATCAGGCAGATGCCGCTTTCAACTCCGCGCTGGACTACGAGCTGGGAGTGTTGCGGAACCACTGCCGCCCCCTGTTGAATGAGGTCAAGCCCAGCCACGACGTCTACTACGAGGCCGTTCGGCTACTGACCTTCCTCAACAACTTCACGCCGATTCCGGAGAAGTATGTCCCTGAGAACTCGATACTGCGAGAGTTCATCGGCGACAGCGACTTCAGCTATTGACCCGCGCTTCTTGATTCCCGCTTCTTGATTTCCGTTTCCTGGTTCCCGATTTGCGATTACCCGTCGGCGCGAATGGCTACAGGGGTCGCGGTCCACTCCTCATCGGAGTCGAGGAGACCCCGCCAACTCCCTTTGAGCGTCGGCCGGCTGAGACCGCGGCGCAGAAGGTCGAGATAGCGGGACCTCGGAATCTCTTCGGCACCCAGTTGCTCCAGGTGGTGTGTATATACCTGGCTGTCAATCAGATCGAAGTCGACTTCGCTCAGCCGCCGCACGAGGCGAATGAACGCCGCCTTCGAAGCGTTCGAGATATGGGAAAACATCGATTCGCCGAAGAAGATGCTCCCGAGGGATACGCCGTAGAGTCCGCCCACCAGCTCTCCACACCGCCACACCTCGACGGAGTGGGAGTATCCGAGGCGGTGCAGCTCGGCGTAGGCATTCTCCATCTCCGGAGTAATCCACGTGCCGTCCTGACCGTCGCGCGGCACCGTAGCACACGCCCTGACCACATCTACGAAGGCGGTGTCGGCGGTGATAATGAAGTCGGTGTTCTTGAGAAACCTCCGCATGCTCTTGGAAACGTGCAGCTTCTCGGGAAAGAGGACGAAGCGCGGGTCGGGGCTCCACCACAGGATCGGATCGTGCTCTGAGAACCACGGGAAAATGCCCTGGGAGTAGGCCGACAGGAGCATCCCCGGTGATAGATTGCCCCCCGCCGCCACAATACCTTCAATAGTCGCCTTTTCGGGATCGGGAAACCGAAAGCGATCCTTTTCTCCGAGGTACGGAAAGTCGTCCGACATCTAGCGCATTCTAGTCGACTGCAGCGCCATCGTCGGCGGGCTCTCGGGGCGGCGCGTCACCGATTCTGCGGATGACGATGTCGTCATCCTCTACATCCGCGACGGCACGACCCCCCTCCTGGAAGTCACCGAAGAGCACGGCGTCGACGAAGTAGGACTTGATCTTCTCCTCGACGAGGCGCGCAATGTTCCGGGCGCCGAACTCCTCGGAATAGCCATGGTCGGCGAGCCACGCCCTCGCTGCGTCGGTAAGCTCGAGCTCGACGTTCTTGTCCGCCAGTTGTTCGTTGAAGGCGTCGATCTCCTTCCGGACAATCTCCTCGATGACCTCCTGGCCGAGGGGGTTGAACACGACCACCTTGTCCAGGCGGTTGCGAAATTCCGGAGAGAAGATCCGCTCAACCGCCTCGGAGACTGCCTGCCCGGTGACACGGCGCCGGCCGAAACCGATCATCGGCTTGCCGATCTCCCGGGCTCCTGCATTCGAGGTCATGATGAGGATGACGTTGCGGAAGTCGGCTTTCTTCCCGGTGTTGTCCGTCATGGTCGCGTAGTCCATGACCTGGAGCAGAACGTTGTACACGTCCTGGTGCGCCTTTTCGATCTCATCCAGGAGCAGCACCGCGTGCGGCGTCTTGCGAATGGCATCCGTAAGCTGGGCCCCCTCGTCGTATCCGACGTAACCGGGAGGCGAGCCGAGGAGGCGGGAAACGGTATGCTTCTCCTGGTACTCGCTCATGTCGAAGCGCAGCATGGCAACGCCGAGAGTGTCCGCGAGCTGCCGCGCCAGCTCAGTCTTTCCGACGCCGGTGGGACCGACGAAGAGGAAACTCGCGACGGGCTTGTCCGGATTGCGGAAGCCGGCGCGGGAGCGCTTCACCGCCTCGACAACGTTGCCGATGGCATCTTCCTGCCCGTACACGACCCGCTCCAGGTCCGGTTTCAGATTCTTCAGCCTCTCCTTCTCGTTCGTGGAGACGCTGCGCTCGGGGATCTTGGCCATCTTGGCCACGACGTGCTCGACGTGAGATTCGCCTATCTCCACTGCTTCGGTGGGCTCGTCGGTAGCGGCGATCTTCATTCGCACGTTTGCGCCGCACTCGTCAATCACGTCGATAGCTTTGTCCGGAAGGTTCCGATCGTTGATGTAGAGTGCCGCAAGATGCACCGCCTGGTGGATCGCCCCATCGGTGTAACGGACGTTGTGATACTCCTCGTACTTGGGCTTCAGTCCCCTAAGGATCTCCACGGTCTCCTCTTCAGATGGCTCGGGAACCTCTATCTTCTGGAAGCGGCGGGATAGGGCGCGATCCTTCTCGAAGAACTTGCGGAACTCCTCGTACGTAGAGGCCCCAATGCACCGGAGCTTCCCCGACGCCAGCGCCGGCTTCAGCATGTTGGAGGCATCCATGGATCCTCCGGAAACGGCGCCGGCCCCGACGAGGGTATGGATCTCGTCTATGAAGAGAATGGCGTCGTCACGCTTCTCCAGGGCCTGGATGATCTGCTTCATTCGCTCTTCGAAATCGCCGCGATAGCGAGTGCCCGCCAGCATTCCACCCATGTCGAGCCGGTAGACGTGGTAATCCCGCAGCGCCGCGGGAACGGTTCCATCGGCAATGCGCTGTGCGAGGCCCTCGGTGATCGCCGTCTTGCCCACACCGGGATCACCCAGGTGCACCGGGTTGTTCTTCATCCGGCGACAGAGCACCTGGATGGTCCGCTCCAGAATGTCTTCTCGTCCAATGAGCGGCTCAAGCTCGCCGGCCCGAGCCGCCTCCGTCAGGTTGGTCGTGAACTGAGAGAGAGGGTCCTTCTTCCGGCGTCTCCCTGCCTTCTCTTCCGGCTCCTCTTCAGCGGCTTCGAACTCGGGTTCCGCACTCTCGGGACCGCCTTCCTCGCCGGAGCCGCCGAGGCTCTCCTCCTCTTCATCCGGCTCAGATTCGAAGTCCGAGACGCCGTGAGAGATCACCTCCAGGAGGTCTATGCGTTGAATCCCCGCCTTCCGCAGGAAGTACGCCCCGAAGGATTCCTCTTCATCAAAGATCGACACCAGGATATCTCCCATGTCGACCTCTTCCTTGGAGGCGCTCTCGGTGTGGAAGACCGCGCGCTCAATAACGTTCTGAAAGCCCAGGGATTGGAAAGGATCGCTCCCCTCGACGACGGGAACCTTCTCCTTCAGATGCTCGTCGATCTCACTGCGGATCTCATCCGGCTCCGCGCCGCACTCCTCGATAATGGCGCGGGGAAAGTCGAAATGGAGCGCCGCATAGAGCACGTGCTCCGGGGTGAGGTACTCGTGGTTTCGCTGTTTTGCTTCCTGGTATGCTGCGTTCAGGACAACCTGCAGCTCTCTGTTTATTCTCATTGCAATTGCACCTCGTGGGGCCCTGCTGTTTCGGTACGATACGATGCCGCCATGCTACGCCTTCTCAACCGTCGCCTTCAGGGGGTAGTCGCGTTGTCTTGCGAGCTTATGCACCTGTTGCGCCTTGGTCTGAGCAACGTCGTAGGTGAAGGTTCCCACCGTCCCGCGCCCCTGCTTGTGGACGCGCAACATGATGGTGGTAGCGTCCATAACCGACTTATGAAACACCTTCATGATGACCTCCACGACGAACTCCATGGTCGTGTAATCATCATTGTGCAGAACCACCCGATACATGTCGGGTTCTTTGACCTTCTCTTTGGTCTTCTCTACTGTCTTCTCGGCATTACCCGGTGCCATAGTCCCTCAACCAAAGACGACACGCTCTGCAGCCACCGACGGCGTACCCTTCGCCGGCGTCCCGCCACCCGACACGGTCACAGGTAAAATAATAGCGGCATATACCCTCGTCAAACAGCGGAATTCCGCCGCCGTCGTCGGGGCCGGTATTTCTTCACGTAGGCGCAGTCGGGAGGCATTCCCGGATCGAAGATTGCATGGAAGATGGTGACGCGGCGGCATCGGCGGCACACCTGGAAGCGTTGGTCGTAGACCGTACAGGTGTTGGTTCGGGTGTCGAGAAACCTGCACGGCCGACCGTAGTGAAGAATGGGTGTTCCCCTGCGCAGCGTCCGCTCATAACAGCACTTGCCGCAGCGATTGCACACCGCCTCCCACCGGCGACGTTGCGCCGCCCGGCGCGCTCGTATGCGCCGAAAGCCCCTACTGATCCAGCGGACCAAAATACCCGAGCTCCCCTCGCCCACTCCGTTGGATCAGATACGCCTCGACCTCCAGAGGAATGTAGCGCCGGCCGAAGTCGCTGTCGCTGCGCGAGAGAGCCCGCAACGTGTAACGGCCCTGCGGCGAGGTCCGGAGCTCGGATGCCAGCTCACCCAGCCCCTTCGGCCGATAGAGGTAGTACGAAGAGCCCCCGGTTTCCTCCGCCAGAAAGTCGAGATCGGCGGAGATCTCCCCGTCGGTCACGTACAACGGGTAGAAGCGGATATCGTTGTTGGTCAGGTAATCCGCGACCTGGCCCAGCTGGTAGTCGCGATAGGCCGAAGCACCCACACCCCCGGTGGTCACGTAGATTACGACGCGGCGATTACGACTCTCGAGAAGCTCTGCGGCGCCGAAGCGCACCCCCAGATCGAAGGCCCACGCACTCCCAATGCCTTCGGTCGATTCAGCGGCGCGGATGAGCTCTTCAGTGCTCGACCCTGCGGCCGCCAGGATAGCCGGGTCCGCCCCGGCCGCAACGACCCCTATGTTCGCGGAACCCCCCAGGCTGTCGACAAGCGCCCGAACCGCTTCGGCCATCTGCGCAGTGTTCTCCGCAGCTGCAGGGGAACGATCCAGGACGACGGTTACGTCGACGGCGTCCTTCCGATTCACCGCGTCGGCGACGACCAGTTCCTCAACCGGGAGCTTGTTTTCCGTGACGAGGAAGTTCTCATCGGTGAGCCCGACCACGGGATTTCCCCGGGCGTCCTCTACGGAGACGTCAATGAAGATGGCCGGGAAGGCGTCCTCGACCACCCGGTGAACCGTTACCGTAAGACCCGAGTATATCTCGGAGAGGGGGCTGAGAAAGAGGAGCCGATCGCGTTCCAGGTCGGTCGCAACCAGGTTCTTGTTTGCATCCACGGCCACCCCGGTGACTCGACCGGGGTAGTCGGTAACGTCGGAAAACTCGGACACGACCTCGTTCGTCGTATCCAGGAGCAGCAGTCGCGACCGATCCGCCAGAAGCAGGTGCTTCCCGTCGAAGACGCTCAATCCCTCCGGACGGCGCAACCCGATATCCGCGATCTCCCGGAGGAGGTTGCCGCTCGTATCGAAGACGAAGATCGCTCGCTCCGCGGCGTCCGCCACATAGACCATGTCGTCGCGGACCACGATTCCCGTCGGCTCGCTGAGGCCCCGGAAGAAGGAGCTCTCCGCCCCGAAGGACTGGATGAACTCACCATCGGTAGTGTACTTGCAGATCCGAGCGTTGCCCCAGTCGGTCACGTAGAGAACGCCGTCGCCGTCGTACGCAATGTACTGCGGACCCAGAAGGCCACCCTCGCCGATACCGCTTGCGCCGAAGGTTTCCCGGCGCCCCCCGTCCGGATCGACTTTGGCAATGCGATCGGCTCCAAACTCCGTTACAAAGAGGGAGCCCTCAGCTTCCACCACATCGAAGGGCTCCACGAATCCCTGTACGCCGCTCTGGACGCGGCGAAGGACCACGCCGTTCGGGTTCATGACGAGGATCTCGTCGGAGGCAAATGACACCACGTAGAAGTTCCCATCCGCCCGCGGCCGAACCGAGGTTGGGGTCTTGAAGAGCACGCGCTCTCCTAGCCGACCCTGAAGCTGAGTGGTGGTAACCCATCGTTCCGCCTCTTCGAGGATGGAGTCTATGCTCCGCTCCCGTTCAACCCGCTCGATTACGCTCTCCAGATAGGTACTGTCATCCTGCCGGGCGGCGACGTACTCCCATTCTGCGACCGCCGCCTCCACGAGCCCCGACCGATAGTAGGCGTGCCCCAGCCAAAGTCGTGCGAGCAAGTCTTCCGGAGTCAAAGCGAGAGCCCGAGAGAACGACCGAACAGCCTCGCCGAATTCGGCGCTGTGAAAGGCGCGTACCCCCCATTGAAACTCCTCTCGCGCCTCAACGCTCTGGAGATCGATCTGAGCCTGCAGCCTCTCGAGGGGCAGTAGGAACAGAACGATCGCCGCGGCCGGCATGAGCAGCAGGATCAACGGATACGTCGGGAGCCGCGATCCCCCTGTGACGCGGCGCATTGAACTACACACGGCTCACCACCCTCAAGTGCTCGCGAATGACGCCCTCATCGGGAGCGCGGCGGGACGCCTCTTCCAGGAGGCGCTTCGCATCCTTTCGTTTCCCCATCTTGTAGAACGCCCAGCCGAGGGAGTCGAGATACGCCGGATTGTTGGGCCGTGCCTGCACGGCCTGACGGCAGTAGTTCAGAGCATCCGAGAGGCGAATGTTCTGGTCCGCCATGATGAACCCCAGGGAGTTCTTCGCCGTAAGGTTGTCGGGATCGATCTCCAGGGCACGCTCGAGGTGTGAGATGCTCGTCGAGATCTTCTGCTGCATGTAGGTCACGTGGGCCAGCGCAGCGTATACCTTTGCCGACTCGTACCCCTCGTCGAGGAGACGGGCGAACTCGAACTCCGCCAGCCGGTAGCGCTCCGTCACGGCGTAGATGTAGCCGAGAATCATCCGGCTCTGGTACTGCTTGGTGAAGTCGAGCTCGGCGGTCACCGCCTGCTCGAGGTAGAGCACCGCTTCGTCATATCGCTCGAGATGGGTGTAGCACAGCGCAATGTAGTACGAGAGTTCGGAGAACTCCTCCTCATGGACATCCAGAGCCAGAAGCGCACGGAGCGCTTCTTCGTACCGCTTCTCCCGGAGTAGCCGAATAGCTTCATCCATGGCGCGTTATGCCTGTTGCCGCAAGAAAGCTGCTTCGCGGTAGGCAGCGTCCTCCTTGTGGTTTACGGGGTTAATGTAGATCGGGCTCACCGATATGGAGCCCTGAGAGACGGCGTGCCAGTCGGTGCCGGGTTCGAGCTCCGAGGTGACCGGGGCTCCCCCCATGAAGAAGTAGACCTCGCCGCGGGGAGTGCGGAACTCCGAGAGCTTGTCGTGGTAGATCCGGGTACTCGGCGAGGTGATCTCTACCGGCTTGTTCCACTCGGCCGTGTTCGGGCTGTTGATGTTGATGAAGTGATGGACGTCCCAAAGACTCACCAACTCTTCGAGATGCTCCCGGACGAACCGGGCGAAGGGTTCGAAATGGAACGGCTCGTCGAACCCGTCGATGGAGAGGGCAATTCCGGGTTTCCTCATGATGGCCGCCTGGCGGGCCGCCGCCGCGGTCCCCGAATAGATAATATCCGTTCCGAGGTTGGGGCCGATGTTGATACCCGACACCACCACGTCCGGCTCGATCGGAAGGGCACCCAAGAGACCAAGGATCACGCAGTCCGCAGGCGACCCGCTTGAGGCAAATGCCTGCTCATCGACCTGCAGGCACCTCACGGGATCCTTTATGGTGATGTAGTGAGACATGGCGCTCCGTTCACTCTCCGGAGCGAGAACCCACACCTCGTGATCCTGATCGAGGGCGTCTCGAATCGCTTCGAGCCCGGGACTGTCTATTCCATCGTCATTCGTAAGCAGTACTCTCATGCATGTCCTCCGGCGCCGCGAGATGCATCTCCTCCGGCGCCGTGAAACCTGGAGAGGGTTGGGTAATGGGGGTGCCCTGCGTGCGGGCTGCACGATCGCTTGCCGGTACGCACCGCCCCCTCCCGAGAAGGGAAGCGTAGGGACGAAACGACTTCGGACGGAGCCCCTCCCAGATCTCTGCGTCACGACAATTGTACTCCAACCGGCCCGCCTGTTCAACAAACCACGGACGCTACGTTATTATCGGACCATGAACGTACTCCTCGCGGCCGTCGCCGGCCTCATTATAGCCGCTGCCGTTCCAAACGAGTTGTTTCCCCTGGGCAACCCGCTTCTGGGGCTTCTCGCCCTGGCGCCCTACTTCCTGGCGCTCATGCGTGTGCGCCGTGCACGCTGGGCCTCTCTCATAGGAGTTGCCTTCGCCATTACGTCGACCGTGGGATCCAACTACTGGCTCGCACACTTCCGTGAGTTTTCCGGCTGGACTCTTGGCGGCGCCACCTTCGGCTACATGGGCTACCACGCCCTGCTGGGACCTTTCGTCTGGCGCATCGCGCACACCAGGCCCTACCTGCGCCCGGTTCTCCTCGCCGTCGCCTGGGCGGGATACGAGTACCTCAAGTCGATTGGCTTCTTCGGGTTTCCATGGGGACTCATTGCCTTCCCGTTTAACGACATCCCCGTGCTTCTTCAACATGTCGATGTGACCGGGATCTGGGCGACGTCCTTTCTGGCGGCGCTGGCGAACGCCTTAATTGCCGAGGTGCTCCACCGTCGCGACGCGTTGCAACCGCTCCTCGTGCGATGGCCCCGGGACCTGCGGTGGCTGCGCATCTCTCGCGCGGAGGCGCTTCGAAGTGCCGCGCTCTTCGGCGTCCTCGTGGTGACGGCCGCAGGTTACGGCGCATTCCGCCTGGCAACGCCACCGAAGGTGACCGACACCATTGAGGTCAGCCTGATACAGCAGAACATCGACTCCTGGTTACCCGGAAACGAGTGGCGCTCGGTGAAGGCGGCGCAGGATCTCACCAGAGAGGCTCTTGCGGAACGGGAAGAGAGGCCGGATCTGATCGTGTGGAGCGAGACGATCCTTCGCAGGCCCTTCCCGGAGAACCGCAGCGTCTTTCGACGGCGCCCCGAAGGGGATCCCTTCATTCCCTTCGTTCGGTCCCTCCCTGCCCCGCTGGTTACGGGAGCGCCCTCTGTACAGCGCGTCGATCCCTTCGAGCCGGTGAATTCCGCGATTCTGCTGGACAATCAGGGACGCCACTACGGGTTCTACGGAAAGCGCCATCTCGTGCCTATGGCGGAAAACGTGCCCTTCTGGGACGTGCCCATTATGCGGCGCTTCTTCGAAAACGTCGTGGGAGTGGTGGGCGTGTGGGCGCCCGGTGACCGCTGGGCGGTCTTCGCCATGCCGCGCCACCCCGCCCGCGCATCCGAGTCCGCCTGGGAAGAAGCAGGTGTCACCGCACGCCCCCCGGATCCCGCCGAAACGGGCCATGAGGTCGGCACGAGCGGCGGGGATGAGCTCATTCGCTTCGGGACACCAATCTGCTACGAGGACTCCTTCGGCTATCTGTGCCGCGAGTTTGCCCTCCTGGGAGCAGACCTCCTGATCAACGTCACCAACAACTCCTGGTCGGAGACGCGATCCGCGCAGATTCAACACTTCGTGTCTTCACGCTACCGCGCAGTTGAGAACCGGATGGCCCTGGCGCGATCAACAAACTCCGGCTACACGGCGGTGATAGATGCGACGGGGGCCGTACAGGCGGACATGCCCATGTTCGTCCAGGGCTACCTCAACGTCGCCGTGCCGCTCTATGGAGAACAGGGGCTCACCTTCTACAGTCGCTTCGGGGACTACCTTGCACGCTTCTGGATCCTGGTCTCGATCGCGACACTGGTGGGGCTGCTTGTCCGGGACAAGTACCGGATCTGAGCACGAGCCTGGGGTACATGGACCCGCCGACAAAAAAGAAGGCGACACCGCAACGGTGTCGCCCTTCGCGTAGGCGAGCGCGCGGCACACGCCGCGTCTCGCCCCCTTCCTGCCGTCGCCGGCGGCGAGCCGCCGGACCCGGCACCCGCCGGGCGCGTGCGCGCCCGCCGATGCTCAGCTCTTGATGTTGTACTTCCGCTTGAACCGCTCGACACGTCCTGCCGTATCGACCAGCTTCTGCTTACCTGTGAAGAAGGGATGAGAAGCGCTGGAGATCTCCACGTCAAAGACGGGATACTCGTTCCCGTCCTCATACTTGACAGTCTCTTTGGTCTCTACAGTCGAGCGCGCGAGGAAAAGAGTTCCTGATGCGGTGTCGCGAAAGACAACGGGACGGTAGTTCGGATGGATCCCGTCTCTCATGCTCTTCCTCCCGGCCTCGTTACTCCGCGGTCGGCGATGTATTCATCGACCGCAAGAAGGCCTCATTATTCTTGGACTTACTCATCCTGTCAATGAGCAGCTCAATGATCTCGGCGTCGTCCATGGGGTTGATCACCTTGCGGAGAACCCACATCTTCTGAAGCTCCTCTTCAGTGAGAAGCAGATCCTCCCGCCGGGTCCCGGACTTCTTGATGTTGATCGCCGGATAGAGACGCCGGTCCGCCAGGCGCCGGTCAAGATTGATCTCCATGTTACCGGTGCCCTTGAACTCCTCGAAGATGACTTCGTCCATGCGGCTGCCCGTCTCGATCAGCGCGGAGGCAACAATGGTGAGACTGCCGCCATCCTCGATGTTCCGGGCGGCGCCGAAGAAGCGCTTCGGCTTGTGAAGGGCGTTGGAGTCCACGCCACCGGAGAGGATCTTCCCACTCGTCGGTACCGTCTGGTTGTACGCCCGGGCGAGGCGGGTAATGGAGTCCAGGAGAATGACGACGTCCTTCTTGTGCTCCACCAGACGCCGCGCCTTCTCGAGAACCATCTCGGCGACCTGGACGTGTCGGGTGGCCTGCTCATCAAAGGTCGATGATATCACCTCGGCATCGACGTTTCGCTGCATGTCGGTGACCTCTTCCGGCCGCTCATCGATGAGCAGCACAATGAGGTAGGTCTCCGGATGGTTGTACGTGATCGCGTTGGCAACCTTCTGCAGAACGATTGTCTTGCCGGCCCTTGGCGGCGAAACGATCAAGCCGCGCTGCCCCTTTCCGATCGGGCAGAAGAGGTTGATCATCCGGGTCGTAATATCCCCGCTGGGCATCTCCATATTGAGACGCGCATCCGGGTAGAGCGGGGTGAGGTTGTCAAAGGGGATACGCGTCTGAGCGATGGATGGGTTGTCGAAGTTGACCGTCTCGACGCGAAGCATGGCGAAGAAGCGTTCGCCTTCCTTGGGCGGCCTGATCTGGCCGTACACGGTGTCGCCTGTCTTCAGGTTGAAGAGCCGAATCTGTGACGGGGAGATGTAGATATCATCCGGGCCGGGAAGGTAGGAGTTCTGGGGAGAACGCAGGAAGCCGTAGCCGTCGGGAAGGATCTCCAGTGATCCGTAGGCGTAAATGGTGCCGTTGGACTCCGTGTGCGCCTTGAGAACCGCGAAGATGACCTCCTGCTTCTTCAGAGACAGCAGGTTCTCCTGGCTTATCCCCATCTTCGAGGCGAACTTTCGGAGCTCCTTCATGTTCATGTTGGAGAGCTCGTTGATGCTCAGGCTCTTGTCGTTCTCCTGACTGGGTGCAGGGCTCCCGTAGGGACGCTTGCCCGTCTTGCCGCCGTGACCGCCGATCTTGTTGCCGGTTCCACCGGACCCACGGTTCTCGCCGCGGCGCCGTCCTCCGGATGATTGACGCTCGGTCCCGGACGTAGCGGTGGCGGAACCGCCCCCCCCACCGCCGCGGCCCTCCCCATCGTGCTGGGAGTCCGAGTCGCTTTCGGAGGCGAAATCGGACGGTTTCTCCGCGTCGTTCCCGAAGCTCTCCGCCTCGGTTGAGCCGCCGGCATCGTCATCATTCTTGCCGTTCCTGGAAGCGTCCTGATCCTTGACCAGGGTAACGCGTATCTTCTTCTTTCCGTTTTTCTTCTTTTCGGGGGTCTTGCCGTTATCGGAGGGGGGTTCACCGTTACTGTCTACGCCCGGGGATTCCTGTGCTTCGGCGCTCTTGCCGCCCGACTGCTCGTCGTCCAGGCTGAACTCCCCTTGGGTGTCCGTTTGTGACGGGTCACCACCACCCTCACCGGCGGAGCGGAATCGTCTTCCCATGATTGTCATGAAGAATCTCCACGAATTGAGTCTTTAGTCACGAATCGTTTGTGTGCACAAACGTACATCTGCTTGGTGTATTGATTGATATCTTCGTTAGCTTCGGACAGAGTCTTAAATCTAACTAAGTAAAACTAACTAACTAGTATGACGTCACGAGGCTTTGCAGGGAGCCTGTTCACTTCCGCAGGACCTTTGCAAATATAGAACCAGCCCCGTCCTCTGTCAAGCGGCCACCGATGTCAAGCCGCCACGGACCGCCGTGTTGCCGCTGCCGCAGGGGTGCCGGAACCGGTACGTCACGGAACCGGCACGGCGACCGTCATACCGACACACGCTCCTCCATGGACTCGTAGGCCATCAAGAGAGCCGCGATTGCCGACCAGCGTCGCACGCGGTCACGACTCGCCGGGAGGTCGAGCCTGCGCGCGCGGCCGCCACCGTCCCGGTCGGCCACGGCACACCACACGGTACCCACCGGCTTCTCCGGGGTTCCGCCGCCGGGACCGGCAATACCGGTCACGGCAATGGCAAGGTCCGCATTCCCGTCGCTTGCATCCAGCGCCCCTCGCGCCATGGCCGCGGCAACCTCTTCCGAAACTGCGCCGTACCGCTCGAGGAGCGCATTCTCCACAGCAAGCATACGCCGCTTGGCCTCGTTGGAGTAGGCCACAATGCCGCCCCACAACGAATCGGAGCTTCCCGGCACGTCGGTCAAGAGCTTGCTGATCAGACCGCCGGTGCAGGACTCCGCAGTCACCAACATCCATCCTCGTGTTCGAGCGGCGTCCAGCACCAACTCCGCAGCGCCGGTGTCTCCCGGTCTGATCCGGGACTCTCCGAGCTCCTCCTGGACGCCGTAGAACACGGCATGGCGATCATGTTCGCTGCCGCCGCGAAGGTTGAATGAGATGCGGTGCAGCTCCGTTCTGGTACCCCATACCACACCGGGGCGGCCATGCCGCTGCAACGCTTCCTCCAGTTCCGACTCCGGCACCAACAGCGCGGAGCCGCGAAGCACCTCTTCCGGCACCACGGCGAATGTCTCCGCCAGGAGGGGCCTGATCTGCTCTTCGACCATGGGCAGAAGCTCCCCCGGAGGTCCCGGGAGCGACACAATGAGAGCTTCGCCCGCCCCGGAATCGATGTGTCCGGCAAAACCCGGGGCTGTGCCGTTGCGGTTTTCAAGGATTCGAAAGCCGGCGGGGATCATTACCTGCTTCTTGTTGGTCTCCGAAATACGACGCCGCGGAAACCGGGCCGTGAGCTGCTCCCACAACTCGTTGTGGTACTCGAGGGCTCGCCCGGAGACGTCCGCAACTACCTCCCGGGTAAGGTCGTCGGATGTGGGTCCCAATCCTCCGGTGGTTACCACCACTTCCGCATCGACAACGGCGCGACGGAGCTCGTCGGCGTAGTCATGGTAATCGTCGGGAATCAGGCTTACCCGCCGCACAACCATTTGCAACTCCCGGAAGAAGCTTCCGAGGTAGCGGGCATGTACGTCCTGGGTGCGCCCTTCGGTAAGCTCATTGCCGACACCCAGAATCACGACGCGCGGCCTGGATGAGCGCGTCTCGGAAACTCCGGATGACCCGGATTGGTTGGATGGAGCGGCGGACGAATCAGACACGTTGCACTGATTCTTTGACGTGTTGAACGGAGCCACCGAAAACATCGACGTCACCGGAGTTGCGCAGCATTTCACACTTGCCTTCGAAAACCACGCCGTCGGCAATCCGGAGCTTCGATGTCTTCACGTTACCGTAGATCTTCCCGGTGGTCAGCATTTCCAGGCGCTTCACCGCGTGAATGTTGCCCCGGACGGTTCCTGCAACAACCACCGACTCCGCCTTGACATCCGCCTCCACAACCGCCCCTTCCTCGACGTATAGAAAGCCCCCGGCAACAATGTCACCTTCGAAGCGGCCGCTGATCCGCAGGGGCTCTCGGAACTTGAGGGTTCCGTTGAAGCGCGTTCGCCCTCCGAGGCGCGTCGCAAAACGTGGAAGGCTCTTGGGATCGAACTCTTTCGCCATGGGCGGCCTTACTTGGTCTGCATGACGAACACGCCGTCCCAGTCCTCGGGCGGCGGGTTCTCAATGTAGTGGCGGCAGCGTGCTACGTACACCTTGGACGGGCCGTCGTTGGGATCGATCTTCAAGGCGCGAATGAACTGTTTCTCCGCCTCGGCGAACTCCATGAGCTTGTACAGCTTACGGCCCTGAGCGAAATGCTCGAGCACCTTCTGCTTTTCTTCGCTGATCACCCGGAAACCTCGTTGACGTTTTCTCGTTTCTGGTAGCTATCGAAGTGCTTCTGGTATTTCTCGTCCAGCATCTCAAGGGTCACCTCGCGGGCGCGGATCTCATCCCCCTTGCCCTGGAGGTCCTTGATCTCCTCTTCCAGACCGTCGAGGGTCGCCAATGTCGTTTCGGACTCCTGTTTGACCTTCGCCACAAACTGCTCGACTGCGTCACGTTCCGAGGGATCCAGGGACTTCGCCGACATGAGCAGGTCCAGGACGGGCTGCCGGAGGTGGCGGGTGAAATAGACGAGGGACTTGTTCAACGATTCGACCAGAGCGATGCGCCGCTCCCGTTCGATAACCTGTTGCGACAGCTCCCGACCCCGAAGGACCGCCTTTATGCGGGCGAGAACCTCCGAGAAGTTGAAGGGCTTGGTGATGTAGTCCTCAATGCCCAGGTCGAAGCCCTCGATCTTGTCCTTCACATCGTCCATGGCGGAAAACATGATGACCGGCACTTCCCGCACCTCGGCATACTCCTCCGACTGCTTGAGAAGGCGGGTGACCTCCCAGCCGGAGAGCTTGGGCATGATGTTGTCCAGGATGATGAGGTCCGGTCGCACTTCCAAGACCTTTTCGAGTGCCTCTTCACCATCCTCGGCCTTTTCCACGACGAAGCCCAGCTTTGTAAGCATGACATCAAAGAAGTCGAGGTTTATCTGTTCGTCGTCGACGATGAGGATCTTTCCCTTATTGGGTGGTGTCGTACTCACGGTTGGTCTCCCCTGTGCGGTGCGGTGGATCGGGAACTCGGTCTCCGCCCCCTCGCACGTGGATTGTTTCAAATGAACGGCCCTCTGTCAATTCACCGGACAACGCGACGGTTCCGGCGAACTGCCGACGCCCCGGCACCTCTCGCGGCCGCGCCGTCATCTCCAAAACGGCGCCGCACCGCCCTGGCGACGCCGAAGACGAGCGCCGCAGCCGCGCCGATCAGGAACACCAGCGCCAACCAGTTTCCCCACCTCGTATAGAGCGTTGTCTCCTCAGTATAGACCGGGACATCGTAGGTCAGATAGTCCTCAGTGAAAGCCGGCAACATGGCCAGTATCTTGCCGTTCGGATCTATGACCGTGGTCATGCCGCCGTTGGTGCTCCGCACCATTGTGCGTTTGTTCTCCACCGCCCGAAAGACCGCCATTTGCATGTGCTGCATGGCCGCGGCCTCCGAGTAGGCCCAAGAATCATTGGTCAGGTTGACGATGAGATCGGCGCCGGCGCGGACGAAGTTCCGCGACAGGTACCCGAAGGTGTCCTCGAAGCAGATCGGCGTGGAGAAGCGGACTCCGTCCGTCTCGAAGACGGTATACTCGTTTCCCGCCTCCCAGAAGGTGGTGTCGTTCTCCACCAGGATCCGATGAAGCCACGGGAAGGTGCGCTCATACGGAAAGTGCTCCGTAAAGGGTACCAGGTGAATCTTTCGGTAGGTCTCCTGAATCTCACCGCTCTCGTAGAGGAGCACGGCGTTGTAATCCACCCGATCGAGGTTCCCATCCCCCGCCTGGACGAGTTGGGCATCCCCGTTGCCAAGGACGTAGGGAGTATCCTGTTCCGCGAGAAACGCCATGAGCTCCTGAACAAGGGCGTAGGAGTCGCGATTGGTACGGTAGCGGTTGTGGTACGCGATGGGCGGCACGAACGATGTTTCCGACCACACGACTATATCGGGGTCGTCCGCCAGGGCGCGGTTGCTCTGCTCGACCAGGACATCCAGCGAGTCCCGATACGCCTCAACGCCACCCCGCCAGGGATCGATGTTCTGCTGCACCAGGGACATGCGCCACCGCCGGGCCTCTGAGTAGTCACTCCTGGAGACAAGCCCGAAGACTATGGCCCCTAAGAAGAGGAGCGCGAAACCTGCGGCTATGATTTGATTGTGCCGCCGGAAGGCCGCCAATCCTTCACGCCCGCGTGTGATCCCGTGCATGACCAGATGAGCCAGGAAGGCATTGGGTAGCACAACAAGAAACGAGACGCCCCACACCCCGGCGAAGGAGGAAACGGCGATCAGCGGCACGAAGAGGTACTGGGAGTATCCGGAAATCCCGTAGGCGTAGCCGAGGAACCCCTGGAGTCTCAGATACTCGTACGCGAGCCAGATGAGCACCTGTACCACATAGCCGTAGCGGGGAAACAAGGTGTCCGCCAGCTTGAGCAGCGGAAAGACCACGAGGAAGTATCCCGCATAGATCACGGGAACAATGAAGATGGCCAGAGGATGAAAGTTGAGCAGCCAGTAGTTGAGCACCGAGTACGTTATGAATCCGTAGAGGGCCCCAATGAGGAACGAGCCCAGCCAACTCGTGCGCCGTACGACGATGAACACCGGAATCAGGCTGAAGTAGGCAAGGGGAAACCAACCCCACTGCGATATCACCGAGGGATAGGCCAGGGAGTAGAGGATGGCTCCCAGTACGACCAGGCCCACCTGTACCAGGGCTTCCCGGAGGGAGATTACGAGGGATCGGTTGGTTTCCGTCGCAGTAAGTGTGGCACTCGCGCCCGTCACGCTATCCCCTGAGAGACGCTATCCCCTGAGAGACCAAGAGGCGTCCTTCAGCTCTTTGCCGGGGCGAAACACAACGACACCGTGATTCTGCACACTGACCGTTTCGCCGGTTTTGGGATTGCGGGCGCGTTCGCGTCCCTTTCGCGTGCGGATCTCGAAGGTGCCGAAGCCGCGGAACTCGACGATCCGGTCCTCGAGAAGCGCTTCCTTCACCTGGGAAAAGAATGAATCGATGATCTTCTGGATGTCTTTCTTGCTGACGTCGGTGATCTCGGCAATGTTGTCGACGATCTCAGCCTTCGTCAGTTTCTGGTCGCTCACAGTATCGCTCTCCATTCTCAGGGGTGCAGGGACGCCACATCCGTGAGTTAGTCAGGGCATCTACTCAAGGGCGTTGAGCTGCTTCTGCAGCCGTGACTTGGTGCGCGCGGCGGTGTTCCTGTGGTAGAGGCCCTTTCGCGCAGCCGTATCCATGAGTTTTGTTACCTTCGCGAAGCGTTCGCTCGCGAGATCCTTGTCGCCGGCCGCCATTGCTTCACGCATATGTCGAATACTCGTGCGGAGCTCACTCCGCATGCTCTTGTTGTGCAACCGCCGTTTCCGGCTCTGTCGCAGGCGTTTCGCCGCAGATCCTTTTACGATCAAGAGTTATCACCTCCGTCTGACTTGGGCACCTATAGAATGGCTTCAAAAATTAGCAAAATCCCATGAGGGTGTCAACCAAGAGACGATTCGGCGCGACCTTCCCGGTCCCAAGCCGGGCGACGCAACCGTGCGTGAGCGTCACACCCGGCGCAGGATCCCCCGCCTCGACCGGCTCATGCCGCCCGCAAGTGCTACTTCTCTTTTTGTCAGGAGACCGTTAGATTATGTCGGATGCTGCACGAGTTTCGCACCCTCCTCGCCTACGTCCGAACGTACAAGTGGCACTACATCTTCGGCGTGCTCTGCCTGCTGGTGACCAGCGGCGGGCAAATCGTGATCCCCCAGTTCATTCGCGTCGCCATTGACACGATCGTCGCGGGGGACTTCCTTCTGGCAACGATCGGGCGCTACATGCTCTATCTGATCGGAGTGGCGCTGCTGATTGCGGTCGCCCGCTTCGGATGGAGGTTCTTCCTTCACGGCGCCTCGCGCCGCATTGAGATGGAGCTCCGGGGCAGGCTCTTCAACCACCTCATGACCCTCTCCTCGGGCTTCTTCCGAGAGCGCACCACCGGCGACCTCATGGCGCGGTCCACCAACGATTTGCAGGCCGTCCGCATGGCCGCCGGCATGGCCCTGGTCGCCACGGTTGACGCATTCTTCATGACAATCGCCATCCTGCTGATCCTTTTCACTCGCACGCCGCGCCTCGCGGCACTGGTCATCATTCCCCTTCCCCTGGTGACGGTGGCGATTCTTTTCGTGGGGAAGCTCATCTCCGAACGTTTCCGCAAGGTTCAGGAGGGTTTCTCCATTCTGAGTGAGCGCGCCCAGGAGTCCATCACCGGGATCCGCGTCATCAAGGCCTTCGTGAAGGAGCGCTACTTCCTCGACCGCTTTGCGGATGCGAATGAGAACTACCGCATCCAGAACCTTCGGTACATCCGCATTTGGGGCATGTTCTTTCCGGTCATCACCTTCCTCTCCGGCGTGACCACCCTCCTGCTTCTGCGCTTCGGCGGGGAAATGGTCATCCTCGGCACGGTAACCCCGGGCGAGTTCGTCGCCACCATGAGCTACCTGCAGATGCTCATCTGGCCCATGCTCGGTGCCGGTCTCATGGTCAACTGGATCGCCCGCGGCGCCGCGTCGCTCGGACGCATCAACGCCATCCTCAACACCAAGCCCGACATTGCAAGCCCGCCGGGGGCCGTGACCGAGCGTTCGGGCCACGACATCTCGGTGCGCAACCTGACCTTTCGGTACCACGCCGGAGAGGATCATGAGGACGAGGCCCCCGTCCTTCGCGATGTGTCACTGGAGATTCCTCAGGGAACGATTGTCGGCATTCTCGGTCGGACGGGTTCGGGGAAGTCCACGCTGGTCGGCATTCTCCCGCGCATTCTCGACCCACCCCCGGGGACGGTCTTCCTCGGCGGGATCGACGTCCACGAGTACGACCTCCGGACGCTGAGATCGGCATTCGCCATTGTCCCGCAGGATACCTTCCTCTTTTCCGCCACGGTGAAGGAGAACATTGCCTTCGGCGTTCCCGACGCCGCTCCTGAAGAGATACGTCGGGTGGCGGACATCTCGACCATATCCCGGGACATTGCGGACTTCCCGGATGGATGGAACACCCCGGTCGGAGAACGGGGAGTCACGCTCTCGGGTGGTCAGAAGCAGCGCGTCGCCATTTCCCGCGCGCTGTTGCGGGACCCGGACATCCTCATCTTCGACGACGCCCTCTCCGCGGTGGATACCGAATCGGAGAGCCGGATCCTCCGATCGCTCTTCGAATACCGCGCCGGGAAGAGCAGCGTGATCATTTCTCACCGCGTCTCGACCCTGCAGAACACCGACATCATTTACGTCATCGATGAAGGCAGAATAGCCCAGTCCGGCACCCATAACGAGCTGGTCCGCCGGCCGGGGCTCTACCGGGACATCCACCGGCTGCAGCAGAGCGAGCACCAGACGTATCAGGAGTCGAACCCCCATGGATGATGATAAGGTAATCACGGGATACAACCCGCGAACGGCGCGCCGACTCCTCAGCTACCTGAAGCCCCACAAGCGGGTTGTCGTGGTCGCAGTAATTGCCCTCGCCTTTTCCACGGTAGGAGAGCTCCTCATTCCCGTCATCATGCAGCGCGGCGTGGATCAGCACCTCATGACCGAGCGTCTGCGCATCTCCGTGGAAGACGCCGGCAGCGCCGACCTCGACGGTGTCGACCTTTCCAGGAGCGTCACGATCGGTGACCACCTCTACGTTCTGGAGAATCGCCTCGAAGGCCTTTCCGGCGCCCGCCGGACGGATCTCCAGGAGCGAGGTCTTCTGAGCCGGCGGAGCTACTACGTGACGGATCTCTCCGCGGATGAGGCGCGACGGGTCGTCGCGGATAACCGGAATCTATTCGTCCGAAACGAACAGTACGCAGCAATCCTCTTCGATGAGCTCGAGACCTTTTCCGACCGGGAACGCCGGGCGCTCCGGCATGCGGACATTGAAGGGGTCACCGAGAAGTCAGGAGTCTTCCTGATCGTGCTTCTCGGCGTGCTGGCGTTCACCTTCGTGCAAATCTACTTCATGGCGGTTAGCGGGCAGCGGGTCATGCGGGACATGCGGGTACAGCTCTTTGATCACGTCATCAGGCAGTCCCTGGCATTCCTGAACCGCAACCCCGTGGGCCGCCTGGTTACCAGGCTCACAAACGACGTGGAGACCATCAACGAGCTCTTCACGAACGTCCTCATTAGTCTTCTGAAGAGCTTCGTCATGATGGCAGGTGTCATTGTGACGCTATTCCTCCTGGACTTCCGCCTTGCCCTGATCACGGTCGCAACCCTTCCGCCGGTGATCATTGCCACAATGCTCTTCCGCGGCAGGGCGCGAGACGCCTTCCGTCGAGTCCGGCGGATGGTCGCGAAGGTAAACGCATTCCTTTCGGAGCACATCTCAGGGGTGAGCGTGGTGCAGCTCTTCACGCAGGAGAAGCGCACCGCCGACGAGTTCGAGGGGCAGAACCGCGAGCTGATGCGGGCCAATCTGGGGGAGATGTACGTCTTCGCGACCTTCAGGCCCCTCATTGACCTTTTCTCTTCCACCTCGGTGGCGGTCATCATTTACTTCTCCGCGAGCTCGCTGTTGACGGGCGTGGTCTCCCTGGGCGTCGTCATCGCCTTCATAAATCTTATTCGGCAGTTCTACCGACAGCTCATGGAGATTTCGGAACGCTTCGTGGTGCTACAGAGCGCCATGGCGGGAAGCGAGCGCATCTTCGAGCTCCTGGATGCCGTGGAGGAGATTCCCGACAACGGCCGTCGAGACCCGGGAGAGGGGATCCGGGGCAAGGTCACCTTTGAGCACGTCTGGTTCAGCTACAAGGAGAACGAGCCGGTCCTGCGAGACGTGAGCTTCACGGTGAATCCCGGAGAGACGGTGGCGCTGGTCGGATATACCGGGGCGGGCAAGACGACCGTGGCGAACCTGCTGACGCGCATGTGGGATGTCGACGAAGGACGGATCACGATCGACGGCGTGGACATTCGGGAGTACACCCTCGAAGGACTGCGTACGATCGTCCAGCCCATCCAACAGGACGTATTCCTGTTCCGATCAACCGTCACCGAAAACATTGCCCTGGGCAACGAGGATGCCGCGTCCATGGCGCAGCAGGCGGCTGCGACGGTACAGGCAGACCAATTCGTTCGACGCCTGCCCGAGAGCTACGATACGGGCCTGAGTGAGCAGGCCTCCAACATCTCCGTGGGGCAGCGGCAGCTGCTCTCCTTCGCGCGCGCACTGGCGCACGATCCACGCATCATCATCCTCGACGAGGCGACCTCCAGCATTGACACGGAGACGGAACGTCTCATCCAGCACGCCATGACGAAGCTTCTCGAGAACCGCACCTCCCTGGTCATTGCTCACCGGCTCTCAACCATCCGCCACGCCGATCGGATCATTGTGCTGGCCCATGGCGAGATCATTGAGGAAGGGAATCACGACGAGCTCGTCGCGGCGGACGGCCACTACGCGAGTCTCTATCGGTTGCAGTACGCGGAGGGGTCGACCTAGGCGCCGCCGGGGCTACTCCACCTCGGCGTGTTCCCGAATACGCCAGCGGGACGCATCTCGATCGTAGACCAGCTGGTCCGTCGAGCAGGTGAGATAGCGTCCGTCGCGACTGCTCAGGCGCGCGGTTTTTGCCAGGACGTTGAGCTCGACCAGGCGAAAGACGGTGTCCTCGTGAGGAATCCGGGTACCCTCGTTCGGAAGCTCAGATCGCGCCTCCACGTAGGTATCGTGCTCGTACGCAAGGCAGCACAGCAGTCGGCCGCAGGGACCGGAGATCTTCATGGAGTTGAGTGCAAGATTCTGCACCTTCGCCATCTTGATAGAGACCGGTTTGAGCCGGTCGGTCATTCCGTGACAGCACAAGGTGCGACCGCAGACGCCGACCCCGCCGAGAATGCGGGCGTCGTCACGGACACCGATTTGCCGGAGCTCAATACGAGTATGGAATTCAGATACCAGGTCTTTCACCAGCTCGCGAAAGTCGACACGGTCGTCCGCGGTGAAGAAGAACAGCAACCGAGAGTTGTCCAGAACGTAATGGGCGGAAACGAGCTTCATGTCCAGACGACGCTTATCGATCCTTCGGCGGCAGACCTCGAAGGCCTCCTCAGACTGGTCGCGGTTGGCGTTGAAGCGCTCGATATCGGACTCCGTGGCAACGCGCAGAATGTCACGGACCTCCTTCCAACGGCCCACATTTTCCGGGGCAACGGGTCCGAGCACGCGGCCGATGTCCGCGCCGTACCGCGTGGGGATGACCACCAGCTGTCCGGTGTGCAACTCCTCGTCGTCACCGGCTTCGCATAACTCGGTTTCGCTGCTGTACAGGACCTTCACTGCGACGCTGGCTCCGCGCTCAATGGCCCTGTTTGGAGTCCGGAACTCCTTACACTTCAGATTCGCGATTGGACACATGGGTTATTCTTCCTTGCGTCAGTGAAGAAGATCAACAAGCATCCCGTAGATCTCCTCGACGCGTTGTAGCAATTCAAGCTGTTCGCCCTGGGATTCCATCATACCACGAGCGAGTCGTTCGAGTCGTTGGTCGACAATCCGGAGTATCGAAAAGCGCTTACGGTTCAGGACATTCGTGCCGGATGTCTGCTCTTCTACGTCGACACCTTCGTGGACGATCTTCGCCAGGAAGGACTGAACAGCATGCCGGTACGCCTTGAGGGCTGTATACGTTCGCTTTCGTATGAGTTCGTCACCAAGGGTGTGAACGTTGTCGAGAAGTCGCTCAACTTCATCCGGCGGCGTCCGAGCGGTGAAGTCCGCATGATTCTGAGCTCCCTGGCCCTCCTCCGGCTTGAGGAGGTGGGAGAAGACACCAGCGGCTTCGCCCTTTCGGGCGCCGCGATTCAGGCGGAATCGAGGATCCCGGTTGCTGTCGTTACGAATTCGCTCCACGGTTCCTGCGCTCCACCGTCCCTCAGCGTCCGCCGCTCAGCGTCCGCCGTCGCGCAACCCGGCCACCTGCTCACGACGAGCCCTGCGAGGGGTAGCGAGGGGCACTCGGCGCCCCTGGTCGACGGGGTCCTGAGGTGCAAAGGCGGAGTTGTCACTTCCCGACGGCGCCGGCGCGCGGGCGGCCCCATCCCGTATGACCAGGGAGCCGTCAATGACCACTCCCTCTTCGGCAATGAGACGAGGCGCGTGGATGTTACCGAGAATCATTGCCGACGCAAGCACAATGACCTTGCCGGTCGCGTAGATTGTTCCGCGCAGTATGCCGCCCACTACGACGGTATCCGCCTCAACAGTGCAGTCGGCGCGACCGTTCTTCCCTACCAGTACCTTTCCCGGCGTTGCAATGGAACCGGAGAAGTCACCGTCGATCCGCAAAAGGCCGGAGAGCTGCAGATGACCGCGAAAGTGCGTCCCCTCTCCGACGATGGAATTGATGTAATTCTCGTCGGCTTCGAATCCGACGTTCCGTTCGTTGTTTTTACCTCGACTGCCCACGTATGGAGCCTACTTAACGGTTACCGGTCCACCGGTCGAAATCACTCGAGATTTTGAGAAAGGCCGCCGGGTCGACGAGCTCGCTCCCTAACCAGATCTGGAAATCCAGGTGCGGCCCCGTCGACAGCCCTGTGTTTCCAACCGTCCCAATGGTCTGCCCCTGCAGAATCTCCTGCCCCTCGGAGACGACCGATCGCTGCAAGTGTGAGTACCGCGTCTTGAAACCGTACTTGTGTCTGACCCAGACGTACACACCGTATCCGCCGGGATCTACCCCGAGCTCAACAACTTTACCGTTGGCTGCAGCGACGGCCGGTGTTCCCGGCGAGCTGTAGATATCGATTCCTTTGTGCAGGTACCACTGGTTGGTCACGGGATGAATGTTTGGGCCGAACTCCATGGTTACGCGCCCGCGTCCCTCCGCCACGGGCCAGAAGTGCGGGATGTCACCGAGCAACTCCTTCTGCGCGTCGAGAACGCCGCGGATCTGACGCAACGGCTCAACGGATGACTGGAGCGTAGACACCAACCCCTGAAGCTCCTGCACTTCCTGCACCTCATTGGGCGAGACTTCCTGGAGGTTCAGGAAGGCGCTCAGGTCGCCCGTGGCGCCTTCCGCGGTGTCTTCGCCGTCGGGCCCGTCAATGCGCAACCCCTCGAGCGTCTCGGAGAGGGAGTCTTCGAAAAGCCTGGATACGCTAACAACGTTGGCCACCTCTTCCCGCACCACGTCCAGGCTGGCCTCGGTTGAATCAAGTTGTTCCGACTGCCGAGCCAGAATACGAGAGGAGCCGGAGAAGGCGGTAGCGAGGTAGAAGAAACCGCCGAGCAGAACGACAACCAGCATTCCCAGAAACACCATGCTGAAGGTGTTGATCTGGAAGTTCACAACCTTCTGCTCGGAATGAGGAATGAGCATTACCGTGAAGCGCTGGCGCCCGAACTTCACAATGGCCTTGGCTGCGTTGACCAGCCACTCGGCCGCTCGCTTCATGAGGTAACGGACCCGGACCCCCAGCGCTCGCTTTCCGGTAGGTTGCTCAATCTCAGCCACGCAAACTCCCTTCAAATACTCGCTCGAACTGCATTGTAAGTCTAAAATGCCTCACGGTGAACTCTAGCATACGGGCAAATCGTTGTCAAATAACGGCTTCCGTTGACGTTGCCTTGAGATCATGCTATGGTCCCGTTCGGATACGCTCAAAACGTTACCACACTACCTTAATTAACGGAAGAACTATGAGGCTTTTTGACTCGCACGCGCACGTTGGCCTGATCAACGAAGATCCAATAGAGCAACTCATCATTGTTCAAGAGGCAAAACAAGCCCACGTTGAAGGCATCATGAGCATCTGCAACAACCTGAAGGATTTCTTCCAGGTGTATCAAAACCTGAAGACGGCGACTCACGTGTACCACAGCGTCGGTGTATCCCCGTCCGAGGTCGCCAACCCCGGCAAAGACTGGGAAATGCAGATCGAAGAGGGCTCGAAGTTGGACCGCGTCGTCGCAGTCGGTGAAATCGGTCTCGATTACTACCGAAAGTTCGGCAGCAAGGACACCCAGATCGAGCTCTTCATTCGGCAACTGGATCTCGCCAATCGTCTGGACCGACCGGTAATTGTTCACAATCGCGACGCCGGCGGAGATGTGCTGGAGATCCTCCGGGAACGGATCCCCCGAAAGGGAGCCGTCCTGCATTGCTACTCCGAGGATTGGGCCTACGCTCAGCAGGTGTTGGACCTCCCGGTGTATATCTCCTTTGCGGGAAACGTGACCTACCGAAACGCCCGCAATCTCCACGAAACGGCGAAGAATATGCCCCTGGATCGACTCCTCATTGAGTCGGAAAGCCCCTTCATGGTGCCTGCGGCGTATCGAGGCAAGCGCAACCGGCCGTCGTACCTCGCGGAGACCGCCAAGTTCATTGCAGAGCTCCGGGAGGAAGACCTGGAGGAGATGACCGAAACCGTCTTCCGGAACACCCTCACGCTGTTTGGGATTGAAGACAAGTAGAGGAGTCCAAGCGAAGACCGCGAAGACCCCCAGGGCATCCACGTCGGCGCAGCGAGCAGTGCGTTGCAGCTCCTGTACCGGCGGACGCTCCCTACACCGAGGGAATACGCTGCTGCCGCCGCGTCTCGTAGAGCAGAATCCCTGCGGAGACCGACACGTTGAGGGAGTCCACGTGGCCCTCCGTGGGAACGGAGACGAGCCGGTCGCACCGTTCCGCAACCAGGCGACTCAATCCGCGCCCCTCACTGCCGAGAACCAGAGCGACTCGCCCCCGTAGATCCACGGCAGGCGCCGGCGCCCCCCCGGCGTCCGCACCGTAGACCCAGAAGCCGCCGTCCTTGAGCCGCTTCAACGCCTGCGCGAGATTTGCGTGCCGAAGCAACGGCACGTAGGTGGAAGCTCCGGCTGAGGCTGAGGCGACCACTCGAGTAGACGGGGCGCTGCGTCGGGAGGGTGCAATCACCACGTCGACGCCGAACTGGTCGGCGGAACGGAGAATCGCACCGAGATTGTGGGGGTCCTCAATGTGGTCGAGAACCACAACGAGAGCGTCCTCCCCCGGCGTGGTCGCCAGATACTCTTCCAGACTCGAGAAGGCTGTCTCCGGCATTTCCGAGGCAACGAGCACCGCGTGGCGCGCATCCTCGCCGCCGCGTCGGGCAAGCTCATCCTTGTCTACATGCTCGACGGCGATCCCCCGCTCACGAGCGAGGGCCTCGAGATCCCGCGCCTTCGCGTTGCGGCTCGCGAGATAGAGCGTTCCGGCTTTCACCGCTCCGCCGCGAATCGCCTCGAAGACGGCGTGGAATCCGGTGAGGACGGCGTCACTCTTCTTCGCCATAATCCTTCGTCACATCCGGGATGCCGTCGTAGTCGGTGTCCCGGACCCACTTCCGAACGTACACGCCCTCGTGCATGTGTATCCATAGGTCGACGGCACCGTCGTAGTTGGTGTCCAACTCCTGCCGGACGAGTACTTCGTTCTCATAGAAGTAGAAGTCGTCCATCAGCCCGTCGTTGTTGAAATCCATGACCTCACGGGTCTTCAGGAGATCCTCGTCCAGGTACACGGCATAGTCGACCGAGCCGTCGTTGTTCCTGTCTCCCAGGACCCAATCGTCGCCGTACTTCTCGACGTCGTAGTAGAGGTCGGGGTCATCCTCGTCACCCTGAGGAAGGGACGGGCGTTCCTGTGCCGTGAGTCCTGCAACGAGAACGACCGCTGCGACGGCGAGAGCCGACCCTAATCGTAGCACACCACCTCGAACCATATACAACTCCTCCCGTGTCGGATGCCGCCGCAATTCGGATGCCGCCGCAATTCGGATGCCCCGTACGCGACACACGGCTTCATTATCGAGAGGAGAGCGGTGGTTCTTGAGGATCGGCGGGATCTACAACTCCGAGAGAGGCACCGGATCGGGCTCATCCGTCTCGTGGAGCTCCTCGGACAGGCGGCGCAACAGCTCCTTTGCCGTCCCCGAGAGCTTCTTCGGCACGTCGACCCGGATCTTGACGTACATGTCTCCCCGTCGTCCGGTTTCGTGAAGGTGCGGCACCCCTTCGTTCCGCAGGCGCAGCACCCTTCCGTTCTGCGTTCCCGACGGGATCTTCACCTTGCCGCGCTTACCGTCGAGAGTAGGCACGTAGATCTCTCCACCAAGGGCGGCCTGCGTTACGCTGATAGGCACGACGCAGTAGACATCGTTGCCGTGGCGCTCAAAGAACTCGTGAGGTTTCACCCGAACAACCACGTAGAGGTCGCCGGCGGTACCTCCGTTCGGTGCGACGTCTCCCTCCCCGCGCAGGGTGATGCGCTTACCGTGGTCGATCCCCGCCGGGATGGAGACCTTCAGCGTGCGATGCTCCTTGACGACGCCCTGGCCGCCACACTTCTTGCAGGGGTCTTCAATAACGTAGCCTTCCCCGGCGCAGGTGGGACAGGTGCCGGCAATGGAGAAGAATCCGGAGTTTCGACGCACCTGCCCGGTCCCGCCGCAGCTGGGACACACTTTTCGGCCGCTTCCGGACTCGGCGCCGGTGCCGTCGCAGCGATCACACCGTACCTGCCTGTCGAAGGCGATCTCGACCTTGGTACCGAAGACCGCGTCGAGGAATCCCACTTCCAGGTCGTACCGAAGATCGGACCCACGTGCCGGGCCCCGGTGGCCCCCACGCTGTCGCCTCCCTCCGCCGCCGAAGAAGGACTCGAAGATCCCGGAGAAGTCCCCGAAGATGTCTTCGAAGTCGCGGAAGACCGTGGAAAAGCCTTCGTAGCCCCCACCGCCCCCCATGCCTTCCACGCCGGCAAAGCCGAACTGGTCGTAGGCCTGGCGGCGCTTCTCGTCGGCAAGGACCTCATAAGCCTCGGTCGCCTCCTTGAAGCGTTCTTCCGCCTTGCTGTCACCGGGATTGCGATCGGGATGGTTCTCCACCGCAATCTTCCGGTATGCGCGTTTGATATCGTCCTTGGACGCGTCTCTGGAGACGCCAAGCGTTTCGTAGTAGTCTCTTTTGGCCAAGTTAACCGACCCCAGTCAGCGCAGACTACTCGTCCCGGCTCTTGTTGTCTTCGTCGTCGACGACTTCGTAGTCAACGTCCTCGACATTGTCACCGCCGCCCTGGCCCTCACCGCCTCCGGCTTCCTGATCGCCGGCTGCGGCGCCTGCACCTTCGCCGGATCCGTCACCGCCGGAGGCCTCCCCCTGCTCACCGCCGGAGGAGCTCTTGTACACCTCCTCAGCCAGCTTGTATGAGGCCTGCTTCAGCGCTTCGGTTTTCGCCTTGATCTGATCGGCTTCGTTGCTCTCGATTGCCGACCGGAGCTCGCTGATGGCGTTGTTGATCTGCTCCTTGTCCTGGTCGGTAATCTTGTCGCCGTAGTCCTTGAGGCTCTTCTCGGTGGAGTAGATGAGGGTATCCGCCTCATTGCGCACCTCCGCCGCCTCACGCGCCTTCTTGTCCTCCTCTGCGTGCTGCTCCGCATCCTTCACCATGCGGTTGATCTCGTCTTCCGACAGGCCCGAGGAGGATTCGATCCGTATCTTCTGCTCCTTGCCCGTCCCGAGATCCTTGGCGGAAACGTGGACAATGCCGTTGGCATCGATATCAAAGGAGACTTCGATCTGCGGCACGCCCCGGGGTGCCGGCGGAATCCCGACCAGGTCGAAGCGACCGAGGGTTCTATTCTGGCCGGCCATCTCGCGCTCGCCCTGGAGCACGTGGATCGAGACCGCCGTCTGGTTGTCTGCCGCGGTCGAGAAGATCTGGCTCTTCCGCGTCGGAATGGTGGTGTTCCGTTCGATGAGCTTGGTGAAGACGCCACCGAGGGTTTCGATTCCCAGCGAAAGCGGCGTGACGTCGAGGAGGAGCACATCCTTGACGTCTCCACCCAAGATGCCGCCCTGAATTGCGGCCCCCATGGCGACGACCTCGTCGGGGTTCACTCCCTTGTGGGGATCCCGTCCGAAGATCTCCGTGACGAGGCGCTGCACCGCAGGAATGCGGGTCGAACCGCCCACCAGAATGACCTCGTTGATGTCGGAGGCGCTCACGCCGGCGTCCTTCAGTGCCTGCTCGCAGGGCCCCTTGGTCCGCTGGACCAGATCACCGACCATCTGTTCGAACTTGGCACGGGTCAGCGAGTATTGCAGGTGCTTGGGACCGGTGCTGTCCGCGGTAATGAAGGGAAGATTGATATCCGTGGTCTGCGTGGTTGACAGCTCCCGCTTCGCCTTCTCCGCCGCCTCCTTCAGGCGCTGGAGAGCCATGCGGTCCTGACTGAGATCAATGCCGTAGTCGCCCTTGAACGCGCCCACCAGCCAGTCGATGATCTCCTGGTCGAAGTTGTCTCCTCCGAGATGGGTGTCTCCGTTGGTCGACTTCACCTCGAAGACACCGTCCCCGAGCTCGAGAATAGAAATGTCGAAGGTGCCGCCGCCGAGGTCGTACACGGCAATCTTCTCTTCCTTGCTCTCCTTCCCGAACCCGTAGGCGAGCGACGCAGCGGTCGGCTCATTGACGATCCGCTTCACCTCGAGTCCGGCAATGCGACCGGCGTCCTTGGTGGCCTGGCGCTGCGAGTCGTTGAAGTACGCCGGAACGGTGATGACCGCCTCGGTAACGGTCTCCCCGAGGTAGTCTTCAGCGGTTTCCTTCATCTTCTGAAGGACCGCAGCGGAGATCTCCGGCGGCGAGAGCTGTTTGTCCCCTGCATCGATCCGCACCCCTCCGCTGGGGTCTTCAGTGATCTTGTAGGGAACCATGGAGATCTCCTCGGAGACCTCGTTGTATCGGCGTCCCATGAACCGCTTTATGGAGTAGACCGTATTCTCCGGGTTCGTAACCATCTGGTTCTTCGCGGGCTGCCCGACAAGGCGCTCGCCCTTACCGGTATACGCGACCATGGAAGGGGTTGTTCGCTGTCCTTCGGCGTTCTGAATGACGACGGGCTCGCCGCCCTCCATGACAGCCACACAAGAATTGGTAGTACCTAAGTCGATGCCGATTATGCGTCCCATGCGCCTTCTCCTCTTCTATCTACCTTCGCGTTGGAAAGAATACGAAGCGCTACAGCCTCGTGTCTATGCAACTCAGCTCCGCCGAATGCGGTCGTCCGAGCACCTTAGTTCTCGGAGGGCTTGGGCATGGAGACCTTCACCTTGGCCGATCGAAGAACACGATCATGCAGGAAGTAGCCCTTCTGATACTCCTCGAGAACAATGGACTTCTCTTCGCCCTCCAGCTCTTCCGTCGTGACGGCCTCATGCTTCTGGGGGTCGAACTCCTCCCCTTCGGAATCGAAGCGTTTCAGGCCCCACTTCCGCTCGAGCATGCTGATAAACTGCTTCTCGATCAGTGACACGCCGTCATGGAAGGCATCGAAGTCTCGAGACTCCTCACTCGACCTGATGGCGCGCTCGAAGTCGTCAATGATCTGGATAACATCCTGCAGAAGCTGCTGATTGGCGTAGGAGATGGCGTCGGCCTTCTCCTTGGTCATGCGCTTCCGGAAGTTTTCAAAGTCCGCCTGCTTTCGCAGATACTGATCCTTGAGGGAGCTATTCTCCTCTTCGAGCTCCTTCACGCGGGCGCGGAGCTCGGAGAGCTCGTCCTGCGACTCCGTACCCGTACGAGCCTCTTCAGAGGCCGCATTCTCGGGGCCGCCCGCCTCACTCCGCCCGGAAGTGGCGTGCCCTTCATCCTCCGGAGCTTTGCCGGCTTCGCCTGCGGAACTCCCGGCGTCGCCGACGTTCAGATCATCTGTGTTATCCGGGTTCATGTTGTCTTGATCTTTCATGCTGTCCTGATTGCCGTCCGACGCGCGTACGCTTGTATCCTGAGAAATGTCTTGTTCGTCGGGCATTGGTAACCTCTGTAGCTGATGCGTTTTCTGAAAACTACTGTAGCGCCCCCGGGCAGTCAAGAACGCTCCGAGCGCTCCGTGCGTAAGGGAGGGGCGGAGAATCCCCCGTCGGAGGCGTTTGGCCGCGCGCGTCCGGGGGCCGCCGCGCGCCGTCAACCCGAAGGGCTAACTCTGCTTGCCTGCAAGCTCCAGAATCAGCTCGACTTCCCCGCGACTGACCTGGACCGCCTTCGAGATCTCTTCGACCTTCCAGCCCTGGTGGGCGAGCTTGATCACCATGTCCCGAGCGCTCAGTGACGGCGCGCCGCGGCCCTTTTCCGCCTGCCTGCCGCCGCCTTCCTTCTTCATGAGCGAGCCGAGGAGCTTGACCTGCTCCTGTGCATCCCTGCTCACCTCTTCGAGGCGAGTCTCGGTGCGGGCGAGCCACTCCCGGGCAGTCTGGAGCTCCCGCATCCGGGTTTCTACATCCGAGAGGACCGTCTCCAGCTCGTTCATGCGCTTGGCGGCGGCGTCTGCATCCTTTCGGTGCGACGCAAGCTCCTGAAGGGACCCGGAAATCTCGTGCACCTGCCCGGGCAGCTGCTGGAGCTCCTTGTCCATACGGTTGAGCCGCTCTTCGATCTCCTCGAGGTGCTGGAAGTTCTTGTCGATTCCCTCACTGGTCGTGTCGACGATGGACTTCTTGCGCTCGAGTCGCGAGAATCGCTCCTCCACCTGCTTCTGGAGATCCTCGAGAGTGCGCAGCTTCGCCTGAACCGTCTGAACGGCGTCGTTGCTGTCGCTGACGTGCTGGAGCTTGTTCTCGACCGCCTGCGACAGGTTCATGAGCTTCTTGTAGTCCTCCTCGAGGGCGTCGATGCGGCGCTTCTCTCCGAGGAAGCGGTTCATCTTGTCGGAGACCTCCGTTGAGACACGCTGCAGCCTGGACACCTGCTGCTCCAGATCGCGCAGCTCCTGGCGCTTCTCTTCGACCTCGGTAATACTCTTCTTCAAGTCGTCGATGTTCTGTTGCAGCGTAACCTTCAGGCTGTCGGCGCGTTCGAAGATCTTGGTCTGCTCAATGAAACTCTTCTGCCGCTTGTCGATCTCCTGCAGATTCACCGACAGGAGCTTCGCCTCTTCCTCCACCTTACCGAACAGCTTCTTCTGGAGGTTGGTGAACTGGTTCCGCGTGTCCTGAACGAAGCTGCGCAGATTCTGCTCCGTCTCGACAGCCTCCCGCTTTGCCGCATCAAGGCGCTCCTGAACGTCGGTGGTCAGGGATGCGTACGTCTGCCGGAACTCATCCATTGCCTGTTCCGAGACCGTATCAAGCTCTTCTCTCAGGGAGGTGAGGCGGTTGGCCGTATCAGCGATCTGCGTCTGCATCTCCCGGGTCCGCCGGCTCACCTCCTGGTCGAACTCGCTGAGGCGGGTTGATACCGCCTCCTGGGAGTCCGCAAGCTCCTTCTCCTGCCGCGCCTTCCACACGGCAATGTCCGAGCTCTGGCTTTCGAGGCGCGCCGCCAAATCGGAAATGCCGTCGTTCATGCGCCGGTCCAGGTCCTGCATGGAGGCGTCCACCCCGTTCTCGAAGTCGCGGATCTTCGCAGCAACCTGGTCGCCGTGCTTCTCGAACTCCTGCTGGAAACTGATTTCAGCCTCTTTGCGCAGCTCCTGGATCCGGCCGGCGAGCTCCTCCTCCAGGTTCGAGAGGCTTCCCTCGGTCTCGGTGATCCGTCCCCGGATACCTTCCTGGAAGTCCCCCACCTGTTCGTCGAAGCGCTGAAACTGTGTGTAGAAGCGGTCCTGGACGTCGCTCAGCTTCTGCTTGAGCTCCACATGCGCATCGCTGTAGATGCGATCTCGTTCCTCCCGCTGTTCCGCCGCCAGGTTGTCCAGATTGCGCTGCACCTCGCTCTGCCACTGGGAGAGCCGGTCGTCCATGGCGTGGCTGCGGTCACGAAGGTCCGCGAAGAACTCGTCCTCAAAGACCTTCAACTTCTCGGACACGTTGTCGTAGGCTCGCGCTTTGAGCTCGTCGAGACCCTGTTCCAGAGCGCTCATTTCGCTCCGAATGCCGTTCATGACCTGGGTTGCTTCCTCGCGGTCGCTCTTGCGTTGCTGGTTGATTTCCGCACCAAAGGCAGTGAAATCGGCCCGGATCTTCTGCATGGCCTGTTCCATTGCCTCCCGCATGGCCTCCTCGAGCTCGTCGATCTCCTGATGTACCGACTCGAGCTTGTCGATGCGATAGGAGATGCTCCGCTCGTACTCCTCCAGGCGGTTCGTTGTTTGGCCGACGACCTTCTGTTCCAGTTCCTCGGCGGTAGCGTCCATCTCCCGGGCAACGCGCTGCTTGAAGTCACTCAACTGGGAGTGGAGCTCCTCCCTCGATTCTGCGAGGTCCCGGCGGACCTGTCCAAGAGCGCTCTTCTGCTCCTGAGCGAGCGCATCAATGGCGGCGACCTCCTCTCGGTAGGCTCGATCCTTCTCGGCAACCTCCTCGGCAAGCTCCGCACCCCGGTTCTGAAGGTCCTTCCGAACCTCGGCAACCCGTGACTCTATGTCCCCTTTCAGAGCCGCGAGGGCCTCCGTCTCCATGCGCTCGCCCCGCCGCGCGACGTTGTCCAGCCGCTCGCCGTACTCCTCCTCGACCCGGGCGAAGCGTTCACTGTAGTCATCCAGGGTTTCCTGGAAGCTCTCCTTCTGCCGCTGTACGTCCTCGGATATCTCGGTATGGAGAGCGCGGATCGATCGCCGGGCGTCGTCGCCGAGGGCCTCGGCGCGCTCCTCGCTCTCGCCGACGCGGCTCTGCAGGGAGCTTGTGCGCTCCTCCGCCGCAGCAACTTCGGATACGAGCTGCTCCACCCGCTCCCGGGCGTGACGGGTAACGGTCTCCTCGGCTTCGGCGAGCGCCTGGGCGTTCCTTGTCTCGAAATCCTCGACGAGGTCCGGAATGCGTTTCTCCAGGGATTGGAGCTGTTCCCGGGTCGCGACAATGCGTTTACTCACGCCGTCAACGTACTCCGACTCCTCCCGCAGACGATTCATGTTCTCCTGCGCCCGCTCGGTCATGGTCATGAGCTCGTTGAGCGCGGAATCGTAGTCTCCGATTCGTGAGCCGATGTTTTCAATCTGCGCAGCGCGCTCGTTCAGGCCGTCTTCGAGGGTCTTGATGCGGTTCAAGACTTCCCGAGCCGCCCTCTGGTGCACCTCCAGCTCGATTCCCATGTCGTTGATGCTCGTCATCTTCTCCTCGACGATTGCGTCGAGGTCGGCGCGCACCTTCTCCGAGTATCGCTTCACCTTCTCCAGAGATCGGTTGTTCTTATCCAATTGACGGTACAGCGCAAGGATAACAAGGACGACCAGCAGGACAATAACGTTCCCAGCCGAGAATACCATAAACGTTCCCTCTCCCAGTTCACGTTTTCACCCATATTATACATGACTGTCCGGAGATCTGCACCCTCGAGGGACGTGATTCCGACCCTCTGAAGTGCAATCGGCGGGCTATCCGTCCCGCCCGCGGGGTCATGCTACCGATTCCGAGCAATCCACGCGAGCAGGGCGCCGTAGTCGGCAAAGGTAACGTCGGCAACGCTCTCCCGCCGCGCTCGCGTGGAAAGGTGCGCCGCCTGCATACCCGCCCCTTTTGCCCCGACAATGTCGTTCTCGTAGCTGTTTCCGACGTAGAGCATCTGCTCCGCCGGCGTGTCCAGACAGCGCGCCAGGGCGCGGAACGGTTCGGGATGAGGCTTCAGCGCCCCTACCTCCTCCGCGCAGATCAGACAGTCCCAGAGGTTCGGCAATCCCAGAAGGTCGAGCTTGGACCCAAAGGGAAAGTCCGACAGGAGCCCGATTCGCAGGCCTGATTCTTTTAGATCGATGATTACGTCCGCCAGATCCGGGAAGGGGCGAATCCCCTCCAGTGCCGACGCAAGATCCTCGTAGATGTAGCGGTCAATGCGGTCCTGCGCCTCGGCGGGGGTGATTCCGAGCTCTGCGCCGAGCAGGCGCGCCTGCTCGGCGTAGAAGTCGCCGACCCGGCCGATCGTGCGTAAGTGATCCCGGACCCGGCGATATGCCAGGAAGAGGCGCAACCGCCGCAACACCCGCGGCACCGAGAGGCGCCGCATGGCGCCGTTCGGATAGAGGGTACCGTCTACATCCAGGCCGATCGCGGATATTCCCATGCCTCAGGATCGCACGTCCTCGCGGCGGACAATGGGCGTGAAGATTGCCGTGACCGGCTCATCCCCGCCATGGGGAGTGAAGCCCCAGTTCAGCACGGCGCGCCGGATCTTCTCATTGACTACGGTGTACGACGACTTCTGCTGAAAGATGACCGATCCCGGGACGACAATCCCCGACGGATCGATCTCAAAAACAATGACGAAGGTGAGCTCCGCCGGGACCACTCCCGGAAAGTCCCCGGCCGACAGAAGATCCTGCGGAAAGGGATCGACAGGCCGGAGGGCCCCCGTCCCGTCACCGAGAAAGCGGAGCTGTGAGCCCTCGGGACCCTCCTGCCGCTGCGCGTCCCCGGGAGTCTCCGGACCGGGCGTGTCGGCTCCGGGGGCAGCCTCGGATGGCGTCCGGTCCTCGTGATCCTCGTCGGTGGAGGGCGTCGACTCCGGCGATCTCTCCCGGTCCGTCCTGGCCGCCTCCACCGCCGAGACCACGGACTCCAGCTGCCGCTGCAGGGCGGGGTCGGTCCGTATCTTCTCGGCCAGACGCGTCGCCTCTTCCCGGCTCATGTCCGTCGTGGAGATATCCGTACCGTCCATGATGTCCTGAACCCACACCGGGAGCTCCCGTTCGGGCTCCCCCGTATCCGGCGGGAGGAACCCTTCGGGCTCCTCCGGCGCCTCGCGGTCGCGCCGGGGCTGGGGAGAACGGCCGTAGAGCTCGGCATCCGAAACCTCCACCGGCTCGTCCCGGCGGCGAGCCAGGGGATCCACCGGCTCAGGTTGCGCCTCCCGTTGCGGCCGAGTCTCCTGTGCATCCGACTCTGCCGGCGCGGTCTCGGGAACATCCGCCTGCGCAGGCTCAGGTGCGCGCTGCGCCCGAGGTTGCGCCTCGGGTTCAGGCGCCTCCTGTTCCGGGGGAGCTTGCTGTTGCGGCTGAGCGCGTTCCGGCTGTGCCGCCTCCGGCTGCATCTGCTGCGACGACTCCGCCGGCTCCTCCGGCGGCGCCTCGGCCTCTTCGGGCTCCTCCGGCTCGGCGGCAACCGCGTCTTCCGGCCGCTCTTCCGGCTCTCGTTGCTCCTCCTCCGGACGTTCTTCCGGCGGAAACTGCGTCTCCACCACCTCCGGCAGCTCCACGTATACGGGGCCACTGAATTCCGGAACGCTCGTCTCGAAGTCGGCCATGGAAATAAGGGCGAAGACTCCGCCGTGAACGACTACGCTCACCAGGACGGCAATAATCAATCTGTCGCGGTCGAAGAAGCTCATGTCAGGGTGATTCCTCAGGAGCGGTTCTCATGCTTACCGCCCGGAATCCGTTTTGCCGCATGATACCGAGGACCTGAACAATCAGCTCGTAGCTCACGTCCCGATCCGCCTCGAGCACAATCGACCGAACGCCCTCCCCGTCCGACTCTTGTCGGGCAAGGTCGGTGAGCGCCCGGCCGAGGCCCTCGAGGGTGAGCTCCCGGCGGTTCAGGTAGATCTCCTCCGGCGAGACAACCGTCACGACCAGACGATTCATGACCACCTGCTCGTCGGAGCTCGCCGCCGGCAGGTCCAGAGCAATGCCCGGGGTCATGACGAAGGTACTCGACACCATAAAGAATACGACGAGCTGGAAGACAACGTCGATCATGGGAACGAGATCGACATTGGCATTCGGGCTCAATCGTCTCCTAAATTGCACGCTCGTCCCCCCCGGCGGTCTGGTCGCCTTTGAGGAGCAGCACCATCTCGCTCACCCGGTTCTCGAGATGGATGATCTGGTGATTCACCCGGCTGACCAGATGGTTGTAGAAGATGATCGCCGGAATGGAGACGATGATGCCGGCGGCGGTGGTAACGAGGGCCTCGGAAATCCCTTGCGCGAGGAGCGCGGGGTTCCCGCCGGCAGCCGCGAAGTTTCCAAGGACCCCGAAGGCACGAATGTTACCCGTTACGGTGCCCAGGAGACCGAGCAGCGGCGAGATGTGGGCAATGGTGCCGAGAAAGGAGAGAAAACGCTCCATCCGTGGGATCTCCATGTTGGCGGCGTCCTGGATGGCGTCCTTGATCACCGCGTGCGAGTACATCCGGTGCTCGATCCCGACCTTCATAAGATTGGTCACCGGCGAAGGGTTGCCGTCGCAGATGGCCAACGCCTCATCGTAACGTCCCTTCTCAAGAGTCGAGCGTAACCGGTTGAGAATCTGGGATTCGTCACTGCGGATCTTTCGGAAGAAGATGAGACGCTCAATGATGATGGCTGCGGCAATGATGGACAGAACGAGGATCAGGATGAGAATGATCCCACCTCGATCAATGAGTTCAAGCATGTAATTCTCCTGCGCGCTTAGAGCGAGATTTCCGTCGACACTGCGAAGCGAAAGCCCGGCGCGATGAAAGGATACGCATCCGCTACCTCGGGGCCGTTCCGGGGCCTCCCGGATTCAAAGATGGGTGCCAGGGGATCATCCACTGTCGCCAGGATGCGCAACCCCTCGACGACACGGAAACCGACCTCACCCCGAATGACCGGGAGCAGCGCCTGACCTTCGAAAAAGGGACTTCGCGCCTCCAGACTCCCGGCAATCCCGCGGTCTTCCGTGGCAACGTCCAAGACCAGGTCGATTTCATGGAGCGGCTCGAAGGGGGATCTCTCAACGAAGCTCCCGCTCCAGGACAGCTCAGAGGAGAACACACCGGCCCGATACATCACGCCTACGCTGGGACGGACCGTTGTACGGGCGCCCTGAGTTACCGGAAACACGCCCTTGTCTTCGTCGTACTCCTGAGGGGTCAAGGCGGCCTCGTCATACTCGAAGCCCACGCCGCCGGAGACAATGAGGCGCCGGCTCAGCACGTTCCAGGACAGGTCGGCGTCGGCCACCCAGGCGTTGCGGTCCGCCGGAGGAGCCTCTCCGGCGGCTGCATCGACCAGGAGAGGGCGCTCCTGCCACAGGTCGTAGAGCGATTGCGAGCCCGCCTCATACCCCGCGGACAGCCCCAGAGTTACCAGATCCTCGACGGTTGCCGTCACGGTGACGTGGAAGGGCACCTTCACCGACCCGGAGATCGGCCAGTACACCCCGACGTCACCGCCGACGAAGAGCTCCGACGTGACGGGAGCGTCACCGGCGAGGACCAGGCTGAGAGCGTGACCGTCACCGAGGTTGCGGGTATAGCCGCGATACTGATACCAGAGGTCCGCCGAAAGCGAGACATCCTGGATCGAGACGTCGCCGGTCAAGGAGGGCCGAACCGAAAACTCCGTCGTTCGCGGCGGCTGCGTGTCTGCGGCCTTGATGGTCAGCAGGCGATTCGCCACCCTGCCGTCGAGGGCGGCCCCGAGCTCCACACGGTCGCTGGGTTCGTACGTGCCCCTGAACCGTGCATCCACAAACCTCAGATCCGTCGAGAAGTAGTTCGGGTTGTTCTGGAGTCCCTCCTCCCGTTCCTGGAACGAGGCACTCCCCTCGGCGTTCACCGGTCCCAGGGCGCCGGCCACGTAGCCGTCGATATAGGTTCTGCTCTGAAAGAACCCTGTTCCGGGGTCGCGAAAGCCGTAGCCGTCAAGTCCATCATGGGAGAACTGAAAGCGCAGACGCGGATCGCTGCCGAGCTTCGACAGACTCAGCGCTCCTTCGATGTGGCTCATAGAGCCGGCACTCAGCACGCCGGAGGCGAAGTAAGAGGACCGGTCTTCCGGCGCGGCCACCTCGGCGTGTTCCGTCGGCTCCGGTAAGGCGAAAGCGCTCTGGACAATGCGGAGGTCCTCCTCTTCCGGGAGGGGCACCTCAATCGGCCGAATGGGCACGTCCGGACTCTCCGGCAGTTCGGCGGTGATCTCTTCTACCGCGAGATCCTCGACCTGGAGGAGGGTCTCCGGCAGCTTGATCTCGGTCTCTTCCGGTATCTCCGGGCCCGCTTGCGGTGCGTCATCGTCGTCGGGGCCGTTCGGCGTCTCCTGGCCCGCCGCCGCTGCCGGCAGCAGCAGGATCCAGAGGATGACGAGGCCAATGCTCACAATACGCGGGCGGCGGTTCGTTTCCGACCGTCGAAGCATCATTATTCACTCTCCTGGAGCTGAAGCGCCTGCTCCGTCCACTCGGAGTCGGGGAAGTTCTCCCGGAGTCTACGGATAATCTCATCCCGCTCGGCAATCCTGTCCGCGGACCCCATCATCTCCGCGGCGCGGTAGAGACTGCGTGCCACGAAGCTCTCGTCCTCGGCGTTCACCTGCGCCGCCTGGATGAAGTACTCCGCAGCCTGCTCGGGCTGTGAGCGGCGAACATGGGATTCCGCCAGCAGGAAGGAGGCCTCTCCCGCCTGTTCCGGCGACTCTTCGGCCTTTGCCAGAACCTCCTCGAGCATGGGCAGGATCAGGTTCTGATTCACCTGGGTCCGTCCCCCTTCGTAGATCAGGAGCCGGCCAAGTTCGAGAATTGCCGCGCGGCCGCGCTCGCTTTGCGCGCGGTCCGCTTCCTCAATCGTGACCCACAGGCGCGCCTCCTCTTCGGAGAGCCCGCCGATCTGCAGTACGAGCTCGTCGGCGCGGCGGGTCGCCCCGACCGTCTGGGCACGTTCGGGATACGCGGCAATGAATGAGCTCCACATGTTGAGCGCCCTGCGGTACTGCTCCTGCTCCTCGTAGATGAGTGCCGTCCGTTGCATGGCATCCGGTCGGAAGGGGCTCCCACGGTACTGCTCAATGAGGCGGTCCCACAGAAGGAGCGCTCCCGCGGACTCCTCTACCTGGACACTCGCCATGCCACCCCAGTACAGGGCGGCGTCGTGAAGACGCCCATTCGGGAAGTTGGAGCGGTATTCGAAGAAGGCGTCACGCGCATCGGCAAAGCGTTCGGCTTCGTAGAGAAGCTCGGCGCGACGGTACATTCCTTCCTCGGCGAGCGGACTCTCCGGATAGCCTTGAAACAGGTTCTTGTACTCCCGGACCGCACGATCAATGGAGCCCATTGTCGCAAGCACGCCGGCGTACTCGAAGAGGGCGTCATCCGCGTACTGCGAGTTCGGGAAGTCGGAGAAGACGTTCCGATACTGAATCAAGGCCTCCTCGTAGTCTTCCCGGGCGACATGGGTCTGTCCGAGGAGGAAGAAGCCCTGAATCCGCAGGGACTGCTCCGGCCGAAACGCCAGAAGCTGCTGGAAGTAGTCCCGGGCTACGGCGAAGTCCTCCACGTTGAACGCGCTCCACCCGGCGAGGTATGCGCTACGATTGGCAAACTCGTGGTCGCCATAGCGCGATATGAGGGTGTCGAAGGCGGCGATGGCGTCCCGGTAATCGCCCACCCGAAAGCTCGCCCAGCCACGGTAGTACAGGGCGTACGGCACAACGAGGTCGCGGTCCTCCGGTGACAGGCCCCGGGTAGAACCGTCCGGATCCGTGGGCACGTCCCGCAGATGCTCCAGAGCCTCGGCGTAGTCACGCTGCGTTATGCCCGAGAGTCCCCGCATGTACTGTACCTGGACAAACAGGTCCGGTCGGTCCTCCGCGAGCTCCGGAACTCGATCGAGCAAGCGACTTGCCGCTTCCGCGACCGCTTCGTACTGCTCCCGCTGAAAGAGGATCTTGATCCGTTCGACCGACGCATCGAGGTCGTCGGGGCGCACGGCGAGGTAATCCCGCAACGCCTCTTCGGCGTCGGCAAGCTCACCCCGCCTCCGGTGGAGTGCGGCCTTCAACCGAAGCAGTTCTTCCAGAAAGGCGCCGGATCGGCCTTGGGAGAGCACCTCCTCCACGACACCGAGAGCGTCGTTGATGCGCCCCAACTGGAAGAGCGCGTACCCCTGCTGGTACCGGGCTGCGGGAATGTACGGGGAGTCCGGATGGGCTGCAACCAGATCCGCGAAGGCAGCCCGGGCGTCTTCCCACTCCTCTCCGTCCACGTGGAGTGTCCCCAGTCGCAGGAGGATCTGGTCGCCGACAGCCTCTACGGCGTTGCGATGACTCTCGAGAATCTCGATCGCTCCCGCATGTTCCCCGCGACGGGCCAGCAACTCCGCAAGATAGAGCGCAACGGTCGGATTCCGCCGATCGATATCCCAGACGCGGCGCATGTAGAGCTCGGCAATCTCGAACTCCTCGGACTGGTAACTCTCAATGCCGACCCTCAGCCACAAGTCGGAGAGGACGTCGGTCCTGCCGGCCAGGCGCTCTTCCGCCTGCGCAAGGATGCGCCGCAGCGTCTCCCCCTCGCCGGCGCGACGCGCGATCTGAAAGAGTCGCTGAAACGCAACCGTGGCGGCATCCGTCTCGGCATCCCGCAGGCTGAGGAAGAGCTCCCGCGCGGATTCCAGCCGCCCAAGGGCGTAGTAAGACTCCGCCGCGGAGAGGGTATACTGCGTGCGCCGGCGCTCCCCCACTACGCCGGGATCCATTGACTCGTAGAAGGCGACCGCGTCTTCGTGACGATCGGTCTGCACGTAGAGGGACATGAGGAGAGCGGCTGCGTAGGATCGATCCGGCCCGAGCGCGGAGGTGACTTCCTCCTCGAAGAGGGGTCTCAGCGTCTCGACGGCGGTCGGCCGGGCGTCCAGGGCGGTCTCACTCAAGGCCTTGTACACCCGTGCCTGCGCCTCCAGGTCCTCCGATCCGCGGGCATCGACGAAACGTCCCAGCTCCTGCGAAGCGAGACTGTAGTCCTCCAGCTGATAGAGGGCAAGGCCCTTCCAGAACGGCACCAGCGGCAGAAAGTTGCTCGACCGATACCGCGCTTCTATCCGACGAAGAAGGGACAACGCCTCATCGAAACGACCGAGCCGATAGAGGCTCACGGCGCGACGGAACTGTGCGTCCGGGATGAGCTCTGAAAGCGGGTACTCCCGCACAAGAACCGTATAGCGCTCAATCGCGGCTTCGTAATCGCCGCGATCGAAGAGCTCCCGGCCCTCACGAAAGATGTCTTCCGGCGGCGATTGCGCCATGATGGGCAAGGCAAGAGCCGCGAGGCAAAGTACGAGAGGTATACGTTTCATTGGTGTTTACGATATCCCAGCGGTGGTGAATCTTCAATCTGTCGTACGGATGCGCGGAGGGACAAAATCCCGGCGTGCACGGATCCGCACAAGATGAATGTAATCCTCTCCGTAGCGACGCTCAAGCGATTCGAGACTTGTTTCCACGTTTCGTTCCATCACTGCCGTGCGGAAGCTACCGTCGGCGTCGAAGTAAGGAAACAGAACCGCGACGTGAACGTGCTGCCGGAGCGGCGGGTCCTCGCCGAAATCCCGGCTCAGAGAGGCGATGTAGAAGTGGCCGGGCTCACGGAGTGCAAGAAAGTACATGATCCGGGGCAGCTCGGACACCGGGAAGCCGACGTCCTCGACGTAGCTTGAAAACGGCACTGAACGCACATCCAGCGCTTCCGGGTGCGGGAGCTCTCCGGAGGAACCGTCGGGTTCGATTGCAGCGATATGACGAGCCAGATTGCGTGACCAGTCCAGGCCGAAGTAGGGATCTCGCTCCTCTTCCTGCAGGCGACTCCACTGATGCCCCCGGAGGTCGAGGTGCTTCTCCTTCAGCGGTTCGATCTCCAGGAAGCTTCCCGTGGCGGGGTGCGCAATCCCGTCGCAGATCCATTTGGCAAACCCCGAGCAGTTGAATCCGGGCAGTTGGTCCTGCAGCACCAGACTCTCAATGAATACCAGGCTGCCGTCCGCACTCATGGCGCCGTCCTCCGCATCCGGGAGATGCGGCAGTTCACGACGCGCCGTCTCCACCATGCGCGCAACCGACTCATATGCCCTGAGCGATTCGACACGCTGCAGCTCTTCCCAGCGAATGATGTCCCTGGTCATGCGCTGTACCGCGGCGAAGGGCTCAATCAGGATGCTGCCGAATGAGGCGGGAATGACGACGTCCCGGTAGGTCCGGACGCCACCCACGTAAAGGTCCATGACGGTGCGGTTCCCCTCGGGAAACATGCGTACGAAGAAGCCGGGATCACTGCGGTAGAAGACCTTCACCTGGACGAAGGCTCCGTCGTCGAGGCGCCGCTTGATGATGTAGCTGCCCCGATTGTATACGGCGAACTCGTCGTCTTCCCGATTGGTGAAGAGGAGGTAGAAGTGGCCGTTCTGGGTACGCATCTCGTAGCGCACCGCTTCGGCGCCGACGACTTGCCGGATGACGCGTTCCGGGGAACGCATGGCCTCCCTTCGGGGCGCCACAATGAGCTCTTTCAGCGCCCGTCGCGCCTCGAAGTTCTCCGGCAACCGGAGCTCTTCCACGCTCTCCACCGGCACCGCAGCAATCGCGGATCCCGCGACGAGGATAAGGAGGATGTTGAGCACAAGAGCTCGGCGCATCCGTACGTTCATACCCATGGCTCGCTACTCCGTCATCACACCGGCCGCCGCGCCTCGTCCCTGCTTCGGACGAAACGGAGAGGGCCGCCGGGCCGCGCCACGACGGCGCCGCGGTCGGCGGCTGCGAGGATCTCCGGGATCCCGACGTACAGCCCGGCGGGGTGGGCGCTTCTCTCCCTTTGTTGGTCGGCAGTTTGCCCCCGCGAGATAACGTCCCTCGCGCCGGAGGGTATCAGGTTGCGTTGCAACGGAAGACGGCGCACCCTGAGACGCTTCAGAATTCCCATGACCGAGGCGGCGTTCATGAGCATGGTGCCGGTCGGCACCAGCCGCGGAGAAGTCCGAGGAGACCCCGGCCGCTCCCACACGAGCGCAGTAACCTCCGCACCGAGCCGCCGGTGCAGCGCAAACACACTCTCCGGCGGCTGCTCCTCGAAGGGCGCCTCCAGCGGCATCCAGAGGAGCACCCCCGTCGACAGGTTCAGGTTCACGCCGCCCGACGCAATGGAACCGCACAGTGCGGCCATGGGTGAAGTGTACGCCGGCCCGGCATCGGCAATGATGCGACTTCCTTGCCGACCTCCGGGAGGCCCGACCGCCGCCGTCGGCGCCAGATCCGGAAGTGCCAGGACGGAAACCGTCGTCGCCGGCAAGCCGAAGTACTCTCGCTCCGCCAGGTAACTCTTCACGACGGTGCTGTTCCGTGCAGGCACGGCGATGATCCATTCCGGCCCTACTCGCGCGGCGGCGGCCAGGCGGAGAACCTTCTCAGCCGTCAGCTCCAGCGGCGTGGGAGCGCCTCCGAATGAGCCATGCGTCAAGCCGGGGACGCAGAGGGGCTCCAGAATCGCACTCTCCTCCGGCGAGATGTTCCAATTGGGCGATAGAGAGACCACGGCCCGGACCTCCGGGGCCGCCGCACCGGCGTGGCGCGCCGTCGGGTCCGGGGAACCCGGTGTAGCGCCGCGCGGCCCTGTTGCAGGGTCGCGGGATTCAGCGGCGGCGTGGTAGGGCTGCGGCGCGGAAGGACTGAACGCGGATTCGGGCCGCGCCGTGAGCCAGTCGAGAACGGCCGCGTCGACGTGCCCGTCGGCATCGATCTCAAGGGCTCGCGCTGCCGAGATCCTCAGGTGCCGGGCGGCCTCGAGGAGAGTTGTGCGAATCCCCTGCAGGCTTCCTTTGGCGTTGGCCCGCTCGCCCGCCGCCTCCTCGATGAGCTTCTGCACGGCGCCGTCGAGGGTGAACTTGCGCTCGAAAAGGAGGTACTTCAGCCGAAAGAGGAGCTCCAGATCCCGCATGGAGTACTCACGCCGGCCGGAGGCGCTCTTCGCCGGCTGGAGCAGACCGACCTGGCGCTCCCAGTAGCGAAGCACGTGGGGCTTCACCGTGAGAAGGTCGCAGACGTCCGAGATGGACAACCGCTGCATACGCGTCAGCCCGGCCCTCGCAGCTCCAGTCGAAATGGTATGTGCGCGAACTGGAGCTCCCGTCGTATCCGATTCCGAATGTAGCCCAGATAGCTGTCCGGTACGTGGCGGCTACGATTTGCAAAGAGCACGAAGACGACCGGCTCGACGCTCACCTGGGTGATGTACCGCAGCTTCAGGCGGCGACCGCCGACCATGGGGGGCGGCGTCTCCTCAACCCACCGCTGGAGGCGCTGGTTAAGGGGACCGGTCTCGACGCGCCGCGTGAGCTCGCGGTACACGGTCCGCACCTGAGTGAGCAGCTCGTCGAAGCCGGTTCGTTCCGTCGCCGACACCGCCACGATGGGGGCGAAGCTGAGGATGGGAAAGATGAAGTTGATCCGGTCACGCACAGCCTGATACGCGTTTCCGATGTTTCCGAAGAGATCCCACTTGTTGAGCACGAGGATGAGGCCGCGACCGCGCTCTACAATGAGGGACGCGATCTTCTTGTCCTGATCGGTAAGGCCTTCCCCGGCATCGACCAGAAGCAGAACCACGTCGCACTCATCAATGGTGCCGATTGCGCGGTTGACCGAGTAGTACTCGACGTCTTCGGTGACCTTCTTCTTCCGCCGAATACCGGCGGTGTCCAGAAGCTCGAACTCCCGGTCACGCCAGGTGAAGCGTCCTTCCACGACGTCGCGGGTGGTGCCGGGGGTCTCCGACACCAGAGAGAGCTCCTCGTTGAGAAGGGCGTTGGTCAGGGTGGATTTCCCGGCGTTGGGCTTGCCCAAGACGGCAAGGCGAATGGGGCGGGTCTCCGCGGGCCCGGGGAC
>CAZUVX010000003.1:4247-17468 GCA_964623865.1 uncultured Spirochaetaceae bacterium | reverse complement strand
CCGCGGGCCCGGGGACGGAGGCGGGCGCACCACCACCGGCGGTGGAGTCCTCCGCGATGGGGGGCGAAGGTTCGCCCGTCTCCCCCAACCTGCGCGCCACCTCGTCGAGGAGCGCCTCGACGTTGCGACCGTGCTCGGCGGAGACCGGGATGACCGTCTCGAAGCCGTACTCGTAGTACGCCCACGCGGCGGCCTCGCGCTTCTCGTTGTCGACCTTGTTCACCACCACGACGACCTTGTCCTGATGGGGCCGGATGGCCTCAATGAAGGCTTCGTCTTCCGGGGTGACGTCGGTGACGTCCATGACCAGGAGAACGATGTCCGCGTCCTCCACCGTGCGAAGGGCGCGCTCGCCGACCAGACGGTCGTACTCGGCGTGCCCTTCGGTGTAGCCGCCGGTGTCGGCGACCCTGACGGCACGGCCGCGAAGCTGCCAGCGCGATTCCACGACGTCGCGGGTAACCCCCGGAGTCGGGTCGGTAATGGATCGGCGCTTTCCAACGAACCTGTTGACCAGAGTGGACTTGCCCACGTTGGGGCGACCCACCACGGCAATAAGCGGCAGAGCTCGGGTATCAGTAGGCATGGATCTGAAACCGTTTCTCCATGAGATCCTGCACGAAGGCGTCCACCTCTTCGTAGGAGCGCATGTCGAGGACGGATCCGACGAGCTCCTCGGCGTCGGTCATCGACACAGATCTGATGATGCGCTTGACCTCGGGGATTCCGGCGGCGCTCATACTGAACTCGTCCAGTCCCAGCCCGAGGAGAATGAGACTTGCCAGGGGATCGCCCGCCATCTCACCGCACATGCCGACAGGTATCCCCACTTCGTGGCCGCTGTCGATGATGAGCTTCAGGAGCCGCAGGACGCCGGGGTGGAATGGCTCGTAGAGGTAGGCGATCTTCTCGTTGCCCCGGTCGACGGCGATGGTGTACTGGATGAGATCGTTGGTACCGATGGAGAAGAAGTCCACCTTCCGGGCAAGGATATCCGCGGTCATTGCCGCCGAGGGAACCTCGATCATGATCCCGACGGGAATGTTCTCCTTGAAGGCGATCCCCTCGGTCCGCAGCTCCTCCTTCACGTCGTCCAGGATCTCGTAGACGCGGGAGAGCTCCTCTACTCCGGAGATCATGGGAAACATGATCCGGAGATTGCCATACGTGCTCGCACGAAGAAGCGCCCGGAGCTGAGTCTTGAAGAGGTCAATGCGGGAGAGACAGAATCGAATGGCGCGCCACCCGAGGATGGGATTGCGCTCCCCCAACCCTTCGAGCTCCGGCACGACCTTGTCACCGCCGACATCCAGCGTCCGAATGGTCACGGGCTTGCCGTCGAGTGCATTCAGAACGTAGCTGTAGGCGTTATACTGCTCCTCCTCCGTGGGGAGCCGTCCGGGCTGGAGAAAGAGGAACTCGCTCCGGTAGAGACCTACGCCGTCGGCACCGTGAGCCGGAACCGCATCTACCTCTTCGGGAACCTCGATGTTCGCCATCAGCTGAATGAGCTTGCCGTCGTTTGTCTCGGCGTTGAGCTCGTTGAGCCCCATGAGCTGCACTTCATGGCGCTTCCATTCGCGTTGGGCCTCCAGGTAGCGGGACACCGTGTCATCGTCAGGATCCAGGATCACCCGCCCGGCGTTGCCGTCGACAATCATGGTGCTCGACGGCTCTACCAGGGAGGTTATGTTGGACAGGCCGAGGACCGCGGGAATCTCGAAGCTCCGGGCCAGGATTGCGGTGTGGGAAGTCTTGCCGCCGGCGTCCATGGCAATGGCGCGGACCATGCGTTTGTTCATGGCAATCGCCTCGGACGGCAGGAGGTCGTGGGCGACCAGAATCACCTCAACAGAGAGATCGGCCAGGGACACTTGATCGCGGTGCAGCAAGTGGTTCAAGATGCGCTTGGCGACATCGTGAACGTCGGCACCGCGCTCCTGGAAGTACTCCTGGTTGGTTGCATTGAGCTGCTCAATGATGTCCTGGACGGCGCGGTAGAGGACCCACTCAATGTTCTTGCGGTTCTCCCGGAGCTTCTCCTTGACCGCCTTGATGAACTCCGGGTCCTCGAGCATGAGGAGGTGCGAGTCCAGGAGTGAGGTGGACCGGTCCGACACCTCCGCCTCCGCCTTGTCCTTCAGGGCCTCGATCTCGCCCTTGGCCTTCTCGACGGCGGTGTTGAACCGGTCCATCTCGCTCGCCAGGCGCTCGATCTCGACCTCGTATTCGGGAATGGCGGGACGGTCGTCGTGGTAAACGAAGGCCGGCCCTATGGCAATACCGGGGGAGACTGAAATCCCTCTAAGTTCTTGCATGTTCGCGTCATGATACGGGGTAAGCAAACCTTCGTCAAACTTGCCCCGCCGCCGTTGGTTGCACCCGCGAAGCGACGGTGGGGCGCCCGCGGAGCCCGCGGAGGCGGGGACGCTGCGGCGTGGGCGCCCGGAATGCCGCATGGGCGCCCGCAGTGGCGCGGGGGCGCCCCGTACTGAACTCATATCGCCACGAGGAGGCAGTTATGTCCGACGTTACCGCTACCGTGATCCCCGTGGAGGTCCGCTTCCGCGACCTGGACGCCTACGGCCACGTCAACAACTCGGTCTTTCTTACGTATCTGGAGCAGGCGCGCATCAAGATCCTCGGAGACTACTTCTCTCTCGACGGCGACGGCGCCGAAACCGCCTTCGTGATGAAGCGGGTGGAATGCGAGTTCAAGCGTCCGATCAACCTGCGCGAAACAATCTACGTGCGCATGTGGGTTCACGAGAAGCGGCGCGCAAGCTTCACCATCTCCTATGAATTGATCGATGGTGACGGGCGCGTCTACGCAACAGCCGCCACGGTGCTGGTGGCAATCGACGCCGGGAGCGGGCGCCCCGCCGCCATCCCCGACTGGTTCGACGAGGCGGTTGAACAAGGCGCCGCTCGCTACGGAGAGACGCCGGATAAGGGATAGCCGGGTCGGCAAGCGCCGGGCAGGCTGGTTCTCGTGACAGGGCGCAGATCGGCTCCTCGCAGTAACACCGGCGCCAAGACGGGAACTGCCGCCCCTCTAAGGGTCGCCTCGACCTGTCGATACTGTAGATGCCATGGCACGGAAACAGAAAAAGCAACACGCATCCTTCGGAGTGCTCTTCTGGATAGCGTTCATCCTGCTCATTACGACGATTTTTCTCTACAACCGTGACCAGATTTCCCGGGTTCTCGCTGAAACCGAGCTCGTGGAGGTCCTGAAGGACCGCGTCGGCATAGGCGCGTCGGACGGGGAGGCGCCACGTACCGAGGAAGAGGAAGACGACGGCATGCCCACTCCGGAACCCGACGCGGGTGAAGGTGACGGCAGCGAGGATATCCCGCGGGTCGTACAGATTCGTGAGCCGGACGGGGGAATTCCCGAACGCGGACCGGATGAACCCGAGGAGACCCCGAGCGAGGACACTCGCTCGGAAGATGAGCGCGTCGACGAGACGCCGGAGGCTGAGGAGGCACCCTCGTCGGGGGCACCTCCCTCCCGGCCCGACTCCGATGCCGAGCGGGAGGTGACCCGCGTCCGGGACGCCGGAGTCTACTTCATCCGCGTTACCGACGACGGCAAGATCCATCCTCACCGCGTTGAGCGCCGGATCTCCTACGTCGACAGCCCGATGACCGAGGCGATCAAGACCCTGATCTCAGGCCCGACAGTGGAGGAGCTCAATCAGGGACTGCTCAATCTGATTCCCAAGGGTACCGAGCTTCTCTCGGCACGGGTACAGAACGGAACGGCGTATCTGAACTTCAACGAGTCGTTCCGGTTCAACTCCATGGGAGTTGAAGGCTTCCTGGCACAGCTCCAGCAGGTCGTCTTCTCCTCCACCGAGTTCGATACGGTGGAGCGGGTACAGTTCCTGATTGACGGGAGCCGTCGCGAGTACCTCGGCGGCGAAGGTGTGTACATCGGGGAGCCCCTGACCCGAGACTCCTTCGGCTAGCTCCGGGGTCGCGTGCGGCCGGACGGGCGCTTCGGTCCGGGCGGCATGTGCGACCGGGCGGTCACGTTCGGCGAGGGCCGCGCCGGGGCGACGGCCCCGCCGTGCTACATCTCAATCGATCCGTTAATTCCCACGGTGATACCGCGCAAGATCACCCTGAAGTCGGTGAGGTCCGCGGCGGAGCTGAACTCCTGCACGCCCTCACCCGATTCAATCCGGTAGTACTCGCCGGTAACGACCACCCCGTGAGTCATGCTCTTGTAGGTCGCGTTCAAGTCGACATCCACTCCCTGGATATTCAGCCCGAATCCGCCACCGGCGAGCCAGCCGTAGCCGAGGGCGTTGTCCACCGTGAGGCTCGTGAAGCTGATGTCGGTGGCGTCCTCGCCGGAGAGGCGCCCGGCCAGATCCGCCTCAATAGTGCCTTTGAGAGGACGCATGACGGGATTCCAGCTCAAGCCGCCGCCCCCAAAGAGGTCGACGTAGAAACGGTCGATTCCGATTCGCCCCTGAGCCATGAGAAAGGGTTGCAGGTTGTCGGCGTAGAACCACGGCCCGGCGTTGATGTCGAGCTCCGCGCTTTCGGGCTTGAGCCCGTAGACCTGGTTGTAGCTTATCCCGATTGGAAAGCTGAGAAACTCGCCCAGCCCGAACGAAGTCGACAGGGCTGTTTCCACGCTGACACTTCCGTCGCCGTTCCAGTACAGCGACTCCGGCAGGAAGACCGAGACGCCGCCTCCCACCGACTGTCCCCAACCACCGACGGCAACGACGAACACCAGTACCGCGAGAATAGCGCGTCTTTTCACAGGACACCTCCGCCCCATAAGCTTAGGCAGCGGCGTCCGGATGTCCAGCTTGCGAGGGTCTATGTGGTGTCGGAGAGGCACGCTGCAACAACTTCAAGTGGACGAAGTTGACCTGAGGAGACGTTGCCCACCGCCCGCCCTACCAGAAAGAGAAACTCCCGATTGCCCCGGCGTCCGAGAATCGGCGACGGCACCGCCGCGAAGACCTCCATACCCGTCTCCGCCAGGCGTCGAGCCGTAGCATCCAGGGTATCCCGGAGCAGACGTCCGTCCCTCACCACGCCGTCGAACCCGGGTGTATCCGGGTCAACTTCGAATTGCGGCTTCACGAGAGCGACCACCCACCCCTCGGTGAGGAGGCCCCTGAGGTGCCGCGCCGCGCCCACGGCGCTACGAAAGGAGAGGTCGCACACCGCCGCGTGAGCGGGAGGGTCGACGGAGGAGACGTGCATGATGTTGGTCCGTTCGTGCACAATGACCCGGGGATCGCGCCGGAGGGAGTAGGCGAGCTGGTTGTACCCGACATCGACAGCGTGAACCGCCGCGGCACCGCGCTGGAGCAGGCAGTCCGTGAATCCCCCCGTCGAGGCGCCGGCGTCAATGAAGACACGCCCCTCCACCGGCAGGCTCCACGCGGCAATTGCGTGGTCGAGCTTCAAGCCGCCCCGGGATACGAAGCGCTCTCCCTTGAAGTCAATGCTCACGTCCACGGGGATCTTCCGATGAGGATCACGAACGAGCTCACCATCGACGAGAACCTCACCGGCGAGGATGTAGGACATCAGACGTTCTCGGGAAGTCCCCGGAAAGCGAGCGACAAGAAGATCCAGAAGCGGCGGACGCTTCACACGAGGGACTCCTCCTGAATCCGGTTGACCCCTATGGCCTTCCCCGCATCGAGGTCTATCTCCACGAGGATGCCGTGAAGCATGGCGGGATTGTTGGAGACCTCGTTCCGAAGAGGAAGCTGGGACCTGGCGCGATCAATGCTGATCCGGGGATCGAACCCGATCACGGAGTCCCGGGGCCCGCAGGCGCCGACGTCCGTAATGTAGGCCGTCCGGCCGCCGAGAATTCGTTCGTCCGCGGTCTGCACGTGGGTGTGCGTACCAATGACGGCGACGGCATCCGGTGACAGATGCCACGCTATCGCCTCCTTCTCGTCGGTCGCCTCCGCGTGGAGATCAATGAAGATGAAGTCGACTTCGCTCGCGAGCTTCCGGGCGAGCTCCTTACCCTTGCGGAAGGGACAGTCAATAGGTGCCAGGCGAACTCGCCCTTGGAGATTCACGATCCCTACCCGGGCCCCCTTGGCCTCCACGACGCAGTGACCGTGGCCCGGATCGCCTCCGGGGTAGTTGGCCGGGCGAAGGATCCGCTCCTCCCGGTCCAGATACGCGTACACTTCTTTCTGCTGCCAGATGTGATTGCCCGTGGTGATGACGTTCGCCCCGGCGGAAAACAGCTCGCCGGCGATCTCGGGGGTAATCCCGAAACCGTCGGCGGCGTTCTCACCGTTGACGACTATGAAATCGGCGCGGTGTTCCTTCCTCAGCCGGGAGAGGGAGGTCACGACGGCCCGGATACCGGACCGCCCAATGACGTCCCCGAGCATCATGACCCGATAGATTCTACCGGGCATACTCTATGATTCGCGTTTCCCGGATCATCGTCACCTTGATACGCCCGGGATACCGCAGTTGTTCTTCGATGCGCCGCGCAATCTGCTTGGCGATATCCTGCGCCTCGACGTCGGAGACCTGCTCGTGGTCGACCATGATCCTCAGCTCACGGCCCGCCTGGATGGCGTATGCCTTGTCGACCCCCTGGAACTCCTCGGCAATGCGTTCGAGGTTCTCGAGACGCTTGATGTAGTTGTCCAGCGTCTCACGTCGCGCACCGGGACGTGACGCCGACAGAGCGTCTGCAATCTGTACGATTACCGACTCGACGCAGCTGTGCGGAACGTCCCCGTGATGTGCCGCAATTGCGTTGATCACTTTCGGGTCTTCCCCAATCCGCTTCGCCAGCTCGACACCGAGCTCGACGTGATTGCTGTCACCATCGCTCTCAATGCCTTTACCCACGTCGTGGAGGAGGCCGCCCCGCTTGGCGAGGTCGCGATCGGCGCCCATCTCACCGGCAATCATCCCGGCGAAGACAGCCACTTCCTTGCTGTGTGCCAGCACGTTCTGCCCGTAGCTCGTACGGAACTGGAGCCGTCCGATCCCGCGGATGCCTTCGGGCTTCATGTGGTGGATCCCGAGCTCAAAGAGGACCTTCTCTCCTTCCTCGTAGATCGACTGACTGATCTCGTTGGTGACCTTCTGAACCACCTCTTCGATTCGCGTCGGATGGATACGTCCGTCGGAAATCAGGCGCTCCAGGGAGCGGCGCGCGATCTCCTTGCGAACCGGATCGAAACACGACACCACCACCGCTTCCGGAGTATCGTCAATGATGACGTCTACGCCGGTGAGCGTCTCGAGGGTCCGGATGTTGCGTCCCTCGCGCCCGATGATCCGGCCCTTCATCTCATCTCCCGGCAGACTTACCGATGCAACGGTAACCTCGGCGTTCACCTCGGAGGCCATCCGCTGAATGGTGGAGACGAGGATTTCCCGGGCCTGCTTGTCGGCAGTTGCCGTTGCTTCCTGCTCGATCTTGTTGATGAGCCCCTGGGCGTCGTGGCGTGCGTCGTCCTCGAGGGATTGAATGATGAGGTGCTTGGCGTCTTCCTGGGTCAAGCCCGAAATCCGTTCGAGCTCTTCCCTCCATCTATTCTCTTGCTCGTTCAGCTGATCCTCGCGATCAGCCAGTTTCCTCTCACGGTCCTCGAATGCCGCCTCCTGTCTATCGACTTCGGCGGTTCGCTGCTCTAGGTTTTCTTCCTTCTGGTTCAAGCGCTTCTCATAGCGCTGTAACTCGTTTCGTCGCTCCCGTAGTTCCTTCTCCTGCTCGTCTCGTTCCCTCAGGAGCTCGTCTTTTGTCTCGAGCAGGAGATCCTTTCGTTTGGCTTCAGCTTCTCGTATTGCATCTTTCTTAACACGTTCCGCCTTCTGCTCCGAAGAAGAAAGCTGGAACCGGGCGTATAGCCAACGGATTGTCCAACCTAGAATTGCACCTGCGAGAGGAAGGGCGAGCCAGGTTATCCATTCCATGGTACCCTCCACTCTTCATAATGATTGTATAACCTAATTCAGCTATCCCGCCTTGTCAACAGAGACCCTGTCTACAGAGTCATACAGTTCGTTCCAACTTCGTGGTATGGGCGCGGTTCTCTCCGTTGACGATTCGGCACCGTGGCCTCGTCCGGGTGAGGTCTCATCCGACCGACCGATTGTCCCTCCCCGCGAGAGGGCGTACACTGGAACCGTCATGGCCGAATACACAACCATTGTCGAGCTCAGGAACGATATCGAAGCGCGGCTGCTGGATGCCCATCTCACCGAGCTGGGCATACCCCATGTCCTCGAAAGCTTCCACGACTCCGCCTACGACGGGATCTTCCAGGTCCAACTCGGGTGGGGACACATCCGCGCCCCCGAGGAGTATCGGGAGGAGATTCTCGAGATCTACGACGACCTGACGCGCGACACATAGTCGCGCAGCCCGTCCCGACCGACGGCCGGACCGGCTCAGGCCGGACCGGCTCAGCGGAAGCTCACACCCTCCACGCGGGAGCCGCGGCGTTGCCCTTACAGCTCCTCGTCGACGTCCATCACCCGCTTGTCGTATCGCTCATCCCGCCGGCGGAGCCGGAGGGTGCGCCTCAAGCCGCGCTGCAGGAAGACCAGCATGTCCGAGAGAAGCTCATCAATGTCTTCACGGTCGATCTGATACACCAGGGTGTCGAAGATGGCGATGATGAGGCGAGCCGGATCGCGGTAGAGCCCGGTGCGGAAGACGTTCTTGTTGGTGCCTTCCCGAATGATGTCGCGGAGCAGGTCCTCCACGTGCCGCCGGAGGGTGCCCGGCTGCCGCTCCCGATCGGCAAGGCCGGGGTAAATGAACCGCTGGTCCCGGCGGAGCACTCCTCGCAATATGCGGTTCTGCTTCAGACCGAGGGTGGTGAATCGATAGACCGCCTTCAGCTTGTTGATGGGGGAGCGAAGCCGCATGACCACTCGATCGATCTTGCGAATGCCTTCGGACTCTATTACGTCCAGGACGCGACTGTAGAACTCCTCTTTGCTGGGGAAGTAGTTGTAGAAGCTGCCGACACTCAGCCCGGCCTCCCGCATGATTTCCGACACGCTGACATCGCGATAACCCGCCTCGGAGAAGTGCTTCATGCCGATCGCTACAAGGAGTGCGCGTCGCTTCTGTACCATACCGTCACCTCCTCGCATACCGGCGACACGGACAAAGTGAATATTCGCTTCATATATTCAGCACTTCTAATAGAGCCTTTGGGCTTTTTATGTGCCCACGTGCCGCCGTGCGCGCCGCGCTTGCATCGATCGGTTCTCCCTTCCCTAACCTATGTGGTATATGGCGAGTTGACAAGAGAGTCGAAAGCGCGGCTGTCAGCCGCGGTCGTAACCTTGCCTGCAGCTCTCGGAGAGGAGGCCGTATGAGTACCTCGCCGGCTCTCGGAGCACACCCAACTCTCGCAACGGGGCGACTCCACTACAGCCTGGAGTGCCTGGCCACCGGCCACGTTCTGGAAGACAACTTCGACCCCGCCTCCGGTATGGTCCTCAGGAATCCTGAAGCGGACCGACCTGCCTTTCTTCGCACGCTATACCGGTCGGAGCAAATCAGAGTCGGAGATCCGACGGAGGGAATCTACCGCTTCGCCGAGTGGCTCCCGATTCGCCGCCGCCTTGACGGCTCGTCGGCTCCGGTAACCTACCGCAGTGAAAAGCTGGGACGCGCGCTCGGTATGGACCGCCTGTACGTGACCTTCAGCGGGTACTGGCCGGAACGGGATGTGCGCATGGAGAGCGGCACCTTCAAGGAGTGTGAGGCGTACAGTGTCGGGGGGCGTCTTCCCGAAGAGAATACTGCCCCCCTGGTGGTCGCCTCGGCGGGAAACACCGCCCGCGCATTCGGTCGCGTCTTCGGGGCGAACGGTATGCCTCTGTTGCTCGTCGTTCCCGAACGGAACCTTCCTGCACTGTGGCACGCGGGGGAGCGGCCGTCCCATGTGCGCATTGTCGCGGTGGCCGGCCGCGCCGACTACTACGATGCGATTGCACTGGCAGGGCAGATTGCCCAACTCGACGGATTCATCTCCGAAGGGGGAGCCGCCAACGTGGCACGCCGCGACGGCATGGGCACGACGGTTCTCTCCGCGGCCCACGAAGTCGGCGAGCTCCCGGAAGCGTACTTCCAGGCCGTCGGAAGCGGGACCGGCGCCATTGCAGCATGGGAAGCGAGTCTTCGGCTCCTGGAAGACGCCCGCTTCGGAAATCGCCATATGCGTCTGATTGTCTCTCAGAACAAGCCGTTCGTGCCCATACACACCTCCTGGGAGCGCCGCTTGCCGGAGCTTGTATCCCTGTCGGACTCAACGGCGCGCCGCCGGATCCGCCGTCTCTACGCCGACGTCCTGGCCAACCGAAAGCCGCCCTACGCCGTACGGGGAGGTCTCTTCGACGCGCTGGTTGACAGCCGCGGCCATAGTCACGCAATCTCCCGCCGCGACGCGCGGGCGGCTCGCAACCTCTTCGTCGACACTGAAGGCATTGACATCACCGAGCCTGCGGCCGTTGCCGTCGCCAGCCTCCGGCGGGCGCGGCGGGAAGGCCTCGTCGGCAAGAGCACACTCACCATGCTGAACGTCACGGGAGGCGGCATTGAACGTTTCCGGAGGGAGCACGAAACGCGTGTGCCGACGGCCGACGCCGTGGTCGACCCGGGTCGGATCTCTCCGGGAGATCTCGAGAAGACTGTCCGCCGACTCTTCAAGGAGTAGTCAGAATGGAAATGAAGATGACCGTTGATCTCTTCGACAAGTGCAAGACCGACCGAGGCTACTTCGGTCCGCAGCGGTATCACAACGACCACTACTTCACGCGCCCCATTCTCCCTCCAAAGCCCGACCGGGTAATGGAATTCCAGGGCAGGGACACGATCATGTGGTCGGTGAACAACTACCTGGGACTGGCCAATCACCCATCGGTCAATCAGGCGGCGCAGGATGCCATTGCGGAGTTCGGCATCAGCGCTCCCATGGGCTCCCGGATGATGACCGGAAACAGCCCGTACCACCTTGCCCTGGAGAAGCGGCTCGCCGAGGTGGCACAGAAGGAAGCATCGTTCCTGTTCAACTACGGGTATCTCGGCGTTGTCGGAACGATCGCCTCTCTTGTCGGTCCGGACGATGTCATTGTCATGGACAAGCTCGCCCACGCCTCCATTGTCGACGGTTCCTTCCAGGCGCCCGGCCAGGTCCGCGTCTTCAAGCACAACAACATGGACGACCTGGAGCAAGTCCTCAGGCGAATTAACGAGAACAGGAAGGGCGGCATACTCATTGTGACCGAGGGAGTCTTCGGCATGACCGGGGACGTCGCCAAGCTCGACAGGATCGTTGCTCTGAAGGAGCGGTACGGAGCGCGGCTCTTCGTGGACGATGCTCACGGCTGGGGCGTCATGGGCGAGGTCGGCCGCGGCACCGCCGACCACCTCGGTGTTCAAGACGGGGTGGACGTCTACTTCGGCACCTTCGCCAAGTCCTTCGGCGCCATCGGTGGCTTCTCCGCATCCACTCAGGATGTGGTGGACTGGATCGCGTACAACGCGCGAACCCAGGTGTTTGCAAAGAGCCTTCCCATGGTCTACGTCCAGGCCCTGGACAAGATCCTTGATCTGGTGATCGACGCCGATGATCGACGTCGCAAGATGTGGGAGAACTCCAACGCCCTGAAAGAGCGCCTCCGGGACCATGGATTCTTCGTCGGCCCGGGCGAGTCACCGATCTGCTCGGTCTTCGTACCGGTCCGAAGCGAAACCGCGGAAGCGGTGGGCATGCGTACGGTGAGCTACCTCCGGGAGAACGGGGTCTTTGTCACCGCCATCACCTACCCGGTCATTCCCCACGGCCTCATGATGTACCGCATGATTCCGACGGCGGAGCATGTGCTCGAGGACATTGAGGAGACGGCCCGGGTATTCGGCGAGATGCCGGGCGCCCTGAACCTGGACTTGAACATTGAGGATGAAGACGCCCGGAAGATCCGCCGCGTTTACGGTCGGTGACGTCGGTTCCGATCCGCCGGTGCAGTCCCCTGCGGCGGCGCGATTGCGTCGGTTGTGACTGTATTCACGCGCCGCCGGCCCGCACCCCGCAGTGGTCGGCGGCCTCCGCTATGGGTTCTTGACCCGGCCCAGCGCCAGTAATCGAAGCATGAACCCCGGCAGCGGCTTCTCGGGATTCCGGGAGGCCAGATCGAGACTCCACCCGAGAGACTTGACCAGGGGGAGCTTGTGGGTCTCCACAAACTCAATGAGGGTGCCGTCCGGGTCCTCGACGTAGCTGAAGCGACCACCGGCATCGCCCATCTCGAAGGTGTCCCCGCTGTCGACGGTGAAGGGATAGCCCAGGGACTCGCAATGTTGCTTCAGGGCGTCCATGCCGCGGACATCGAAACAGAGATGAATGAAGCCGAGGTCTCCCCAGAAGCGGTTCTCGAAGAGCTTCTGCGGCTCCCGGTCGAGGGACTGTACCAGCTCGATTCGGGAGGAACCGATAAGCCGTGCAAAGGCTCCGCGAGGCTCGGCGGAGTGGCTCAACAGGACGCGTCGGAGGGGCTTGTCCCCGCCCGCCGCCCCGTCCAGGTCCTGAAAGACCCCTTCGGTATCGGAAAGCACGACGTCGTAGCCGAGGACATCGCGATAGAAGGCGATTGACCGTTCCATCTCTGAAACGCCGACCTGTACTCCCGCAACTCCCCCGGTGGCCGCCTTTGACGAGGCGAACCAGCTCGTGCTCTCAACGATATCGAAGACCAGGCCGTGGTTGTCCGAGACGAGAAAGTGCCGGCCTCCGTCCGGGGCCGTACCGGGCCCGGTGATGATGGTGAGGCCCTCCCGGGTCAACGAGCGAGCAGCCGTGAGGATGTTGCGGCTCTTCATGCGGACCGCATAGATACCGAGATCACCGAGCTGAGGCTGGAACGACGGGGGAACGGTGTTTCTACTGGTGAACTGCCACACCTCGAAGCCGCCGCCGCCCTGAATGCTCATGGCAAGGGTTGCGGTCCTGGTCTGGACCTGATTGCCGGTGTACCTGGTCATGAGGGGCGCTTCCCCGGCGTCCTGAAACACCGGAATGTCCATGCCGAAGTACCGGGCGTACCACCGGAAGGCCGCTTCCATATCGGGCACCCCGATCCCGACTTGCTGGATTCCCGTGTTTACGAAGGTGCTCACTCTCTCCTCCTCTTGAATCGATGCCCGGCATGCGGTGCCTCGGGACACGCCCACCG
>CAZUVX010000003.1:0-4147 GCA_964623865.1 uncultured Spirochaetaceae bacterium | reverse complement strand
CCACCGGGACACGCCCACCCGGATACGGCAATCGATGATCCCGCCACCTCGCGCAGGTCGCCGCATGGTCGGCCGGCGCGGCCTCCTAGGTGATTTCCCGGTAGACCTCGGCGAACTGCTGCGCCGCGTAGTCCAGGTCTTCCCGTGCGTGGGCGGCGGACACCTGTGTGCGAATGCGCGCCGTGCCTTCCGGCACCACCGGGTACGAGAAACCAATGACGTACACGCCGCGATCCAGGAGTCTGTCCGCCATCTCGTGAGCCAGGCGCGCGTCCCCGAGCATGATCGGAACTATGGGGTGCTCACCCTCCGGAATCGCGAAGCCGGCATCCTTGAGCTTACCCCGAAAGTACCTCGTGTTATCGAAGAGCCTGCGACGAAGCTCCGCGGAGCTCTCCAGCAGATCAATGGCTGCAATGCTCGCGGCGGCGATTGGAGGAGCCAGAGTGTTGGAGAAGAGGTAGGGACGCGAGCGCTGACGCAGGAGCTCGACGATCTCCTTGCGCGCACTGGTATAGCCCCCGCTTGCGCCCCCGAGAGCCTTCCCGAGGGTTCCCGTGATTATGTCCACGCGATCCATGACACCCCGATACTCGTGAGTCCCCCGTCCGTTCTCGCCGAGGAAGCCTACTGCGTGGCAGTCGTCGAACATGACCATGGCATCATGCTGCTCCGCCAGGTCGCAGATCTGCTCCAGCTTTGCGATGGTGCCGTCCATGGAGAAGACTCCGTCGGTTGCAATGAGACGATGCCGCGCACCGGATGCGGCCTTGAGTTGCTCCTCCAGACTCGCCATATCGCACGTCTCGTAGACGTAGCGCTGCGCCTTGGAGAGACGAATCCCGTCGATGATGCTCGCGTGATTCAGGGCATCACTGATTACCGCATCCTCCGGGCCCAGGAGGGTTTCGAAGAGACCGCCGTTGGCGTCGAAGCAGGCGGCGTAGAGGATGGTGTCTTCCATCCCCAGAAAGGTCGAGAGGCGCTCTTCGAGGCGACGATGGACAGTCTGCGTGCCGCAGATGAATCGGACCGACGACATTCCGTAACCCCAGCGGTCCAGCCCCTGGTGGGCCGCCCGAACGATCTCGGGGTGTGACGCCAATCCCAGATAGTTGTTGGCGCAGAAGTTGATGACGTCGCCGCGCCCGGATACGTCGATGTGCGACCCTTGCGGTCCGTTGATGACGCGTTCGTTCTTGTACAGACCCTGCTCGCGCACCTCGTCGATGCGGTTCCGTAGTTCATCTTTCACCGTGGCGTACATGACAATCCTCGCAGTTGCGTTGTGGGAGCAAAGTATCGCATCCCTGCATGGGCGACGCAACCGCGCCGTCATGCAGACCCCAGGCGGGAGGCACAGACATGCAGACCCCAGGCGGGAGGCAAAGCTTAGACGAAGAGCAGCCCCCAGTTGACCCCGAGGAGCCCCGCAAGGAAGACCATTCCCCACGCCGTCGTTCGGGCGGTTGCGAACATGGGGCGCTCGGGCTCACCCTGCCGGTCCGGCCGAAAGAGACCGGTGAGCATCTCGTCGATCGAGGGGATCAGGCGCTTGGCCTCGATCCGCCCCCGCCCCTCCATAATCTGTTCGAAGTAGAAGAACACACGTCCGACCAGCCCGCCCAGACGGCCGGGCAGGCGCAGGTCCGGTCGAATGGAGAACAATGAGATGAACACCAGCCCGACAATGGTGAACCCCTTCATAAGACCCTGCTGCAGCGCCGTGGACGTGATCGGAAAGGGACCCACCTCCATGAGAACTCTGCCCATGGGTGTCAAGAGATTGAACAGCGTGATCGAGGCCACCATGATGACGAAGTAGAGCCACTTGATCTTCTTCCCGGCGATGCTCGCCAGCAACGCAAAGAGCAGAACTTGCGCGACCCGGACAACCAGGAGATCCTGGAAGAGGTAGGCGGGAATGAGCAGGCCCCCGGCAATGAATAGATGCTGCGCGTCCAGGTGCTTCCTAAGGAGCCTGTTTTGTTTCTTCTTTCGTGTCCCGGCCATACTGCGTCCGAATTGCGTCAAGCCACTGTGAGCGTTCAGAGAAGCGCTGTGCAAAGAACCCGACCGCCACACCGCTGGCCACACCGAGGCCGACGAAGGGCGGAGCAATGATCCACGCGGTCTCCCCGAAAATGAATGTTACCGAGAGGAATATCTGGACGATGTTGCTGGCAATGGCGCCGTACACGCTGATCCCCACCAGGGTCACCCGGTTCTTCATGAGAGCGTGAGCGGTGAGCATGACCAAGGCGCTCGAGTAGCTCCCGGCGACGGAGAAGAGGAAGACGTAGCTCGCCAGGGTACCGTTGATCAACGCCTGACCCAACACCTTGAGAAGCACCAGCAGAAGCACATACCCCGGAGTGAAGAGCTGCAGACTGATTAGAATGGGCAGATTCGCCAGACCCAACCGGAAGAAGGGAAAGGGCTTCGGAAAGAGGTATTCGATCGTGGAGAAGAAGAGACAGAGAGCACCGAGAAAGGCGATGAGATCGAGGCGATGGTATCTCTCATGGTGGTCTTCCTGGTGTGCCATCTCGTGGAGTCTGCGCCCGTGCGAACCAACGATCAAGGTGCCGCTGCGGGCTAGGCCACCGTGATCAGGACGAAAGTGACGTTGTCGGGAGCGCCGGCCGCATTTGCCCGGGACATCAGCTCGGAGCCCGCCGTGGCGGGATCGTTCCCGCCGTCGAGGATGTCCGAAATATCCCGCTCCGGCACCGTGTCCGTCAATCCATCGGTGCACGCCAGGAGCACATCACCGGGGAGACCGACACTCTCGAGGCGGGCGACGTCCACGAAGAAGTCCCGCTCCACTCCGATACAGTTAACCAGAATGTTGCCCGGAATCTTCACGTTGCCGGTGAACTCCCGCAGGGTGTGGTCCCGAGTCAATCGGGAAAGCGTCCTGCTCCGATAGAGGTACAAACGACTGTCTCCGGCGTGCACCATGTAGAGCGCACCTTCGTACCAGACAAAGCTGGAGAGAGTGGTAGCCATCCCGTTGCGCTCGGAGTGGAGCATGCTCTGCCGGGTAACCTCGTTGTGCAGATCCACCGCGCTCCGCTGGAGCCGCGCCCGGAGGTCCGCATCGCTGAGGCCGCCGTCGTACGCATTCAGGTCTGCAACGAAGTGTTCGAGGCAGAGGCGACTCGCCACATCTCCCGCAGCGGCTCCGCCGACACCGTCGGCAACTCCTGCGGCAATGGCCCGGGGCACGGTCCCGAAGTCTTCTTCCCAGCCCATGCTCTCATTGCGAAAGATTCTGGTTCCTACGACGGCGGCGTCCTCGTTTCGCCGCCGTACCGAGCCCGTATCACTGAGTACGAATACCGACCACCGCATACGTCCAATCCTACTGCACAGAGGGCACTCGGACTTCGACGCCGCCCAAGCCAACGAGGCCCCGGACCACGACGGGCCTGCCTGGAATGGGATGGGTGTGACGCGCATTGCCGCCGAAAGCGCCGAAAAAGCCGGCCCCGCGGTACTCGACCCGGATATCCCCGGGAAGCCGGATGTCCACCAGACCGAGAGCGCAGAGCACATCGATCTCGTCGGGCAAATCCTCGTGGCTCCAATCCTCCATGGAGAGGTAACTCTTGGCTCCAACCGTGATAATGCGTACACGCTTCTCTCGCCGCGGGATCTCGAAACGCCGTGCACCGCCGAAGTAGTTCGAGACCGCATAGTACCTGTCCGCGTGATTCCCCATCTCCTGCTCCTTGCATATCCGATCACCGCGCACTACCTGCGCCTTCCAAAGCGGGGGTACCGCACGACTATCTTACCCCAGGGGCGCATCACTCCGGTAGATGGAAACGGCGGAGTGGGCTACTCGGAAGCTCAGCTGCGCCGACGCCGGAACATCCGCAATGTGGGCGTGACAACAGGGCGCCTCCGGCATGAGCCTTCAGTAACGGGGGGAGAGAACGGCGGGAGAGAACGCGGGGAAATGAACGCGGCGGGATTCGAACCCACGACCTTCGGCTCCGGAGGCCGACGCTCTATCCAACTGAGCTACGCGTTCAAACAGCCTGCCGAGGATGCACGGTACTGTGATTGCCCGTGACTGTCAACTCGCGGCGCGGTTGACACCGGCGACGGTGCCGGGAAGGATGCCCCTCATGGAAGA
>CAZUVX010000002.1:107851-131387 GCA_964623865.1 uncultured Spirochaetaceae bacterium | reverse complement strand
CGTGCCGGCGGGGAGACTCGAGCCTCGGCGCCTGCGGCGCCTGCGGCCCCCGGGCGTTTCTCGGCGCCTGGGGCGCCTGCGATACGCCCTCGGACTTCGTTCGAGTCTCCCCGCCGAGAATCCTCGAATCTGGAGACGCGTTTACGGGCAAAGTACGTCTAAACCAAGATGTTAGCGTGAATTCGTGCCGGCGGGGAGACTCGAACTCCCACACCCTTGCGGGCGGCAGATTTTGAGTCTGCTGCGTCTACCAATTCCGCCACGCCGGCAGGCTGGGTGCAATCCCGAAGATTAGAGATTGTCCGGCGGGAGGTCAATGCCCGGGACGCCGCGCATGAAGTATCCCGAAGCTTGTGGGTACCGGCCTGCTAAGTGCCGACACGGACGAGCAATTCCGCAACCGCGCCGGCGAAGCCCGGCGTGGAGGCGCCGAAATGGGGTATCTTGTTTCTCTATCACGTTTTGTCGGGCTCGCCACCCACAAGCTTCGAGAAAGCCTCAGATTTGGCCGTGTTCCAGGACGCGCTTCATGACGTAGTTGACCAGGCCCATGTCCAGATCGACCGCGTAGGATGAGACAATGTCACGGATCGCCTCCCAGTCTTCCCGGCCTATCGGGTCCGACTCGTCGTCGTAATCACTGAACATGAGATCCACGACATCCCCGAGGATCGCGAGGCGTTCGACCGCAATGTAGAAGGGCGTGCCCTCCGGGACCGCCTGGGCGTAGAAGTGGGCAAAGAGCTCTTCGACCATCTCCGACGGCAAGCCGGGAAGTGAGTGGCTGAAGGCGCGGTCGACCTGGCTGCGCAGCGCGTCGGCATCGGACTCCTGTCCCTGTTTCTTGATACGACGGAGCTTGTGAAGGAAGCGTTCCGATGAGTGCATTGCCCGCGCAATATAGCAACGCCGGGTACGGCGAGCAAGCAGTCGTGTTGACGACGTTCTGTGCGGACGCCTACACTCAAGGGCGAAACTCAAACGTAGTAGCGACACGAAGCAAGGAAGGCCGCACGTGGCATCAGTGAATCAGACCGGACCGTTATCGCTTCTCGGCGACTACTCCTTCGACGAGAAGACAGTCAATATTCATCCAAACGATGCCTACGACCTTGGGCTGATGACGACGAGAGAAACGGTGAAGATCTTCGTAGGGTGCACTGTGGAGGATTTTCTGCAGGGAAGTGTCGAGCACACCTTCGGTAACCTCTACCTCCGCAACGAGACTCGTGTCGGCACGCTGGAAGTCAGTCTCAAGACCGCTAACCGCCTCGGCCGGCCCAGGCAGGTGCGCGTGCTATACTTCTCCGGGCAGGACAAGTACGGGCGGGTGCTCATTCAGCCCGTGTCCGCCGACCGTTGATTCTCACACCGTCGAGGAACGGACAGCCTGCTGCATTACACTCAGAAGTACCGCGATAATGAAGTCACGTTGTTTGCGTAGGTTAACGTACGCAATAACCACCGCAATCCTGCTCTCTCTCGTACTCGCCTGCGCAACCGGCCGCGGACACGACGGGCCGAATCTGCGCCGCCTCGGTGGAGAGGACACGGTGGGCGGTACCGCCGTGGCGGTCGCCATGTCCATGGAAGAGCCGGGAAGGCGGCTCGATGCCCTCGCGAAGGTAGCCACTGCGTACCTGGATGCCGACCGCGGTGACGAAGCGCGAATCCTGTTCGAGTTCGTTCGAGACCACGAAACCGAGGGTGTCGAGGCTCACGCTCTGGCGGACGCACTAACCAGCGTTGGTCGCGGATATGCCCGTCTGGGGGATACCGAAAATGCCGCGGCCGTTCTGGAACGCGCCCGGCGCGCGGCATCCCGCATTTCCTCCGAGTCGTCCCGCGTTGCGGTGCTTGCCCGAATCGTGGAGGCGGCCTTTCTCCCGTCGCCGACGCTTGCCGAGACGCTGCAAGCCACCATCCAGGACGTGTACATTGTTCAGGATTTTGCCCTGCGGGCGGACTTCCTCCTGGACCTTCTCGAACGCTACCGCGGTACGGAAGTCCTGGGGAGCGTCAACACACTGATCCAACAGACACTACCCGCCGCAAGCAGCATTGCCGACCCCTGGGCGCGGGCGCTTGCCTTCGCGCGGATAGCCCGGGCGCAGGGGCCGGCGGGCGGTGAGCTCACCGAAGCCTCCAGGGAGACCTTGCGCCGGAGCCTGACCGCCGTTGAGGCGGCCGGGGAGATTGCGAGTGGAACTCAGGCTCTCGCGGCGCATCAACTCGTATCGGTCCTTGCAGCCATGGATAGCCGCGAAGAAGCGCTCCGGCTGGTGGACAGAATTCCCCTGGGCCACCTCCAGAGCCTCTCCTACGTCGATCTCGCCCGCAGCTACTTTCGCGAGGATACCCGTGCCGTCGGTTTCCTCATGCTCACCCGGGCGGGACGAAGCGCCTCGCTTGCAGAGAGCCCGGCGCGCCGGGCGGAAGGCCACATGGCCATTGCCCGGGCGTATCACGAGATCGACGAGGGATCCCTGGCGCGGTTTCAGCTTGGGCTGGCACGGACCAACGCAGTAGCAGCCGAAAGCGCCTCAGAGAAGATTCGGCTCCTCGAGGAGACCGTCGCTCTCTACCTGGAGCAGGACGACGACGACGAGCAGGCCGGCATCGGCGTGATGAACGAGATCGTTGCCGAGCTTCCCGGCGGCCTTGTCCTCGCCCGGCTGCGGGCGCGAGTCTCCGAGCTCCTCCTGGACCGCGGCCGGAGGGACGAAGGTGCGGCTCAGTTTCGCGAAGCCCTGGTCACTCTCCGGGGGGCATCCGAAACCGAACCGGGATTCGCCGTCCGGATGTCCCGAATCGCGGCGCGTCTCGACGAGATCGATTTGGCGATCGGCATTGCCGCTTCCATTCCGACGCCCCGTTCACAGATCGACGCATTGGCGGACATCATTCGGTGGCTCCCGCCGGCGTATCGGCTCTCTCCGACCACGCAGGACTCGCTCCGTCAGATTCGGTCCTAGGGACGGCCCCTTCGTGGCCCGCTGCCGCCACCGCTGCGTCCGCTGCGGCAAGTGCCTCCTCAGTTGCATCCGCTGCGGCAAGTGCCGCCTCAGTGCGGACCGATCTGCGTGCCGATGAATGTCTGATCGTGGAGAATGCGCCGGAGATTCTCGATATCGGTGCCTCTGGCGACGACGACCCTCAGCCCCAGCTCGCAGGCCTTTCTCGTGGCGACGGGGTCGAACGGCAGGTTGCTGCCCGGCGACCACACGTCGCCGACCAGACTCGAGAACTCCGCCCATGAGATCGTGTCGATTGGGGTTGCCGACGGATCGGTCCGGGGATCCGCCGTGTATACTCGCTCTATATTGGACAGGTTAATGACTCCCTCGGCGCCGAAGCGCTCCGCAAGGAGGACGGCGTCGTAGTCGGTGGAAAAGCCCGGCTTCCATCCCGAAGCAATCAGCAGATCCCCATCGAACTCAATGCTCCCGGTTGGATCGGAGACCACCTCGTTGGGGCACATGTCCCGGAGCACCGCCCGCAACAGGGCGGCGTTGAGCTTGGTGGCCGCCACGCCTATCCAGTCCGCCTCATTACTGTCGCCGTCCCCACCGACTTCCCGGAACGCTGCCTGGTATGCCCGGGCCGGAGCCCCGCCGCCGATGACCAGGATCAGCCGCCTGTGCGTCGTCGAGACGTACTCTCGGACCGCCTCCCGGAACCGCTTGAGAAACTCCGTGTCCACACCGTTGGGCGCCACGATGGACCCACCGAGAGAGATGACTTTGATCATTTCGCGCTCCTGACGGAACGGTATTATATTGCACATGGAGCCCGCTGGAAACGGGCTCGACACCGCGCACGGGGCGCACGGAACTATGACACACGATCTGACGAATCTCCTGAGAGAATGGCCGTACGACGAGGAGCGCATGGTTCGCAAGATCCCGGCCGACGACGGCCGGGAAGTGCTGCAGGTTCGCCTCCCCCTCGGAATCGAGCAGTACGAGCTGGAGGGTCGTCCCGACGGTCTCCATCCGGGCGGATTCGAGTCGGTACTTGACGAGATAGAGGCCGACCTCGCGCAGCACGTCGAAATAGAGGGAAGCTCCGCCGGCTTCGAAGTGGACCGCGAGACGGCGACCCGCCTGCACGGGGAAGGGCTCCTCTACTACTACCGCTATCTGATGCTGTTTCAGATCAATGACTACGACCGTGTGCGCCGGGACACGGAGCACAACCTGCGACTCTGCCGTCTTCTCGAGCAGTACTGCCCGATAGAAGAGGACCGAAACGCGGTCCTGCAGTTCAAGCCCTACATTCTGCGCATGAATGCCGTCGCGAGGGCCATGCTCGCCGTCAACCGGCACGCCAGGAGTGTCGCCGCGGGTATCCTTAAAGGGGCCATTGAAGAGATCGAGAACCTGGAGGAGATCGATACCGCGGCATTCCGGTTCGAGCGGGTGAGGTCGGTGAACTATCTCAAGTCCGCACTGGAACAGATCGGTGATCAAGCCCTTGATGCGGAGGAGCGACTGCGCCGGCAACTCAGCGAGGCGGTAGAAGAGGAGAACTACGAGCGCGCCGCGGAGCTCCGTGACCGAATCCGGAACCTCCGATAACGCTGCTTGACAAAGCGCCGGTGCATGGTGAGTATACTTCACAGCACTAGCAACCACGCGGTATCACATTTTGATAACACGACGACGAATCCATCGCATAACAATCCTGACTCTGTGCCTGCTGGCGGTCGGAGGGGCGCTGTACTCTCAGGAGATCGAGACTTCCGCGGAGTTCTTCGACGCTCTTGCGGAGCGTTACACCGGCATAGTGGACTATTCCGCCCGGGTCAGCATGACCCGGGAAGATGCCGGGTACGACGGAGACCTCTTCTATCGCGCGCCCAATCAGATCCGCCTGAACTTCGACGAACCGGAGGACCAGGTCCTGGTCTCGGACGGGCGTGTTCTGAAGGTGTACGTACCCGAGTACGATGTGGTCCTGGAGCAGACTCTTGGTGAGCGTTCGACGAGCGAAGATCCGGGTACCGGAGCGGCCCTTGCCACCCAGCAGGGTTTAACACTGATGCGAGAGGGCTACAGCATTGCCTACCTGGACTCGCCCGACCTGGTTCCCCTCGAAGAGGGCTCGGACGAACTGGTGACGAAGCTGCGCCTGGATTGGCGCTCTTCCAGTGAAGGATTCCGTCAACTGACCCTCTCCGTCACGGAGGACCTGTTGATCCGGCGCATCGAGGCGGTTACCGTGGGATACGAGGAAATCGTATTCGACTTCACCGACATCGTGCTCAACGAAGGCATCCCCGCGAGTCGATTCGAGTATGAGGCTCCCGCTTCGGCTAATGTCTATTCCGGTTTCCTCTTCGAGGACAATTAGGCGAGCCTATGGAGTCGATCGGCGAGAAGCTGCAGACAACCCGAAAGCAGAAAGGTTACACCGTCGAACAGGTAGCTCGGGATACCCGCATCGCGAAGCGCTACATCGAGAGTCTCGAGGCCGAAGACTTCAGCAGCTTCCCGGGTGAGCCGTATCTGATCGGTTTCCTCCGGACATACTCCGAGTTCCTGGAGCTCGATCCGCAAGAGACCCTTACCCTGTACAAGAACATGAAGCTCCAGGAGACTCCGGCTCCCATGGAAGAGCTGATCGTTCGGAAGGGACCGCGCCCGTGGGTCATCGGCTCCATTGCCGTGGCGGTAGTAGCGGCCCTGGCGGGTGGCGCGTACTTCCTGTTCGTATCCGGAGTGTTCGACGGCGAAGCGGGGAATGGAAGGGCGGCCGGCCGGACCGAAGTCGTGCAAGCGGAAGCTGCCGAGGGTGACTCGTACGCGCTGGAAGAGGTGTTCCTGGAACAGCGCTTCTTCGTCGGCGATTCGGTTTCGGTACCCGTCGGCGATGAGGCGCAGCCGGTCACCCTTGAAGAGGTAGGCGACACCTTAACGGTGACGACGCCGCAGGGCGCGCAGGAGCTCAGCCCCGGTCGCGAGGAGACGCTCGACCTGAACGGCGACGGCCGCGGGGATGTGCGGCTCCTCGTCCGCGAGCTCGACCCTGCCTCCGACCCGCCGAGCTCGGTGCTTCGGTTCGATCGCGTTCTGCAACAACCGGTTGCCTCCGGTGAGGAGGGCGAGGACGGTGAGGCGGGAACACCCATGGACCAGACCTCGACGCCCGCGGTCGGGTCCACGAACGTTCCATCCCGGGAGCGTAGTGCCGTTGTCATTCGCAGCGCCGACGCGCCGGACTCGTTCGACGTAGACATCGACTTCAGAGGATACACCTACTTCCGTACGGAGGTGGATGACCAGCCCCGGGAGGAGCGGTACGTCCAGAACGGCGACACGTTTCAGACCACGTCTGATCAGGAGATTCGACTCTGGCTGTCCAATGCCGGTGCCGCGGAAGCCGTCATAGGCGGCCGCACCGTGTCGCTCGGCGATCCCGGTGTGGTGGCCGGCTATCTGGTTACGTGGGTGCCGAATAGCGAGGACGGCAACTACCGCCTGGAGCTCGTACCGCTCTACTGAGTGTCCCCAACGCCGCATGCCCGGCGGGAGCGTTCCTGTTGCAGACACAGAGTACGCATGGAGAGGCGGGACTCCCCTCAACCGTCGCGGAACGCACCTCAACGTACCGCACGCATACACCATATAAGGTATGAAATCCATCCAATCACCCAAGACCTTCTACATTCAGAACCTCGGCTGCGCCAAGAACCAGGTGGACGCGGATGTCATGGTGCACGCCCTCGAGGCCGAAGGGTGGACCCACGTTGCGGAGCCCCGGGATGACAGCGCCATTCTCGTCAACACCTGCGCGTTCATCCACGACGCCAAGGAAGAATCCATATCCAGCATCCTCGATCTCCGCGCCGCCTACCCCGCGGCGACGCTCGTTGCCACGGGCTGTCTGGCTCAACGCTACGGCACCGACCTGGCTGAGGAGATGGCGGAGCTGGACGGCGTCTTCGGGAACCGCGCTCCCGCGCGGATCGCCCGCTTCCTCGCCGAGGATCTTCCGGCGGGGCGCCGGATTCTCGTTCCCACGGAGCACGGGCTGGAGGCGGGGCGCACAAACCGCTTTTCCTACCCGGGGAGCGCCTACGTGAAGATCGCCGAGGGGTGCGACACCCGCTGCGCCTTCTGCGCAATCCCGTTGATTCGGGGAGGTCTGGCCAGCCGCCGGGTCGAGGACATCCTGGATGAGGTGAAGGGGCTCCTCGCCGACGGCGCCCGGGAGATCATCCTGGTCGCCCAGGATCTCACGACCTTCGGTCGCGACCGGGCGGGAGACGCCGGGGACGCGCCGGCCGGCGCTCCCCGGGAAACACTCATGAGCCTCCTCGCCGAGTTTTCGAAGCTCGCCGGGGACTTCTGGATCCGCCTCCTCTATCTCTATCCCGAGCGCTTTCCCCTGAGCCTCCTCGACCTGTGTGCCGCGGATCCACGCATCCTGCCGTACTTCGACATCCCCTTTCAGCATGCGAGTCGAGCCGTGCTTCGTGGTATGGCCCGTCCCGGTGATGCCGAGCGATTCCTGCAACTGCTGGGTCGGATTCGGGAGGCGGCGCCCGACGCGGTCGTCCGCTCGACCTTCATGCTCGGCTACCCCGGAGAGACGGACGACGCTTTCACCGAGCTTCACGACTTCATTCGTGCCGCCTCGCTGGACTGGGCCGGCTTCTTCACATACTCACCTGAGGAGGACACGCCGGCGTACCGCTCTCGCAAGATCGGTCCTCGCGTGCCGGCGAGCGTGGCACGTCGGCGCAAGGACCTCCTCGAGCAGACACAAGGGGAGATCACCCGGTCGCGCCTGGACCGGTTCGTCGAGCGGATCCTGCCGGTGCTGGTTGAAGAACCTGTTGCAGGAGAAGACCTTGCAATAGGACGATGCTACGCCCAGGCGCCCGAAGTGGACGGCCTGGTGGTCATCCGCACCGAGGACGTCCCAGCCGGTGCCGTTCGCCCGGGGGAGACGGTGCCCGTCCGTATACTGCGGCGGAACGGCATCGACCTTGAAGGCGTCCCTGCGCCCTGATATACTCCGCCGCGCTCATGAGCACACACTCGGAACCGGCGGCGTCTCCTCGCATGTCACCGCGCATCATCGTACTCATTGGCGTGTTCTTCGCCGCCACCTCCGCCGTCCTCATAAAGGCGTCCGGCGCGCACCCCCTGGCAATCGCCTTCTACCGCATGTTCTTCGTCTCGATCCTGCTGGTGCCGCAGCTCGGCCGAACCGGGCGGCGCCGGATTCGCGCCATGACGGCCCGACAGCTCCGCCTCTGTCTCGTCGGCGGCATCTTCCTGGGCTTTCACTTCGCCACCTGGATCAGCTCGCTCAGCTTCACCAGCGTCGCCGGTGCGACGGTGCTGGTAAACACCCATCCCATCCTTGTCATGGTATTCGGGCTGCTCTTCTTGGGGGAACGCCTTCCCTGGGATGCGGTCGCCTGGATGGTCCTCGCGCTGGCCGGCAGCATGGTCCTCTCCCTGGGCGGATTGCAGGGCGATACCGGACAGGCAATCGGCAATCTCCTGGCCTTCGCCGGTGCCATCTCCGCGGCAGGGTACATGCTCGTGGGGCGGGCGGTTCGGCAGGAGATGGACACTCGGGTCTACACCTTCGTGGTCTACTCCATCAGTGCCGTCGTCCTCTTCATCATGACGCTGATCGGCCGGGTACAGGCGACCGGCTATCCCTGGTACGAGTTCGCCATCTTCCTGGGTCTGGCCGTCTTTCCGACGCTGCTGGGCCACAGTCTGTTCAACTGGGCCCTCAAGTACGTGAAGACCTCCCTGGTTTCCACCGCCATTCTCGGGGAGCCGATCTTCGCGTCGGCCATGGCGCTCTTCATCTTCGGTGAGGTCCCCGGCGTCTACACGCTGGTCGGCGGGCCCGTTATCATTGTGTCCATCTACTTCTTCACCCGTGCCGAGAGCCGGGCGGCCGGGCGGGCCGTCGCCGCCGCGGCGGCCGGCCGCGGAACCACGGAAGACGTTGCCGCCGATGCGGAGGATCGCAGCCGCCATGAGTAATGCCGCGAGCCACGACTACCTGTCCTCACTCAATGCGGAGCAGCGACGCGCAGTAGAGCACATCGGGTCACCACTTCTGATTCTGGCCGGCGCCGGCTCAGGGAAGACTCGGGTCATTACCGTCAAGATTGCCCACTTCATTCGCTCGTTGGGGGTCGATCCTCACTCCATCCTTGCCGTCACCTTCACCAACAAGGCCGCCAACGAGATGAAGGAACGCGCCGCCGCGCTCACTCCGGCCGCCCGGGAAGTCATGATCCGGACGTTCCACTCCTTCGGTGCCTGGCTGGTACGGCGGAACGCCCACCTCCTGGGCATCTCTCCCGGATTCACCATCTATGACGATGAGGACTCGGTCACCCTCCTGCGTGCGATCTACCCCGAAGAGAATCGGGGCACCCTGACCCAGTACTACCGCATGATCAGCCGCGCCAAGGACTACGGCCTTGGTCCCGACGACGACCTCTCCGCGATCTCCCGGGATCCCGAGCTTCCCGCCCGTTACGCTGCTTACGAGGCGCGTCTGCGGCAGATCGGCAACCTGGATTTCGGCGACCTCATCCTCTATCCGATACGGCTGCTCAGGGACGTCCCGGAGGCGCGGCGGCGAACGCAGGAGCGCTTCCGGTACATCCTCGTGGATGAATACCAGGACTCCAACGTCGCGCAGTACGAGCTCCTGCGCCTCCTCTGCAATGAGCAGACCTACGTGTGCGTCGTCGGGGACGATGACCAGTCGATCTATCGCTTCCGCGGTGCGGAGGTACGGAACATTCTCACCTTCCACGAGAGCTTCTCGCAGACCGAGGTCGTTCGCATGGAGGAGAACTACCGTTCCACCGCCGCCATCCTGGATGTGGCGAGCGCCGTGGTAGCGCGCAACGAAGGACGGCTAGGCAAGGAGCTCTGGACGCGTCGAACCGGTGGTACCCGCCCGACGCTTGCGCTGCTGCGCGACGACGAGGCGGAGGTCCGCTACTGCATCGACCTGATTCAGAGGCCGCCGGAGGGGGAGGCGGACATTGCGAAGGGAGAGACCGCCATTCTCTACCGGACCAATGCGCAGTCCCGCCTCTTTGAGACGGCCTTTTTGAGAGAGGGGGTACCGTATCGTATCGTCGGGACGGTACGCTTCTACGAGCGGGAGGAGATCAAGGACGCCATCGCGTTCCTCAAGCTTGTTGCCAACGAGCACGACGAGGTCTCCTTTCGGCGGGTGGTGAACAAGCCGTCCCGCGGGATCGGCGCCGTGACGGAGACGCGGATCATCCATGAGGCGGTGCGCCGTGGGGGCAATCTCATTGAGGCGTGCGCCGATGCCGAGAGCTACCTCGGCGCCCGGGCGGCGAAGGCCGTCACCGCCTTCACAGCCGCCTACCGGCGCATCCGGGAAGCCTTCGCCGGCGACACGCTGGCCGGCTTCGTTGAAGAGGTCATCAACGCATCGGGTCTCGGTGAGTACCACGGCCGTCGCGACGAGGTTGCCGGTCCTCAGCGCCTGCAGAATCTGGAGGAGCTGGTGAATGCGGCATCGATCTACCCCGGCACTGCGGAGGGGCTGATCGAGTTTCTCGAGAGCATTGAGCTCGACAGCGCCCGGGAGACGGACGAGGGAGATCCCGACCGGGTCACCCTCATCACCATGCACAACACAAAGGGTCTGGAGTTTGACCGGGTAATCGTGACGGGACTGGAGGAGGGCCGCTTCCCCCGGGGCGGCGAGGAGTCCGTTGACGAGATCGAGGAGGAGCGGCGCCTCTTCTACGTTGCCGTAACCCGGGCGCGCCGCTCCCTCCATCTCACCTCCGCGCGGGTGCGCCGGCTTCACGGTCGGGTCGTGGAGCTCGCGCCTTCCCGCTTTCTCCGGGAGATTCCCGAGGAGTTGCTGACCCAGGTAGGTGCCGCCGGCAGCTTCGCCGGCGCCGGGCCCGGCGACGGAGAGTATCCGCCGGGTACGTATGTCTACAATGATGAGTACGGCACCGGCGTCGTGGTGAAGAGCTTCTATCGGGGGCCGAACGAGGTGGTTTGGGTACGCTTCGAGACGGGGTTTACCGGACAGTTCATCCCGAAGTACACGCCTCTCGAGCGGATCAGCCCGGATCTCTGACGCGTCGTCGGACCAATGCGGAGAAGATCGCCGTGACGCATAATTTTGACGAAGGACCCACCGCGCCGGAGCGGAGCCTCCCGATCATCCGGCGAGCACGGGAGTACCATCTCTACGATGGTGCGGGTCGGCGCTATCTCGATCTCTACCAGGACGGCGGACGCACCATCTTCGGACATCGTCCCGGTGGTCTTACCACGCGCATCAAGAACGAGCTCTCCCGCGGTCTGATGATGCAGATACCCCACGGGGCGGAGCAGCGCCTGACGAGACGACTGCTGCGCCGCTATCCGCAGTACCGACAGGCCGCTCTCATTCCCGCACCCGCAGTTCCGGAGGCGCTTTCGGAGCTCGCCGCGCTTGTTGGCGCGTCTGACGAGTGCGTCGCCGCTCCGCCGGAAAGGGTTCGGCAGTCGGCCCGGGGACACCGGTACCCGGCTGAGGCGGTCCACGACCCGGCGGTCGACCCGGAAGGAGCAATGCACTTCGCCGCCCTGGTGCGGCCCTTCCTCCCGGTGCCGGAGGCCGAGGTGCTGTTGCCGGTGCTCCCGGTGCCGGGGGGACTGGCGGCGCAGGCTGTTGTTGTCCGGTGCGACCCGCCCGGGATTGGAGAGCTCTTCGCGCACTTCCCGCCGCAGGCGCCCTTCGTGGTGCGAGCCTTCGAGCACGCCCTCGGACAGGTGGAGGCGGCGGAGGGGGAGGAGAGCGCGGAGATCTGGGATGAAGAGGTGGTCGGCGCTCTCTGGGCGAGCCGAGGGCCCTATCTTCGCTTCCAGGGTCCGTCGGACAGGTACCATGAGGTCTTCCGACGCTATCTGGAGGAGGGGTACATTGTGAATCCCGAGGTTGGGCGGCCAAGTATTGTGCCGAGAATTTATTCAGAGGGCGAACGCAAGGGCTTTCGGCGCGCTACCGAGTCTATCGCAGGCCGGCCGGCCTGAGCCTCGCCCTCGCAGAGTCCCCGCGCCGCCAACGCCGGCCGCCCCACGGGGGCCGAAGACGCCCCACGGGGGCCGAAGACGCCCCACGGGGGCCGAAGACGCCCCACGGGGGCCGGGGAAACTGGTGGCGAGGTCCGGCGGCGCCACCCCGGGGAAGGATCGGTCTGTGCAAGAGTTCCTCACTGAGGGCGTAGTCATTATTCTGAGCCGACTCGTATTCGGCGCCGTTGCGGCGTTTCTCGCGATCATTCTGTGGTCCAAGACGCGGGATAGCGCATGGATGTTCGTGGTCATTGCCACAATCGTCGCCTACGGCGACGTTGTCTACGCCACCCTGGAGACCCTCGGCCTCGTCGAAGCCGAGCTCCTTGTTGTTGCCGGGGTCTCGCTCTTCCGGGTTGTCCTGGCCAACCTCCCCACCATCTTCTACGCCACAGCGTTCGGCATCATGGTGTTTCGGCGCTACCCCTAGCACGCCACCCAGTTGACACTCAGCGCAAAATGGATACCCTTAGGCAGAATCTTAAACACCCTCAGCGGAGGCCGTGATGGTAGCGTTGCTTGTTGGAATTGTGTTCGTGCTCTTTGCCGTGTACTCGGTGCTGCCCGTGGATTGGTCGTTGCAGTGGGGCCCCGAGGTAATCGTCTTCCTCCAGGGAGGCATCCCGATAATTGCGCTGTTCATCGGGTTGATCGCCGTGTTCATCGGCATTGCCGACATTAAGGACCGTATCGAAGCGAAGCGGGAAGAGAAGGCCGAGGAAGAGGCCGGCAAGTCCGAGAGCTAGCCCTCCGCAGTCAGACGTAACTCCTTTCAGGACAAGCTTTCACTACACGGGTCGGCCGTTTCGGTCGGCCTTGACTTTTTTCGGGGTGCGTGCGAATTTACACGCTCGCACGTTGCAGATCATTCAAGGACTATTCGTGATATGAGAACGCTCTACGTCAACGAGAAGCAAATTGAGCGCAAATGGTATCTGATAGATGCCGACGGCGTGACTCTTGGGCGCCTTGCTACCAAGGTAGCGACTATCCTCCGGGGCAAGCACAAGCCATACTTCACGCCGCGGCAGGAGCTCGGTGACTACGTGGTGATTGTGAACGCCGAGCGCGTAAACGTCACGGGCCGCAAGCGCCGACAGAAGATGTACTACAAGCACAGCGGATACCCCGGAGCCCTTCGTGCCGAGACCTTCCAGAGCATGATCAAGCGCAAGCCGGAATACCCGATCGAGCACGCCGTTCGCGGCATGCTCCCCAGGAATCGGCTCGGCCGGAAGCTCTTCAAGAACGTCAAGGTGTATGCCGGCCCGAACCATCCTCATCAGGCGCAGCAGCCTGAGAAGTTGGAGATCAAGGAGTAATCAGTGGCGGTTGAACAGTACCTCGGAACGGGAAGACGAAAGACCTCCGTCGCCCGGGTCTACCTGCGGCCGGGCAGCGGCAGCTATGTCATCAACGGCCGTGAGTCGGACAAGTACTTCAGTACCCAAAGTCACGTCTACGTAGTGAATCAGCCCCTTGAGGCCGTCGACGGCCTCGGCAAGTTCGACATCGTGGTGAACGTCAAGGGCGGCGGGAAGGCCGGTCAGGCGGGTGCCATCCGTCACGGTTTGGCCCGGGCGCTCGCGAAGTTTGATGAGTCCAACCACTCCGTCATGCGAGCCAACGGCTTCCTGACCCGCGATTCCCGCATGGTGGAGCGCAAGAAGTACGGTCAGCCGGGTGCACGCAAGAAGTTCCAGTTCTCCAAGCGATAACGCAGTCAGCGGCACCGTCCGCATTCAGCGTGTTACCGAAGCAGGAGCCTCCGTAGAGATTGTTCTCACGGACGGCTCCTCTCTTTTTGTGTCCCCGAAGGATAGACAGCGCCTTTGCCTGGAGGAGGATGGGACGGTCCTTCTCTCCGACCTGACCGCCGCCGCCTTCCGTCACGAGCTCCGCCTTGCCCACGCGAAGGCGTTGGAGTTGCTGGCGCGCCGCGAGCACACCGCCCGGGAGATCGCCCTCAAGCTCGAGGAGCGAGGCTACCGTGCGGAAGTCATTTCCGAATGTGTCGCAAAACTCAAAGACAATAATTCTATTGATGAGACGCGCTTCGCCGCATACTATGTAGAGGGTAGATTGCGAAGATCGCCGCGAGGCCGGCCCGCCGTCATCGCGGAGCTTGTCCGGCGCGGGGTTGACCGGGCGTTGGCGGAGAATGTGGTAGACTCATATGAGGCCGAGCATCCGGAGGCTTTCGCCGAGGCGCTGCATCGCGCGCTCCGCAAGGTCCGGCGCGACACGACCTCACCGGAGAAGATCGCCCGGCGTCTGACGCGGCGGGGGTTCTCCGTCGGCGAGGTCCGCCGCGCCCTGGAGATACGGAACGAAGACTTGTAAGCCTGAGAGCTTTTGAGTTTACGTTCTGGATAGAATTGCTATATGCTTGGGTATCATCCGGTGTGAGCGAACAAAGGAATTGGGTAATGGCAAAAACCGACAAGAAGATCCGAATTTTCTCCGCCCTCGAGGTTGCGAACATCTGCGGCGTCGTGAATCAGACCGCGATCAACTGGATCAAGAACGGATATCTGAAGGCCTTCACCACGCCGGGAGGTCAGTACCGCGTGTACGCCGAAGATCTCGTGAAGTTCCTCCACTCCCGCGGCATGCGGGTACCCGAGGAGTTGCAGATTCTGCTGCAGGATCAGAACGAGATTCACAGCATCGTCATTGTGGACGACGACAAGGACCTCAACGGCCTTATCAAGGAGTACCTGGACAGGAAGTACCCGGATTTCCGGATCCACCAGGCATACGACGGGTTCGAGGCCGGGCGCGTCATATCCGAATCGAAGCCGGGTATCATCCTCCTGGATATTGACCTTCCCGGCGTGGACGGTCACAAGCTGTGCAGGCAGATAAAGGCGGACGCATCTTTCGGCAACCCGATCGTGATCGCCATTTCCGGCCTCGACGATCCTGAAGAGGAAAAGCAGATCATGCGCGACGGCGCCGACGCCTTCATACCCAAGCCGCTTGACCTCGACAAGTTGCCCGACCGCATTGAGGAACTGGTAACCGCACGAAGCAGTTAGCATCGGCACGGATTGAATCCGACAGAGGAACTCATGGGACAGAAGGAAGAAACATCCGTTCTCATTGTTGAGGATGAGGATGCCATTCGACTCACCTTGCGGGACTACCTGGAAGCAGCCGGGTACCAGGTTCTCGTCGCCTCCGACGGAGTCGGAGCCATTAAGCAGCTCCTGGACCACGATGTGCATGTCATCGTGAGCGACTACCGGATGAACGTCCTCGGTGGTGACTACTGGATCAAGTTTCTCAAGAAGTACTGCGACGACAAGACCGTCTTCATTACCAGCGGTTTTCTGCGGCCCGAGTTCTCTATCCCATTCGAGGTATTGTACAAGCCCTTCGACTATTCCGACCTCGAAGGCATGATCTCCCAGGCAATCGGGGCCTAGCCCCTCCCCCGGGGAGCTGTCTCAGGAGGAGCTCATGGCAGATGCCGATGCCACAGCCCTGTCGGCACGTATCAACGGGAGAGTCCAGGGTGTCGGTTTTCGAATGCAGACGCGTAGCCGCGCCCTTCGCCTTGGATTGACCGGGTGGGTCCGCAACGAGCCCGACGGCTCGGTACGCGTCGAGGCTGAAGGACCCGCCGACGCGATAGAGAGCTTCCGACGGTGGCTGGAAACGGGTCCACCGGGCGCCTGGGTCACCAATGTCGACGCTCAGACCGGCCCGGCGGAGGGTCGTTTCAACCGTTTCACCATTCGGTAGCGCAGTCCCGGGGCATGGACGCTGCAGGCCGCAGCGCTGCAGGCCGCGGCGCTGCAGGCCGCGGCGCGGGGACGCCGCACTTCCGGGCTCCGCTACAGCCCGGGCATGTCACTTCCGTGAGATCGAGTAGAAGGCCTCCCGTCCGGCGTAAGAGGCATTTCCTTCCAGCATGTCCTCGATCCGCATGAGCTGGTTGTACTTGGCTAAACGGTCGGACCGTGACATCGATCCCGTCTTGATCTGGCCGGTCTCCAGGGCAACGACCAGGTCGGCAATGAAGTCGTCTTCGGTCTCGCCGCTGCGGTGGCTGACAACGGCGGTGTAGCCGGCGCGCTTCGCCATCTCTACGGCCTCGTATGTCTCGGTCAGGGTTCCGATCTGATTGACCTTCACCAGAATCGAGTTGGCAATACCCTCTTCAATGCCTCGGGAGAGACGGCGGGTGTTGGTGACGAAGAGATCGTCTCCAACGAGTTGCACCGTGTCGCCGATCTTGTCGGTCAGTGCCTTCCATCCGTCCCAGTCGTCCTCGGCCATGCCGTCCTCAATAGAGATGATGGGATACTTCTTCGCCCAGTCCGCCCAGTAGCTTGCCATTTCCTCCGAAGAGAGCTCCCGGCCGTCGGACTTCTTGAAGACGTAGGCGCCTTTCTTTGCGTCGTAGAACTCGGAGCTGGCGGGATCCAGCGCAATCATGACGTCTTCACCGGGCTTGTAGCCGGCGCGCTCAATGCCCTGAATGACCGACTCAATGGCCTCTTCGTTGGACTTGAGGTTCGGGGCAAAGCCGCCCTCGTCGCCGACGTTCGTGCTGTGGCCCTTCTCCTTCAGGAGTGCCTTCAGATTGTGGAAGATTTCGGCGGTCATGCGAATAGCGCTGCGGATGCTGTCCGCGCCGACGGGCATGACCATAAACTCCTGGAAATCCACTGAGTTGTCCGCGTGAGATCCCCCGTTGAGGATGTTTGCCATGGGGACCGGGAGCACCGAGGCGTGATAGGCGCCGAGGTACTTGAACAAGGGGAGACCAAGGGTGTCCGCGGCTGCCCGTGCGCACGCCATGGAGACGCCGAGGATGGCGTTTGCGCCGAGCTTCTCCTTGTTTTCGGTCCCGTCGAGGGCGATCATGATCCGATCGATGTCGATCTGATCCGTCGTATCCAGTCCTTCGATCTCCGGGCCGATAACGTTGTTCACGTTCTCGACGGCCTTCAGGACGCCCTTGCCCATGAAGCGCGACTTGTCACCGTCCCGCAACTCAATAGCCTCATGCTCGCCTGTGGATGCTCCGGAGGGAACCGCGGCGCGCCCCATGGCGCCGTCCTGGAGAACCACGTCAACCTCGACCGTCGGGTTGCCTCGTGAGTCGAGGATTTCCCGCGCTTCGACGTACTCTATCATGCTCATGACTCTTCTCCTGGGGTTAGTGTTTGGCGTCAGTGTGTGGTGATGCCGAGACAGTGTCAAGCTGAGTACATGGCGCCGGATTGAGAGACGCCCCGCCGCGCCCCCACCGGTGCCGCAAGCTTCCGGGGCGAGCTTGGGCGTGCTTGAGGGCAAGCTTGGGGGCGAGCTTGACCGCGTTCGGGGGCGAACCTACAATGCCCACCATGCGCTATTCGCGCCTGCTCGCGCACACCCTGCGCACCTCTCCTCACGGAGTGCGGTCCGTGAGCTACCAGCTTCTCGTGCGAGGGGGCTTTATTCGCAGCCTCGGTACCGGCCTCTTCTCCTTCCTCCCGCTCGGGAATCGGGTGCTGCGCAATATCAAACGAATCATCTCCTCGGAGATGGAAGCGCTCGGTGGTCAGGAGGTCATGGCGCCCCTGGTCAATCCCCGGGAGCTCTGGGAGCGGACCGGTCGCACCGAGGCGCTGCAGCAGGACCTGGTACGCTTTCGCGACCGGACCGGCAAAGCCCTGGTGCTCGCTCCGACCCACGAAGAGGCCATGGTGGAGCTCGTGCGCAACTGCCTGAACTCCTATCGGAATCTGCCCATGCTGGTATATCAGTACCAGGTCAAATTCCGGGACGAGGAGAAGGTCCGGTGCGGTCTCATGCGGACCAAGGAGTTCGTCATGAAGGATGGATACTCCTTCCACCGCACCTTCGCCGACCTCAACAACTTCTTTCCCAGGATGTTTCAGGCGTATCTGCGGATCTTCAACCGCTGCAACGTTTCGGTCATTCCCGCGGAAGCGGGAGTCGGCTACATGGGGGGCGACCGCAGTTTCGAGTTTCTCATGGAGAGTCAGTGCGGCGACGACATGCTTACCATCTGTGACAACTGCGGGTACCACGCCAATGCGGATGTTGCCGTCGGTCGCCGCGAGATCCGGCAGCAGGCACCGCTGCCCCTGGAGCGCACTGAGACGCCGGACTGTCGCACCATGCGCCGTCTTTCCAGGTACCTGGAGCGTCCGCTCTCGGAGCTTGCCAAGCCCATGATCTACCGGACCGGGAGCTCCCTGGTCATGGTAGTGGTACGGGCGGATCACGAAGTGAGCACGGAGAAACTCCAGCGCGTCCTCGGAGAGCCGGTCAAAGGCCTTGCCTCCCTGGAGGCTGTGGAAGATCTGGGCCTCATCCCCGGGTATCTCTCACCCATAGGGATTGAGGGTCTGGATGCCCGGGTCGTGGTCGATGAGGTCGCCGCAGACTCACCGAATCTCGTGTACGGGGCGAACGAGCCGGGGTATCACTTCCTGAATGGAAACTTCGGTCGCGACTACGATGCGGACCTGGTGGCGGACGTTGCGCGCATTCCGGAGGGAAGCATGTGCGTACACTGTGGCCACGAGCTGTCGCAGCGCCGCTCTACCGAGCTCGGTCACATCTTTCGGCTGGGGGACTTCTATTCCCGGAGCATGGATCTCTTCTTTCGAGGTGAACGCTCCGAGAAGGTGTACCCCTACATGGGTTCCTACGGGATCGGCCTCGGACGGCTGATAGCAGGGGTCGTGGAACAGAATCACGACGAGAAAGGGATCATCTGGCCTTCAGAGTTGGCGCCGTACACGGGGTTTCTCATGGCCATCGGCCGCTCCCCTACGGTGCGGAGGATCACGGAGAATCTCTACGACGAGCTCGGCAACCTGGTTCTCTTCGATGACCGCCACGAATCCATAGGCACGAAGTTGAAGGACGCGGACCTCATTGGTCTTCCGTTGCGGATCGTGGTTTCCAATCAGACCATCCAAGACGGGGCCGTGGAAATCACCCTGCGACGCGGCGGGGAAGAGCGGCGCATTCCTCTGGACCAGCTGCCGGCGGTACTCGAAGAGTTGCGGAAGGAGGCGACGTATGACGCCCTTTGAGCTGACGGAGGAGCTGATTGCGGAGATCATCTTCGGCATGGAGAACCAGGACCACGAGTGGTTGATCGACGTCGAAGAGCGATGCATCGTGTCGGATGATGAAGTCGATCCCGAAGAGCTCAATGCGGACAGTGAAGGTGCGCCTCGGTTTGTCCCCATTCCGGAGTGGGAGTCTGCCGACGGGTTCCGCCTGTTGGAACGATTCGTGGACCAGCTGCGGAATGAGGAGGTGCGCGCGCGTCTGCGAATAGCGCTCAGCGCCCGACGCGGGGTCTTCCGTCTGTTCAAGGACACCATAGCGCAGTACCCCTTCTTTGAGCGCCGGTGGCACGCCTTCAAGGAACAGGAGATGCGTGCGGTCGTGGCGGAGTGGTACAACGATCTCCGCGTAGCCTGGGGCCTCGAGCCGATCGAAGTCCCGGAAGAGCCGTCCGAAGAGCTGCTTCTCACCGACGTCTCCGTGCGAGTGCCGGGGGATGCGGACGTTGCCGACCTCGAGAAGATGCGTCACGCCGCCAGGGAAGAGCTCGTTTCAGGGTATCCGGAGCTCGGCGTCCTCCTTGGCAGGCAGCTCCACCGGGCGCAGACTCCGGCAGCGACCGGCGAAGACGACAACAACTACGCTCTGATCGCAGAGGCGGCCGGAGGGGGTCTGTGCGGATTCGTGCTGGGATCTCCGGTGCCGTCGCTGCACGGCGCTTCGACCTGGCCGGATGATGTGGAAGCGAGCGTGGTTCTGGAGGAGATCTTCGTGTGGCCTGAGTACCGCGGGCTCGGTATCGGTCGGCTTCTCCTGGAGCGCTTTCTGCATGCCCGGGACCTCGGCCACGACGGCCGGCCGCTCGTGTCCCTCATGGGGAGTGCAGTGGTGCTGGCCGGGCTCGTCGGTGAGGACTTCGAGACGGTGGGGATCTACATGCGCCCCCGGCCGGGATGACCGCCGGCTACTTCGGAAGGTACTGCCGGCGGATCGCGTCGGCATCGTCATGAAGCCTCTTCAGGCGCTCCTGGACGACCGAGGCGACGGCGGCCTTAGCGGCTGCTCCGGTCTTCTCAGCGGAACGGATCTCGTCCCGGAAGGAGCGACAGTCGACGACTTCGCCCACGTTGTAGACAACGACGTCCCGAGCAACGCGATCACTGGTCATAACGCCCTCTTCTGCGACCCGGAGTATGTTGCCGGCAATGCCGATCATGACCATGTTGTCGAAGCTCTTGATGTATGAGTCGACGACGGGCAGTACGCGACCGGTTTCCGGCTGTGCCGGGCGGTAGCGCGTGCCGGTCGGGAAGACAAGAATCAGATGCCCTTCATGCTTGAGGCGCACCATGTGGTGGAGGGCGGCATTGTTGATCTGTTTGGCGCGGCGCTCTTCGGTGACCCGGTGGTCCGGATCCGAGACGCTCTCGAGACTGCGGGAGGGGTAGATCACGATGCGGCTGTACGCCTCGGTGAAAGCGCGGATGAAGTCGCTTTCAACGTTCAGCTTCATTCCCGCCATGGACACGATGGCATCCGCGACGACTGAGCCCTCGTCGCCTTGCGCCTCCAGGAAGTAGTACAACCCGGGGATGTCGAAGTTGCTGTAGTGCTCCATGAGTATCAGGCAGGAGTCACCGGCCCGGCAACGCCGGTACAACTCCTGCAGGTGCTCGTATCCCCGCAGGTGACTGCCTTCGAGGAGAAGGTCCTTGAGAATCTGATTGATCAACGGCCGGTTCGCCTTGTTCGCCGGCTGAAATACGTTTTTCGGCGAGATCTCCCGGGGCGATCGAGAGTTGCGGATCAGTTGCTCGGTGATGTGCTCGTATCCCTCATCAATCGAAGACATGTGACCTCCCGAATAGGGCGCTTCGTCTCCCGCTTGTCGGATCGGTCTCCTGTGTCGATCCGTCGCGGGGCCGTTTGCACGCTCCCCCTCCTGCCGTATCACGGTAGCCGCGGCTGCAACACTGTGTCAACGCGCCGTCGCTTCGCATATTCACGTATTCCTCATGCGAAGCAGGACTTGGCAACGGGGGCCATGAGGAGTAATGCACCCGGCGAAGGCTTCCCCGAGCTGAGCATCCTCTACAACACCAACGAGGCGCACAAGAGGATCGCCGAGTACATCCGGCGGCGGTGACTCACCAATGCGCCGCTCCACGGCGCCGCGGGCATGAACGAAGCGCCGGCGTCCGTCGTTGACCAGGGCGAGGGCGGAAATGACCAGGAGGACCACCGGGACGATCCCCACGCCTTCTGCGGTGAAGATGCCGTACAGAATGATCGCAGCCGGGAGTGCGAAGAAGAAGCGGTACGGTATGCGGTAGCCGCAGAAGCAGCACCTCCGACCCGACGTGACGCAACCGCAGCGAGATACTCGGGATACGTCAGCCCCGCTACCGCGAGGGCCGCCGCCCCGGCTCGAAGAGCTTGATCAGCGCCAGCCCGGCAATGAAGCCGCCTATGTGCGCCGCGTAGGCAACTCCGGTTCCCCCGCCGAGGGAGCCGACGCCGCGCAGAAGCTGGAAGACTATCCAGATTCCGATTGCCACGACCGCAGGAACCGCCGTGACGAAGCGGAGCAGAATCACATAGACCCGTTTCTTGGGGAACAGCACCAGATATGCTCCGAGCACCGCGGATATTGCGCCGGAGGCTCCCAGGCTCGGCACCATGGTGTTTCCGTCCAGCGCCGCCGTCGTGAATACGTGCGCCAGCGAGGCCAACACACCGGTCAGCAGGTAGAAGACGGCGTATCTCCCGTGGCCGATCCGGTCCTCAATATTGTCCCCGAAGATGAAGAGGTAGAGCATGTTGCCGAGAATGTGAGCGAACCCGCCGTGCATGAACATTGAAGTAATAAGGGTAATGTAAACGCTTATGGGTGTCGGTCCCAACCCCGGCTGCCGGAACTCACGTCCGGAACGGAGGTCCTGCATGATGCGGCCCTCGGTTACCAGATCCCGGCCCGTGAGGATCTCCTCGGGAACCGTGGACAGGGAGTACGTGAACTCCACGTTCCGTCCGAGCCCCTGCAGGAAGACGAACACCAGGATGTTCACGGCAATGAAGAGATAGGTGACGTACGGCGTGGTGCGGCGATCCCTGTTGTCATCGCCAATCGGTATGATCATGACTCCCCCGGTACATGTGTACCGCACAAGAGAGGCTCGGGCCAAGTGCCGCGGCGTGCGCGACGCCCTGCGGCCCAGCCTGCGTCGCATCTTGCGCCGCGTCGATCAGGGAACCGTGACGCGATTGACGGTATGAGAGCCGCGCCGGACGCTGCGTTCCGCATTCAGAGGGTCGAGCACCCGCAGCCCGTCCACCACGAAGTAGTAGTAGTGGGTGCCCCGGGGCAGGTGCGTGGTGAAGGACAACTCGGATGAGCTTCCCGATCTCGGCCGAAGTCGATACATGAAGGGATCGAAGTTGTTGAAGCTGCCTGCCACGTACACCGGTGGAGACTCACGGTCCCGGATGTCCAGGAGCTTCCCATCTATCGTCTCGAGGCGTCGCCGTTCCAGGACCTCGGTGTCGAATACAAACTCCACGCGCCGATCCTCCATGATGATCGGCGAAGACGCGCGTTCCGCCGGTTGCGGGGGTACCTCGAATACGGAGACGGAGCGACCCCTGGAGTCCCGTGCAGTTCGCGGATTGAAGGGATCAACCTGCCACAGGCCGTCCACGACAATGCGGTATCTCAGCTCCCGCGTATCCTCGGGAAGCGGTACCAGCAGGAAGAACATGTCCGTCCCCGGTCGATCTACTCGCTGGTACTCGTGAATGCGCCGATAATCCTCATGCGCGAAGGCGGCGGCGACATACCGGTTGTACTCATCCGTGCGGTAGGTCAGAAGGAGTTGACCGTCCACGATCTCGGGAGGTTGCGGCTCCTGGAGCAGGCTGACGTGAAGGTGCAGATCCATATCGTTGACAACCTGGCCGAAGATCGGCACAGCAACGAAGAAGATCGCAATCGGTGCTATTGTCCGGAATCGTAGAAACAACTTCATGGCATCTGGTATACTTTTTCGGACACCAGGGGCTGTCGTCTTACATTTTCTTGCGCACGTCCGACAATTGTGAACAGGATATGCAATGCCCACTCGGGAAGCAATCGAGCGGTTTAACCGAACTCTGATAAGCCTCGGGAATGAACCCTCCATCGCCGCGCAACGGGGTGAAGAGATCGAAGAGGTCGCACCCCCCGAGGAAGGTCTGCCCGACGACCTGAGCGACCTCCTGGGAGAACCCGGCGAAGGGACGGAGGTGCCGGAGGAGTTCGGTCCGGAGGAACCCGGCCCGGAGGAGTCCGAGCCCCCCGCCGAGCCCCCCTCCGAGGCCGAGGAGGGGCCCGAGCCCCC
>CAZUVX010000002.1:102390-107751 GCA_964623865.1 uncultured Spirochaetaceae bacterium | reverse complement strand
CCGAGGAGGAAGAGGGCTTCGAGATCGAGTTCCCGGAAGAGGAGCTCGGCGAGGAGCCCGCCGCCGAGGAGCCGCCGGCCGAGGGGCCCGCAGCCGAAGAGGAGGGGGAGGACTTCGAGATCGAAGGAATCGAGGGCTTCACCTTCGATGACGAGGATGAGTTCGCGGCGCCCCCGGCCGGACCGGGAGGCGAACCCGCCGCAGAGACCGGCGCCGACGAAGCCGAGGAAATCGGCGAAGCAGACGTGGATGAGTTCAGCCTGGGCGACTTCGGCGCCGAGTTCGGCGTTCTCGAAGAAACCGGGGAGCAGGAAGATGAGTCCGCCCTCAACCCGGCCCTGGACGTTTCCGGTCCACCCCCGACCGCCTCCGAAGGCGGCCTTCCCAGCATGGAACTGTCCGAAGACGAGTTCGAGCGGCTCCGGCAGACCCTTGCGAACCTTCCCCTCAACGTGAAGATTGCCGCCGAGGAGGTTATCGGCGACGAGCGCGGGAGCCCCGCCCAGATCGAGGAGCTGGTCCGCATGCTCGTCGAAGGGGCGTCCACCCGCCGCATCGCCGACCACTGTTCCCGCTGCCTCAACCGGGAGATCCGCGTCCCCCGGGGCTACGAGAAACGCACCGGCGTCGAGTTCGAGCGGGACAAGGAGTCCTTTGCCTATCAGTTCCGGGAAAACATTCTCCCGGTTTTGCGCGTTGTAGCCCTCACCGGTATTGCGGCGGCCCTTCTGATCTTCCTGGGGTATCGCTTTGTGTACCAGCCGTTGCGCGCCCGGAACATGTACGAGCGCGGCCTGGACGCAATCGAGCAGGGCGAGTACCAGGCCGGGAACCAGTGGTTCGACCGCGCCGTCGATGTGTGGCGCGTCAAGGACCGCTACTACCAGTACGCCGAGACCTTCATTGCCGAGCGGCAGTACCTCCGTGCGGAGGAGAAGTACGACCAACTCCTCACCGCCTACCCCGGGGACAAGAAGGGCATTCTGGACTACGCGGAGTTCGAGGCCGAGATTCTCGGGAACTACGGCAAGGCGGAGGAGCTCCTCAACCGCATCCTGGAGGAAGAGCGCAACGACTACGACGCCCTCCTGGCCTCAGGGGACAACTACATGGCCTGGGCGGAAGAGGACCCGAGCAAGTACGAGGAGGCGCGTCACGCCTATGCCACGCTCATTCAGCGCTACGGTCAGACCGATCTGCTGCTCTTCCGCATGCTCCTCTACTTCATCCGCACCGACAACCTGGAGGAGGTGCTGCGCCTCAAGAACGCCTTCCAGAACGACGCCGGGGCGGAGATAGACCCCTACGTCTACGCCGAGCTCGGCGGCTACCTCATTACCCGGAACCGCCTGGAGGATGTGCTGGACATCCTCCAGCGCTCGCTGCGCCTGGCGGAGGACATTCCCGACACCCACTACCACCTTGCGCGGTACTACCGACGCACTGAGGACCCCGGCAACGAACGTCGCGGCCTGAGCAACGCGATTGCCTACTACCGAGCCGCAGAGCCTCTCGACTCCCGCCGCGCGGGCCGTCTGGTGGACACCTACACCCGCCGGGGTGAGTACTACTACGAGCGGGAGGAGTACATCACCGCCCGGGAAGACTTCCAGTCCGCCATCCAGCGGTACGAGCAGTACGAGAGCCTCGGCCTTTTGGAGTCGGACCCGACCTACGGGCGAGCCTATGCCCGCCTGGGTGACATTTCCTACTACGTCGGCCGCGAGTACAACGAGGCCTTCGACCTCTACGCCGCCGCGGAGGAAAACGGCTACACTGATCCGGAGCTCGACTACAAGCAGGGCTTCATTCATTACCGCCGGGATGAGTATCAGGCGGCGCTCCGGGAGTTCTACAACGCCGAGGAGGGCTTCCGCCGTAACCGCAATCTCCTCTTCGCCATTGCCAACTCCCTCTACTATCGGGGGGCCTACTCCGCCGCGGAGGGCGTCTACCGGGAACTCCTCACCGTCCTGGAACGCGAGCGCGACCGCATTGAAAACCTCCTCGTCGACCAGGATCCCGAGCACCGCGCCTTGGTACAGTACCTTATCCGGGTCAACAACAACCTCGGTGTTACCATGCAGCAGATCGCCCAGCGCCAGAGCGACACCGACGCCGGCTCCGAGAGCCTCCTCTACCTGCAGGAGTCCGCCGAGCTCGCTACCAACTTCCGGCGCGACGAGGAGACCGGCATCCGTTCCGCCGACATTGCACTGTCACAGCTCAACCTGCGTGACATCCTCTACCCGCGGGAGGAGTACGACGTGCAGCTCTACAACAGGCTACCCCAGGACTTCGAGGACATGGACTTCTGAGGGCGTCTGGTCTGAGTGGGTCTGAATTGAAGATCTTGTAGACGATGCTCACGGCGACCCGCCCAACATGCGGGCGGCTCGCCCCCCCGCGGGCGAGCCCCACCCCCGCGGGCGGCTCACCGCCCTCTCCGGCGGACCTAAACCGGGTACATCCAGCCGTGGGTATCCTCGACGACGCCGTACTGGGTGCCCCGGAGCTTCCACTGGAGCTGCCGGGTGAGGTCGCCCATCCTGCCCTCCCGGAACACCCGGGTCTTCCCCCTGTGCTCAATCGACTCGATGTAGGACACGCCCGCCGCGGTCCCCGTGACGAAGCACTCGACGGCGCGGTCCATCACCTCGTCAATGGGAACGCGGCGCTCCTCGACCTTCACTCCCTCGTCCTTCGCAAGCTGCATGGCGCTGATCCGGTTGATCCCGGGAAGGACCGTGTCCTCCAGGCTCGGAGTCACCAGGGTGCCGTCCTCCATGACGAAGAAGATGTTGCACGAAGAGCCTTCCTCGACGTAGGTCTGCGTGGCGGCATCCAGAAAGATGACCTCCATGTAGCCTTCCTCCTGCATCCGCTTCTTCGTGAGGGTGGGAATGACGTAGTTGGCGTCGCACTTGATCCAGCCCGTGCCGCCCTTCGTGGCGCGGACCTTGTCGGTCGTGACCGCCTTCGCGTCGGCATCGGGATCAAAATAGGATCCCACCGGTGTGGATACCATGATCACCCAGGGCTTGTGCGACAGGTTCAGGCCGATTCCCGGCTCCGCATAGCTGAAGGGGCGAATGTACACCGACCGCGCCGAGACGAAGCCGTCCTTCTCCCAGGCGTGGTCGTATTCGGGATGGAAGCCCAGGTCGTAGTTGCGCTTCACCATTTCCCGGACCGCGGCGACGAACATCTCCGGCGGGTAGCCGGGCATCATGAGCCCCTCCATGGAGCGTTTCATGCGCTTCGCATTCTCATCCGGCCGGAAGATCTTCAGGGAGCCGTCGGGTTGCGGAAAGGCCTTGAGCCCTTCGAAACAGCCCATGCCGTACTGGGTCGTGTAGTTGACCAGGGGCAGCTCCGGAAAGGAGTTGCGCTTCTGCAGGAGCGCCCGGCGGTCGGCGTCGCTCAGGGCCGCCTCCTCCTGCGGCGTCTTGTGCTCCTTCTCGGAAAACTCCTCGCTCCAGCTTCCGTCGTCCTGATACTGCGCCTTGTACACCCAAGGATAGATGGCGAGAGAGAATGAAGCTGCCACGGCGGCCCCCTGTTGCTGTAGAAGTGTGGCGGCATTCTAAACCCGCCCCCGCCTGCGGTCAACCAAACCCTTACTGCCGCCTACGGGCTTTTCACGCCGCCACCGGGCACGGTACTAATTGGGGACGGAGCTCCTCCGCAGGGGCGAGGTGGTGGGGCAGGAGGTACTTCCATGGTAGACAACGTCCTGATCATGGCCGGCGGCACGGGAACGCGACTGTGGCCCGCATCCATCCGCAGGAAGCCGAAGCAGTTCATGGACCCGGGGCTCGGCAAGTCGCTCTTGCGGGCGACCATCGATCGCGCCCTGGCGCTCGAGCCCGCCGGTAGAATCATCATTGTCACCCACCAGGACCACGTGCCCGGCGCCGTCGAGGAGTGCCGCGCCCTGGATGAAAAGCACCGGGAGCGAATCGTCATTCTTGCCGAGCCCATCGGGCGCAACACCGCCCCGGCCATTGCCTTCGGCCTGGCCTACCTGAGCGCCACCGGGGCCGGCGCGGATTCTGAGACGACCCTCATTCTGCCGGCGGACCACCTGGTGAGTCCGCCGGCCATCTTTGTTCAGGCGACGGAGCGGGCCGACTTCCTGGCCCGGGAGAACTACCTGGTAACCTTCGGCATTCGGCCGACCCGCCCGGAAACCGGCTACGGCTACATTGAGGCGGGACGTACCCACGGCCCGGGCCGCCTGGTGTCCGCCTTCAAGGAGAAGCCCGACCGGGAGACCGCGGAGAAATACGTTGCCGCCGAGCGCTACTACTGGAACTCCGGCATGTTCGTCTTCCGCGCCCGCACCTTCTTCGACGAGCTCGCCCGGCACCACCCGGAGATCGCCGAACCCTTCCGCGCCCTGGACGCCACCGCCGACGAGCTCGCCGCGGACACCTCCCTCGACGTGCCGGTCGTCGGCCGTACCCCCGGCCTGCAGGACCTCTACACCCAGCTCCCCTCCATCTCCGTCGACTACGCCGTTATGGAGCAAAGCTCCTGCACCGCCGTGGTTCCGGCGGACTTCTCCTGGAGCGACATTGGCTCCTGGGATGAGATCGCCGGGCTCCAGTCCCCCTCTCTTGCCCAGGAGGGCGATGCCGACGGCCATGTCGTCGCCCAAACCCAAACCGACAGTGCCGTCGTAGAGGTCGAGGCGACGGACAACGTGGTCCTCTCGGACACGCCCGTCGCCCTCTGTGGTGTCAGCGGGCTCATTGTCGTCCAACGGAACGGCAAGCTCCTCATCTGCCGCCGCGGTGAATCCCAGCTCGTGAAGGAGGTCGTGGAGGAGCTGAAGGCAACCGGCCGAGAGGAGTGGCTGTGAGCGCCGACCGTTTTCCGGCGTGTCGGTCTCTCTGGACTTCTTGGCGCCATACGGTGCGGTGTGTCGGGCGAGAGGTCGAGCCGGTCACGGGCCGAGATATAAGGTGTTGTTGTTGACACCCCATGGGGCGGTTGCTATACTGCCCTTCGAAATTCACACAACGTGGGGGCGAACTGAGACCGTTGGTTTCATCCCCATCCGAATGTGAGGAGGAATGAAATGAAGAAGCTTAGTCTCTTTCTTGTCGTGTTCCTCGTCCTCGCTTCTTTCGCATTTGCGCAGGAAGAAGAGGCCGCAGAATCACCACTAACAGCAACCGGTAGCCTCAGCTTTAGCCTGGGCGACAGCAAGGCTTTCGATGACACCACGACGCCTCTCCCGGTCTTCAGCAGCACCAAGAGCGCAACTGCCACTCTTGGTCTTGCCACCGAGGATGAGAAGGTCAGCGGTACCATCGGCGTCAATCTGCTGGCTCCTGTGAGTGTGTCCAGTGA
>CAZUVX010000002.1:95718-102290 GCA_964623865.1 uncultured Spirochaetaceae bacterium | reverse complement strand
TACCGACGTTGCCAAGATCGACGGCGACGCTCTTGCGCTCTACACCCCGGTTGCAGAAGACGCCGAGGATGATCAGTTCGTCTGGGACGACGAAAGCGCAGCCGACGTCGTAACTGCGAACGCCGCTTTCCAGGTCGACCTCGGAACCTACGTCTTCAATGCGCTGCAGAACATCATTGACGAAGGTACAGAGGACAACGGTGTCGCCGACATCATCACCGTGGCGCAGTTGAGCGCGATTGGTGACGTGACAGACGCCATTAATGACGACGCGACCGTTGAGGAAATCGAAAACCTGGATGCCGACGGCCGTGCAATCATCTCTCAGGCCGTGGACCTGGAGCTTGCGTATAAGTCAATCGGCGAGGCAGGCGATCCCACGGTCACCAGCACCGTCACCCAGGACTTCATCACCAGCGCGACTCTGAGCCTGAATCAGATCGGCGGCGTTGTTGACGCGACCTTCCTCTTTGGTGGGCAGCACGTCAGCGCCGGCTCGATCAACGTGGACGGCTCCGGTCACACCGCGACCGCCGTCAAGCCCTACCACGGCATGACCCTCGGCCTCTCCTCCGGAGTGGTTGAAGGCGCCAGCGCGAGCATGGGCCTCTACATTGACGACAACGGCGTCAAGAGCGCTGCCAGCGACGACTTCACCACCTGGATCGACGAGGAACAGGCTGTTGTCGATCCGAAGTACGGCATGACCCTCGGCGGTGGCTACAGCACCAGCTTCGGCGACATTAGCGCAGGTGGTAACCTGGCATTCGGTCTCTACGACCTGCTTGGCACCCCCGCATGGGCGGTCAGCGTAATGCCGAGCGTCTCCGGTCTGGGCGGCTCCGCCGATATCGAGATTGCCTACGGCCTCGACCTGCTCTACACCAAGGCGGCCCTCTCCTACGGCATCATGGGCATTACCCCGAGCGCTACGATCCACTACATCAACGAGCTGGACGGCAACTCCCTGGCCTACAGCGCAGACCCGACCAGCGTGATTGGTGAGACCAAGAACGCCGGCGGTTTTGCTACCGAGCTCGGCCTCGGTGCAGACCTCGGCCAGTTCCTGCCCGTTCCTGCCAGCATCGATGCCGGCCTGGATCTCGGCTTCCCCACGGACGACGAACTGGCAATGGCGTGGAGCGCAGGCCTCAGCGTTACTCCTCTCACCGGTCTGACCGCGAGCGCAAGCTTCAGCGGCGACGAGGTTGCGGGTAACTTCACCGAGAACATCAACTGGAGCACCGGTCTCTCCTACGCCTACAGCGTGGCGACCGTGTCCGCTTCCGTTGGTCGGAGTTACGACGCTGCTACCGGCGCTGCAACGAACAGCTGGAGCATCGGAACCTCCGTCAGCTTCTAATCGAAGTCGACGAAGTAGTTCGGTACCTACAAGGCGCACCCTCCGGGGTGCGCCTTTTTTGTGGTATCTTCGGCTGCATGAGCTCTCATGGTGTACTCCGGCGTGTGGTGTCGCGCGCAGCTACTGTCCTTGCCGTCCTTCTGTTGCTGACTCCTCTCGGCAGCCTTTCCGCAGCCGAGCGTCCTGTAGATGGTCATGGGCGCTTCGGGTTCTCTGTTGCGATCCCTTCGGTGGTGCAGAACGCTTTTGTGGCGTACGCCGCCACGTGGCGGCGCACCGACGAGCCGGCGAATGTCGGCTACAGCGAGGTCGGGTTCGGCGCCGAGGTCGGCGTGTGGTGGAACGGGATCGGGTGGTTGAATGCGGAGTGGCTGCCCGGGGCAGTCCTCTTCTCCGGATACCAGGATGATCTGAAGCGCCTCTCCGACCCCTGGGCCGACGTAGAGGTCGAAGTCGGCGCCGACGTGGTTGGGAGAGACGCCCTGGTCGTTGATCATGACCAACTGACCGTGTCGGCGGGCCCTCGGGCCGTCATCCCGACGGCTCGGCCGGATTACGCTCAGGAGTCCGCGGACCAGGAGAGCGGAGAGACCTACATTGCGGATAATCAGGATCTGCACGCCTGGGCGTTGGGGCTGCACGGTGGAGCGCAGTGGCGGGAGGAGCCGGAGCCGGGTGAGCGTGTCCTGGTGCCGGCGGCGTGGCGGGTCGGGGGCGGAGTTGCCTGGGATCGCTTCCTCCCCATGCCCTACGACGCAACGGGTCTGGAGGCGTATCGCCGGAACGAGGTGCGCCGGGCGGTTGGGGATGCGGTGGAGGCGGAACCCTTTGAAAGCATTGACTACCGTAGCCGCTTTGCCGCCGGTGTGACGGGGGGCGCGGAATGGCGCTTCGGCGCGGTTACCCTCGACGGTGAGCTGGGACTGGCGGGGTCCTGGCGGCGCGCACCGCGTGTCGACGACCTGGCGCCCGTCGCCGGCACCGACGTGGCCACAGTGCACGCTGACGGGGGGCTCGGCGTGGACGTGGCGCTGGGCGACCGGTTCTCGTTGGGCGCGGAGCTCGGCGGGCGGCTTGCGCTGGTCGGCAAGAACAGCCCGGCCGAAAGCGCGGTGTGGCTGTCGGTCGTGACCAGAGTTGGGGCGCCGTTTGCATCGTTCTCAGGTCTTGATTGAAGCAGGAGAGCCGGCAGGGGAGTGAAGGGAATCAGAGGCAGCTCGGCGCGCTGCCCGGGCCCTCACGCCGCCTGTGGGACGGCGCAGCTCAATCAAGGAGGACGGGATGAACAGTCTCAACTCTATTCTCATTGAAGGAAACCTGACCAGGGACCCGGTGGTCAGTGAGACGCCGCGGGGCACGAACGTGTGCAACTTCCGGGTCGCAACCAACCGCTTCTACAAGCAGAACGAGGAGATGCAGAAAGAGGTCTCCTATTTCGATGTCGAAGCGTGGTCCAGGCTGGCCGAACGCTGCGGCGAGTATCTGGAGAAGGGTCGCGGCGTGCGCGTGGTCGGACGACTCCGGGAGGACCGGTGGACGACCTCGGACGGCCAACCGCGCTCTCGCGTGAAGATCGTCGCGGAGCACGTGGAGTTCAAGCCGCGCTTCAAGAAGTCCCAAGAGCAGGGCGAGCTCGGTGACGGCGAGGAGCTCGAAGACACCGCGGCTGAAGCGGTCGCCGCCGAAAGCGCCGACGAAACTGTGGTTGGCGCCGGGGCCGCAGCTACCGGAGCCGAAGCGGATGAGCGCGAGGCCGTGGAGGTGCCGTTCTAGACGCAGGGGTGGGGCCGCCGCGCCGCCGCTTCGCGCTGATTGTGTGATGACGCGCGGGCGCGGTGGCCCGTCGCTTCGAGTAGTGGTGGGCGGCTTCGACACCTGCGCTTCCATGTTGTTTCAGTCGGCGCATGTAAAACCTCCGCCCCGCGCTTGACCCTTTCAGGAGCGATTGCTATTCTCGCCTTCGTGAACACAACGCTGGTAGCGACAATTCATAGCGCAATCTCTGCATGGTGGTGGGCCACGTAACGGGCCCCACTGTGTACAGTGTTGCAGGCCCGTGAAACCGACGGGCGCTGCGGCACAGGAAGAAGCCGTGCGATCCGCGTGATCGCGCGGCTTTTTTTTTGCCCGAGCGGCGTGCGCCATCGCGGGGCGCGACGAAGGGAGTGGCGGGGCCGCAAGACGAAGAGACGCGCGGGGGGCGGATTGCCGCGCCGCGGGAGGAAGGACATGGGACGGAACGATACGGTCATCAAAATTCTGCCGGGGGAGCGGTTCACTCCCTTTGCCCTGGCAAAGAAACTCGGCGCCCTGGCGGTGCTGGAGTCTTCTTCCTACCAGAAGGGCAGGGAGCGCTACTCGCTGCTCATGGTGGAGGAGGCCTTCCGGGTTCAGCAGGACCGGGACAGCGTCGTCATGGAGCGGGACGGGAAGCGCTTCCGCATTGGAGGGACCAACGGGAGCGGGCCCGGGACGACTGCCGGCGCTGCGAACGGCCGTGCCGCGAGCGGCCGCACCGCGGCCGCAGGAACGAACGGCGCCGGGCGCCGGGACATCCTGGACATCCTTCTGTACTTCGCGGATCAGCATCCGCAACCGCACCAGGACTTTCCCTTTCCCTCCGGGGGTATCGGTTTCCTGTCGTACGAGTTTGCGCAGAAGTGCGACACCATACGCTTTCAGGAGCGGCCGGATCCGCTGGAGACGCCGCTGGGGATCTTCCTCTTCGGCCACGTCTTCGTGGTATTCGACCACTACACGGACCTGCTCTACGTGATCGGGTTGAACTATCGGGAGCACGAGATCGACCTGGAGAAGGCGGTAGCCCGGACCGAGGCGCAGATCAACGACCTGAACTTCAACTACCTGCAGCCCGACGACGGCGAGTACAGCGGCGTGATCGAGCGCATCCAGGGGGATCGCGGCCGGTACGTCGAGGGGGTGAAGGCGGTACGGGACGAGATCGTGGAGGGCAACCTCCTCCAGGGCGTCCTCTCCCGGCGCCTCTACGTCCACTCGGAGATTCCCGCCATTGAAGCGTATCGCCGCCTGCGCATGTCGAACCCATCGCCCTATCTCTTCTACCTCGATTTCGGCAGCTTCCAGATGTTCGGCTCCTCCCCGGAGATGCACGTGAAGGTGAAGGACGACGGCGTGCGCATTCGGCCCATTGCAGGCACCCGGCGGCGTGGCGAGACGCGGCAGGCCGATCTGGCCAACGAGAAGGAGCTCCTCGGCGACCCGAAGGAGCGGGCGGAGCACCTCATGCTGGTGGACCTGGCGCGCAACGACATCGGTCGCGTCTGCGCCCCCGGCAGCGTGAGCGTGACGGAGCTCATGGGCGTTGAGCGCTACTCCCACGTCATGCACATTGTCAGCGAGGCGCACGGCAACCTGGGCCCCCACCGCCGCGGCATTGAAGCCATTCGCGCAACCTTCCCCGCGGGCACCGTCTCCGGGGCGCCGAAGATCCGCGCCATCGAGACCATCGACGCCCTGGAGCCGCACCCCCGCGGATTCTACGCCGGCCTCGTCGGCTACCTGGAGCCCGGGGGCAACCTGGACACGTGCATTACCATCCGCAGCGCCCTGCGCACCAACGGGCGCCTGGTCCTCCAGGCGGGCGCCGGCATTGTTTACGACTCCGTCCCTGAAAAGGAGTTCGAAGAGACCCAGGCCAAGCTCGCCGCCCTGGCGGCGGCAATCGGAGTGGAGGTGTAACCATGATTCTCCTGATCGATAACTACGATTCCTTTACGCACAACCTCTATCAGTACCTGCAGGAGCTCACGGAGGAGGAAATCAGAGTCGTCAGGAACGATGCGATCTCGCCGGAGCAGGTGGGCACCCTGAATCCGTCGCGGATCATCATCTCGCCGGGACCGGGCCGCCCGGAGGACGCCGGCATCTCCGTCGAGGTTATCCGCCGCTACGGGGCCTCCACGCCCATCCTGGGGGTCTGCCTGGGGCACCAGGCCATTGCCGCCGCCTACGGCGCGGGCATCATTCCGGCAAAGCGGATTGTCCACGGAAAGGCGGAAGAGATTGACCTGGATGGGCACGGCCTCTTTCGCTCCATTGGAACACCGGCGTCCTTCACGCGGTACCACTCCCTTGCGGTGGATGAGGCCACCCTGCCCCCGGAGCTCGCCGTGACCGCCCGGAGCTACGACGGAGAGATCATGGGCCTTCGCCACACGGAGCACCTGATCGAGGGGGTCCAGTTCCACCCCGAGTCCATTGCCAGCGAAGCCGGGAAGAAGCTGCTGCGGAACTTCCTGCACTATCGACGCGAGCCCTTCCGTCCCCGGGCGGCGCTGACCACGCTGCTGGAGGGGACGCCCATGAGCCGGGACGAGGCGGAGAGCTTCATGGAGGAGCTCACCGAGGGGAACCTCTCTCCCGCCCAGATAGCCGGCTTCCTGGTGGCCATGAACGCCGCGGGGATTACCCCGGAGGAGATTGCCGGGTGTGCGACGGTATTGCAGCGCAAGCGTGTGGCCATATCCGCGGAGGTGCCCCTTCTGGATACTTGCGGCACCGGCGGGGACGGCCTGGGCACCTTCAACATCTCCTCACTGGCGGCAATCGTTGCCTCCGCCGCGGGCGCCGCGGTGGCGAAGCACGGCAACAAGGCGGTGAGCTCCCGAAGCGGAAGCGCCGACTTCTACAGCGCCCTGGGCATCGATATCAAGGTGAGTCCCGACGAGGCTGAGCGCGTGCTTCGGGATACCGGCTTCGCCTTCCTCTTTGCGCCTCTCTACCACGGTGCCATGCGTCACGCGGCGGTGCCTCGACGGGAGCTCGGCGTGAAGACCATCATGAACCTCCTCGGCCCTCTGGCCAATCCCGCCGGTGCGGCGTACCAGATCATCGGCGTCTACGATGGGGTGCCGGCTGAGACGGTGGCCCGGGCGGCGCACCTCCTCGGCGTGAAGCGCGTCATGGTGGTCCACGGCCACGACGGCCTGGATGAGCTCTCCGTGGCGGCGCCCTCGACGGTCGTCACCGTCGACGAGAAGGGAAATCTGGAGCGCTCGACGGTGAACCCGGAGGAGTTCGGCATGACAGGCTACGCCACCGCCGACCTCGAAGGGGGCGACGGGGAGGCGAACGCCGCGATCGCCCGGGAAATCCTGGCCGGTGGCGGTCCCCCGGCCATCCGGGACGCCGTCGTTCTGAACGCCGCCGCGGCGCTGGTCGTCGCCGG
>CAZUVX010000002.1:87687-95618 GCA_964623865.1 uncultured Spirochaetaceae bacterium | reverse complement strand
ACCCTGCCTGTCGTCGACTTCCCCGGGACCACCGGTCTGATCTGCGAGATCAAGCGCCGGTCGCCGTCGAAGGGCTTCATCGGCACCATTGGAGACCCGATCCGGCAGGCGGCAGCGTACAAGGGTGCCGGCGCCGGTGCCGTCTCCGTCCTGACGGAGATCGACTACTTCGACGGGACCCTCGAGGATCTCATGGAGGTAAAGACGGCCCACCCCGACCTGGCGGTGCTGCGGAAGGACTTCCTCACGGATCCCGAGGAGATCGAGGTCTCCCATCGCGCCGGCGCCGACGCCGTGCTCCTCATCACCGCCATCATGGACCGGGATCGCCTGGCACGGATGCTCCAGGAAGCGGACAGGCTGGGCATTGCCGCCCTGGTGGAAGTGCACACCCGGGAAGAGGTGGAGCGGGTTGCGCCCCTGCAGCCGAGACTGCTGGGCATCAACAGCCGCAATCTCGAGACCTTCCAGGTCGATCGAACGGTGCCATTCCAGGTGGCCGCCGCGGTCGACTGGGAGCCGACCCTTGTGTATGAGTCGGGCATCGCTTACCCGGAGGACGTGCGGCTGGCTCGAGAGTCGGGCTTCCGCGCCGTCCTCGTCGGGGAGACCGCCGTGGCCCATCCGGAGCGGCTCCCGGCGCTTGCGGCGGCTGCAGGGGAGCCGGCGACACGAGGGCGCGGGGCGCAGGCGCCGGTGACTGCCCGCGGTACTCGACCCGGACTTCCTGCGCCGACACGCTTCTGGACGCGTTTGTACGCCGGGTCGGCGCGGCCGCTGGTGAAGGTCTGCGGCATAACCAACCGAGCCGACGCCGAGTGCGCCGTTGAGGCGGGCGCGGACGTTCTGGGATTCATCCTTGCGCCGTCACCGCGGCAGGTCGATTCCGCCCTCCTGGAGAGCCTTCGGGATCTCCCGGTGCTGAAGGTGGGAGTCGTCGTTGCCGGAAAGGACAAGCCCGGGGCGCCGCCGGAGCTGGGAGCGCTTCTGGCGGAGGGCGTGCTGGACGCCGTGCAGCTTCACGGCGCCGAAGAGCCGGAGGAGTGCGCGAACCTCGCCTTTCCCTACTACAAGGCGCTGCGAGTGAAGGATGCGGCGGCGGTCGAGCGCATCCGGCAGTACCGCTCCCCCCGGGTCCTGATCGATGCCTTCGACGAGGAAGCGGACGGAGGGACCGGCAAGCGCATCAACGCCGACCTGGTGGATGCGGCCGCCCGGCTTCAACCGCTTTGGCTCGCCGGAGGGCTCAGCCCGGCGAATGTTGCCGAAATTGTTGATCGCCGCCGGCCGGAGCTCGTCGACGCGTCGAGCGGGCTCGAGGCATCCCCGGGGACGAAGGATCACGGGGCGGTGCGGGAGTTCGTGGCGGCAGCGCGAGGCGCCGGGAGCCAGGGTACGCCCCGGGACGCCGCGGCGCGGGTGACCGGCGCGCAGGGCGCCCTCGTCCGGGAGGCTGCGGCGCCGGAGTCGGCGGCGCGCCAGGCGTCGACGCGAGAGTAAGGAGAACGAATCATGTTGAATGTCGAGACGGAACCGATGACCGGCGGTTCGCGGGAGGGCTTCTTCAGCGCCTTCGGTGGGCGCTACGTTGCGGAGGTGCTGCGCCGGCCCCTCGAGGAGCTCGAGGAGGGATTCCGGGCGGCCCTCGAAGATGCCGAGTTCTGGAAGGAGCTCGACCTGGCCAACCGTGAGTACATCGGGCGGCCGACGCCGCTTCTGCACGCGCGGAACACGTCGCACGCCGTCGGCGGCGCTCAGATCTACGTGAAACTCGAGGGCCTGGCGAACACCGGGGCTCACAAGATCAACAACGCCATGGGCCAGGCCCTCCTGGCGAAGCGCATGGGCAAGCGGCGGATCATTGCGGAGACGGGCGCCGGCCAGCACGGCGTGGCCACCGCCGCCGTCTGCGCCCGGCTGGGCTTCGAGTGCACCGTCTACATGGGATCCGTGGATGTGCGGCGTCAGCGGCCGAACGTCTTCTGGATGGAGATGTTCGGCGCCGAGGTCGTCCCCGTCGAGAGCGGTAGCCGCACCCTCAAGGACGCGGTAAACGAGGCACTCCGGGACTGGTCGGCGAGCTACGGGGACAGCCACTACCTCATTGGGTCGGCCCTCGGCCCGTCGCCCTATCCCGACATGGTTCACGCCTTCCAGGCGGTGATCGGCCGGGAGACGGAGGTCCAGCTTGCCGAGCGTCGTGTGACGCCGGACGCCCTGGTCACCTGCGTTGGCGGGGGCTCCAACGCAATCGGGTTCTTTGCGCCCTATCTCGACCGGTCCCAGCCCATCCTCGTCGGCGTGGAAGCCGGCGGTCGCAGCAACCGGCTGGGCGACCACGCCGCGCGAATGACGGGAGCGGGGCGCGTCGGCATCGTCCAGGGATACAAGAGCCTCTTTCTCCTGGATGAGGACGGCCAGGTAGCGCCGACCCACTCCATCTCGGCGGGCCTGGACTACCCCGGGATCGGTCCGGAGCTGGCCGCGGCGGGACAGGCGGGACGGATCGATTTCCGAACGGCGACGGATGAAGAAGCGATCGAGGCGCTCAAGACCTTCGCCCGGCACGAGGGCGTTGCCTTTGCCCTGGAGTCCGCTCACGGCGCCGCCGAGGCGCTGAAGATGGCGGCGGCCATGACGCCGGAGCAGAGTATTGTCGTGAACATGTCCGGCCGCGGCGACAAGGACCTCTTCATTACGGCGGGAGCCCTGCAGCCGGATGCGTGGCGCGCCTTCCTGGCCGAGGAGGCCGCGCCGTGAGCACACCACTTGAACGCGCCTCGGCGCAGCGCCCCGGCACGGTCCGCGCATCGGTCATGACCCACCTGGTTCTGGGGTATCCGACGCCCGGCGTGGACGAGGAGATTGCCCTCGCCCTTGTGCAGGGTGGGGCCTCTTTCCTGGAGGTGCAATTCCCCTACTCGGATCCGACGGCGGACGGACCGGCAATCCAGGAGGCGTGCCGGACGGCGCTCGACGAAGGTTTTCGCGTCGACCACGGCTTTGAAGTGGTACGGCGGCTGACGGCGCTGGAGGTTCCCATATTCGTGATGTGTTACGCGGGCCTCGCATTTGCTCGGGGCATCGGACGCTTCGTCGCCGACGCCGCGGCCGCCGGCGCCCGCGGGCTCATTGTGCCGGATCTGCCGGTGGACAGCGACGAAGGGCTCTACCGGTTTGCCCGGGAAGCGGGGCTTACGGCGGTTCCGGTTACGGTGGCGACGGCGGCTCCGCAAAGGCTCGACGCGCTGCGACACGTGTCGCCGGAGTACCTGTACGTGGCACTCCGTGCAGGCACCACCGGAGGCGAGACGATCCTGTCGCCGGAGAGTATCTCCTTCCTCGAGCGCGCCCGGGACGTCGCAGGCCACGTGATGGGCGGTTTCGGTATTCGCTCCCGATCGGATGTCGAGGCGGTCACCGCCCACTGCGATACCGCCGTTGTCGGATCAGCCATCGTCCGGGCCGTCCGGGACGCCTGGGGCGCGGCGGGCAGCCGCACGGCCGCGGCGGCGGCCGCGAAGCACCTGGTCCGCCACCTCGTCTTCGGGGAATCGGTTGCCGATTGAGCGCCTTCCCCTCCCCCGGGTGATTCTCGGTTGACCATTCCGGAGGCTTTCCCGATACTTGTCCCTCGAGGGGAGGCGAATGGTCGCGCGCTGCAGGACGCCCGGCCGGTGCGCGCAGTGGATGCAGGTACCAGGTCCCCAGCCCGTCACAAGGAGAGGTGCATGAAGGTAGAGTTGACCGCCGAGAACTTCAAGGAGGAAGTCCTCGAGTCCGGCGTTCCGGTGTTGGTGGATTTCTGGGCGGAGTGGTGCATGCCGTGCAAGATGATCGCACCGGTACTGGACGAGCTGTCCAGTGAGTACGACGGCAAGCTGAAGATCGGCAAGCTCAACGTCGACGAGCAGGGTGAGATAGCGGCTCAGTACAACATCGTCAGCATTCCGACGCTCCTCCTCTTCAAGGCGGGTGAGGTGGTGAACCAGCAGATCGGCGCCGCCCCTCGTCTGCGAATCGAGAATCTGTTAAAGGGTCACCTCCCCTCATAAGTCTCGTCGGTATTGACGCTGCCGAAGGTGGATCCACGCGTCGGCGTGATGTGCCAGTCGCCGGCGGTGTCGGTGTCCTCCGAGTCCGAGCCGCGGCTGATTGAACGCGTGGCGGTGGAGTCCTCGGGGTCCACCGCGTCCTCCGGGCGCACCGTCTCGCCGGCGATCCTCCAGCCCCCATCCTCCGCTACTTCCTCGATCATTACCTGGGCGGCCTTCGTGCCGAAGCTTCCGTATCTCGCTTCGGGGTCGTAGCTCCGGTTGCTGTAGATGACCGCGTCCAGCACGGGACCGTCCTGGTAGGCGTAGACGGAAACGGCGCCGTTGTTGCCGGACAGGCCGGTGGGTTCCGCCGACCAGAAGTCCCGCGCCTCGGGATGCGCGTTCAAGCCGCCGGACTCATCGGTAGCATCGATCTCATTGATCTCCTGATCGATGCCTTCGGGCTTCAGATGAACCAGAATGAAGTCTCCCGACTCCACCTGGACTGCCGGGAAGGTGAGGCTCCCCGCGTGCTCACTCGGGCTGCCGGCGTAGAAGACAATACCCCCGAGGTTGCCTCCGTCGGTGACGAGGAGCTCCACCATATCGGGATGGTTGCCCGAGCCCTGGCAGGTGAACTCGTTGATGATGAGCCGTGCAGGGGACGGGTTGTATCCGGTCACGCGGAGCATGAAGGTGAGGGTGTTTCCGGCCTCATCCCGGGCGGTCGCTTCCAGGGTGTAGGGGCGGCCGACCTCCGCGGGCCGCTCGGTGCGCACCGTGACGGTGCCGTTTTCCGCTGTGACCTGGAGAGTGCCCAGGTCGGGTTGGATCGCTATGTCCTCCGGAGAAACGCTGGTAACCTCATTGAAGCGTGCTACAATGAGATGAGGGCTCTCCATTGCGAGGGCCTGGAGTTGCGGCGGGTGCAGATCACCGAAGACGCGCTGATGCATTCGTGCCGGCGTTTCTTCAAAGGGGGTGCACGCCATGGGCAAGAGCGCGCATGCGCCGCACAGGCTCAGAATGGACGGGATACGTGCGTGTCTGAGTGCCATTTCTTTCCTCCTCTTCTCCTGTCACCACCGCGAAGTCGCCTCTGCGGCTTCACGGTGGTGGCGCTTTACGAGGTAGAGGCTGAAGGTATACCCTGCAAGACTGCAGCTCTTGACGAAAACTCACAAATGACGGAGGCATGAATGTGCGGCATCATTGGATACTGCGGGCCTAAGGTCGCTGCGCCCATCCTGTTGGAAGGTCTGAAGCGGCTGGAGTACCGCGGCTACGACTCCGCCGGCATCTCGGTAGTGGACGGCGATCACCTCTCCATTATCAAGCGCAAAGGCAAGATCAACGAGCTCAGGGAGCACGTACCGGAGAGCTTCCCCGGCGCATACGGAATTGGTCACACCCGCTGGGCGACGCACGGTGCAGTGAACGACGTGAATGCCCACCCCCATACGGACGCCTCCGGCAGGATTGCAGTGGTCCACAACGGCATCATTGAGAACTACACCACCCTGAAGGACAAGCTCCAGGAGGAGGGCGTCACCTTCAAGACGGATACCGACTCCGAAGTGGTTGCCCATCTCATTTCGAGCTTCTACGACGGCGACTTGGAGGGGGCGGTGAAGCGCGCCGCGAGCCTTCTCAAGGGGACCTACGGCATTGCCGTCATCCATGCGGACGAGCCCAACTTGATCATCGGGGCGCGAAACGGCTCACCCCTGGTCCTCGGGATCGGAGAAGACGAGATGTTTCTCGCTTCGGACGTTACGGCCATCGTGGCCCATACAAAGCACGTCATCTACTTCGAGGACGGCGAGGTTGTCCGGGTGACCCCGGACACCTACCGCACCACGGATCTTCGGGATAACGCGGTGGACAAGCAGGTCGACTTCATAAGCTGGGAGCTCCAGGAGATCGAGAAGGACGGCTACGCTCACTTCATGGAGAAGGAGATTCTCGAGCAGCCCGAGTCGATTGCCCGCGCCATGCAGGGCCGTCTGGACCACGACCTGGCCACGGGTCACCTGGGCGGTCTCAACATGACCAATCGGGAGCTTCTGGACATCAACCGGGTGAAGATCATTGCCGCGGGGACCTCCTACCACGCAGGGTGGGTAGCCGCCTACCTCCTGGAGAGCATGGCGCGCATTCCCGCAGCCGCCGAGCTCGCGTCGGAGGTTCGCTACCGGAATCCCATTGTGGAGCGGGACTCCCTGTACTTCGCGGTTTCACAATCCGGCGAGACTGCGGACACCCTGTATGCCATGCGGGAGCTGCAACGAAAAGGGGCGCGGGTGCTGGGCATCTGCAATGTTGTGGGGTCGACGATCCCGCGTGAGTCCGACGGAGGCGTTTACATTCACTCGGGGCCGGAGATTGCCGTGGCCTCGACCAAGGCGTTCACCAGTCAGCTTACCGCCTTCTACATCTTCGCGGTGCTCATTGCGCGGATGCGCGACATGTCCTACGAGGAGGGGCTGGGATTCATTGACGCTCTTGAGAACGTTCCACGGCAGATTGCACAGATCCTGGACAATCGCGACGCAGCCATCCAGCTGGCCAAGAAGTACGCCTACGCGGAGAACTTTCTCTTCCTGGGCCGCGGTCTCAACTATCCCGTGGCACTTGAGGGCGCCCTGAAGCTCAAGGAGATCTCCTACATCCACGCGGAAGGATACAGCGCCGCCGAAATCAAGCATGGCCCGATTGCCCTGATCAATCCGGAGACGCCGAGTCTCTTCCTCGTTCCCGACGACGGCTTGCGGCACAAGATCATCTCCAACATGAAGGAGGTGAAAGCGCGAGAAGGCGCCGTGATCGCTGTTGCAGTGGAGGGTGACCGAGAGGTCGCGGATATTGCCGACGACGTCTTCTACGTGCCCAAGTCGCACCAGTACATGTATCCCTTCCTGATGGTCGTGCCTCTGCAGCTCTTCGCCTACTACACCGCTCTCGAGCTCGGCCGGAACGTCGACCAACCGCGGAACCTGGCGAAGAGCGTAACCGTTGAGTAGGATCCGGCGCGTAGAGCTCCGCCGCCTTCCGTCCCGCCCCGCCCGGGCCGCGTTCGGTCGCCCCGGCGGGGCGGGTGGCCCCATCCACTCGGTGCGCGGTCGACGCCCCGCCTTCCTCCTTGCGTGCGTGGCCGTCGCAGTTCTGCCGATCATCGTCGTCCCGTCGCTCGGCGCCCAGGATCAGGACGACGGCGCCTTCGGCCCGGAGACGGCGGTTCTCATCAAGGGGCCCACCCCCGGCGAGGAGCTTCCCTTCCTCGGGCCGAACGTCGTGAGCTACTGGCGCGGCACCTACGAGTACCAGGAGGGGACCTTCGTGGTCTATTTTACCCGGGACGATGTTTTCGGCCTGGGTGACTGGACATCCGGCGAATGCGGGGACCGGCAGGGCCGTTACCTCAGCGGTCCGGAGGCAGATGGCCCGGATATCTGGTACCTTGCGGCGCAATCCGAGGGGACGGAGGAGGGGACGGACTCGCAAGGCGCCGTCGAGGCGGCGTGGCACCTCTTCGTGGATGTCCGGGATTTCGACGGGGACGTGTGCGAGATCATGCCGCAGTTCCTGGAGCGGATCGAGTTCTTCTACGACGCCCTCGGTGAAGAAAGCCGGGAAGCACCCCTTCCCGCGGTGGTCGGCGCGGCGCTGTGAGCGACCGGTCACCTCCGGCGGCGAAGGCCGTGAGCATGGACCCCCTGGCGAGATGACCTAAACGACCGCACCCGCCCATCCGATACTTATACACAGGATGAGGATTCGAGGCTCCATTGCAGGTCTCATGCTTCTCTGCACCGTGCTCGCGACGGCCCCGGTGGCGACGGCCCAGGAGGGCACGGCCCAGGAGGGCACGGCCCGGGAGGGCACGGCCCGGGA
>CAZUVX010000002.1:77757-87587 GCA_964623865.1 uncultured Spirochaetaceae bacterium | reverse complement strand
GGCACGGCCCGGGAGGGGGGCGGGTCAAATCTTGCCCTTGCCCCCGAGGACGTTCGTATTGAACAGAGCCTGGACGGCGGCTACGTCCTGATCATTCGCAACAAGGCCGGCATCGGCTCGGTGCTGGTGACCGAGTCGACGGAGGACCCGGATCGGGAGGTCGCTTCATACGCGCTGCGAAATCCGGAGTACCATCCCATGAACGGCGACGAGCGGCGCATCCTGGAAGGGGAGTTCATCGATCCCGACAACGAGCTTTACTTCCTGGTCGACTCGACGCCTGAGCCGGACGAGGAATTCGGCAGTGCCTATCGAGTCTTTGTTCCCTACATCGTGATCTACGGGTACTCCTGGACGCGAAACGGGGAGATCATGGTGCTGGACGGCACCTATCTCAGCATTCGCACCTTCGAGAAGGAGCATGCCGACTACTCAGGGGCCTTCCAGGACAATCCCTTCGTGCTGAAGGTGGATCAGCGGCCTGTGGCTGGACCGCCGGAGGGCAACTTCATGGACGACACCGTCGACGACTTCGAGGAGATCGCCTCGGAGGGAGACGGTGATGTGGCCTACGCAGCGACAAACGAGGACTTGAGCCGGGAGATCGACCGTATTCTCACCAGCTCCCCGGGCCGGACGGTGGATCTGGTGCTGGCGCTGGATACCACCCACAGTATGGAAGACGACGTGCCGGCGCTCCAGGAGGATCTGGTGCCGCTCCTGCGCAAGAAGCTCGGCACCGTCGAGAGTCTCCGCGTGGGCCTGGTCTACTACAGGGACTACATGGAGGAGTACCTCACGCGCACCGTTGAGTTCCACGACAACCTGGACTTCGTCCAGCGAGCCCTGGACGAGATCCGCGTCGCCGGCGGCCGGGACATCCCCGAAGCGGTCCACGAGGCGCTCTACGCGGGCATCAAGGGGTTTCCCTGGGAGGCTGAGGACAAGCTCGTCATTCTGGTCGGGGACGCTCCGGCGCATCCACGGCCGCGGGGCAGCATTACCAAAGAGATGGTCTACGACGAGGCTCGCGAGCTCGGTATTCGATTGAACACCATCATTCTGCCACAGTGACGGACGGCGCCGGCACCAAATGCGGCGCGCAGCGACAAACGCCGCGTGCGATGTGGCGCCGGGGACGCGGGCGGGCTAAGTACCGGAAGTGTCGGAGCCGTCAGGCGTCTCGGTCTGCTCTCCTCGACGTGCGTCGGCGCCGCTGTCGCCCGACTCTATGTTGTCACGCACCTCCTCGGCGAGGACGCGTGGCCACTGAGGAAGTTGCTCTGCATCCTCCTGCTCGTACCGGTCGATAAGCTCGTTGAAGAGCTCCACGGCCTCTTCTTCATTCCCCATCTTGTAGTTGACGAAAGCAATTTCGTACCGAGCGGTCACTTGCGTAGCCGAGTCGTCGGGGAATCGCTCGAGGACGGCCTCGTAGTAGGCGATTGCGGTGTCGTACTGGTTTTCGAGCACCGCTTCCTGGGCCCGCTGGAAGTATTCCGCAGGCTCCATATCGGTCGGAATATCCTCGGGGACGGTCCGGCAGGCAGCCAGGGTAACAAGGATGGCGAGAATCATGAGAATGGTGTAGCGCTTCATGGTATTAGTACTGTCCAATCAGGTAGGATTCGTCCTTTACCGGCAGGGTCCGTTTCAGCTCCCGGAGGAACTCCTGTAGATCCCCCATGGGCTCGTAGGCATCGCAATCTTCGAGGCGACGGCGAATGACGGTGGAGTACTTGTAGAACTTCTCCTCGCCGCCTTTCCGGCGCCACTTCCCTGCATTACATCGAACACGGAGGCGATACTGACTTCCGTCGGCCTCTCGTTCCGTTACCAACTTACAGTGAAGACAGTTTGCACAGAAAATCGCTCCAAGAGCATGAGATGCACACTCATCGCCGTCGAGCTCCTGCGACACAGTAGCCTCCAGTATGGCGAGAGCGTAGCACCCCGCGGTACCCCTGTCAAGTTTGCCGGTCACCCGTCCCGGAGGTGAAGCGCGCCCGCTACGCCCACGTCGTGAGACCCTGGATGTAGTTGTGTGCGAGATTCTTGTGACGCGGGAGGATCCGGACCGAGAACGCCTGGCGCCCTGCCTGGGTGCACGTAAGCTCGGCAACGTAGCGGACTCCTGTGGCGCCTTCCGAGGAGTTCCCGGCTGTTGTGCCCTCACTTGAGTCCGGCGGCGCGAGAGCGTCTTCGTTGCCCGCCGGCGGGGCAGTCTCGTCGACGGCCACGCCGCGTGCCGAAGCGTCGGCGGGAACCGCGGCGTCACCCTTGGCCTTCATTTCGGTACGGGTGGCCCCTTCGATCTCTCCCTTTGAGCCGTAGCGCCCCGCATAGGCCTCGACGGAGACATCCTGGGGAGAGAGTCCCGCCAGGTCGACTACGGCCTCGACGGTGAACCTGTCTCCGACCCGCAGGTTGGCGCGCTCGGGGCTGCGAACGTGGAGGACGCGTAGGGAGGCCCAGGCGCCGCGAAGACGCCACATGTACTCGGAGAGCTCCTTCGCCGCTGCGTAGTTGTTCTTCTTCATTCGGCCATAATTCTTCAGCGCCGGCTCGTAGAACTCGTTATGGTACTCCATGATCATGCGGTGGCAGGAGAATCGCTTTCCCACCTCCCGCACCGAGGCCTTCATCTTGCGAATCCAATCCCGCGGAAGCCCATCCATCCCGCGGTCGTAGTAGGTTGGGATGATCTCGCGTTCCAGGAGGTCGTACAGCGCCTCACTCTCGATCTCGTCCTGGAGATCCTGATCCTCGTAGACTTCGCCCCGGCCGATGGCCCAGCCGATCTCAGGTGAGTACGCTTCCGCCCACCAGCCGTCCAGGACGGAGCAGTTGAGGACGCCGTTGATTGCCGCCTTCATGCCGCTTGTGCCGCTCGCCTCCATTGGGCGCCGCGGCGTGTTCAGCCACAGATCGCTCCCGCTCACAAGGTAACGCGCCACACCGATGTCGTAATCCTCCAGGAAGAGAATCCGGCTCCTCACCTCCGGTTGGGAGGCGAACTTCACGATCTCCTTGATGAGATTCTTTCCGGGAACGTCGTGGGGGTGCGCCTTGCCGGAGAAGATGAGCTGAATTGGGCGCTCGCTGTCGGTAAGGAGCTTCATGAGCCGCTCGGGGTCGCGAAAGAGGAGATTGCCCCGTTTGTACGTGGCGAATCGCCGGGCAAAGCTGACGGTCAGCGCCGCCGGAGATAGTACCTCTTGCGCCTGATGGAGCTCACTTGCCGAGGCGCCGCGCGTCTCGAGCTGTGCCCGGAGCCGCTCCCGAGCAAAGGTCGCGAGGCGCGACTTCTGCCGCTCATGCATCCGCCAGATCTCCTCATCGGAGACCCGGTCGATCCGGTCCCAGACGTCCAGGTGCGTCGGCTCGTCGTAGAACCGCGGGCCGAAGTAGCGGTCCAGGAGCTCAGTCATGTCGTGAGACATGAAGCTCCGTGCGTGCACGCCGTTCGTGATGTGGCGAATCGGAACCTCCCCGGGCGGCAGCTCCGGCCAGAGATTCTTCCACATGATTCGGGAGACATCACCGTGGAGCTCGCTCACCGCGTTGTTGTACGCCGAGAGTTTTAGTGCGAGGACGGTCAGGCAGAAGTGCTCCTGCTGGTCTTCCGGGTTCTCACGCCCCAACGCCATGAAGTCGTACCAGGTCAGTTCGGTTCCGGCGGTAATGCTCGGGAAGTACTTCTGCATGAGCTCCACCGAGAAGCGCTCGTTCCCCGCGGGAACCGGTGTATGCGTCGTGAAGATGTTGGTCGGCCAGAGTGCCTGGATAGCCTCGTCAAAGGAGAGCCCCTCTCCCGTCATGAGCTCGCGAATGCGCTCAACTCCCAGGAATGCCGAATGTCCCTCGTTCATGTGGGTTGCCGCAGGATTAATGCCGACGGCCCGCAACGCGCGGAAACCTCCGATACCGAGCAGGATCTCCTGGCGGAGCCGCATTTCACGATTGCCGCCGTACAGTGTCGCGGTGATGAGCTTATCGGCATCGCTGTTCTCATCGATATTGGTGTCGAGAAGGTAGAGGGAGACCTTCCCAACCCTGACTTCCCAGACACGGGCGGTGACAACGCTACCGGCCATGTCCACCGTGATCTTTACGTCCTCACCGCTCTTCGTCCGGCACCGGCGAACCGGCATGTTATACCAGTCGTTCTCCGGGTAGGACTCCTGCTGATAGCCGTCGGCGCTTAGATACTGCCGGAAGTAGCCTTGGCGGTAGAGGAGACCAACCGCAACCAGTGGAAGCCCCAGATCCGACGAGGTCTTCAGGTGGTCCCCCGCAAGGACGCCGAGGCCTCCGGAGTAGATGGGCAGGCTCACGTCCAGGCCGTACTCCATGGAGAAGTAGGCGACCACGTTCTTGCGGTCGCCCTGATACCAGGTGTCGCCGTTCTTGTACCGCTCGTACTTCTCCACGACGCGGTGCAGAGCGGAGATGTAGGAGTCGTCCTGCGCCAGCGTCTCCAGGCGCTCCTGGGGCACCATCCCCAGGGTCCGAACCGGGTTCTGACCCGACTGAATCCATGTGCCGTCGTCGAGGCGCGTGAAGAGCATGATCGCGTCGTAGTTCCAGGTAACCCACACGTCGTGGGCCAGCTCTTCGAGAGGCCGGAGCGGTTCGGGGAGATTCGGATGAACCGTATACGGAATGATGGTCATGAAAACCTGCCTTGTATGAGCCGGGTTGTGACGGTGCGATGCAGCACCGTGTATAGGATAACGCTCAGAAACGACAATAGCTAAACCGGTTTGCCTCTGTCAATTGACCATCAATCGACCGCAGTTCAAGCAATCCCGACGAACCGGACAACCGACCGGATGGCGCCGGAGCCGCAGGTTGGCGAATGTGCATACGAGTCGGCGAAGGTGCATGACCGGCAGCGATCCCGTTTCACCCTACTGCTTCGGGATGCTCATCGACAATGGGAATGATCACGCTCTCCCCGGAGGTTTCGGAGAGTTGATCGATCTCCTGCTGTGCGCGACGAATGTTGCCTTCCTTCGTGGTATGGAGCGTGATCACCACCGGGACGTGGTCATTCGACAAGGAACCGTCCGGTGTCTCCTCCTGATGCACTGAGGCGATGTTGACGTCGTGTCGTGCCAGTATCTCGGCGATGTGCGCAAGGGTGCCTGGAGAATCGCCGGCCATAACCCGCAGGTAGAATCGACTCTCCAGGTTGTCCAGGGATGTGAGCGTGGCGTCCCGCCCGGTGTCCGGCCAGTAGCTGTAGCGCCGGAAGAACTCACGGAAGGTTCCGTTGGCGACACCGACGATATCTGCAATGACCGCCGAGGCGGTGGGGGATCCCCCGGCTCCGCGGCCGTAGTACATGGTGTGGCCCGTGGCACTGCCGTAGATACTCACCGCGTTGAAGGGGCCGTTGACCCATGCGAGGGGATGCTCTCGGGAGATGAAGGCGGGACGTACCCGGACGGAAATTCCGTCTCCCGCCGCCTCCGCTATGGCCAGGAGCTTCACAACGTATCCCAGGCTGGTTCCGGAGGCGACGTCGACCGAGTCCAGAGCGTCAATTCCGATCACCGGAATCTCGTGGAAGTCTATCTTCACCCCGAATGCGAGGGATGCCAGAAGCGCGATCTTGTGGGCCGAATCAGTGCCGCTGACATCCAGGCTCGGATCGCGCTCGGCAAGTCCACGGAACTTTGCCTCCTGCAGCGCCTCCTGGAACGTAATCGCGCTCTCCTCCATCCGCGTGAGGATGTAGTTCGACGTGCCGTTCACAATGCCGTAGAGTGCGTCTATGCGATTGGCCACCTGTCCGTCGTAGATGGCGCGGAGAACGGGGATTCCCCCTCCGCAGGTCGCCTCAAACGCGATGACCCGCTCCTTTTCCCGCGCCAGGGCGAGGAGCTCCCCTCCGTGGTGAGCAAGAAGCGCCTTGTTGGCGGTTACCACGTCCTTGCCCGCATCCAGGGCCTGAATGATGATGTCTTTGGCCGTTGTGGTGCCGCCAACCAACTCGACGACAATCCCGACGTCGTCATCCTCCAGGACGCGCTGCAGGTCCTTCTCGAAGAGCGTCTCGTCGAGCTTCAGATCCTTCGCATAGTCGAAGCGGCGATCAACAAGGTACTTAATGCGAACGGTTACGCCCGACTTGGCGGCAATAAGCTCACGATTCGTGAGAAGGGTCTCAGCGGTGGCGCCGCCCACGGTTCCGCAACCTACAATCGCAATGTCCACGGTCTGTCTCTCCATGGTCTCGGTACTCCAGTACTCCGGCGTCGCCGGCGGCGAATTGAACCACTCTAGGACGCCGCCTGACCCGTGTCAACCGGCGCAGTCGGGCGGATGGCGGCCGCGCGGGGGCGACCGAGCGGGCGTGACCGCGCGGGGGTGACCGAGCGGGCGTGACCGGGCGCTGCCGGTCGCCAACCCTCTTGGCCGGGGTGTGGCGTTTTGATAAGTTTACTGCGCCGTGGAGTACCGATCCCTGGAGGCTCTGACCTCTTCATCCCCACAGTTCGATGTCTTCGCTGCCGCTGAGGACGAGTCCGACCGGGAGACGCTCTCCGACCGGGTGGCGCGCGGCCTCCATCCGCCCCTTCCCCTTGCTTCCGGTACCGTCATTTGGGGGTGGCGGTTCATCCGCGAAGCGGAGCGCCAGGGTCTCCGCCGGCTGCTCGTTGCCACCGTCGAGGTTACCAATCGGGACGCAATCCTCCTGGCACTGCGCATGGAGAACCGGCCTCGTCGCTACTCCTGGCGGGAAGTGGCCGCCATCCATCGGCTCTGCAAAGAGTTGTCGGTGGTGGTGGACGAAGAGCTCTCCCGCCTCGTGACGGGAGACGGCGCTCTTGCCGCCAAGGCGGAACGGTTTGCGGCGCTCCCACCGCCCTGGCAGGAGGCTCTTCAAGAGGGACTCGTTGATCTACGCACGGCCGAGTCTCTTGGGAAGTACGTCTCGGCGGCGTCCTCGGGGATTGAAGCCCTCCTCGAAACAACCGGAGGGCTCACCTTCTCCGAGCGCCGTCAGGTGCTCCGGCTCGCACTCGAGTGCGCTCGGCGCGAGGTCACCGCAGTTGCCGGCAACTCCGGGACCACGTCCGGGGCAGGCTCACTCTCGGCAACGGCGCCCGCCGTCGACGTGCCGGGGGGCGTTGAATCCCGCCTGCTGGAGCTGGTCCGGGAGGCCGCCGCTGCGCCCGATCCTGTGGTGGCGCTGAAGCGTCGGCGATACCCACGGCTCACGTCGCTATCCGACCGATTCGAGTCCATTCGAGATGAGGTGCTCGCCGGCACCGGCATTCGCCTCACGCCGCCCCCATACTTCGAAGGGGAGCGCTTCGACATCGCCTTTTCCTTTGCCACCGCGGAGGAGTTGGATCGCAGGCTGGCGGCGTTGGGGAAACTGAAAGCGAGGGCCGGTGAGTTACAGGATCTACTCTGATTACAGGACCCACTCTGATCCGGCAATCGAGCAAGTCTACGTGACCAGGGATGCCCTTCCACTGGTGGCCGACCGACTGGATAACGCACTGCCTTCTCTGCCGCGCCACGTCGTCGGTCACCGTAACGAGATACCACGAGACCATCTGAACCATCACACACTCTTCGTGAAACGCCCCGATGCCCGGACCGTCGGGCGCTGCCCCGGTACGCGCGGGCACGTCTGCTGCAACTACCTGACGGTTGACCTCTACGTGGGATGCAGCCTGGGCTGCTCCTACTGCATCATGAAGAGTTATCTGAGCTTCTCGCCGTTGACGGTTCACGTAGGGTTGGACGAGGCGGTCTCGGACATTCGTCGGATCGCCGCGAAGAATGCCGACCGGACGGTTCGGGTAGGATCGGGTGAGACCGGAGACTCCCTGCTCCTCGACCCTATCTTTGAAAGCTCAGCCCGACTGATCGAGGCGCTCGCCGACATGGACAACCTTGTGCTGGAGTTGAAGACCAAGACGGATCTGGTGGATCATCTTCTCGACCTTCCCAACAAAGGAAACACCGTGATTGCCTTCTCTCTGAATCCTCCCGCCATCGCGACGGAGGAGGAGGGCGTGGCGGCACCTGTGGAGCGCAGGCTTGCCGCGGCGCGCCGCGCCGTCGCCGCAGGCTACCGGCCGGCCTTCCACTTCGACCCGGTCATTGCCGTGCCCGGCTGGCAGGACCAATACGGACCGCTCATTGATGCCCTCGGTGAGTTCAATGCGGAGCAGGTGGCGTGGATCAGCCTCGGTACGATCCGGTACACCCAGGCCCTGCGCGAGAAAATGGAGGACCGCCCCTACCTGCTGGACGAGTTCGTTCCCGGCAGGGACCGCAAGTACCGATACTTACAACAGGAGCGTGTTGCCGTGTACCGATGGCTGCGGGAACGCCTCCACCGGGCGCTGCCGGCGCCGGTGTACATGTGCATGGAGAGCGCCACGGTCTGGCGCAAGGTCTTCGGTGCTCTACCGCAAGACATACCGGAGCTCGAACCAATCTTCACGCCGGTTCGGATGTAGAGCGTCCACCGGTCACCGCGGATATCTCCGCCGACAGGAGCAAGTCCATGAGGCCAGGATGTCACCGACGAAATGGTGCCGCACATTCACTTCCCGTCCTGAATGCATTTCATCTCGGATCGGGTGCAGCACGCCCGCCCGCCGAATCTCCGCCCGGCTCATCAGCGTCCGCCGAATCTTCGCCCGCTGCACCTTTCCTGCCGGCTCTCCTGGCGGTGATGCTCCTGGGGGTGACGCTGTGGGTCGTGCCTGCCCCGGCGCAAGAATCTACTGTGGATGAACGTCGCGTCGAGGTTGGGACCGTTGTCTACGTGGAAGGCGCTCCGCAGGTATTTCGCGACGGCGAGGTCATGTCCAATCCGGCGGACTTCGGCTTCCCCGTCGAGAGCTTCGACCTTCTTCGGACCGGCTCTGACGACCTTCTCGAGATCGAAACAAATCCGGACCTCGGCACGGAAGCGCGAATCGTCGTGCAGCCCGAGTCGGTGCTCTACCTGGACATGAGCGTGTTGCGCTCGTCGTCGGACGGCGGGTCCAGAAGCGCAATCGAGCTTGTCCACGGATCCATGACGGTGGTCGTAGACCGGCTCAGTCGCGACGGCACCTTCGAAGTGGCCATGGATTCCACCACCCTCGGCGTGCGAGGCACCACCTTCAATGTCGATGTTGCCTTCAACGGCAACGTGCTGGTGACTGCGGAGGAGGGCCGTGTCGAGGTCCGGGATGCACGCGGCCGTATCCTCTTCGCGGACCCGGAGCGGGCTGTCGAGTGGCTGGACCCGGCACGCTTTCGAAACATCGGCCTGGGGACCGCTGTTCCGGACCGGGATGGTATTCGGAGCTTTCGCCGCCGGTGGATCGCCGATCGACTGCAGGAGCTGCGGCGGAACCCGGCGGCTCTGCTCCGCGTCCAGGCTCAGCGTTATCTCGAAGCGCGGCAGGAGCTTACCCGCGTCTACCGGCTCCTCATGGCACGGCGGGATGTCCTCGACCAGTGGATAGATGAAGAACGGCGCCTGCTCCGGTCCAGCCGGGACGCGCGTTCCCGACAACTCGAGCGCGTTGCCCCGCATCTCCGCTCGGCCCTGCCGATTCTGCGCCGGTATGAGCGACTCCACTATCAGCTGCGGCGCACCGCGGAGCTCTACCGGGCGGAGGGCCTGGACCCGGAGCTCCCCGTCACCGATGATCTCACCGCCGAGGAGCTCTTCGCGCTGGTTGAAGGAGACGTGGCGGTATTCGAGCGGCGCATGAACGTCATACGCTACGTTGCGAAGCTATACGTCCGGCGCAATAGCGGCGTCCTGCCCCAACCGGAGAATGCCGCCGAGTAGCCGC
>CAZUVX010000002.1:60816-77657 GCA_964623865.1 uncultured Spirochaetaceae bacterium | reverse complement strand
AGCCGGCGTTTCAGAAGAATGTGGGTTCGCCCCTGGTCTTTTTCTCTTCCTGCTTTCGGATCTTTTCCAGGTAGTCTTCCTCTTCCTTCTCGACGTCGACAATGAGCTTGCCGGTGATGCGCTTGAGGAGAACTCTGGCGGTTCGAGGATCGAAGAAGATCTTCCGGGCAATGGTGCCGCCGACATCGGAGGAGTCTACGGGGAATCCCTCCATGCGGAGGTACTCGAAGGCGAAGGTAATATTGCTCTTCGGCACGCCGTCATTGTCACCGATTGATGCGCTCAGTACGTGCCCCCCTCCGAAGACTTTTGCGCGGAGGTTCCGGCGGGAAGCGCCGAGCTTCAACAGCTCGTTGATAACCAGCTCCATGGCGTACATGCCGTACTTGCCGCTCTCACTGAGGATGTAGTTCTCCTTGTCCAGGGAACCCGGCAACATGAAGTGGTTGAGTCCACCCAAACCCGCCTTCGGGTCGTGGAACGCGACGGCAATGCAGCTGCCCAGCACCGTAGAGATGTACATGTCTTCGCCGGTCGCGTAGTACTCTCCCGGGTGAATGATAGCGATGTTCTTCTGCAGCCGCGGGTTGAAGTGCGTGTGCATTCGGTTAGTCCTCTGTTTCAGAAAAAGGTGATTTCCCCCGCTTCGACGCCCTCCTCAACGTCGAAGCCGGCGAGCTCACCCGCCTGCTTCTTGTGGGTGAAGATAGTGAAGCGCTCTATCATAGACCGCAGCCGCTCGTCGCCGATCTTCCAGTCCTCCTGCCCGGTTTGCATCAGAAGATCCTGTCGCCGGTTCTCGGCGCGGGTTCTGACCTCTTCGAGGGTTCGCTGAATGTCCCGAATCTCCTCGGCCAGGTCATCCAGGCGCTGGAGATCGCGCTTGGTGTCGGAGAAGAGGGTGAAGAAGCGACCGGTATAGGCGGCGAAGTCGCCGATCCACGCGGTTACCGCACGATTCGTCTCCGAAAGGGACTGGTAGTGGCGGCGCATGTTGTCCCGAAACTCCTTCACGAAGGTGTCCTCCCCGGACAGGACGCTCTGATACCCGTTGATGGCTCCACTCACCTCCTTGATGAAGGCCTTTGTCGCTTCCAGGGAGGCGTTCACATCCGAGTCTATGTTCCGGGTGAGCCTGGTCATCTGGTCCACGGTGCCGGACATCTGTTGCAGGATCTCCTGCTTTGCCACTTCTATCCGCGAAGCAATGTCTATGCTGTGAAACCGGGTGATGATCGTCGAGAAGGACTCGAAGGCGCGTTCGAGCTGTTCCACCTTGCGCATGAGCTCTCGACCCTCGTCGGAGATCCTCGCCTTCATCCGCAGTGAAGCGGTGAGATCTCCCAGCAGATCCTCGAGAAGCTGAGACGCCCGGTCGAAAAGCGCCGACAGAGAGTGACCGTCCGACGCGCCCGCGGTGATGCGTTCCTCCACGAAACTGTTACGGTCCTCCTCCACCTCCTGAATCTGTCGCTCGGCGTCGTCCAGGCGCCGGCCGAAGGTCTCACGGCTTTGTACCAGCTTGGTCCGAATGTCTTCCAGGAGAGTGCTGCAGAGCTGGGGGAGAACCGTCAGATAGGTGAGCTCGTCCAACGCCGTCTCGGTGGATTCGTCATCATCGACCTCCTCAATCTCTTTAATGGAGATAATGACGTGATCCACAGATTGCCGAATCAAGTCGTGGAACTGGACCTCCTGCATGATCTCGGTCAGAGGCGCCTTGACGCCCTTTGAATCTTCGTGAATGCGGCGCAAACCGGATACCACGGAGTCCACACCGCCGGTGAATGCGTCGAAGCTCTCGTTGAGGCGCTCTCTGAACTGGGTGAACAGGCTCTCCTGGAACGTCTTGGCTTCCTCGACGGCGCCGCGGTACTCCTGGAAGGCGCGGGAGAGGCCGGAGCCGCGATCGGTGATCTCGTCGGTGAGGGTGATTGTGCGGTTCGAGAGACGTTTGAGCTCATCGGTGATGTAGGAAAAGGCGCGGCCCGCCTGGCCCGATTTCAGAGCAACCGTCATTGCGTTGAGGGAAACCAGCTCCATCTCGATGGAGTCGTCCTTGACTGCGGCAATCAGCTCTTCCAGATCGCCAAGCCGGTCGATTGCCGCGTCCAGGCGCCGGAAGAACTCCTCGTCCTGCCGGTGGATCTCCGCGAAGCGCACTGCACCGTGGTTCACGACATCCCGGGTCGTGTCCACAACCTGTCGAATAGAGCGCTCCCCGTTGCCGCCAACGTTCTCTCCTGCAATGGTGTCCACCATGGACGCAGAGCGCTCCAGACTCGCATTCATCTCCCGCAACAGTGTGGGCAATCCTTCGCCGAGGCGCATGAAGACCGCTTCGCTGTCCCGGGTTAGTCCCTCGAGCTTGGCAACCAGCTCGTACTGTGTGGAGATATTGGTTTTTTCCATTAGATTGTAGTATAGCCGATCCGATCGCCTTCGGCAACGGAGGATCTGCATCTTTCGCGGACCCTCTTCCCGATTATGCCGGTATCTCGAGGCCACCGTCAAAGCGGGTCGGCCCGGCGAACGGCGGCGGCGTGGTCGTGCTCGGGGCCTCGATCCCTCGGCTCGCGGGGCACAAAAAAGGCCGTCTCACGTGGAGACGGCCCTGTTGCCGAGAGGTGCGCGCTTCGCGCGCGATGCCGACGGTCAGACCTTCGCGCCCGCCTGGACACTGAGAGCCTGCTCGCTCTCCAGGTCGAAGAAGATAGCCTTTTCAATGCGCGGCACGAACTTCGCCTCGTCGTGGACGCTCAGCTGCACATCCGGTCGGACCCGGGCAATGAACGAATGATTCCCCGTATTCGCGTAGAGGTGCGTCTCGGCGCCGAGCGGCTCAATGACCTCAATACTCGCGGGAATGTAGGTTCCTTCCTTCGCCTCCGGATCGAACTCAATGTCCTCCGGGCGAATCCCGAAGGTCAGATCCTTGCCCGTGTAGTCACGGGCTACATCGGCCTGCTTGCCGGTGATCTCGAGCTTGAAGTTCGGCTCGGTGGCGTAAATCTTCCCCCCTTCCTCACTGATACCCAGGGTCATGAAGTTCATGGGAGGTGATCCAATGAAGCCTGCGACGAAACGGTTGACCGGGTAGTTGTACAGGCTGAGGGGGTCACCGATCTGCTGAATGAAACCGTCCCGCATGACGACGATCTTGTCACCCATGGTCATGGCTTCGACCTGGTCGTGGGTAACGTAGATCATGGTAGCCTGCAAACGCGTGTGCAAGCCGGATATCTCGGCGCGCATCTGGACTCGAAGCTTGGCATCCAGGTTGGAGAGCGGCTCATCGAAGAGGAAGACCTTCGGCTTGCGCACGATTGCGCGACCGACTGCAACGCGCTGGCGCTGACCGCCTGAGAGAGCTTTCGGCTTGCGATCGAGAAGCTCCTCGATGTCGAGGATCTTTGCCGCCTCATCCACACGCTCTTTAATGTCTTCCTTCCTGAACTTCCGGATCTTGAGACCGAAGGCCATGTTGTCGTACACCGACATGTGCGGGTACAGCGCGTAGTTCTGGAACACCATTGCGATGTCCCGATCCTTCGGGGGAATGTCATTGACGAGCTTGCCGTCAATGTAGAGCTCTCCGCCGCTGATGTCTTCCAACCCCGCAACCATGCGAAGGGTTGTCGTCTTTCCGCAGCCCGACGGTCCGACAAGAACGACGAACTCCTGGTCCGCAACCGTAATGTTGGCGTCTTTCACCGCCTGAACATTACCTTCGTAGACTTTGGTAATGTTCTTCAACTCAACTGTTGCCATGGCAACCTCCCTATAGGGTTTATCTTATGCCGACCACTTTAATCCCGAAATCAGGGGCTGTCAAACGCACGTGCACCGCACCGGTGCACCTGGTTGAGGGTCGATGTGGTGCAGCTATTCGCCCTTTTGGAGGACCCACGAGCGGATGCGCCTCTCCAGCGCATCCTGGCTTGTGCCGTCGGAAACGGCTGAGGCGAACCACGGGTATACCACGTCCTCTTTGATCTCACCCCAGTTCTTCGGGACGAGTCGGGGCGGCGTGAGGCGCGACTCGGGGGGAATGCGGCCGAGGAGAGCGGGATATACCCGGGGAAAGACAAGCTCGTTGACCTCGGGAAAGGCGGAGAAGCCTCCGGCAATGCCGAACGTCGACAACTGCTTGGAGACCACCATCCTGAGAAGGTCTTCCTGCGTTTCAGCTTCGTAGAACCACTTCACGAGATCGCGAGCACCCGCCGGATTGGCCGACTCAGCCGGAATGCCGAGAAGAACCAGATCCTCCTCAATCGGGACCTTCGAGTCGTTGCTCACCCAGCGGAATTCGAGGGCGCTGCGCTCCCCGTCCGTGAAGCCGAAGTAGGCGTTCGAACCGACGAAGGAGAAGCGAATGCGCCCGCGGCGAAGCAGTTGATACGGTGGATCGTAGAGGTACTGTCTCTCAAACGAGTCCTCGGCGGTAATGCCGCCGTTCGTTGTCTCGGTCCAGTCTCTCAGGAATGATACCGTACTGCTCAGGGCGCCATGGTCCCAGGTCGCGAAGCGCTCTTCGCCTTCGTGGAACGCTACTCCGTACAGGCGTGCAACCGTATACAAGAAGGCGCCGTTCCACCGAGGCGAGAATCCCATGCGAACGTAACTCTCATCTTCCCGCGCGTTGAATGCTCCGCCGGCGTCGCGGATCTGCTCCAGACTCAAAGCGAACTCCGGCAGCTCCGCATTGTCGCTGTTGGCTGCAAACATAACCGTGGGCAAGTTGAAGCTCACCGGCAGAAGCCGCACCTCCCCATCAACCGTGCCGAACTCCAGAAGACTCGCGTAGAAGTTCTCGGCACCAACGCCGTCGAGCGTACGGCTCAGGTCACGCATGAGCGGGAGGGTAGTCTCGTTCGCAAGGAAGGAGCCCACCACCAGATCGGGATGATCATCCCGCTGCTGGAGCGAGTCGGCGACCGAGTCCACGAGCTCGACCCCGGCGCGAAAGCGTGCCTGTCCGGCGTTGTACTGCTCGAGGTAGGCCGCCACCTCCGGACGGTCCGTCCAGACGGATACGTACATCGTTTCCGCCTCGGCGCATCCCGTCAGGCTCGCGAATACAAGGAGTGCAAGAAGACCACAAGGCACGTTGACGCGGCCGGATCGGACGTGCCGGGTCAATCTCTCTGAGGTTGCCTGGTAGGATGGTGCTCGTTTGGGGATCATGCAGGCTCGTTCATCACGTCTCGTTGGGCCGGCGCCCACGTGGGCACCGCCTCGCACCTACGTATACCATTACCCTGCGGTCGTCAACCCGTCCGGCGCCGGCGTCGGACGGATGCACGGCCCTTATCCGTGGTGGTTCGCTTTGCCTGACAATCGTCCGAATCCGGGTGACGAAGGGGGGCGGTTCAACGGTATATTACCAACGTCATGATCAGATGCAGAGACGTGTCGGCCGGGCTCGTTATCGCCTACGCGATTGTTCTCTTCCTTGTTCCCCGCAGCGTACCTGTCGCCGCCCTCACTGTAGAGGATTCTCTCTGGCAGCGGGCAATCGCGGTCTACGAAGCGAACGCGGAGTGGCAACCGCGACTCATCACGGTTGAGACCCGGGAGTACGACGGCCGCGGTAATCTCCGGCATGAGGAGACTACCGTTACGCGGCAGTACCTCGCCGACGACGGAGAGATCGAGTCGGAATTGGTCTCGGTGATTCGGGACGGTGAGGACATCACCGAGGAGCGCAGGGAGAACCCGCGGAGCAACCGTTCATTCGGGCCTCCCGCCGGGAGCGCCGACGAGGCCGAGTCGTCATCGGATGGATTCGAGCCGGTGTACACCAGCATCTTCGACCCGGAACAGCAACCGTACGTTGAGTACCGGCGTACCGACCGTACACGCGCGGTGGACGGGCGGCGCGCCGTTGCCTTCGATTTTACCCACCGACCGAACGAAAGCGCCGGCGCCGAAGGAACCGTCTGGATTGCTACGGACTCCGGTGCTCCTCTGGTCATTGAGAGCTCCCTGGAGCCGCCTGTAGTCTTCCTGCAGGAGCTTGCGTATGTCTATCGATTCGAGACGGACGGAAGCGAATGGCGGTTACGAACCATGCAATTCGACGTGGAGGCGGGGCTGCTCATGTTTCGACGCGACTTCGACATCCGCATGACCTTCAGCGACTACTTCCACGCCCCGGGTGTCGATGTCGGTGACCGCTGACCAAGCTGCCGGTATGCCGCGGTGCTCAACATGCCGCATGCGGCCCCTATGCTTTGTCCCCGGGATCGGCGAAGGGTCACGGCGGTGCCTCGGGCCGCCAGAAGCGCCGTGAATTGCTCGGCCGCGCGGAGCGGATCGGCCGCCTCGCCTCGTCCGGCGCCCGGCAGCGGCGACGCTGGGTTGTAGGGGATCACATTCACTGTCGCCTTGAGACGGCGGCTTCGTCTTGCCAGTGTTTCCGCGTGACGCCGCGAGTCGTTCACACCCGGCAGCACCACGTACTCGAGGGTGACTTTGCGAAAGGCGCTTCGCGGCGTCGTTGCCAGGAGGTCGAGGGTGTCTTCCAGGGGGAAAGCGCCTTCGCCGGGCACCAACTCGGCGCGCTCATCCGGAAAGGGTGTGTGCACGCTCACTGCAATGTGAACCGAGGTTTCGGCAAGAATGCGGGAGAGGCCGGACCGCCCGCCCGAGGTGCTGAGAGTTATGCGCCGGGAGCTCATGTCATAGCCCCAGGCTTCGGTAAGCACGCGAATCGCCGCGATGACCGCCTCTACGTTGTCGAGGGGCTCACCCATTCCCATGAAGACGATGTTGGTGATCGCATTTCGCTCCGGCACGCTGCGGTACTGGTTCAGTATGTCCCGAACGGAGAGGTTCGCCTGGAATCCCTGCCTCCCCGTCGCGCAGAATCGGCAACCCCGAGCGCAGCCCGCTTGTGACGACAGGCAGAGGGTGACCCGGTCACCCTGGGGGATCACCGCCGTCTCGATGAGATGGCCGGATTCGGTCTCAAAGAGGTACTTCCGGGTGCCGTCGGGATCCACGGTTACCCGTGCCGGCGCCGTCGAAGCGACGGTGTAGCGTTGGGACAGCGCTGCTCGCACGCTCTTCTTCAGATTGGACATATCGTCGAAGGAATCGACGTGGTGCCTGTAGAGCCATTCACAGAGTTGAGTCGCGGTGTGTTTGGGCGCTCCGAGGTCCGCGGCAAGGCTGCGCAGCTCCTCAATCGATGCACCGTAGAGGCTCGGCGGACCCTCGGTCCTTCCTTTTGCGGATGCAGACCGGCTCATTTGTGTTCCAATACGGTACTCATTTCGTGTCCCTGCGGTCAAAGTGTCCCCGGGCGGAAGCTGCACCGGGGAGAGCCCCCGGTAGAACGGGCTAGGGGGTCTTGCGGGCGCCCCCTCGGCAAGGTTCCGGTTGTGAAGGTCGAGCTTGACCTGCTGCGTAGCCGGACGTACTGTCTAAGTCAGGAGGATTCATGCTTCAATTCTACCTACTGAGCGTCCTGTCATTAATTCTTGGGGGAGCCGCCCTCGCATGGGGGACTCCGGACGCGAATGCACGCCTGGTGCGTCAGATTCTTGCACGCCGATGGACTCGAATTGGAATCGGTGCCGTCGCCGCCGTAACCGGCATCATCAAGCTCTTCGTACGCGCACCCGGTGACACGGTCCCGGTAGCCGGTGATCTTTTGCCCGCGCTGGTCGGAATTGCCGTCGCCGTCGCCTTGGGAGCCGAGCTCTGGGCTCACCAGAAGGGCGCGACCCCGGAGACCGAGAAGGTGCGTGCGCTGTCGGCGTACTACAAGCTACCGCTAGGCATTCTATCCATGGCCACCGGCCTGGTCCACTTCTTCGTCCCCGGAGCGGTCATCATCTGACCGTCACGGCGGTCGATCCGGTCCGGGCGTGCAGGGCACCCCGGGTATGACTCACGTCCCGGGAATGAGGTACCGGCGTCGTTGCCGGTGTCGCCGGCCGCCGTCGTCGTCGCCGCCCCCCGCCGGCGTTGCAGCCCCCCGGCGGCGTTGCCGGTATCGCCGCTCCCCGCCGTCGTCGCCGCTCCCCTCGTCCCCATTTCACTGTCCCACGTCGATCATTCGGGGATGACGTCGTTCCGCGCGAACTCGGATACTTCCGAGGCAGGCTGCTCGAAGGTCTCCATGGCCGAAACCACCTTGAAGGTGAGTAGTTCCGTAATGCGGGCGTACCGCTCGAGGAGCTCCGACTCGGAGTCAGCCGCCACGTAGATGTCGGCGACTTCGTAACTGTAACTATCCTGATTGCGCAGCTTCGAGAGACGCTGTCCCGGTGCAACCAGCACATCCACCATGCAGTCGGGATACTTCCTGTAGACCTCTTCGATCTCTCCGGCGGTCGGCACCTGCGTGACTACCCCGTCTTCGTGGTATCTCAGCATGAATTTCGCGGCGCGCTTGTGTCGGCCGCGTTGCTGAGGAAAGTCCGGCCGCATCCCCATGGCGAGGTCCACCATGACTTGATGGTGAGCGGTGCCGTCGACCTGTTGGAAGAGATACCCGTGGGACTGCGAGAACCGGGGGTTGATCTCCAGGATATATGCGCGATCCTCCGTCTGGTTGTAGAAGAACTCCATGTTGAAGGTTGCGTTGTTGTACCCGATTTGCGCCATGACCCTTCTTGCCACGTCTTTCATGGCGTCCTGGATGTGGGCGGGCAGGCGAGAGGGATACCCGAATCTGGAGAAGGAGGATCGGTCGGTTTCCTGCACGGAATCCACAACACCGTAGACAGTCACCGTGTTCTGAAACACGTAGCCTTCCAGCGTGCATTGCTGTCCGGAGAGGGGACTCTCGGCAATGCAGCAGCGACCGCCGTACGCGGCGACTGCCGGTGGTACGGCTACACCTTCCATGAGGGGTTCAAAGGAGGAGGCGATCCGGTCGATCTGCTCGCGAACCGTCGCAATTGCCGCGACGAAGTCGCTCGCTTCGTTGATCCGATACGAGAGATAGCTCCGGAACGACTTGGCCGGTTTGATCCAGAAGGGGAAGAGGAGCGGCGTCTTCTGCAGGAAGGCGTCATCGAAGGGATCGAACGCGTAGAACTGCGGCACCGCGTTGGATGCAACTTGCTGCTGCTCGAGTCGGCTCCAGTACTTGTGCTCGCACTTCAGAACCGCCTCCAGAGATGGGCCGGGCAGACCAAACTCGTGGCACAGAATGGGAAGCATGGTGGTCACGGGGAAGTCGAAGAAGGTAATCAGGCCGTCCAGGCGGCCTTCGAACCCGCGCATGCGCGTTCGCGCCAGGTCCAGTAGCTCCATGGCGCGAAAGTCATCATCCCGCCGAATCTCGTCGAAGGTCAGAGCCGCGTGAAAGGCATACTCGTCCGCCCGCGGGAGTGAGGCCAGAAGGGTGTGGTTGAACTCGTCCAGACCCAGGACGAAGATGTTGTGTCTCATGGCTCGGCGCTCCTCTATGGTTGGTCCGTGTCGTCGCGGCAATCCGGCGTCGGGGCCGCGGCGAAGGCTCTGCCACGCAGCGTACCGCTGCGGGAGACCTAAGATAACCTCCGCAAGACCCGGGCGCTGTGGACTGCGGTCTGGTAGCCTTCTTCAATAAGGTCCGCCGCCTTGTGAAAATCGCTCGGATAGTATCCCGACAGGCGCGGCTCCAGGTAGATGATCTTGCGAAACAACCCACCCGACGGCGGCCGCAGGTTGTCGTTGAAGATGGCCAGGACGTTTGTTACGACATCCGCAATCCCCGGTCCGTCGTTGTCACGTTCCTTTCGGCCCAGGCTGTTGGCGAGCTCCTGAAAGGAGAATTGCTCCCGCTCCCGAATCCGGCGGATCAGATCCTGGATGCCACGACGGAAGTCGCCGGTCTGCAACCGGTCGGGAAGCTCGGGACGCTCTTTCTGTTCAGCGTACTCGGCACCCAGTTCGGAGGCACGCCGCCGCCGGCGTTCGTGGCGCTCTCGCCTCGGAACGACGTTCACCAGGATGTTGATCCGGCCGAACTCGTTGCCGATGTCCCAGGGCAGATTGTTCAAGAGGCCGCCGTCAACGAGGTAGCGACCGAAGAGCTTGTAAGGCTTGAAGATGCCGGGTATCGACATGGATGCCATGACCGCGTCGACCAGGGGTCCGCGATCGAAGACGATCTCCTCGCCGCTCAGGACATCCACTGCAACGCTGCGGTACGGGATGGGAAGGTCCTCAATGCGCACATCTCCGATCAGACTGTAGAAGAAGTCTCTGATCCCGTTTGTGTCGATGATGCCGCCTCGCGGGAAAGAGGGGAAGAACAGCCGGACCAACTCGCGACTGCGCACCTGGGAAGCGATCTCCTCGATTTGGGAGGAGTCGTATCCGTAGGCGTAGAGCGCTCCGACGATTGCTCCCATGGAGGTTCCGACTATGGCGGCAGGGTGAATGCGCTGCTCTTCAAAGAACTTCAGGACACCCACGTGAGCGTATCCGAAGGCGGCCCCGCCGCTCAGGGTGTAGACGATTCGTCGTGCCACGGTGGTTCTCCTCGCGAGGATCAGCCTACGGTACTTTGGGCGTCCCCACAAGACTGTTGATGGAGAAGGAGCATCAACAGGGTTCCGGGCCGGCAGGGTGTGATAGACTTTCCACAAGCCGTCGCGGCATCACCCCCGGCGGCTCCACGACACAGACAGAAAGCGCCTCAGGAGGAAACTGAATGAGACAAAGGACAGTTGTTATGGCATTTGCACTCCTTGTGATCGGAGCCGGCCTCGTCTTTGCCGGCGGAGCCGGAGAGACCGGAGCCGGCGGAGGGCCGACGACTCTCACGGTCACCGGTGTCGGCACCGTTGTCGGCGTCCCGGACACCGCCGTGTTCAGCGTCGGTGTGCAGGTCGTCGGCACCTCGCCGGGAGATGTGCTGAACGAGAGCCGTGCGCGAAGCGAGTCTGTACAGGAGGCGCTGCGGAACCTCGGTATTCGGGAACGCAATATCCAGACTACCCACTACAACATGCACACGGAGCGCTACCCCACCGGCCCCGACCAGCGGCCCACCGAAATGCGCTACGTCGCGACTACCGGTTTGCGCATCGATCTGACGGATCTGGATCGCCTGGACGAGGTGTTCTCAACCGCCACGAGTGCGGGTGCCACCGAGCTCTGGGGAATCCAGTTCGGGGTGAGCGACAGCGCCGCCCGACACGACGAGGCGCGCGTCGCCGCGCTGGAGGATGCCCGCCGCAAGGCGGAGGAGCTCGCAGCGGCTCAGGGCCTGTCGATCGTAGCCGTTGACTCCATATCCACCAACCAGCACGCGGGCCCCGGCCTCTTCGAAGGCGTCCAGCCCCAGGGCCGCGGCGCTGCCGGCGGCGCCGTCTCTCCGGGTGAGCTGGAGTTTCGCGAGGCCGTAACGGTGACGTACACGGCACGGTGATCCCAATGGTGGCCGCGCCCGGCGCGGTTCGTCCGCCGGGACGGACGCACTCCCGGCGGGACCTTCCCGCCGGGTCGTCCGCCCGTCATCCGTTGAGGCGCGGAACCGACCGTGAGGGCCGGTCGTCCAGGCTCGGCGTCTTCGGGACGTGGGATGAGCGGATGCGCTCGGCCTCCTGGATGGCGCGGTCGAGCTGGGGGTCGCGGCCGGCGCCGTAGTCCTGCGGCGTTATCTCCACTTCTATGTCCGGGTCGGTGCCGTAGTTCTCTACACGCCAGCCCACATCCTCGAACCAGAAGGAGAACTCCGGTTGCGTCGTAATGGTGCGGTCCACCAGAGACTGTCTGGGCCAGATACCGATTACGCCGCCCCAGGTGCGTTTCCCGATGAGCGGTCCCAGTCCGAGGAGCTTGAAGCTGTGGGAGAAGATGTCCCCGTCCGAGCCGGCCTGTTCGTTGGTCAGGGCAACGATGGGCCGGGGTGGGGCGTCGTCGGGCCAGGGATCGACGCCGAACCATCGGGTTGTGACGTAGGCGACGCGGCGCCGGGCGAGCTTCTCCAGCAGCAGGGCCGAAACATGGCCGCCCCCGTTGAAGCGAACGTCCACGATCAGCCCGTCCCGATCGATCTCAGGGAGGAAGGAGCGGTGGAACTCCGCGTACCCCTCGGCGATCATGTTGGGAACGTGGATATAGCCGACCTTACCGTTCGTTGCCTCGTGGACGCGGCGCCGGTTCTTCTCCACCCAGTCGCGGTAGCGCACGGGGAACTCACTGGCCACGGTCTTGATCACGACGGTGCGCGGCTCACCCCCCTCGGCGGCGCCGACGGTGAGGGCCACTTCGCTGTTCGCCTGGTTCACCAGGAGCTCCGCCGGTGAGCGGCCGCCGTCGACGGAGGCGCCGTTGACGGCCAGAAGCGATTCGCCGTCGGATACGTTCACCCCCGGTTTGGCCAGGGGAGATCCCGCCTCCGGATCCCAGACGTCACCTCGAAGAACCCGGTCGAAGCGCCAGCGCTTCCGGTCGGCGTCGAAGGAGAGGTCCGCGCCGAGAAAACCCTGTCGGTACTGCGGAGCCTCCCGGTAGTCGCCGCCGATCTCGTACGCATGAGAGGTGCCGAGCTCACCCTGCATCTCCCACATGAGATCCGAGAACTCCTCCCGGCTCGAGACGCGGTCGAGAAGCGGCTCGTAGCGCCGGTACACCGCGAGCCAGTCTACGTCGGACATGTCGGCGTTCCAGAAGTTGTCCCGCTGCATGCGCCACGCCTCCCGAAACATCTGTCGCCACTCCAGTGGCGGCACCACGGAGACCTTGATTCGGGAGAGGTCGATCCAGCCGCTCTTGCGGCCGGGGCCCTCCTGGGCGCTCTTCTCGTCCGGCTTCTCCCCGGCGGCGAGGTAGCGCAGCTTGTTGCCGGCGCGGTAGATCATGGTCTTTCGGTCCGCCGAGAGAGCAAAGCTGGTGATCCCCGAGATCAGGACGTCGGAGCTCCCGGTCTTGAAGTCGAAGGCGGACAGCGTCGCCTTAGCCGGGGGCGCCCCGGTGGCGAAGAGATTCCTCGTCTTACCTCCTTCAATGGGCAGCGTCGTGTAGAGGAGTTTGCCGGGGAGGGCGTCAAGGGTGGCGTAGATCGCATCCTCGAGGGGGAAGGCCAGAATCCGATCCTGAATCCCGTCGACATCGATCTCAATTCTCTGCTCGTCCTCCTTCTCGCTCTCTTTGTCGTCGGTGCCGGCGCCCTTCGCGCCTCCGTCCCTGTCGCCGGCCGCCGCGCCGTTGGGGCCTTCGCCTCCGGGTGCGTCGGGCTCCGGCTGCGGCAGGAAGGGGTTGGGTACGTCCTTGCGGAGGGTAACGAGAAAGGGCTTGCTTCCCTTCGGGAAGCCCAGGTCAAAGTGCACGCGATCGTAGACCGGGTCCAGATCGCGGTCGGAGATGAAGTAGAGGTACTTGCCCTCCGGGTCGAAGACCGGTTTTCGATCGGTCAGAAGCGGCGGTGTTGCAACGGCGCTCTCGCCGGTTTCGACGTTGTAGAGCTTGATGACCTGGACGTGGGTGGATTGGCGGTAGGCGTAGGCGAGCCAGCGGCCGTCCGGGGACCAGGCGAGATCGCGAATGAGAAAGTGCGCGCTCTCGTCGACGGTGGTGCTCCTTCGGGCATCCACATCCACGACGAAGAGCCGGCACCGGTGGTTCGCAACGGCCAGGAGTCGCCCCCTGGGAGCGGCCTTCATGACCTGGATCCATCCAAGGTCCATGTCGCTGAAGCGGGTGATCTCTGCGGTCGGCGCTCCCTCGTGAATCTCTATGCGCTCTTCCCCTTCAACGTCCGAAACAACGGCCATGGTGGTGGTCGGCGCACCGGCTCCGACCCCGCCGTTGCCTCCCACCCCGTCGTAGCCTCCGGCCTTCCCCTCACCGTCACCGGAGGTTGCTCCGTCGGTCGATTCGGCGGCACCCTCTTCGCGAGTCTCCTTTCGCGCCGGTAGCCACTGTGCGAGGCGATACCGTACCCCGTCGGCCTCCCCGTGTTGAATGGCGGGGCCCTCGAAGAGGCCCATGTGGTAGCTCTTTCCCCGGACTACCGTTGCCAGGAGGTGGCCCTGCGGGTGCGGAGCGTACTCGTCCAGATAGCGGGCACTCGCGACGTACTTGCGGTTGCGCTCCGTCCGGGGACTCGGATACTCGACCTCCACCGGCACGGTCTCCCCGGTTGAGGGGTCGTAGATGAACAGGTCCGCCCCGGCGTGGTAGACAATGCGTTGCCCATCCGTGGATGGGTGACGGACGTAGTAGTCCTCGTGGTTGGTGTGGCGCAGGAGATCGGAGCCGTCCGGCAGGGTGGAGTAGAGATTGCCGACTCCCTCGTGGTCCGAGGCGAAGTAGATGCGGTCCCCCACCCAGAGGGGGTGGGTGAGGTTCCCCTGCAGCTCGACCAGGCGTCTGAACTCGCCGCTGCCTTTGGCATCGATCCAGAGGTCACCGGCGGTTCCGCCGCGGTAGCGCTTCCAGTAGGCGGGTTCGCGGCCGACCATGCCGTAGCGCCCCAGGACCATACCGCCCCCCGGCCCGTAGGAGAGCGTCAGGGCGGAGCCGATTGGCAACGCCTCCGGCTCTCCTCCCATGGGACTGATGCGAAAGATGGTTGTGAAGCGCATGGTGTGCTGCTGCGCCGGGCTCGCGTAAAGGATGTTCCCGTCACGATCCCACCCGCACACCAGAGCGGCAACGCCGTGGAAGGTCAGGCGTCGCGGCCGGCCCCCTGAGACGGGCATGACGAAGACCTCCATGGGTCCTTCCTCGGTTCCGCTGAAGGCTACGGTGTGGCCGTCCGGGGAGATCCGCGGAAAGCGCGCGGTGCCTTGACCCGCCGTCATGCGAGAGGCGGTGCCCCCCGTTTCCGGAACCTGCCAGAGGTCGCCCTCGCTCGTGAAGATGACGGTGTCGTTGTGGATGGTCGGGAACCGGTAGTACCCTGCGCTCGGCGCAGTCTGCTTCGCTCTTCCGGTGGTCGTCACGTGTCATACCTCCTGTTTCTGATCCCGCGTCGAGGTGCCCGCTGCAACGGGCCGGCGCAGGTAGTACGCAAGTGCAATGAAATCGTAGAGGGCGTGGGCGAGAGCCGTCGCAATGAGGCTGTCGGAAAGAATGAATACGGCACTCAGGACACCGCCCATGAGAAGGGCCAGTATACCGTAGGTGGGGGTAATGAGGTGGGCCAGGGCAAAGAGAGTGTTTGCGGCCGCCACCGCCGCGATCGTCGGCATGAGGTCTTCAAGGCCCTGTTGGAGAAAGCCGCGGAAGAAGAGCTCCTCGGAAAAGCCGGCGACGAGGGAGAGTGCCAGGAGCGCCGGAATGGAGGCGTTGCGGAAGAACACGCGGAGGCTGCGGTCGAGTTGCACACGGATGTTCCGGAAGGGCGGCCATGAAGAGCGTACGACCACGATGAGCATGAGCGTCAGCACCCCGACGCCCACGGCGCTCACCAGGACGTCCTCGCCGGTGAGCGTCAGGGTTGGGGTGAGCGCGACGCCGAACAGCGCCGCCGCCCCAACGCCGATCACCCCGATTCCCGCCTCGAACCCGAGGGCGACCAGAAGCGATCGGCGCCGCGGTGAAGGAGCACGGTCGGTCATATGGCGTCTCAGTTCAGGGAAGGATTCTGATCAGTGTCGGCGAAGACCTTGTACAGCCCGCCCTTTTCGCGAAGGGCGTCCTTCCACCCTTCGTCCGGCCGCGGATGGAAGACGATCCTGGGCTTTGCCGGATGAATCATCCACGCGCCCTGCTCCAGTTCCCACTCGAGCTGTCCCGGACTCCAGCCGGAGTAGCCGAGGTAGAGATGGATCTTCGGACGATCGTCCGGAGGAATACGGCTCCACTTCTCTTCGTCGAAGAGCAGCTTGGCGTGCTCGAAGGAGGGCTCGAAGATAATGCCCGGTGCCGGGGAGAGCGACTGAGGGCTCGGTGCCCCGTCGGGGAGGTCCGAATGGACCATGAAGAGGTACTCCTGCTGGACCGGTCCGCCCACGTATACGGGTGTCTCCCGGCCGCGAGGTCCCTCATACTCCGGCAGGATGTCCGCGAGCGTGGCGTCCGAGCGCCGGTTTACGACCAACCCGAAGGCACCGTTGTGGTTGTGTGTTATCATGAGCACGACGGAGCGATAGAAGTTGGGGTCCGCCATCTCCAGCTCGGAAATCAGGAAGTATCCGGCCAGAGACTCGGGATAGGTTCGGTTCGCCCCGTCGCCGTCGCGATTGGACTCCAATGCCATCATGCCTCCTCCCTCCCTTGTACCGCGATTTGCCGTTGCCGACAAGGGCTGCCGGGACCCGGAGGCGCACTCAGGAGACGCCTTGTGATTACCGACAACGGAAACGGCCTCATTGCACTTCAGGGAAGCACATCCTCCTACGTCATCGATCTGGTGGGCGGGGCAATACCCTGCCTGTGGCATTGGGGGCATAGGATCGATGCTCCCGGCGGCCGCCGGGTGACCCCACAGCCCATGCCGTACCGCGTGTCCGCCGATCCGGCGAACCCCGCCCTGCAGCTCGAGAGCATGCCGCTGGAGTACGCTCTGCACGGCACCGGCGACTTCCGGCGTCCCTCCCTCCACGCCGTGGATGCCGGCGGCTTCCCCGTGACCTCGCTCCGCTACCGCCGGCACCGCATTGCCGAAGGTGCCCCGGCGTTGGGCGATCTTCCTGCGGTGCACGCCCCGGCATCGCACGCCCCGGCGGTGCACGCCCCGGCGGTGCACGGCCCCGCGAACGAGGGGACGGGGGTGCAGCGCCTGGAGATCGACCTGGAGGACGACCTCTCCGGGCTCTCGGTGACACTGGTCTACACGCACTTTCCGGCGTACGACGTGGTGGTGCGTCACGCGGTGATTGCGAACCGCGGCGCCGGCGCGCCGGGCTCAAACGCAGGCTCCGGTGACGCCGAGGGCG
>CAZUVX010000002.1:53543-60716 GCA_964623865.1 uncultured Spirochaetaceae bacterium | reverse complement strand
GACGCCGAGGGCGGCGGGGAGACGCCCGAGGGAGCGCGAACGGGTGCCCTGGTCGTGGATCGCGCGATGAGCGCCACCGTGGATCTTCCGGCGGGACCCTACGAGCTCCTCTCTCTGGTGGGGGAGTGGGGATGGGAACGACAGGTGGAGCGGCGGAGCCTGGGCCGCGGTGTCGCGGTTCTCGAGAGCACCCGTGGGATCAGCAGTCACCACACCAATCCGGCGTTTGCGATTGCCGGTGCCGGGGCGGGGGAGGTGCACGGCCAGGTCCTGGGTTTCGCCCTTATGTACAGCGGCAGTTGGCTCGCCGAGGTGGATGCCTCTACCCGTCACCACTACCGGGTGAACGTCGGCATGAATCCCTTCGAGCTCCGCCTGCGCCTGGAACCGGGAGAGAGCGTGATCACGCCGCAGGTCATTCTTTGTGCCGGCGACAGTGGCGTCGGCGGAGTGAGTGACCGTATGCATCGTTTTATTGGAGACTGTGTGGTTCCTGCGCAGTGGAGCCGGCGGCCGCGGCCGGTGCTGTTGAACAGTTGGGAGGCGCAGTACTTCCACATTGACCAGGAGAGCCTGGTGTCGCTGGCGGCGGCGGGTCGCGACCTTGGTGTCGAGCTCTTTGTCGTGGACGACGGGTGGTTCGGCGGACGTGACGACGACACGACGAGTCTCGGGGACTGGAAGGAGAATCCGCAGAAGCTACCGGATGGGCTGGCGGGACTCGCTGAACGGATTCACGGTCTGGGCATGCAGTTCGGCCTCTGGGTCGAACCGGAGGCGGTCTCCCGGCAGAGTGAGCTCTTTGCGGCGCATCCGGAGTGGGTTCTGCAGATTCCCGGGCGCGTCATGCCGGAGGGGCGCAATCAGCTGGTCCTGGATCTGGCTCACGAAGAGGTCCAGGCGTGGCTCATTGAGACGCTTTCGGCGCTCTTCGAGCGCGCCGCGGTGGACTACGTGAAGTGGGACATGAACCGGTCGCCGGCGCCGGCGGTTTCGGCGGCGCTTCCGCCGGAGCGGCGCGGGGAAAGCGCCCACCGCTACATGCTCGGGCTGTACCGCGTCATTCGCACGATCACCGAGCGCTTCCCGCAGGTGCTCTTCGAGGGGTGTGCCGGTGGGGGCGGCCGTTTCGATCTCGGAATGCTCGCGTTTATGCCGCAGATCTGGACCAGCGACAACACCGACGCGGTGGCTCGCGGGCGTATCCAGTACGGCACGTCTATCTTCTATCCGCAGTCGACCATGGGCGCCCACGTCTCGGCGGTGCCCAATCACCAGCTCGGGCGCATGACACCCATGCACAGTCGCGGTCTCGTGGCCATGTCCGGCATCCTGGGGTACGAGCTGGATCTCCGCACTCTGGACGATGAGGAGCGCGCCGCGGTGCGCGGCCAGATCGATTTCTACACGCGCAACCGCGAGACTCTGCAGTTTGGCCTCTTCCGGCGCCTGTACGACCCCTTCGGTGGCGGGCCGGCCGTGCATCAGGCGGTGCACGGAGGCGGCGGGCCCGGTGTGTCCCCGGGGTCTGCGGGCCTTCCCGGATCTACCGTCGGCGCGGGGGAGCACCAGGCCGCGGCGTGGAGCATCCACGCCCTTGATGGGAGCGTTGTGTTTCTGATCTTCCTCCGCATGCTAGCGCCGGGGGATAGGATCCCGCCGCGGCTCCTGTTACGGGATCTCGAAGCCGAGGCGGTCTACGAAGACGTGGAGGGGGAGGCCTCCTACAGCGGTGCCGAGCTCATGAGCCGGGGGATTCCACTTTCCCCGTACGGCGGTGACTTCGACGCAACCGTGATCGAGTTGCGCCGTCGCGACGCGTGAGCGCGCAGGGGTGGGCACGCCGGCCGGTAGCCTGTGCGCTATGAGACTGCGCACTGTGAAACTGCGCACTGTGAGACCGCGCACTGTGAGACTGCGCGCCTACGCCACCGAGCCCTGACGCGCCTGCATTCGTTCGCGTTGGCGCGTGCAGTCCAGGCAGAAGAGCGCATCCGGACGGGCTATCAACCGCTCTTCCGGAATGGGCTCGCCGCACTGGTGGCATCTACCGTAATGACCGTTATCGAGTCTCATCCTGGCGGTCTGAATGCGTGAGAGCTGCAGCTCGTAATGTCGCATAACCAAGCCCACTTCGTTCAGCGACTCCGCGATAGACGCTTGATCGCCCGTCTCGATGCAGTCGATGCCCGAAAGGTTCTTGTATTCCTCCCGATACTCCTGAACGGTTCTGAGAAGCTCCTCCTCGGTGCTGTCGAGAATCCCAAGAATCCGCTGTCTGAGCTCCGCTGTCATGCGTGCCTCCTGCGTACCGCTTGGCGGTATCGCATACGTTTGATCCGCCCTCGTTTCCCTGTCGAGTGCAGAGCAAATGATACGTGCCGGCACGTAGAATCGGGGATAACCGGTTCATGCTAACTTGGGATCTTAGAGGGGTTGTTTGGGTACGCCGGAACCTGACAATCAACTTGTCGCGCAGGCAACTTGTCGCGCAGGCGCGGTGAGCGTCGGTCGCGCTGGACCGCCCGTGTCCCCCTGTGATCCCGCGGCAAACTGTGTTAGAGTCACGTCGATGATACCCGTTCTTAGAAGAGCGGTCCTCCGACGGATCCTTCTGTGTGCCCATCTGCTTCTCTTCGGCATTGTCTCTGTTTATGCAGGCGTTGCGCAGGAGCCGGCGCCGAGCACGCCGGACCTGCTGGGGCGCGTGGAGCGCGTGGTCGAAACGGAAGAGGTGGTGGAGGGCAGCACCGCCAGTGCGCAGGGTGCAGAGAGCCGCCGCCAGGTCTTCGAGTTCGAGGACGGACGCCTCATTCGGCAGAACAACTTTGTACCGGCGGACGAGCTCACCTGGGAAAGCACGCTCGATTACGGTCGGGACGGCAGAGTCCGTTCATGGACGGCCCGCGATGCAGAGGGACGAGTCAAGTGGCGGTACGAGTACTCGTACGACTCTCAGGGCCGACTCGAGCGTGAGGTCATGCGGAACGGCGGTGAGCAAATACAGGAAGTGGTCGTATACGAGTATTCCGAAGAGCGTCTCGTTGAGGAGGTGCGGTACGGTCCGGGAAACACCGTCCAGTGGCGCAAGACCTACTCGTACGACGAAGAGGAAAACGCTCATACGTGGAGCGTCTTCTATCCGGACGGTACCCGGCTGAAGCAAGTACAAGAGGTATACGACGAGAGCGACCGGTTGGTCGAGGAGACTCATCGCGACGGGATCGGTACCGTATCCATGGAGGTCATCTACGAGTACGGGTTGTGGTCGGAGCCTCGATCCGTGGAGGTGTTCGGCGGGGACGGCTCGTTGAAACGTCGGGAGGAGCGCTTCTTCGATTCCACGGGAAACGTCGTCGAAGAGCGAGTCCTGCGCAGCGGAACCGACGACCGCATTGAAGTGGTACGAGAGTACTCGTATGACCAAAGAGGCAATTGGATCACGAAGCGAACGCTCCACCTCGAAATCGTGGGTGGAAACCGCTCCGTGACGCGGGAGAAGGTGACGAGGAGATCGATCTCGTACACCGGTGACGAATGACAATGCGTTCCCTCTTCTCACGGGTCTTCACGGTCATGTTCGCATCCCACTTGCTCGTCATGCTTGTGCTTGCGGCAATATTCGTCTTCGCAGTGCAACGATCAATCGAGAACTGGAACGTGCACCGTGGACGGAGACTGCAGAATCTGATGGCGCCGGCCGTGTCACGGGTGTATCGCCTGAACGGCAAGCTCTCGGAGTCCGAGATTCACGAGGCGCTCCGGCCGTTTCTTACGTCAAACGCATACGTGTACGTTACCAACGCGTCGGGGATACCGGTGTATCTGTTCGAGGCGGGCGATCAGGTGTCGGTGCATCAGCGGGACCTCGTCGATGCGCGGAGAAGCGAGCTGAAGGATGTCTTCACATCGCCCGTTGCGATTCTGGACGATGGCACCGTGGTTGGATACCTGTACGCCGACACGCTTGGATTTCGCACCGACCTGGCAAACGAGAACTTGCTGCGCAGTCTGTTCACGATCCTTCTCGGGGGAACCGGCGCATCGTTGTTGATCGCCGGCGGTGTGGCGTACTCCTTCTCCAGGGGCCTCTCGCGCCAGGCGTCGCGGCTCGCCGCAGGGATCAGCGAGCTTGTCGCCGGGAGGAGGGATGTCGACTTTCCCCTGCAAGGCGCCATGGAGCTTCGCACCATTGCGCAATCTGCTCGGTCCCTGCAGGCACAGCTCTCACGGGAGGAGCGGTTGCGGACGCGGTGGACGCAGGACATCGCCCATGACTTGCGAACGCCGATCACCGCGCTGAAGACGCAGTTCGAAGGGATGATCGAGGGATACATCACGCCAAGTGCGGAGCACCTGGCGTCCGTTCAGGAGGAGGTCCAGCGGATCGACCGGCTCGTGCAGGACCTTCGTGAGCTGAGCAGGATGGAGTCCCCGGACATGACTCTCGAGTGTGAGCCGTTGGACGCGAGCTCCTTTGTGTCGAGCTTGAAGAATCCCTTCACGGCGTTGGCTGAGGAGAAGGGCATTGAGTTCCACATACGGCGTGAGCAGCTGCGGTTCCGAGCGGATGGTCACCTGCTTCATAGAGCGCTCTCGAACGTGTTGGAGAATGCGTTTCGCTATGTCAGGGAGGCCGGGACGGTGGTACTTGCTCTGCACCGCGCTCCCGGCGCAGTTGTCTGGGAGGTGCGTAACACCGGTACGGTGGATCCGGCGGAAATACCCATGATGTTCGAGCGCTTCTATAGGGGAGAGGCGGCACGGGGCTCAACCGGGTCGGGGCTGGGTCTGTCGATTGCCCAAGCCGTGGCATTGCTCCACGGCGGCACCATTAGTATGAGCCAGGAGGAAGATGAGACCGTCGTGACCCTTCGGCTTCCCCAGCCCACAATTCCGGAAGGCGGAGAGGCCTAGTCCGCCGGCGCGACATCGTCCGGCGCGAATCGATATCCGTAGCCGCGGACGGTCTCTATCCATCCGGACTGACCCAGGCGGCTGCGGATGTTTGCTATGTGGGTATCTACGGTGCGTTCGGACCCGGTGAAGTGATATCCGAGACACTCCGAGAGGATTCGCTCCCTTGAAACGGCACGGTTTTCTCGGAACGCGAGGTATGTCAGAATTTCCCACTCGGCCCCGGTAAGCTCCACGTCGTTGCCGCTCATAGACGCTTTGTGTGCCTCGAGATCGATGTGCAGGACATCGTCACCTTTTCTCCAGGATCCGCTGCGACGAGGTGAATCGCCGCCCGGTTGTACACGCTTCAGGATCGCCTCGGTTCGAAGAAAGAGCTCCTTCGTCGAGAAGGGCTTGACGACGTAGTCATCTCCCCCTACCTCGAAGCCGGTGACGCGGTCCGACTCAGTCTCTTTTGCCGTGAGAAAGATGATCGGAACACTCGAATACTCCCGGATTCGTTTGGCCAGGAGAAACCCGTTCATGTCCGGCAGCATGACGTCCAGGATGACCGCATCCGGCTCGGCTTTCCGGAGTGATTCGAGGACTCCCTCCGACCGGTCGAAACTCAGAACTTCATACTCCTTGACCTGGAAGTACTCGCTCACTGCATTCCGTATGTGACGATTATCCTCAACAATGTAAACACGCGGCATCTTCTTGGTACCGAATCATGGCAGATTATGTCATGGCAGATTATGCCTCCACCGTGTTAGAGGGGCACACACCGAACGGCCATACTTGACACAATCTTAACATGGCCTTATCCCGCCCTTGGCGCTTCACTCCTATGATCTTCTTGGAACCTATCTATCATAGGAGGCCGAACATGGCAAAGACTAATAAGGAAGAAGTTGTTACGCAGGTGCGCAAGCGGCTGGAGCAGGAACCGGCCGTCGCTGACCCAACAAAGATCAACGTGGATCTGGACAAGCGGGGCTCTCTCTTCAATCGCCGGTACGCAGTGATTCTTTCCGGGCGGGTTGGCTCGGAGGCGGAGGGACGCCGCATTGCGAGCGCGGTCGAGGAAAGCGTGGGACAGTACGGTGATATTGAGGTCGAGAACCATCTGGTGGTCCCGCTGGTGTAGGGGACACAGAGGCGGCTCGGAATGCTTATCTCTGCATCCCGAGCCGCCGATCTATCAGGAATGAAATGTGAAAAGGAATGAATTGTGATGAGTGGGCTCTACGATTGAGTCTGTAGCGCCTCCTGCAATTCCCTGCTCTGCTGCACGGCGCGTATGATTTCATTGAATCGCTCAACGGTCATGTCGCGCTCTTCTACCGTGTCAACCATCTCGTCCTGGGCGTCCATCTGGATCTCTTCAATGTCCTCCATGACGGACTGATACTGGTCACGCTCATCCGATCCGATGTCGTCCTGCTCATCTGCTCCGGGTGTTTGCATGACGCGATGAATCTCGCGAAAACGCGTATCTCCAAGGGAAGAATCCTCGATCTCCTCATTTATGTTCTCGTTCAGGTTCTCCTGAATCTCCTGAACGTCTGCAAGGGCCTTGGAAAAGCGCTCGAACTCTTTCGAGTCGGGCTCAATGTCGATCTGGGATTGATCCTGCATCCCGGGGGATCCGGTCTGAGCGCTCACGGCAACTGCCGCAGCGAGCAGAAGTGTAACGGCAATGGCGAATGCCGTTAGCTGTCGGGTGCTACCTTTCATTGCGTACTCCTATGTAATATGCGTTGGATATAAAACTGTCCCCTCGCTTTCAGCGATCTCTTTCAGTTGTCTCAACATGTCGCAAGAATCGTGTGAAGAATACGAGGGACCAAAGGGGGTGGGGCGAGTAGCGTGACGCCGCCGGCGGCGGCGTCACGCTCGTCCATCTAGAATCTACTCCATGCCACCGCCGGGTTCTTCTGCTCCCGGTGCGGGCGGCTGCTGTCCCTCTTCGATTTCGACGGGCTCACAGCCCACAAGAATGAATCCGAAGAGGAGGGGCACGATAAGCCCAAGAAGTAACTTCCGCATTTTGTACCTCCTATGTGTGAAGTTCACGTACAAGACTACGGCCGCCACATCAAGAATTCGCAGAGGTGGTGTCAAGTTTCAGTCAAGTTGCCCGGTCGGTAGACACTTCTTCCCCCGTACACCTGGGCCGCCTTGACGGTAGCGGCGGCGATTTAGGACACATGTATGCAGAGGCAGGTGCGATCAACCTGTGTCGGCAAGGAGGTGTCTTATGCACATCAG
>CAZUVX010000002.1:52089-53443 GCA_964623865.1 uncultured Spirochaetaceae bacterium | reverse complement strand
GCAGAGGCAGGTGCGATCAACCTGTGTCGGCAAGGAGGTGTCTTATGCACATCAGTCTTATGCACATCAGAAGGTTCGCCGGTGTGGTGGCAATGCTCGTCGTGGCCGCCGTCGCAATACCCGCGCAGGAGCAGCAGGAAGAACAGGATCAGCCGGAGGAGCAACAACAACAGGAACGGGAGATCCCCTCCGGCGTCGACGGGTGGGTTGCTCTGGAAAACATCGGTCGTCACGAGTGGCGCATAGCCGATTCCGGGGGCACCGGAGTCTACGCCACCGCCGGTTCCGTCAACGTTGGATTGGAAGTCGGCAACACCTACTATTTCGATCTGAGCGTCGTTGACAGCGACCATATCCCCTTCGCCGTTGTGGGGCTATCCGGGGATATCCTGCTCTCACAGGACGAAAGCGTTGAGCAGACGGCGCCGGACGGCATCAATGCAGAAATCGATGGTGACGGGATACAGTTCGAGCTCACCGAGGAGTTCGCGGAACGTGTAGCCAGATTCCGGGCGCTTCCCTACCCAAGTATGGTGGGCTTCATCAGTGCATCCGGCTTAGCGGAAGAGACCGAAGAAGAGTCGCAACAGGAGAGCGGCAGCGAGTAGGGATGAGCGCAACGTGACGGCGACTGAGGCTCCGCCGCAGCCATGGGCGCCGCCGGAGCCATGGACTCTGCCGCAGCCATGCCGATGCCAATGGCAAGGGGAGCGCGGGCGAGGGAGAACGAGGGCCGGACCGGCGTGGCGGTCCGGCCCTCGTACTCACAGCTTCAGAGACTCGTCCGCCTCGTTGTAGGCCTCGTTGTAGCCAATGATGTTTCCCAGATCCCCCGTGGAGGCGGGGATTACATCGGCAGACTCGTCGAGCAGGTCGAGTTCGAGTGTGTTTGCGCGCAACCCGGATCGGATCCTGTCGAAGGAGTTGCTCCACGAGAGTATCTGGAATGGATGCAACGACCCAAACACGAACTCAATCTATGTGCATATCCACGAGCTGCGCTCGGTGATTGAGGACGACCCCGCCCGTCCGACCTACCGCCAAACCGTCCGTGGTGTGGGCTTCGTGTTCAGGCCGGCGGGCAGTTGATCCGCCGGCCGCGGCAAAGAGATACCTAGACATTTGCAAGAAAACAAAATAGACTACCCCGAGCGCGATTCGAACGCACGACCTACTGCTTAGGAGGCAGTTGCTCTATCCTACTGAGCTATCGGGGCAGGTATTGCACAATCTATTCGTCACGGCCGCCGGTGTCAACGCGCGGTGGTGCCGCGGAGCACTCCTGGGCTAACGCTGGGGCCGGCTCAGCCCGAAGGCGGGGGGCGAGACTTGGCGCTCTCGCATCCGGCATGAT
>CAZUVX010000002.1:34222-51989 GCA_964623865.1 uncultured Spirochaetaceae bacterium | reverse complement strand
CCGGCTCAGCCCGAAGGCGGGGGGCGAGACTTGGCGCTCTCGCATCCGGCATGATACACCCCTTACAGGACAGGTAATTTTACAGGACAGGTAATTAATGAGGAATTGGTCTATACGGCTCAAGGTTGTGCTTGCGACGCTCCTCGGGGTTGTCGTCGTTGCCGTGATTGCCGCCGGCTATGCAGTCTTTGCCTTTCGCGGGGAGATCGACCGGCTCACACGCCGGGACTTCAGTGAGCGCATACGGAACATCGAGTATGAGTACCAGGTCGTGGATGCCGTCTCGGCCGCCACGGACGAAGTGGCGCGGCTTCAGCAGGAGTTGCTCGATCGTCTGCGAAGCCGCTTCGTGGATGTCGAGGGCCTGCGGGCGTATCCCTTCATTGTGAATGGGGATCGGGAGGTAATACTCCACAATCCCGCCGCCCCGGTGGATGAGGAGTTCTACCGGACCGAAACGCTCGGGCGTATCATTGATATTGAGACGGGATCACTGACGTTCAGTTACGAGGGTGAGGAGAAGTGGGCACTCTTCGAGTACTACGAGCCCTGGGACTGGATCACCGGCTACATCCTGAATCAGTCTACGCGCTTCGCCGCGGTCGCGCCCTTTGCCCGCAACGTCGGGATTGGAGTCGTGGTGGCGGCGGTACTCATCGGCCTATTTCTCATTCTCTATCTCAGACGCACCTTTGCACCGCTGACCATGTTGCCGGAGGCTTCCGAGGCGCTCCTGGCAGGTGACTTTTCCAACGAGCTCCCGGTGCGGTCCGGGGACGAGATCGGGCGTTTGACCGAGAGCTTCAACGAGTTCTCCGATCGGCTGGGAGAGGCGGTGACGCAACTCAATCATCTGGCCGAGAGTACCGCTCAGGTCGAGGAGAGCCTGACCCGGCAGGCGGGAGAGAGCGCCGAGGCCACACGAGTGATCGCAACCGGGGCGGTCCAGGCGCGCGACTCCATGAAGGAGCTCGACCGCGACATCCGCGAGTCCGCGGAGGGGCTGCACGGCATACTGTCGAACATCGCGCAGCTCGGCCAATCGATCGAGCGGCAGCGCCAGGCTCTGAGTGACTCTACCTCCTCTGTTGAGGAGATGACAGCCTCCGTGGACAGCATCTCCTCCATAACCGCGGCCAAGGAGGAGGATTCGCGCACGTTGGCGCAGACCGTTGCGACCGGCGGGGAGAAGCTCGGCGAGACTCGCGAGTCCATCAAGACGATTACTGCCAGCATTGATGACATTCGAGCGCTGGTGGACGTCATTTCCAACGTCGCCACCCAGACGAACCTGCTTTCCATGAACGCGGCAATTGAGGCCGCCCACGCCGGCGAGGCGGGGCATGGCTTTGCCGTCGTTGCCGAGGAGATCCGGAAGCTCGCCAACGAGACGAGCGAGAGCTCCAGCTCAATCGCCGCGATAATCCAGCGTGTCATTGAAACCATCCAGTACGCCGACTCCGCCAGCGAGGAGACCGACGCGGTATTCGAGACCATGCGCACCGAAGTCGACCAGGTGCTCACCTCCTTCTCCGAGATCAGCGCCGGCACCGCCGAGCTCGCCACGGGCAGTCAGGAGATCCGGAAGGCCATGGACATTCTCAACGATGTTTCATCCGAGGTGCGCTCCGGCGCCGAAGAGTCCCGGGACTCCACTCGGCGCATCTCCGACGCCATGGAACGCGTCAACCGCGTCAGCACCGAAGTACTCCAGGGCATGTCCGACATAACCGAGCAGGCCGACCGATCGGCCACGGCCATGTCTGAGGTCGATGCACTCGTTCACCGCCTCCATGAGAGCATGTCGTCAATGGCTAGGCTGGTTCGCCGGATGTCGGGCGGGTAAGGTCCGTCGCCGCAGGGCCTCCGACGCGGCGCCGGTGGCGTTGACACTGAATTGCGCCGCATCTATGGTCTATCCCTGTATGAACCTGAAGAAAGTGCTGACTCCCGCCACCGTCAGTGTCGAGCTGTCCGGCTCGAACAAGAGGGAGATTATCGAGTCGCTTATCGACCTGGCCATGCACAGCGGCCGGGTGAAGGACCGCGAGCAGGCGCTGCAGAGCGTTCTCGAGCGGGAGCGCAAGATGACCACCGGTATGGAGCACGGCATTGCCATTCCCCATGGGAAGACCAATGCTGTCGATGATCTCGTCGTGGCGGTAGGAATCAGCACCGAACCGGTCGATTTCGCGGCCATGGACGGTCAACCTTGCCGCATATTCATCATGACGCTTTCACCGGTCAATCGGAAGGGGCCTCATATCCAGTTCCTCGCCGAGATAACGCGAATCCTCAAGGAGGAGTCTCGTCGCGAGAAGCTCCTTTCAGCGACCTCTCCGCAAGAGGCGGTGAATACCATTACGAAGTAGCATGCCGGCCGTGCCCGCGGGGCCGCAGCGTGGCGCAACCTGTCATGGCGAAGAAACCAAGGGGGTAGCTCGTGGAGGGTCCTCAAGGGCTTACGCATCACATGACCGTCCTGGTCTTACAGTTGGCGGTCATCCTCATTTCGGCGAAGATACTCGGCTATCTCTTCCAGCGTTTTCTCAAGCAGCCACGTGTACTGGGTGAGCTCGTTGCGGGCATGATCATCGGCCCGTACGCACTCGGGCAGTTCTCGATCGGCCTTCTGGGGCAGCCTCTCTTCCCCATTGGTCAGGGAGTTCTTCCGGTGAGTCCGGAGCTCTACGGCTTCGCCTCGGTAGCCTCCATCGTCCTGCTCTTTCTTGCCGGGCTCGAGACCGACCTCCCAACGTTCCTTCGCTTCTCACTGGTGGGCTCGCTGGTCGGCCTCGGCGGTGCCGCCGTTGCGTACTTCGCGGGAAGCACGGTGGCCATCTGGGTACTCCCGGAGGTGACCGGCTACCTTCACCCGGTGGCGCTCTTTCTCGGTGTTCTCTCCACGGCGACCTCGGTGGGCATAACGGCGCGCATACTCTCCGACAAGCGGCAGATGTCCTCGCCGGAAGGGGTGAGTATTCTCAGCGCCGCCGTTCTGGACGATGTCATCGGCATCATTCTCCTGGCGGTGGTTGTCGGCATTGTTCGAAGCGAAGGGCCCGCCGGGCCGATCGACTGGGGACAGATCGGCATCATTGCCGGGAAGGCGGTCGGGTTCTGGCTCGGCTTCACCGTCATCGGGATCCTCCTGGCGCCGAAGCTCATCAAGGGTCTGAAGGTGTTCCGGTCCATGGACGTGCTCGCCGGTACCACCTTCGGTCTCGCTCTCTTTCTCTCGGGGCTCTCGGAGACCGCGGGACTGGCCATGATCATCGGCGCCTATGTCACCGGCCTCAGCCTGAGTCAGACCGACATTGCACACCAGCTTCGGGAACGCCTCGCCGGTCTGTACGATTTCCTGGTGCCGGTCTTCTTCTGCGTCATGGGCATGCTGGTGGACTTCTCCGCCTTCGCCCCGCTGTTTTGGTTCGGCTTGCTCTACACGGCGATGGCGATTGCGGGCAAGCTCGTGGGCTGCGGCGTGCCGGCACTGTTCACCGGCTTCAACCTGAAGGGGGCCCTTCGGATAGGACTGGGCATGTTGCCGCGCGGCGAGGTAAGCCTGATCATTGCGGGAATCGGCCTGTCCAGCGGCGCCATGGCCCCGGAGCTTTTCGGCGTCGCCGTTCTGACCATGCTCATTTCGACCATTGCGGCGCCTCCGGCAATCATCCGCAGCTTCGACGGCACCCCGGGGTACGTCGGAAAGCGAGGGCTGCGCCCCGGCCGCGAGGCGGAGCAGCGTGAGGTGGTACTGGAGCTTCCCACCGGCCTTACCGCGGAGTTCTTCCGTCGCCGCATCCTGCAGTCGTTCCTGAACGAGGAGTACTACGTCAACCGCATCGACTTCGAGAGCGAGATCTACCAAATCCGCCGGGACGACACCATGATTACCCTGACGCAAACCGAGAACACCATCACCGTCCAGACCGACCCGGAGACGGAGCCCTTCGTGCGCTTCCTCATGGCGGAGGAGATCGTCGAGCTGCGGGACTTGCTGGAAGGTCTCGAGAAGATGAATCAGCAGGGCGACGTAGGTCAAAACCTCCTGGGCGGCATCTTCGACTGAGCCGCGGCGCCCGGGGTGCTTGCGTACGCGATTGCAGCGGCTGCTGCTCACCCGCGGCGGCGCGTCCCGCGGCGCGTCCCGCGTCCCGCCGGGGTTGACCGCAAAAAGCCCCGGCAGGAGACAACCGGGGCAGGGCACCGGCTGGAGATGGCCGGAGCCCACGAAAAACCGGCGGGCTGCGGGCTCAGGAGGAGACCCGGCTCCGCCCGCCGGCAGGAAGACCTAAATGTCGTAGTAGAGCGCGAACTCCCAGGGGTGCGGCCGAAGGTCGAGTGCCAGAACCTCGTTCTGCATCTTGTACTCGATCCAGGTTTCAATGACATCTTCCGTGAAGACGTCTCCCTTGAGGAGAAAGTCGTGATCGCGCTCCAGCGCCTCCAGGGCGCCTCTCAGGCTCCCGGGAGTCTTCTCGACCTTGGCTGCCTCCTGAGGCGGAAGGTCGTAGATGTCCTTGTCCAGGGGATCCCCGGGGTTGATCTTGTTCTGAATACCGTCGATCGCCGCCATTGACATGGCCGAGAAGGCCAGGTAGGGATTCGACGACGGGTCGGGGCAGCGGAACTCGAAACGCTTGGACTTCTCCGAGTTGGAGTACATGGGAATGCGAACTGCAGCGCTCCGGTTGCGCTGGGAGTAGGCCAGGTTGACCGGCGCCTCGAAGCCGGGAACGAGTCGCTTGTAGCTGTTGGTGGTCGGATTCGTGAACGCGAGTATCGCCGGGGCGTGCTTGAGAAGCCCCCCAATGGCGTGAAGCGCCGTCTCGGAGAGACCGGCGTATCCGTCTCCGAAGAAGAGGTTCTTCCCCCCCTTCCAAAGGGACATGTGGACGTGCATGCCGCTGCCGTTGTCGTTCCACACCGGCTTGGGCATGAAGGTGACCGTTCTTCCGTGACGCTTGGCGACGTTCTTCACAATGTACTTGTACTTCAACAGCGCGTCCGCCATGGGCACCAGCGGCGCGAAGCGCATGTCGATTTCCGACTGGCCTCCGGTGGCGACCTCATGGTGGTGCGCCTCCACCGGCATGCCCATGGACTGCATGAGGAGTACCATCTCACTGCGAATGTCCTGGAGGCTGTCGGTTGGCGGTACCGGGAAGTATCCTTCCTTGTACCGCGGCTTGTATCCGAGGTTGGGATTCTCCTCACGTCCGGAGTTCCACCGACCCTCAACGGAGTCGACGAAGTAATACCCTGAGTGCTCGTTCTGATCGAAGCGGATATCGTCAAAGATGAAGAACTCCGCCTCGGGACCGACAAAGATCGTGTCGGCAATGCCGGTTGTCCTGACGTAGTTCTCCGCCTTCCGGGCAATGTTGCGGGGGTCTCGCGTGTAATCCTCACCGGTGATCGGATCGGCGATGTTGCAAATGAGCACCAAGGTCTTGTGGACCGTGAAGGGATCGATAAAGGCGCTCTCCGGCACCGGCTTCACGATCATGTCCGATTCATTGATGGCCTGCCAACCGCGAATACTGGAACCGTCGAAGCCCATTCCCTCTGCGAAGGTGTCCTCGTCGATTTCGGTAGCGGGTACCGAGAAGTGCTGCCAGATTCCCGGAAAGTCCATGAATCGCAGGTCGACGATCTCCACCTTTTCCTTTTCCATTAGAGCGAGCACATCTCTTGCTGTGCCGATTCCGTCCATGTGATTCTCCTTGGCGAACGTTGTATTTCCGGAAGGGAGCATATCCTTTCCGGGGGGAACGTGTGTATCTCCTGACTTCTCCCAAGCAGTATTCATGCCAATCGAAGAGGATTACGCCATCTCCATGCAATGGAATGCTTTGCCAAGCTGAGCCGGAAGCTCCCGCGCAACGGTGTGCGAAGGAAAGATACATATTCGTGGTATACTGCATTTCATACCTACAATTACGTAGGTATTCATGGATACGGGCTCCAATTGGTGCCATTCTGCGCGTAGTCACGCGCAGTTCCGACCGATTGGAAATCCCGTCGTGCCGTGGCGGTCGCGGCGTCGAATGGTACCGGTCCCCGAAGCGACGCCGACCCGACGCCGGGGGAGAAATGACCGCTCTCCGGATCAACCTCACAAAGGACGCGAAACAGGGCTTACGAGAAGTGAGATATACTACTCAGGTTATAGAGTAATTTTACGTGCGTTTACGTTACGATTTCCTTTTTTTTGGAAGGGCTTACACTATCTATGATACTAATAACGTAGTAGGGCTTATGGCTAATAAACGGATTGTCATCCTGGACGAGCATCCCACGTATCGGGTCGGTCTTCGAACAATCGTTGAAGAGCACACCCAGTACGACATCGTGGACGAAGTGGACGGATTGACTGCACGAAGTGAGAGGATCCTCGCGGTGCAGCCGGACATCATTGTCATGGATGCCACCGCAGACGGCTCCCGGGATGTGGAGTTCGTGCGGTGGATTCGAGCCGAAGAGCCGAACGTCAAGCTCTTTGTCCATACCGACGCACCATCAATCAAGGGCATGCAGCTTCTCCTTCGGCAAGGCGTTCGTGGCTACACGACCAAGAATCTTCCGGCGCTGACGTTGATTCATGGGCTGGACACCGTGGCCCGAGGCGGCACCTTCATCTGCGTGCAGAGTGCAGCCGGAGATACGGCGGTGAGCCAGTTGACCGGGACTGCCGCGAGTCAGTCCTGGCGGACCCTCCTGCGGGAACTGACGCCGCGGGAACGTCAAGTCCTCGACATAATCCTGCAGGGCCGACAGACCAAGGAGATCGCCGTGGAGCTCGACATCAGTCCCCGAACCGTGGAGAACCACCGGTCGAACATCATGAAGAAACTCTCCCTCCACAGTCAGGTCGACCTGGTGCTCTACGCAGCCAGGATCGGGCTGATCGAAGTGTAGATCGGCCTCCTTCGGTTTGACAGCGTCTACCCCCTCGGCTACCCTCCTTCCATGACCAACGCTTTACACTCTCTGGACATCGATCGATCGTGGTTCGAAGATCAGCTTCTTGCGAGATTCACCCGTTACGTGGAGGTCTTCACGACCTCCGACCGTCACGCAACGGGAACGCCGTCGACGCCGGGGCAGTTCGATCTTGCGCGTATGCTGGTGAGGGAGCTCGAGGAGCTCGGCGTCACCGACGTCTACTTCGACGACAAGTGCTACGTCATTGCCCGCGTCCCGGCAACCGGCGGCAAGGAGGACGCCCCTTCCGTAGGATTCATGGCTCACCTCGACACCGCTCCGGATTCTCCCGGTCGGAACGTGACGCCACGGATCCATCGCAACTACGACGGAAGCGCCGTTACCCTTTCCGGCAACATCGTCCTCGATCCTGATGAGTATCCCGCCCTCACGCAGTACGTGGGGGATACGATCATAACCACCGACGGCACGACTCTCCTCGGCGGCGACGACAAGGCGGGTGTCGCCGAGATTATGACGCTCGTCGCATACCTTCGTGAGCATCCGGAGGTGTCGCACGGTCCGATCGAGATCGTCTTCACTCCGGATGAGGAGATCGGACGCGGCATGGACAACTTCCCCCTGCAGGAGCTGAGGTCGAAGGTGTGTTACACGGTAGACGGCGGGGAGGAGGGCACCTTTGAAGCGGAGTGCTTCAGCGCCTTCATGGTGTCCGTCCACGTCACCGGACGAGTGATCCACCCCGGAACCGCGCGGGGCAAGCTCGCAAACGCCGTGACCATGGCGGGGGAGTTCCTGGGCATGCTCCCACGATCCGAGAGTCCGGAAGCAACCGACGGCCGCTACGGGTTTTACTGTCCCATAGAGGTAACCGGCGGCATGGGGCAGGCGCGAGTCGATCTCATTCTCCGGGACTTCGAGACGGCGGAGGTGGAGCGTCGCCTCGAGGCCGTGCGGGCGTTTGCGGCCGCCCTTGAACGCGCCTACCCCGGCTCATCCGTCACCGTGGAGCACCAGGAACAGTACCGCAACATGCGCGACATCATTGAGAAGACTCCCGAGACGACGCAGCTGCTCGAAGATGCTATCCGCGCAACCGGCATGGAGCCCGAGCGCAATCCTATCCGTGGCGGAACCGACGGTGCGCGTCTTACGCAGATGGGCGTGCCCACGCCGAACATCTTTGCCGGGCCTCACAACATGCACGGTGTCTATGAATGGGTGCCGCTGCGCGCCATGGTTCGCGCCGCGAAAACGCTGATCAATCTCTCGGTACTGTGGGGCGACCGCTGACAACGCGGTACCCCGGCCCGGGCTCCGTGGTCTCTGAGCGCGGGCGCTCCTCCGTCGCCGCCGCGCGCGCGCCCACCGTTGAGGGCTCTCGATACACGCGGGGTACCCGCTTCGAGATGTTGCAGGTGATCTCGTAGGGAATGGTCTGGGTGCGGCGCGCCAACTCTGCCGCGTCCGGTCCCGTCGGATCGGGGCCGAAGAGCACCACCCGGTCGTACCGCCGCGCCCGGGTGTCCGGGCCCAGATCCAGCATGAGCTGATCCATGCAGACCCGTCCGGCGATCGGCGCGCGCACGCGCCTCCCCGTTGCGCTCTCCTCTACCAAGACGTCGCCGTTGTTGGACAGCAGGCGGCTGTAGCCGTCGCCGTATCCCACGGGAATGGTCGCAATCCAGGTGCGCTCGCGCGTCCGATAGGTGGACCCATAGGAGATCGGAGTACCCGGAGGCACCGATTTCAGGTAGACGATGCGGGACTCCAGCTCCATGACGGGGCGCACCGGAAGATGTCGTTCCTGCGTGTCCGTTGAGTAGTAGCCGTAGGCCAGGAGTCCCGGCCGAACCATGTCCAGGCGCGACCCCGGATGCTCCAGCAATCCCGCCGAGTTGGCCGCGTGAATGAGGCCCGGATCGATGCCGGCGGCGCGAATGCTGTCGACGGCTCCGATGAAGCGCTCGATCTGCGCGTTGGTGAAGGTCTGATCCGGGTCGTCCGCGTTCGGGAAGTGCGTGGAAACCCCTTCCAGTTGCAGCCGGGGGGCTGCTTCGATCGTCCGGGCAAGCTCGGCCGCGTCCTCGGGGCGACACCCGATTCTGCCCATGCCGGTATCGATCTTCAGGTGTACCGCCAGGGGCTCGGCGGGTTCGCCGGTGCGCTGCGAACGCAGTTCCGCCGCCTCGGAAAGATCCGCCACGAAATCCACGTCGCTCACCAGGGGCGTAACCCCATAGTCCAGGATGGCCCGGATCTCCTCGCGAATAGGCAGGCTGTAGAGAAGAAGCGGTGCGGAGATACCCTCTTCCCGCAACGCGACCGCCTCGTCCACCGCAGCCACGGCGAGGTACTCTACGCCTTCATCGATTGCGACGCGGGCGATCGGCCCTATCCCGTGGCCGTAGGCATCTGCCTTTACTGCCAGGCAGATCTTCGGCGTTCCGGCAGCGGATTGCCTGCCGCCGCCCCGGTGATACGCCGCGCCGGGGCGCGCCGCGCCGTCGCCGGTCGCTCCGCTCTCCGCAGCCAGCCAATCTCGAATGAGTTTCAGGTTTTCTCGGAAGATGTCCAGGTGTACAATGGCCCGTGTCGCACGCATGCTCCTGCATATTATCGGTACGCATGCGGCTTCAGCAAGAACTGTGAACGATCGATGTGTGGTAGTATACTATACCCAGATATGGCGAGGCGCCTCCTCATACTTCTACTGCCCGTTGTTTTCCTTACGGCCTGCGGCGAGGCCAGTCTTCTTGTGCCCGAGCTCGAGCAGGAGGAAGAGTTCACCATCTCCACCGCCGACGCCGGCACAATCTACCTCGTCGACGATGGTATTCCCGTCGAGATCCGCGCCTCCGGAGCGGATACTGAAGGCGGGGAAGATCTTCTTTTGGACCGAATGGAGATCACCGTCGCAGACATAGCCGGCGAGGTTATTGGAACCTCGACGATCGAAGGTGAGGAACTGCAGGAAGGGATTCTCCCGGACATCGGCGTCCCCGACGTTGAATCCGGGGAGTACGTTCTCACCCTCGTTCTCTACAAGGACGGCGAAGAGGTTTCCCGCACCGAACGGCGCTTCTTCATTGCCGACGAGACCTACGAAATCGATGGAGTTACAGCCTATCCTCCATCCTTCTTTCCCGCCTCCTCGGGAATCATGCGGGTGCAACTCGCCGTTCCCGATCAGGCGGATCCCTATCTGCGGTGGACCATGGACGACGACGTCATCGCCGAAGGCTACCGGTCCGAAGGATTGGACGAAGTGCTCGTGAAGTCTTCTTCCTCGGAGGGAGTCTACCCCGTCCTCGTCGAGGTCTTCCCCACCGGTCCGAGCCGGGAGGGCACATTCCCCTTTGAGTCCTCCTCCCGGTACTCAACCCAGATCGTTGTGCGCCGCACCGCCGCCCTCGGTGACAAGGATCTGGCACCGGAACCATCGTACTACAGTCTCTTCCACTTCATGGGCAACTTCCGCGACGACGGCGCGCGAGTCGACATGTTCGAGCTGCCTCGGAGCGCCCGGCCCGTGGGCTCCCCTGACCTCCGGGTCACCAGCGGCGTCTTCGGCTATCATCTCGACGGGACCTCCGGCGTGGAGGTGGACCACTTCGCGCTGCCCATCCGCGACGGGGCGCTCAGTCCCTTCTCTGTGAGCGCGCGGCTCATTGCAGTTGATCCTGAAGAGGAGTCCGGGGACGATGCCGACGCGCCGGCCCTCGACGGCCCCCGGAACCTCTTTCGGGCGGAGACGGCCGACGGGGAGATCTCATTCCGCGTTTCCACGAACAGCGACGGCACCCTTGCCGTGGAGCTGAGCGTCGACGGCAGGAGCGACACCGCGGTCTCGGGGCAACCCGTGATCTCCCCCGACGAGGCGCGTGAGATCGTCGTATCCCTGCTGCCGGGGAGCCGGGATACGACGGTGGTCTGGTTCGCCGACGGCGACTTCGTATGGGCGGACGTACTCTCCGTCGGAGCGGGCCCGGAGAGCGCCGCGGACACGGACGCAGGCGCCGAGGACCTCACCGGCGGCGAGGACGCCACCGGTGACGTCTCGGAAGACGGCGCCGGCGGCGCGGTCGACACTGTCGAAGACGCGCAGAGTGACCTCTCCGATACCGACACCGATCTCACGCCTGAGTGGGAAGATCGTGCCGGGACCTCCGTCATCGGCGGCGACAACGGCTTTGTGGGCGTCATTGATGAGTTCGGCATCTACTTCCGCGACGAGGATCGCAACCCCACCAGCGACCTGACGGTCTTCCGAAAAGCGCAGGAGCGCCTCCACGGCGACGACCTGGTCTACGCGGCCGGTTTCGAGCGGCCCGATGTTGAGGAGGAGCTGGAAGTGGAGGGCGAGATCCGCATTGCCGCCGGCGACCTGGTGCTGCAACCCGGATCATCCGTGGTCTTCCCGGAGTTCCTCTTCCGCGATCAGGATCTGATCCTCGAGATTGAGGCGCAGGAACCCGAGGCGTCGCCGGAGACCGCCTTCGATTTCCGGGACCTCAATGAACCGCCGCAGGGGCTCTTCACCTTCTTCCCCGACGGCGCCGTGTCGGTGCCGCAAGCCGGGGAGTCTGAGGCTGAGCGCATTGAGCTCCCGGCAGCCGACGAGGGCGTGGTAGCCCTTCGGCTCCGTCACAACGAAGATACGTTGGTCGTCGCAGACACCGGTGATTCGGAAACGGTCGAGGTTGGTGTCGAAGACTTCGACGGATTGCAACTGCAGGTTACGCATCCGTCTGGAAGCGACGTTGCGTTTCGAGTACGATCTGTATTGGCGTTCACGGAGAATTCCTCCCTTTCCCGAGCTCTTGGTCGGGACCGCGAGGAGCCGGTACGTCAAGACGAGCAGTAACCGGAACGTGACACTATGACAGGTACCCACTCTTCACGGCGCTTCGTGAGAGGCGCATACCCAGGAAGACTCGCCGTCGTCTTTCCGCTTGTGGTTGCGATCGCGGCGCTGAGCGTTGCGACGGCACACGGCCAGGAGTTCTCCGAGAAACGGGAGATCGCCGTCTTCCGCTTGAATTACTACGGCGCTCCACGCGATCCCGTACCCAGCTCCGAGACGGTGGTTCAGCTCGGCAAAGTCTTTCGATTCGAGCGTATCGTCCAGGCGGAGACAACGGAGATCTTCAAGCAGGCGGTCGGCGCCATTGATGAGAAGATCCGCTCGGTCTTCATTGATCTGGGCCGCTTCGACGTCATCGGCATGAGCATGCGGCTGAACCACGAGAACGTGGACGCCTTCATGCAGGCCCTTCGGGACTATCGCGCGGAAGATCTGGAGTTGCCGGAGACGGTGCTCTTCGGGGAGGAGGCCTTCACAAGGGCCGACTTCAACCGGTTGGTCGGCGGCTTCATTGTCGTCGTTCCGTCGGTTTCCTTCTACGATTTGAACAGGGAAGAGGACGATGAAGGAAGGGTCGCCTACGACGCTACCATCGAGACCTCTTTCACCTTCATCGATTCGGACACGCTCTCGACGGAAGGACAGTTCTTCATTGAGACCAACGGCTACGACGAGGACCCCGAAGAGGCCATGCGGGAAGCCGTCGACGCCATTCCCCGGCAGTTGAGCTTCGAGATCCGCAAGATGGATCTCTTTCGTCTCCGTACCGGGGTGCTGGCCGTGGACGGCCGGACGGTAACCATTGAGTTCGGACGCAACATGGGCGTCCGCCGGGGAGACGAGTACGCAATCGTGCGGACCGTCGAGAGCGTCGCCGGACGCTCCTTCGAGGAGGAGTCCGGCTTGCTCGTCGTGGAGGAGGTCCGCCCGGACTTCTCCGTGGCACACCTCATCTACGCGGACGATCGTCCCCGCATTGGGGACCAGCTGGAGGAGGTTCCGCGTTTCGGCATTGAGACGACTCCTTACGGCGGCGGCATCATTGACGCGACGGGAGAGCTCTCGAACTTCCTGGTGGGTGTTCGCGCCGTCGCCTCCCGCGGCTTCTTCACGACGCGGCCCCTGGTCGGGCTGGAGATTCCCATCCGCCAGGCCGGAAGCGGGCTCTTTCCGCTCAACCTCTACGCCGGCGGCGAGCTGAACTGGTACCTGGGGCGCCTGAAGTTGGCGCCCGGGATCGGGGGGGGCGTCGGTGGGGGGATACCTCTGCATCCGGACTCGGGGGACCAGTTCTACGTGACCCATCTCGGCGGGCACGTTCGTGCGTCCATAATGTACGCGGTATCACGCGACATCTACGCGTTCCTCGACGGGGGGTACGCGGCATGGGTCGGCCTGGCAGCCGATACCGTGCCGTCGTCGGTGCGACCCTACTTCGACGGGTATTATGGAATTCTCATTTCCGCAGGGATAGTCTTGAAGTGACCAGAGAGAAAACGAACATGAAAACCATGCAACTCATTACGGTAGCCGTACTAAGCGTCGCGTTGCTTGCGGTGGGATGCGCGACGATGGATGAGCCCGCCGAAGAGGCTCTAGGTCCGTACTACGTCGGCATTGGCACCGGGGATTCGCTGGGCCCGGCCTTGAGCGCGGCGAAGGTGGATGCAATGCGCGCCGCCGTGATCGAACTGATCGGACCTGAGGCGGAACGGGCCCAACGCGAACGGCTCGACGATGCGCTCTACGGAACGTCTACGCCGAACCGCTACGTGGACAACGAGTCCATGGAGATCATGCGGCGGGAGAACCGCGGTACCACCGAGAAGATGGATCTCCTCGTAGAGATCCGCGTTCGCGTCGACGTCCGGGAAATCGAGCGCATTCTTGCAACACACGACATCACCTCCACGCCGCCGGGGCAGGCCACGGCCGGGGACGGAGCCGACGACGCCGACGGCGGCTCCTCCGCCGGCAATGGGAACACCGCCGGGCGCGGCAGCTCCGGCGACTTGGGGAACCGAGCCCTCGACACCATGACCATGCTGGTAACCGGGGAGCCCGAGGCGCAGGTTGCCCGGGAGTATCTGGCCCCGGTCATCACGCAGGCGAATCGCTACCTCCTGGAGGCGGGGTACACCGTCGTTGATCAGGATCAGGTGCAGGAGTTGCTACGCGATCGGGAGCTCGCCTACGAGGAGGCAACCGGCGAACGGGCATCCGTGCTCCAGTGGGTGGCGCAACGCCTCAACGCCGACGTGTACGTCGTGGCCGACGTCACCACTCACGGTGAGATCGACGGTCGCGACTACTACGGCAATGCCACCATCAATCTCACCATGTACGAGACCTCCACCGGGCAGCTCCTCGGCAGCGTCAGCCGGCGAAGTCAGCGAACCTTCAGCCGTGCCTCCCTGGATGATGCCGTGATCAACGCAGTACAATCGGCTACCTACGCCGCAATGGAAAAGGTGGAGAGCCAGGTACGGGAGCAGATGGCCCGGAGCCTTTCGCGGGGCATTCGCTATGAAGTCACAATTCAAAGCTCCGTGGACGCCCGGATGATGAGTGACTTCCGGTCCGAGCTTCGCGACCAGGTTTCCGAGCTCGTCACCGAGGCCCAGACCGCGGAGGAGACGGTTTACTCCATATACTTCCGCGGAAGCATCGAGGAGCTCGAAGAGGTGGTCTACCAGGTCTCCCGCGACGTTGCGGGTATGCAGGACATGTATCACGTGCTCACGAGGGGTAGAAACCTCGTGTTCAATACCGGACTGTGAGGGAAGAACCATGAAACGTACACATCTATTGGGCATGCTGGTGCGCCTCGGCGCAATCGTGCTGATCCTGACAGTCATTTCCGGGTGCTTCGGCGCCGGTCGCGGACTCCCTCGGGATGTCGACATTGATGATCCGATCGTACGGCAACCGGACATTCTGGACCACAAGAACTACAAGTTCGGTCGCGAGATCCCGGACTGGGTCTTCATGGAAGGCTTCGAGATAGAGCAGCTCCGGGAGTACCGCGACTTCTACGTCTTCAAGTTTGAGTCGCCCCGGGCGCAGAATCTTCAGGGCGCTCAAATGTGGGCGCGCAATTTCCAGGCCGCCGCTGAATTGGCGCAGACCATCCGCAACCGTGTTGAGGTCAAGTTCGCCGGGTCTGCCGCAGGAGATCTCGATCGCGTGGACGAGTACCTGGAAGAGGTCGTGAATAGCCTCGCCGCAGCGCAGTTCTCCGGGTATCGGCCCGAGGCGGACTACTGGTTGGAGCTCCGCTACTACGACGCTGAGGGAGATGTGGCCGAGGAGGCGTACACGTATTACGTCATGTACACAATCCCCCGGGAGGTTCTGGATCGGACGGTGATGAGCGCCCTCGAGGCCGCCGATGATGATGATGACGTCTCCGAACAGGAGCGTCGCGTCCGAAACAGAGTGAAAGACGCTTTCGAGAATGGACTCTGAACCCAATCGAGTTGAAGTAGTACGAGCTGCATTGCGTTTCCACCTCTTCCTGATTGTAACTCTCGCCGCAGTGGTGTTGATGGCTGTGGGCTGTGCTACCGCGCCGGAGAGGCGGGACGTCCCGCAGTGGGTTGTAGAAGGTCCCGAGACCTCGGAGGAGTACGTCTTCTTTGTCGGGAGCGGAACCAGTGAGACCAACAGCGTTGTAGACGCGGAAGAGCGAGCAACTCTTGCGGTAGTAGACGAGATCGTCCGCTATCTCGGGGCACGCATCGAGGTGGAAACAACTGCCGAAGTGCAGGCCGGCCTCGACAGCTTCCAAGAGCAGATTACCCGGCAGCTTCGCCAGACCAGCGAGGCGCGCTTGTCGGGCTTGCGCGTCATCGACAAGTACGTCGATGAAGGCGAAAGCCGCGTTACCGTCTACACTCTCATCCGCTACGACCGCGACGCTCTGGAGGCGGAGCGTCAGCGACTGCGGGACCTCGTTCAGGAACGCGACGACTCCGTTGCCGTTCCGGAGCGGGAGGCGCTGGAGGCTGCCGCGGAGGGCAATCTGTTCGCGGCAATCGGTCATCACGTCGAGGCGGCCGTCGCTGCAATGGATTCCCGCATTGACAACGGGGAGCTCCGCATGCGGCGGAACCTTTCAGATGCCCTTGCTGCCGCCAGACGGATTACCATTGATCCTGCCCGGAACATCGTCGAGGTCTACGTGTCTGAGGATTCCGCCGAGCCCTTCATGGCGACCGTGCGGACTCAGCCGGCCGGCGAACCGGTTCCGGATGCTCGCGTCGTCTTCACCTTCCCCGAGCGCACCGGCGGCGGGCGTACCGTAGTCCGCAGCCGGACGGTCTCCGTGAACGCCGACGGCGAGGCGCGCTTTGTCCCTCCGCCTCCATCCGCCGTGGGACGCTCCACCGTGACCATTACTCTGGCAACCCGGGAGCTCCTCGAGCCTCTCGACTCGATCAGGGATGTCGCTCCGGAGGAGGTCACTGCACTGCGCAGCGCCCTCCAGGATGTGCGAGCCTCCATGCAGTACGAGGTGCTCTCACAGGCTCGGGAGGTTTCGACGGGGATTGTCGTACTGGATACCGACATTGCGGGGAACCCCGTCGATTCGGACAGCACCGCGACAGGGCTGCTCCAGGCCCTCTCCCAGGACGGGTTCTCCGTTCAAATTCTCCCGTACGACGCCACGAATCTGGTCAACGGGAATCGACAGGATGTCGTGACGGATCTCGAGGAGCGCTACGGGAACGAGGTAAGCCGCGTCATCCTGGGAGTTGGTCGCATTGAGGAGTTCGACGAGTCGAACGGGTTTCTGGTAACGGTCTCGGGAAGCGTTACGGCCTACGAGCTCTCCACCGGCCGGACCCTCTACGCCACCGAGGAGTTCCAACGCAGTCGCGGCAGCTCCTCGTCCGGGGCCATTGCCGCGGCCTTTCGCAGCCTCGGCGCCAAGATCGGTGAGACCCTCGCCGTCAACCTTCCGTAACCGACGTCGAGGCGCAACGCACCTCGGGGTACCTGCTCAACTGCGGCTGCCGGCCAGATCCAGGGGGTCGTTTGAGATGATCCCGTACACCCGCAGAGGGCTGCCCGTGGGGGGACCGGCATCTCGCCCTGCGCCTGCCGTGCCGGCCCTCGGGGCGGCGGGCTCACGGGCGCCTTCCGCCTTCCCTGCCGCAATTCTCCGCTTCTCCTCGGGATCGTCCACCGTCCACACGAGTCGTGGGACCGCCGGGTAGGGCGGGCGCATCCTCGCGATCTCCCGGGCGAAGACGTGACGGTCCGGCTTGAGCAACTCGTTCCCGAGAATGCGCTGAGAGGCGGAGAAGCGCGCCGCCGGCGGCGCATCCTTTGCCGAGGTGTAGATGAGTGCCGTCGGAATACGTCGTGTTCGCCGCCTGCTCCACCACACCGCAAAGGGATTGAAGGAGGAGAGAATACAGGCGTGGGCAATGCTGTGAGCTTCAATGAGCTGAATGACGGACTCCGCCAGGCGTCGGGCGGGCTCACCGGTAGAGCGTGTCTTCAGCTCTATGTCGTAGACCACATGGTCCCCGAGGAGATCGAAGACGTCCTGGAGGCGCGGCAGGCGTTCACCGGCGAAGGAGTCCGCAAACCAGCTTCCCACGTCCAGGCGGCGCAGCTCGTCGTAGCCGGTGTCCTTGATGCGCAGATCGACACCTGCAACGCGCTCGAGGGTCTCGTCGTGGCAGACGACGACCTCGCCGGTGGCGCAGAGCTGCGCGTCCAGCTCGACCCCCGGCACACCGTGCCGCCGGATGGCCTCGAAGGCGGGTAGCGTGTTCTCAGGGGCAAGTGCGGAATAGCCGCGGTGACCGAAGACCAGCGGCGCAGCCGTGGCACGCGGCAAGCCTCGCAGCGTTGACCTTCCGATGCGATGATCTTCTGCCATCACTACGCCCGCTTCGGACCGCTCAGGTACCGTCGGACCGGGGCTCCGCCTCG
>CAZUVX010000002.1:26104-34122 GCA_964623865.1 uncultured Spirochaetaceae bacterium | reverse complement strand
CGCCTGCGCTCCCGGTGCCCGCTTCATCCCCGGAGCCTGCGCTCCCGGTGCCCGCTTCATCCCCGGCGTCGCCGAAGGCTCCTTCCTGCGCCGCCTGTTGCTTCAGCCGTTCGAGCTCACTTTCCACCTCCAGATCGTCAATCGCCTTGTCGGCCTGATGGCTGTCGCCGACTACGCTTTCGAGGTTTCTGAGCAAAGCCGAGGTGTTGACCGTCGTCTCGGTGTGGGTGGCCAGTCTTCGCTTCAGCTCGTCGACATCGTTCTGGAGACTCTTCTCCTGCTCCGTAAGGGAGTCGAACTCGTCCGCCAGCTCACGGCAGCGCGCAAGTGCCTCCGCCTGAAGCTCCGGGCGGTCCTGTTCCTTTGCAAGGCGGGCCCGGCGTTCCCAGGTCTGGAAGTCCGCCTGCCTTGAGTCCTTCCGGCGGCGAATCTCCTGCAGTGCCTTGAGGTATTGAAGGACGTAGTCCTTCGCCTCGCGGGAGCTCATGCCGGAAAGGTCGAATTGATCAGCCATACGTTCCCTCGCGGTAACTACCATAGCGTGACTCTCCTCCGGTGTCACGTCCCTCGCCGCGCAGGGGCTCCCGACGCGTTGACACCAGGCGGCGGGCCCAGCGATAATCTCTTCACGACATGCCAGAAAAGCGGCGCTTCAAGCGAACAGACTTCGAGACCGGCGGGACCCTCTGGGTTAAGGGCGTTTCCATGCCATTCACTCTCATTGATGTCTCCCTGAAGGGGGCGCTCATCAACCCGCGGGAGCCGGAGAAGATCGCGACCGGCGAGAGTGCCACCATCCATATCCAGTTGCCTCAGGGGGATGTTGCCATCCGCGCTGAGGGGACCTGCATTCACCGGGAGTACAACTATCTGGGGTTTCGATTCACCATGATAGATGCCGACGGTATGGCCCACTTGCGACGCCTCCTGGAGCTGAACCTCGGCGATGCAGCGGAGGTCGACCACGAGCTCTCCTTCCTGGCCGATGATCATGCAGCCCCGTCCGACTCGTGAACGAGATTGACACCCTCACTCGTGGTCTGGAACGACTGGGCGTGACGACCCCGGGGGCGGTACAACGGCTGGAGCGGTACGCTCGGGAGATCCGGCTCTGGAACTCCAGAATCGACCTTGTGGCGGATGAGGATGCCCTGGTCGTGCGCCACCTCTTGGATTCCCTGGCGGTGCTGCCGCTTCTGCGCGCGCACGGATTTCTTCCGCCGGAAGCCGGCGGGAGGGCTTGCAGTGACGGCGGAAGGATTCGCATGGCCGACGTAGGCTCCGGTGCGGGTCTCCCCGGGATTCCATTGGCGGTGGCGCTTCCGGAGGTGCGCATTACGCTGGTCGAGCGGTCAGGACGCCGTGCAGGATTCCTTCGGAGTACCGTTGCCATTCTCGGCCTCCGCAATGCCGACGTCTTCCACGGAGACATTCGCAGTTTCGAGGCAGGATCGGTCGACCTGTGTCTCTTCCGCGCTCTCACGGGATTGACGGCTGAGATCGTTCAGTCGCTCCGGCGGGTGGTTTACCCACCGGCGGAAACACCGGGCGGGCGCGGCCGTGACAACCCCGCCGGCGAGGGCGGCGTCCCCACCGTCCCCACCGTCCCCACCGGCGACGCCTCCGCACGTGGAGCCGTCGCCTACGCGGGACGGCGCGCCTCGGCGGAGGACACGGCCGACCTTCTGCGCGGCAACTTCGAGTCGGTCGAGCTTGTGAAGGTGAAGGTCCCGTTTCTGGATGCCGAGCGGCACGTGGTCATTGCCACGGGGCCGGCTCAATGACGCGCTACGCTTCGTGATGACGCGCTACGCTTTGTTCAGTATGCGCGGGAGCTGCTGCTTGTCAACGAGATCAATCAGCCGCGCTTCCACAAAGCTCACCGCCGACTCGGAGAACTCGCCGGCGGTAATGCAGAAGCCGCGGCCCGCCTTCAGCTCCTTTATGCGGCCGTGGAAGTCCCTCAGCATGAGCTCGCCGACGCTCCCGGTCGTTCGAATGAAGCGAAAGAGAATGACATCAAACCACTGAGGGGTCTCAACCTCGCAGAGAATGTCTGCGTAATCGTTCTTCTGGACTGAGACGTCGGTGATCTTCGTGCGGGAGTCCGGGAAGAAGCTCGTAGCGACCTTACGACACAGGGACACGAACTCGGAAGAGGGTGCGATCAGGAACGTCTGGAGTCGTTCGTTGCTGTGGAGCTCACGGTTGCGCTTGATCTGATCCGAAACGTCCTTGTAGTCGGGATTGATCCGGTAAATGTCTTCCAGAAGTGGTAGCGCGGCACCGACGTTCCGGCGGTTCACGTGGGTAATGGCAAGCCGGTACTTGAGCTCCAGCTCCACCTCGGGATGGATGTTCTCGTGACGCAGGCCGATCTCGAAATCCAACTGCGCATTCTCGAACCGTCGGCCCTTGTAGTGGATGCTCCCGGACATGAGCGCCGCTCGGGGTCCGAAGTCGGGGTCCGGACGCAGATGAGTGAAGATGCGAACGGCCTGTTCGTTCTGTCCCAACTCGTAGTACGTCTGCGCCATTGCGTAGAGTGACTCCTTGTCGTCGGGTTGCGCTTCAACCACGCGACGTAGCGCTTCGAGGGCCTCTTTGCAGTGGCGAATCCGGTAGAGGGCCAGACCGAGGTATTTCAGAGTCTGCTGATGATCCGGATACTCCTCTCGAGCCGCCCGGAGGAGATTGACCGCCTTCTCGTAGTTCTTCCGCTTGTATTCGAGGTAGCCGAGGTTGTAGTTCAGCTCAAAGCCCTCGGGATTCAAACTGCGAGCTACGACCAGGGATTTGTACGCATCCTGATGTTTGCCCAACTGAAGGGCTGAAAGGGCGTACTTGAGAGTGGCATCGTATTCATTGACCTCGGAATTGGTGGCTGAGAGCTCGACCAGCATGGCGTAGGTGCGCATGGCCTTCTCCCAGTCCTTCTCGTCATAGTGAACCTGTGCGATGGTCTGCAGCGCCTCGTGGTCCTTCGGGTTCTGAGAGAGGGCGCGACTGGCTTCCTTGAGGAGGGCGCTCCGATCCTTCCGGCGGTTCTTCCGATTGTTCTGATTCCGGTTCGATCCGGAGCGACGGATCATGACGAACATCAGAACGAACAGCGCCGCAATGACAACGGCCAGGCCGGCGACCACCGCAATGAAGGTCGGACTCATGCGAGCATTATTTCGGAGCCCCCGAGGGGTGTCAAGAATGCCGCAACGGTTGGGTTACGTTGACAACGCGCCGATAAAGACATAGGGTCATAATCGAAGGCACGAGGTTACGTGGTGGAAAAGTCCTACATCGGCATAAGACTGGCGGACGGCCGGCTCTTTCCCATCTTTGATCGCAATCAATCGGGCCGCAAACGGCTCGTCCTTACCACCGTCAACGACAACCAGGAAAGCGTTCAGATCGATCTCTACCGCGGTGTCGGCGAGGAGATGAACGAGGCCGAGTACGTAGGGACCCTCGTGATCCAGAACGTGGAGCCGGCGGCTTCAGGTGACCCGGAGATAAGCCTCGTTCTGGGGGTGGATGAGCGCGGTAACCTCAATGCGACCGCGGCCGATGAGAAATCCGGGGAGTACGAAAGCCTCTCCGTCAGCCTGGAACCCGGGGTGGAGGAGGAGTCCGGCGACTTCGAGCTCACCGACTTCGACCTGGAAGAGGACATGGGCCTCGAGGAGGAGGAGCCGACTCCGGAGGAGGCCGAGCCAGGCGCGGAAGGCGAGGCGGAGACCGAGTGGGAAGGCGAGGCGGAAGCCGAAGCACCTGCCCAGGAAGAGGGCGGCGAGGAATCCGAAGGCGGATTGGAGGATCTGGATCTCGGAGAGGAGCTCGGTACCGAGATGGGTGACGAGCTCGAGGACTTCTCTTTCGACGATGAGGAGCTCTCCTTCGAGGAAGGCGACGAGGTCCGCGAGGGCTCGGTCGCGCGCGGCCGGGGCGAGGAAAGGGCCGAAGAGACGCCTGCGGGAGAGGAGAGCCCGGTTGGAGAGGATGAACGCGCCGACGAGCGCATTGATCTTGACGCTCTGAGCTTCCAGCCCGGCGAGGAGATCATCGGAGAGGCCCAAGAGCCGGATGAGGACCTTGAGATCGGCTTCGCGGACCTGACCGAAGAGGAAGAGCCTTCCGAAGCCGGGGAACCTGAGAAAGAGGAACCTGCCGAGTTCGAAATGGAGCTTTCCGAGGGTGAGGAGGACTTCAGCTTCGACGAGGCCGATCTGGAGGCCCCGGAGGACGAGGAATTCGCGGCCGAGGGTGAAGGTCTCGAGAGCGGCGGGATGGATGTCGAGGAGTTCGAGACCTCGGGCATTGAGACTGCTGATCTCGACGCCGAGGGGCTCGACGCTCAGGGGTTCGAAGGCGGCGACTTCGAGACCGGTGGATTGGACGAAGACGAAGAACTAGAGGGGCACGACTACGAGGAGACCCCGTTTCACCCGGGCGATACACTGAAGCAAACGACACCTGCATCCACCGAGATGGGCGGGGGGAACGTGCTTCTCTTCGTTGCATTCATGATTCTATCTTTGGCAGGCCTCGGATTGCTGACGTATCTCATATTTCTGGTGCTGCGGGGCCCGGATCTGCCGCCGATAGTCGGCAGCATTGTCAACACTGTGTCGGCCGTTGCGCGCGCAGTCGTCGGCCGATTCTGATCTCTCAGCCTCATGACCACATCTCGCGTTCTTCTATTCGTCGTTATCGGTACGTCTCTCATTGCAGCGAGTGGCTGCGGTGACCCCGGCCTCTGGGGACGGGAACCGGTGCAGGTGATGCAGGACCTTTCTGCGGGGCGCCACGAGGTTCTGAGACATATTGAAGCGGGACAGCTGAATGACGATGCGATCTTCGCGCTCCACGACGGAGCCGGCTACTACCTTGGTCGGCTATTCGAGGATCTCGATCTGCCCGCGGTGGCACGACGAGCATATCAACAACAGATCGAGGGTGATGCAGAGCCGTACCGCCGGGAGGCGGTAATGGCGCTTCTCTCATCGCCGTGGGCGGAGACGACTCCCCGGGCGCAGCCGATCCGGGGCGCAGGCGCAGGCGGCGAGGGCGGCGCAGGTGTTGGCGCCGGCGGTGGCAGCGGCGGCGGTGGCAGCGGCGGCGGTGGCAGCGGCGGCGGGGAATCCATCGTCCTTGCCGATATTGCAGCCCGGGCCGTCTCTTGGTATCCCGGAGACGCACAGATAGTCCGTGCCGCTCTCGAGAGGCTCTACGCGTTGCGCCGGTACGAGCGTTTCATGGAGGTACTTCGTGAAGCCGGCCGTTCCGGGGCCGCAGCCGGCACCGCCGAGTCGGACGCGGCGGCCGCGGCCGTTGCGGGTCACCCCGAGATCCTCCTCATGGAGGCGGTTGCACGGCACCAACTCGGCATGGACGGGTGGGAGGCCCTCATGCGGCGCCTGTTCGCAGACTACTCCGCGCGTGACGAGCACAGTCGGCTCTTCCTCTACATCCACAACTACGACGAAGCTTCTGAAGAGTTCTCTCCGGCGGAGCACCTTCTCTTCCAGGGGAAGCACGCTCTGGTTGAGGGGCGCTACCGGGACGCCGCGGAGTTCTATCGTCGCCTGCTCGATCCCGGTCCAGGTGAGGCGGAGGATTCGGATGAGAACCCCGTCCCGGCGCCTCGGAGTGGCTCCCCTCCGACGGAGAGCCTCCTTCCCGCGCCGTACCGGAAGGAGCCGCTCGTCGCCGATATGGGGGTGGCCTTCAGGCTTGCCGGATACTACACGGTGGGCGGACGCCTCCTGGAGGAGGCAGGCCCCGTTCTGGAGGAGCCCGGTCGCTCCGCCACGGAGCTCGCCCGGGCGGAACTGTTCTCCGCCGGCGGTGACCGAGCTTCGGCTCGGAGGGTTCTTGAAGGTCTTCTGTCCGGGGAGCCGCCCGGTCCGATTGCCCGGCGCGCATTCGGGAACTACCTGGAGCTTCTGGCGCGGATGGAGGTTGACCAGATTCCCTTCGCGCTCCGTGAGCACCGGGACATGTGGCGGGCGCCCGGAGCCTACGCCACGTTCTTCGACAACCTTACCGCCGATCTGGTCCGGACCCGGGATTGGTTTGTCCTCATGGCTCTTGTCGAGATTGCGGAGGCCAACGGGCGCCGCGACATTGCCGAGCAGTATCGTCTGGTGCTGGCGGCGGCTCTCGAACAAGGGCTCTTTCGGGCGGATCCCGAAAGCAGCTTTGCTACTGTTCGGGAGATCCTGGAACCGGTGCTGGACGGCCTGCGTCCCTACTACGCGCTCATGGCGGCAGTTATGCTGGAGGAGGACGTTCCCGCGGTTCTCGAGGACATGGTCGCCGGGCCCGTCCCGGCCCCCGCCGACGGCCGTGCCCAGGCTGCACGGCGTCTCGCGGAGGGTTACCTGGACTTCGGACTGGTATCGCGCGCCTTCACCCTGGGTATGGAGTATGGACGCAGTTTCCCCCGGGAGCTCACGACGGAGCTTGCGCGGCGTGCCGCCGCGGAGGGTGACCTCATCATCTCCATTCGGCTTGCCGGGAGGATCAGCACAGCGGAGTACGACCGGGAAGTAGCGGAGCTGCGGTATCCTCTGGGCTTCTCAGGCCGGGTGGATGAGGTGGTCGACACGTACGGGCTCGATCGGACCATCTTCTACAGCATTATCCGGGAGGAGAGTCACTTCTCGCCCGGTATTGTCTCTCACGCGGGCGCCGTGGGGCTGGCGCAACTCATGCCGTCGACGGCGCAAGACGTGGCGCAGCGAATGCGTCTGACTGAGTACGAGCTCACCGATCCCGCCACGAACCTCTCCATAGGCGGCTACTACCTGGCATACCTTCGGGGCCGCTTTCCGGGTTACCTGCACGCCCTAGCCGCCTACAACGGCGGGCAAGGCCGGGTCCGGCAGTGGCTCTCCAGCTTTGATCTGGAGGGGATCCTGTTTCATGAAGCCATTCCGCTGGCGGAAACGCGACACTACGTACGCAAGATCGTTGTATCCGCCGCCTACTACGGATACCTTTATGACAGGCGATCGCCCCTCGAGACGATTGAGCTGATCTTCCCGGATGTGCGGTAGACGGGCGGGGGGTGGATATGCGGGCCCCGCGGCCTGCCGGCACCGTAGCGGTTCTGCACGGCGACGGTACGTACCCGCCGCTTCTCATCGACGGGTAGAATACAACACATGAAAGGCGGTCACGCACCATGTCCGTAACACAGGCGCTTGTTCTCGGAGTCGTGCAGGGGCTCACCGAGTTTCTCCCGGTCTCGAGCTCCGGTCACCTCCTGGTGCTGAAGCACCTCTTCGATTTGCAGGAAGTGCCGATCCTCTTTGATGTACTGCTCCACATTGCAACGCTCGTGGTGGTCATCCTGGTGTTCCGAATACGCATCGGCCGGATCCTTGCGGCGATCGGGCGTTGGATCCTTCGTCGGCACCGGCAGACCGACATGGAGCATCTCCGTCTGGCGGCGGTTGTCATTGTGGCGAGCTTCTTCACCGGAGTCATGGGGCTGGTCATTTCCGAGCTGGACTTTGCCTGGGATCCGCGGCTCGCCGGCGCGCTCTTCATGGTCACTGCAGTCATCCTGGTGGTTTCGCATTTCGCCACGGGCACGACCGGGTACGCGACGATTGGCTTCAAGGAGGCGGCAATCACCGGCATTGCCCAGGGATTCGGCGTCTTTCCGGGCATTTCCCGGGCGGGAATCACCATCTCCGGAGCGCTCTTCGCCGGCCTGAGTCGAGAGCGTGCCGGGGAGTTTGCCTTTCTCATCTCGATTCCGGCGATCGTCGGGGCGCTCGGCCTGACTCTGCGAGATGCCGGTGAGCTTGCCGCCGCCGTACCGCCGGGCGCCCTCGTTGCGGGAGTGGCGGCGTCGTTTGTGGTAGGGTTGGCATCCATCCTTCTGCTCCTCCGGATTGTCCGGAGTGCGAAGCTCTGGATATTCGCCGTCTATCTGGTGCCCCTGGGCATTGCCACGCTGATCCTCGCGTAAGCGGCGCCCCCGCCCCCGCGGGGGGGCACCCCGCACC
>CAZUVX010000002.1:23546-26004 GCA_964623865.1 uncultured Spirochaetaceae bacterium | reverse complement strand
CCGCCCCCGCGGGGGGGCACCCCGCACCGAAGGAAGCAACCGTCGCCGGTCAACAGCGGAGTGGATTCGACCGATACAGAGGGGAGGGGAGTAAGGCCGTGACTGAGCGAAAGGGTAGCTACGCCCTTTTTGCAGTACTCGTAACCATTTCCGCATTCGCCGCATTCTCGCTGGTAGCGGCCATGCTGGGTCCCGGCTTCCAGGGCTTCCTCGACATTCTGACCGCACCGGGCGCCTTCCTCTACCGAAGCTTTCACGTGGCCGCCCTCTTCGTTCCGGCCTTTCTCGGCGCCCACGCCGTGCTCGCGGTGCGTCGCCCCTTCGCGGCACGCGCCTTCCACCTCACTAACTTCGCGGTGGTGCCGTTCCTCACCGGGAGCGTCACCCTCCGACTCCTCGTCGGGCCGGCCGGCGGCGACGCCCCGGCAACGCGGTGGCTCATCGAGATCTTCTCGCGCTCCGGCGCCGCCCTCCTTCTGGCGCTCACCACGGCCCTGGCGCTTCTCTTCATCATCCAGCAGTTGCAGCGCGGAAAACCCGGGGCCCACGGAGCCGCGCCGTCCAACGCGGATGACGACGACACCATCTCCGGCCGGACGCGCCGCGTTGCCGCCCTGTTGACCTCCTCCTCTTCAGGGATCGATGCCCACGGCCACACCGCCGCGGGCACCGCCGATGCGGATGTCGAACCGACGAGTGCCCCTTCCGGAGATGCCGCACCGGCAACGGAGCCGCTCCCCACTCTCGAAGCCGTCGATGACGAGGATGAACTCGGTGACGATTCCGAGATCATTCTGGGGGAGTGGGAGGCCGTGGAGCCGGTCGGCGCCGCAACGGAGCTGCAGAAGCACGGCGGCAACGGCCGGAACGGCCGTTCCGCAGGCGCCGGCGTCGACTCGAGCCACACCGGCGTCGAGGACGCTTCGGACGACGCTCCCGGCGACGATTACGACTACTACGAAGATGAGGACGACGAGTATCTCGCCTTCTCCGGGGAGGAGCTCGCCGGGGCGCCTCGCGGCCTCGCTGTCGGCGCCGACTACGATCTTCCGATTGACGGCGTCCTTCGCCGGTACGAGGAGTACGGCTACTGGCAGATAGATGAGGATACCCGCCACGCCGCGGAGGTTCTCCGGGTCACCCTGGAGGAATTCAACATCCAGGCGGAGGTGACCGGCATTCGCAAGGGTCCGGTCATCACCATGTTCGAGATCCTTCCGGCACCGGGGGTGAAGCTTGCCAAGATCACGAATCTCGCCGACAACATTGCCCTGCGTCTGGCCGCATCCAGCGTTCGGATTGTTGCGCCGATTCCCGGGAAGCACGCCGTGGGCATCGAGATCCCAAACAAGCAGCGCCACATTGTTTCCTTTGCCGAGCTCATTCAGGACGATGACTTCTTCGACCCGAAGCGGGAGATACCTCTTGCCATCGGCAAGGACATTCCCGGTGATGCGCAGATCGTCGATCTCACCAAAACGCCGCACCTCCTCATTGCCGGCGCAACGGGTAGCGGGAAGTCGGTGTGCGTGAACTCCATCATCTGCTCCGTTCTCTACCGGCGCTCCCCCGCGGAGGTCCGGCTCATGCTCATCGATCCGAAGATCGTCGAGCTGAAGTTCTACAACGATATCCCCCACCTGCTCACGCCGGTAATCACCGATCCGAAGCGCGCCTTTCAGGCGCTGCAGTACTGCATATACGAGATGGAGCGGCGCTACAGCCTCCTGGACGCGGTCGGGGTCCGGGACGTCCGCGCCTACAACGAGAAGATCCACCGGCGCAATCTCGCCATGGAGCATTTGCCTTATATCGTCGTCATTGTGGATGAGTTCGCCGACCTCATGGCAACGAGCGGCAAGGAGCTCGAGTCCACGGTGGCGCGGCTGGCCGCCATGTCTCGCGCCGTCGGCATCCACCTGGTCCTGGCCACGCAACGTCCCTCCACGGACGTTATCACCGGCCTCATCAAGGCGAACATCCCTTCCCGGGTCGCCTTCATGGTCTCGAGCAAGGTCGACTCGCGGATCATCATTGATGCCGTCGGCGCCGAGAAGCTCCTGGGCCAGGGGGACATGCTCCTCACCTCGGCGTGGGATCCCTTCCCGAAGCGCATCCAGGGCGCCTTCCTTGCCGATGAGGAGGTGGAGCGCGTCGTCGAGTACGTGAAGCAGTACGGGGAGCCCGACTACATTGACGACGAGATCTTCATTGACGAGGAGGATGGCGACGACTTCCAGCAGGAGCTCGAAGACCCCCTCCTGGAGAAGGCGATCGACATTGTGGTCTCCGCCAACAAGGCCTCCGCTTCCTACCTGCAGCGCCGCCTGAAGGTCGGTTACAACCGCGCCGCCCGCATGGTCGAGGAGATGGAGCGCCTCGGCATCGTCGGCCCCCAGCAGGGAAGCAAGCCCCGGGACATCATCGGCCGGCCGGAGTAGGCATCGGCCGGAGTAGG
>CAZUVX010000002.1:22364-23446 GCA_964623865.1 uncultured Spirochaetaceae bacterium | reverse complement strand
CGGCCGGAGTAGGCATCGGCCGGAGTAGGTATCGGTCGCAGTAGTAGCCGGTCGCAGTAGTAGCCGGTCGCAGTAGTAGCCGGTCGCGCCCGACCGGGAGTTTCCGCCCGGTCCTGAGCCGATTCCTCAACGTCCCTCGCTGTTACCGTGGGTCACGCTGCACTACAGTGTTACCACATCCCCCACCCCGAGAAACCGTACCCGCTCGCCGAACGCCTCATGCAACACCGCGGCTTCCCGCTGCCCGGAGCAGTGAATGGGCGCGATCCACTCCGGGTCGTAGGCGCGCAGCCCGGCAATGGTGTGCTCCAGTCGGGCGTCGCTCGCGCCGGTGGTGTGCAGCCCACCGATGATGGCGCGGACCCGCGCGGCGTTGCCCGGGGCGCCCGCTGCGCCCGCGGAGCGGAGCGCCGGGGCGGGCTCGGGAGTCGGCGCGGCCGCCCCCGATTCACCGCTCCACTCGACCAGCTTCGGCACCAGCGCCGACGCGTGATCCAGGGTGTTGAGAAGCCCCGCGTGGCAGCAGCCGCAGATGAGGGAGAATTCACCGTTATCGTGGATCACGATGAGTGAGAGATCGTCCGGAATCGGGTCCTCCACAACCGTGCCTTCTCGCTCCGCGTAGAAGCCGGCCACGGCCTCTTCCTCGAGTCGATGGTGCCGCGGCACTTCTCCGGTTGTCCGGAGCTTCGGCACCACCTCGACGGGCTCCGCCGAGAGGTGTATGTCGAAGCCGGCGGCCGCCAGGGCGTCCCGGGAGAAGGGCGCGCCGATCTCTCGTCGCCGGGGGTGCAGCTTGAGCTTGGTTTCGAAGGCGGCCGGGTGGGCGTAGAGGGGTAACGGTTCGGTGCGCCCCGCGCTTGCCCGCCGCGCCTGCGCGAGGGCCATGAGGCCGCCGGTGTGGTCGTAATGACCGTGGCTGAGGATCACACCTTCGACCTCAGTCGGATCGATGCCCACGGCGCCGGCGTTATGCAACAGCGTCGTACCGCTCCCGCCGGTGTCGAAGAGCAGGGATGTCGGCGGCCCAGAGCCCACCGACGGGCCGGGAGTTGCAGGCGGGCCGGGAGTTGCAGGCGGGC
>CAZUVX010000002.1:7982-22264 GCA_964623865.1 uncultured Spirochaetaceae bacterium | reverse complement strand
GGGGTTGCAGGCGGGCGAGGGGTGTCCGGCCGCGTCAGATGCAACGCCAGTCCGTGCTCCGCGAGCTTACCGGCTCCGATGACGTAGTTGTTCACCAGAATCGTAAGTTGCCAGGGATGAAGGTCGGCAGGAGAGTTGTTACCCATGGCCTCATGGTAGCACGGCCTCCTTCCCGCGTGGAGGTGTCCCGGACGGCGTCGTCGTCAGAACCTCCGGCGTCGCGTGTCGGCCGTGACAGCGCCGTCGGTCAGGGCGGTGCGCAGATCCGTGAAGCTCGGCGCGGTCCCTTCGAAGGTGAAGCTTCGGGTTCCCACGTCATCCAGATAGTGGGCGTCCGAGTCGGTGATGACCGGATAGCTCCGCGTATCGATCGGGCAGGGGTCTTTGGTGACCTCCACCGCGTCGTAGGGGCCGTCCGGCAGGAAGCCGAGCTGCGACCAGACGCTGTGCATGCTTCGATCGATGTGGGCGGGGATGAAGAGCCCTCCCAGGGCGTGGCACTTCGCCAGGGTCTCCTCCATGGACCAGGAGACCGCGCTCACCAGGTACGTGTCCACCTCACCCAGAATGACGTCCTGGGCATCCACGTAGACCTGATCCCCGAAGCGCTCGGGATCATTGGGCACTGCCGGCAACACCTCGTGCACCTGAGTGCTCATGGAAAGGGCCGCCGCAACATCCGCGAAGAGACACAGGACGTGGAGCTCCTCCCGGGTCGTGATCTCGAGGCCGTACAGCGCGGCGACGCCCTCGCGGCTGCACGCCTCCGCGAAGGCGGGGGTGTTCAGGGCGCTGTTGTGGTCGGTCAGGGCAATGAGATCCAACCCGCGCTCCCGGGCGATATGGGCCAGGGCGGCAGGTGAGTTGTCCAGGTCGCCGCACGGGCTCAGGCAGGAGTGGATGTGCAGGTCCGCCCGGAAGGTCATGATCCCGGTGCGAGGCCCAGGGCGCCGTACACCTCACCGCTCACGGTGAACTGGTCCTTGCCGGTGAGAAAGACCCCGATCTCCTGAGTGCGAGCGGCCTCGAGCATGTCCGCGGGGATGGGGCGATTGTTGCAGATGATAAGCGCGGATATGTCCGCCATTGCGCACACCGCCACGGCGTTCTTGTGGGCCTGAATGGTAATGAGGACGCTCTTGCCGGTGCCGTTGGCCATGACATCGCTCATGAGGTCGGATGTGTATCCCGATTCCGCCGTTGTGTCGGCGAACTGATCCTGCAGACACTCGTATCCGAAGGATGCCGCCAGCTCCGAAATGATCACGTCGTGTTACCTCCCCTTGTCGTTTCCTCGGTGCGGTCGGTGTCGGCGGCGCGCTTCTCGCCTCCGCCGTCGGCCGCATGGTCTCCGGACGCAGGTTCCGGCGGCGCGGGAATGCGAATGATTGCCCGCACGACGGTGCCGTCATTGCCGCTTTCAATGTCGAACTCGTCGGAGACGCGCCGGGCGTTGGGCAGCCCCATCCCGGCGCCGAAGCCGAGCGAGCGTACCCACTCCGTCGCGGTGGAGAAGCCCTCCCTCATGGCTTCCTCGACATCCGGAATGCCCGGGCCGGTGTCGGCGGCGGTGATCGTGATGGTGTCGCCCCGCCAGTGAAAGGCCATGGTTCCCCCCTCGGAGTGGACAACCTGGTTGAGCTCCAGCTCGTAGGCGGCCACCGCGGCGCGGCGGATCACTTTGGGTTCGAGCTCCGCCTCCTTGAGGATCTTCTTGATCTCCAGCGAGGCCTTCCCCGCGTTCTCGAAGTCGAAGGTGCGCGTCGTGAACTCGCGGTAGATGCCCGACGCCGGTGCGTGACCGTTAGCATCGCCTGCAACACTCTCTTCCAACTGCTCGACATGCTTGTTGACTTCCAGAAGCAGTGCCACGATCACGTCGCGGCTGGTGAGAATGCCGACGAGCTCCTTGTGTTTGCTCAGGACCGGGAAGCGGCCGAACTTGTACTTGTCCAGGTAGGAGATGCCGAAGGAGAGCGGCATGTCGTCCTCCAGGACAATGAGACTGCGGGTCATCCGGCGCTCCGCGGGGTCCTCAATGTAGCCGCCGTCGAGGGCGCGCAGGATGTCGTCCATGCTGATGATGCCCAGAAGACGGGTACCCTCGGTGATCGGCACTCCGGTAATGCCGTTTTGCTTCATGATGTCCTGGATTTCCCGCAGGGAGCTCTGCGGCCGCGCCGTGAGGAGCTCCCGGGTCATGACGTCCTTGATCTTGAGCCGGAAGATGAGCTCGAGAACGAAGGGCGGAGAGTCCTCCGCGTCAATCGGAAGGGTCTGCATGTTTCTCCTTCAGCTCATCAATGGTGAGAGAGATGTTGTCCGGTTTCCGCATGCGGACCAGGTAGAAGAGATTCTCTATCTCGAGGCCGATGTTGACGTTATGCACGGTGCATCGGATGGGGCAGTTCTGCTTGTCGCACTTTCCGGCGCACTTGAGCTCCACCGCGGCAAAGTTCAGGAAGCCGCGGATTCCCGCGTCCAGCATCATGTCGAAGACCGCAGTGGCCTGATTGTTCGGTACCGCGAGAATCCCCACTTCGATGTTGTGCTCACGTACAAAGGGCTTGAGCTCGTCCGTCGGCAGGATGGGTATCTCCCCGTTTCGATTGAGCTTGTCGGGATCGCCGTCGAAGCCGGCGGCAATCTGAATGCCCTCCTTGGGGAATTCCCGGTAGGCCATGAGGGCGCCGCCTATGCGGCCGCAGCCGACCACAATGACCGGCTGTACCTCCTTCCTTCCGAGAATAGAAGAGATCTCCGAGATCAGCACGTCGACGTTGTAGCCGCCGCGCTTGTTCCCCGGAATGCTGAGGGTGGAGAAGTCCTTCCGGACGACCGCCGGGGTTACCCCGATTGCGTCACCGAGGTTGTTTGAGAAAATTTTCACGAAGCCGAGGGTCTTGAGCTGCTCCAGGACACGCAAGTAGCGCGCCAAGCGAAGAACGATCCCCTGATTCAGAAGTGAATCCATTGTTGCGCTCTCGTTCATATTAAGCTAAGCTTTCACTAAATAATCGCACAGGCGGCGAATTACGTGCAAGATATTTTTTTATTGTAATCGTATTGCCAAAAAACTGCGCATTCCATACAATAAAAACATATCGATTCCATTACGTGTTCTCCGTGAGAACAGGAGGTCCCATGTCGTCCGTTATGCAGGAAGACGTGCAACTTCCGGCAGATGTCCAGCAGTTTGTGGATGATTGGAAGGACAAGCCGGGCAATCTCATCATGGTGCTTCACGCCGTCCAGGAGCATTACGGCTACGTTCCACGCCAGGTGGCCATGAAGCTGGCCAAAGAGCTGGAGACTCCGCTGGCGAAGATCTACGGCGTCATAACCTTTTACCACTACTTCAAGACCAACAAGCCCGGGCGCAACAGGATGGCGGTCTGCATGGGAACGGCGTGCTACCTCAAGGGCGCCGGCGACATTGTTGAAGAGGTCGAGAACCTGCTGGATATCAGCGTCGGTGAGACCACCGAGGACGACCAGTTCAGCATGGATGCGGTGCGCTGCGTCGGTTGTTGCGGTCTCGCACCGGTTCTCACGGTCAACGGCGAGGTCTACGGCAAGGTCGACAAGGACCGGTTGCCGGACATCATTGCGAAACACCGCGGGCAGTAGTGCACTACACCCTCTGTGACTACGTCCTGGACGTCTTTCAGAACGCCCTCGAGGCGGGGTCGCAGTACACCGAGGTGGATTGGGCCGAAGCGGTGAGCGCCGCCGGCGCGGGGAGCGCCCCCGGCGTCGACGCCGGGACCTCCGTAGCCGACGCGGCTGCGTACGGCGCCGCGCCGCCGCACATCGTGGCGGTAACGGTCCGCGACGCCGGGCACGGCATGACCGAGGAGCAGCGCCGCCGGGCCATGGATCCCTTCCAGACGGACGGGATCAAACACCCGGAGCGGCACGTGGGATTGGGGTTGCCCTTTCTCGCACACGTAGTGGAAGCCACCGGCGGCACGCTCACGGTGGAGTCCGAAGTCGGTAAGGGAACGACGGTTGCCTTCGAAGTCGACGTCTCCAACATCGACGCCCCGCCGGTAGGGGATGTACCGGGCACCTTCCTGCAGATGTTCTGCTTCGAAGGTGACTACGAGGTTGTCGTACGGCGGTCTCGACGAGTCGCGACTTCCGGTGGCGGCGCGCCGGGGATGGGCGACGACGTCCGGAGCTACGAGCTTTCCCGGCATGAGCTGCGGGAAGCGCTCGGGGATCTGGAGACGACCGCCTCACTCTCGCTACTACAGCAATTCCTTGTGCAGCACGAGGCGGTGTTGCACGGCGTGGAGGTTTGAAGCATGGCCAAGATGACCCTCGATGACTTGAAGCGCCTGCGCGACGAGAAGCGGGGCGAGCTGGAGATGAGGGATACCGAGAACAAGTCGGCACAGGTCATAGTCGGCATGGGAACCAGCGGCATTGCCAACGGTGCCAAGGAGACCCTGGCGGCCTTTCTGGATGAGCTGGAGAAGGAGGGCCTCACATCCGTGGCCGTCCGCCAGACCGGCAGTCTGGGCCTGGATCACGCCGAGCCAACCGTGGAGGTTCGTACCCAGGACATGCCCACCGTGATCTACGGCAGAGTGGATGACGCGGTGGCGAGACGGATCGTGCACAAGCACATCATTGGGAAAGAGCTTCTCGAGGATCACATCTACGACCGCCCTGCGCCGGACATCGTGGAGGAGTAGGAATGGCATATAAGCAGTACATACTTGTCTGCGGGGGGACCGGCTGCATGTCGGGCGGTGCCGACCAGATTTACCATGCCTTGGTACACGAGGTCGAGACGCACGACCTCATGCAGGACGTGCAGGTCGTGCGGACCGGCTGCTTCGGCTTCTGCGAGCAGGGCCCGATCGTGAAGGTGCTTCCGGAAGAGGCCTTCTACGTGCAGGTCAAGCCCGAAGACGCTCCGGAGATCGTTGCGGAGCAGTGCATCAAGGGCCGTCCGGTGGATCGGCTGCTCTACAAGGAGCAGGAGCACAAGGAGCACGCCCGCATTGAGGACATGAGCTTCTACCAGAAGCAGTTCCGGATCGTGCTGCGCAACTGCGGATTCATTAACCCTGAGAGTATAGATGAGTACATTGCCCGTGACGGCTACGCCGCTCTGGCAAAGGCGATCAGCGAGATGTCGCCGGACGACATCATCGGCGAGCTGAAGGACTCCGGTCTGCGCGGTCGCGGCGGCGCCGGCTTCCCCACCTGGATGAAATGGAAGTTCTCCAAGGACGTCACGGATGAGCCCAAGTACGTCGTGTGTAACGCCGACGAGGGTGACCCCGGCGCCTACATGGACCGCAGCGTCCTCGAGGGCGATCCTCACTCCGTCCTCGAAGCCATGGCCATTGCGGGTTACACCGTCGGGGCCACTCGCGGGTTCATCTACATCCGGGCCGAATACCCCCTTGCCATCGATCGTCTCAAGAAAGCGATTGCGGATGCCAAGGAGTACGGCTTGTTGGGTGACAACATCCTCGGCACGGACTTCTCCTTCGACATGGAGATTCGCCTCGGCGCCGGCGCCTTCGTGTGCGGTGAGGAAACGGCCCTGCTTGCCTCCATTGAGGGTGAGCGCGGCATGCCGCGGCCCCGGCCGCCCTTCCCGGCGGTGAAGGGGCTCTGGGATCAGCCCACGGTCATCAACAACGTCGAGACTTTCGCCAACGTCCCGGTCATCATTACCCGCGGCGGCAAGTGGTTCGCCAAGGTCGGCACTGAAAAGTCGCCGGGGACAAAAGTCTTCGCCCTCACCGGCAAGATCAACAATTCCGGCCTCATTGAAGTGCCCATGGGGACGCCGCTTCGCGACATCGTCTACAGCATTGGCGGCGGCATTCCCAATGGGAAGGCCTTCAAGGCGGTTCAGACCGGCGGTCCCTCCGGCGGCGTGGTTACGGCGGACTACATAGACACGCCGATCGACTACGAGCACCTGCAGGAGCTCGGCTCCATCATGGGCTCCGGCGGCATGATCGTCATGGACGAGGACGACTGTATGGTCGACGTTGCCAAGTTCTACCTGGGCTTCACCGTCGAGGAGTCCTGCGGTAAGTGCGCCCCCTGTCGGGTCGGGGGCCGGAAGCTCTACAACATCCTGGACAAGATCTCCAAGGGCCAGGGCACCATGGAGGATCTCGACCGGATCGACTCGATCAGCTACGCAATGCAGCGGGCGTCCCTGTGCGGACTCGGTCAAACCGCACCGAATCCGGTGGTATCGTCCCTGACTTACTTCAAGGACGAGTACCTTGCCCACATTCAGGAGCAAACATGTCCCGCCGGCTCCTGCAAGGATCTGGTGAAGTATGAGATTCTTCCGGACAAGTGTATCGGGTGCACGCTTTGTGCCCGGAACTGTCCGGTGAACTGCATTAGCGGCGAGAGGAAGAAGCCCCACGTCATTGACCAGAGCATCTGCATCAAGTGCGGCAGGTGCTACGAAGTCTGCAAATTCGGCGCTGTGGCCAGGAAGTAGCAGGAGATAGCAATGAGCATGATTACGTGCCAAGTGAACGGAATAGATGTGCAGGTCGAGGCAGGGAGCTCCATGCTCGACGCGGCCCGTCAGGCCAACGTCAACGTCCCGGTCCTCTGTTACCACCCGGACCTCCCCCCGTGGGGTGCCTGCGGCCTCTGTGTTGTGAAGGTTGAGGGTTCGCAGAAGATGATGCGCGCCTGTGCAACCGAGGTCACCGAGGGTATGAAGCTCATTACCCACGACCCGGAGCTGCACCAGGTTCGCCGCACTACCCTGGAGATGATCCTCTCCACCCATCCGAATTCCTGTCTTACCTGCGCCCGGAACGGCACCTGTGAGCTGCAGAACCTGGCGGCGGACTTCGGCATCCGGGAGCAGCCCTATGAGATGAACGTCCAGGAGATCCCCCAGGACAAGTCCACGTCGGCCATTGTGCTGAATCCGGAGAAGTGCGTGAAGTGCGGCCGCTGCGTGAACGTCTGCCAGGAGATGCAGGGCGTCTACGCCCTCGAGTTCCTCGACCGCGGGGATGGGGTCCGCATGGCCCCGGCTGCCGACGTTGCGCTCAACGACAGCCCGTGCATAAAGTGCGGTCAGTGCTCGGCGCACTGTCCCGTCGGCGCCATCTTCGAGAACGACGACACCGCCCACGTCATGAACGCCGTACGGAACCCGAAGCTCCGGAAGGTCGTGCAGATTGCTCCGGCGGTCCGCGTCGCCCTGGGCGAGTCCTTCGGCCTGGAGCCCGGCGAGCTCACCACCGGCAAGATCTACGCCGCGCTGCGGCGCCTCGGCTTCGACGTCGTCTTCGACACCAATTTCGGCGCCGACCTTACCGTCATGGAGGAGGCAACCGAGTTCGTCCGGCGTTTCGCCCACGGTGAGGGGGAGCTTCCGCTCATCACGACGTGCTGCCCCTCCTGGGTCGACTACATGGAGAAGTTCTACCCGGACATGATTCCGCACTTCTCCACGGCCAAGTCACCGCAGATGATGCTCGCCGCCATGACGAAGAGCTACTACGCCCGGAAGGAGGGCATAAAGCCGGAAGAGATCTTCCACGCCTCGGTCATGCCGTGCACGTCCAAGAAGTATGAGATCTCCCGAGGTGACGACATGTGGTCCTCCGGGGTTCAGGACATCGACTGCTCCATCACCACCCGCGAGCTCGCCCGGATGATCAAGGCGGCCGGCATTGACTTCAACAGTCTGGAGGATGAGGCCGCCGACCCCGCGCTCGGCATGTACACCGGGGCGGCAACCATCTTCGGCGCCACCGGCGGAGTCATGGAAGCGGCCCTTCGGACCGCCCACTACCTGGTCACCGGCAAGGAGTACGAGCACATTCAGTTCGAGGACGTCCGTGGCCTCGAGGGCGTGCGGGCGGCGAAGATCGACGTCGACGGAACCGAGGTGCGTGTGGCGATTGCCCACAACACCTCGAACGTGGCCCGCGTCCTTGACGAGGTCAAGGCCGCGAAGAGTGAAGGTCGCGAGCTGCCGTACCACTTCATTGAGGTCATGGCGTGTCGCGGCGGATGCATCGGCGGCGGCGGGCAACCCTACGGGGCCACCGACGAAACCCGGCGGAAGCGGATCGAAGGCCTCTACCGGGACGATGTCGAGCACAACCTCCGGATGTCGCACCACAACCCCATGATCAAGACGCTCTACGACGAGTTTCTGGGAGAGCCCCTCTCGGAGGCCTCGCACAAGTACCTCCATACGCACTACACGCCGCGTCCGGTTTACAGCCGGTAGCGGCGGCGCGGCCGCATTGAAGGGCGGGCTTCAGTGACACAGAATGGATAGTGCGATAAGCTCTGAAGCTCAACCCCTCCGCGGAGTATGCGTGGATGTACGGCGAGCCCCCGATTCAACACGGCAGCCCGGTAATATACGACCGTCTCAGAAAGCTGGAAGAGGAGAATCGCGGTCTTCACACCGAGCTCTTGCGATCCGAAGAATCCCGAGCGGAGTTGTATCGTCTCCTGAATCAGAATCCCCAGACGGGGTTGCCGATCCGGCGCCTCTTCGACCGTGATCTCGCCGGGATACTCAAGGACACACGAGCACCCATAGGGATAGCCATTGTTCGTCTGGACAAGGCCTATGACCGGATACGCAACTCCCGCGATCGCAGTCGCGTCCTTCTCTTCAAGACCGCCCTCCGGATTCAAGGGCTCATTGGGGAAAGCGTCTATCAATCCGACCGGCTCGACGAGTTCTTCCTCATCATTCACGAGACCCGATCCCCTGTGGAGCTGTCGGCGCTGGCGCGGAGCGTGGTCCAGGCGGTTTCGGAGCCTCACGAGCCCCCCGCGTCGGACATCACCTTCGGATGTCACATCGGCCTCGCCTGGGCGGAGCAGAGCTCTGAGAGCGTGCACGAGTTCGTCGGTAACGCCTACATTGCGCTCAACGAGGCGGAGATACGGAATGTCACTCACCTGCTCTACACACCCGACCTGGGTGAAGCATTTCGGCGAAGCGAGCTTCTGGAGAAGGAGCTGCGCCGCGCCATTCAGAACGGCTTTACCGAGTTTTCCATGGTGTATCAGCCCTTCGTTGATCGGGCGGGCCTCATAACCGGGGCCGAAGCGCTCATTCGCTGGAACAGTGCTACGGTGGGATCGATAGGTCCCCAACGCTTCATCCCCCTGGCGGAGGAGACCGGGGACATTCGTCTCATTGGTCAGTGGACCCTCTACAACGCCTGTCGGCAGCTGGTGCGGTGGCGCACGAAGGCGGGTCACCCGCTCCACATCTCGGTGAATCTCTCATCGTCCCAGTTCAAGGAGCGCGATCTGGTCGACCGCATCGAAGGGGTCCTCAAGGCGCTCCGCCTCGGAGGAGACTCGGTCAAGCTCGAGCTCACTGAAACTGCGATCATGCAGGATCCCGATACTGCGATTCAGGTCATGGAGAGGCTCCGCCGGCAGGGTATTCGCATTTCCATTGATGACTTCGGCACCGGCTACTCATCCCTCAGCTATCTCAAGCAGTTCCCGGTTCAGACGGTCAAGATCGACAAATCCTTCGTCGAGGGTCTCCCACACAACGTGAACAACCAGGAGATCATCAAGGCGATCGTCGCCATGGCGAAGAATCTCCACATGGAAACGCTGGCGGAGGGCGTCGAGACCGCCGAGGAGCTGGACTTCCTCATTCGCGAAGGGTGTGACCACGTGCAGGGGTACTACTTCTCCCCACCCGTGGATCCGCAGACCTTTGCCGGATTCCTGGCGAATGGTGCTCTTCTCACGGGGGGGCGCACTGCATCGGCAATCCACGGTGCGCCGGGCACTGCAACCGTCACGGAGCCCGCCGAATCCTCGAAGGGCGAGTAGCCGCATGGCCGTCTGTCTCAGTCTGACCGCTTCCACAATCCGCGAAGACCTGGAGCTGGTCCGTGCCAATAGCGCCTGGATCAATATGGTCGAGCTCCGCGCCGACTTCCTGAACCCAACCGAGCGCGACGAGGCGGCAAGCTTCCCCGCCCGTCTCGCCGAGGTCGCGCCGGGGGTGGAGACCATTCTGGCCTTCCGGCGCAGGGAGGACGGCGGTCGTGCCGACTGTAGCGAGAGCGACCGCAGAAGGGTCCTTGTCGGCGCTCTCGAGGGCGGATTCAGCTACATTGACCTTGAGGACGATGTCTACGACGAGTCCCCGGCACCGGCGATCCTTCGCGCGGTCGAGACAGGGAAAACCCGCCTCATACGGTCGCGTCACGACTTCGGCGGCATCCCCGACGCCATTGTGCCGACCATGCTGCGCATGGGGAGGGACGGTGCCGTTCCGAAGCTTGCGGTGACCCCCGCCGATTCCGGGGATCTGCTCCACATCTTCCACGCCTATGAGGCGCTCGCGGGGGCCCCATTCGTGCTGGTGGGTATGGGCCCGGTGGGCGTTCCGAGCCGGGTCCTCTGTCTTGCCTACGGGGCGTCGTGGACCTACGCCTCCGCTCCTCAGGCGGTCGCGGCTGCACCCGGTCACCTCTCGCCCCAGGAGCTCATTGAGACCTACCGGGTGAAGGAGTTGTCTCACCGGACCGCCCTCTTCGGCGTGGTGGGAAATCCCGTCGGCCACTCCCGTTCTCCCCGGTTCCATAACGAACGCTTCCGCCTGGCCGGGAGAGACTCCGTCTACCTGCCCTTTCAGGCGCAAAGCTTCTCACACTTTCTCCGGCTGGCCGAGCATCTCGGCGTCTGCGGCCTCTCGGTCACGCTGCCGCACAAGGAGAGCGCCGCCGCAGTCGCGACCGCGCACGACCCTGTCCCGCCCGGGCGCACAGATCCGGCGGTTGCCGCGACGGGAGCCTGCAACACCCTTCTCCGCAGCGGTGACGGCTGGCTCGGTCTCAACACGGACGTCCCCGGTTTCCTTGCGCCCCTCGATCGCCGCGGCCTTCCGGTGCGGGCTGCCGTGGTCGGTGCCGGCGGCGTTGCCCGCGCCGCGGTCTACGCGCTGATGTCGCGGGGAGTGGAGGTGCTCATCCTCAATCGTACCGTCCCGCGCGCCGAGGCCCTGGCCGACGCCATGCGCGACCACTTCGGTTCGGCCGCGACGGCGGGGCCGGGGCGTGGGGTTCCCGGGCGGCAGGGCGGCCACGTCGAGAGCGCGGCGCTGGAACCGGAAGTGGTACCGCGACTACGCGATTTCAGCGACCTCATTGTGCAGACGACGAGCCTCGGCATGAGCCCTCACGAGGCGGAGGACCCTTTGAGCTTCTACGACTTCTCCGGTTCGGAGACGGTGTACGACCTCGTGTACACTCCGGAAGAGACGACGCTACTCGCCCGAGCCGCCCGGACGGGGTGTACAGTCATATCAGGCAGGGAGATGTTCGACGCCCAGGCGGAGCTTCAGGCGGCGGAGTTCTCAACGTACACGGGGCGCTGCTGAAGCGTCAGGCGTCCTGCAGCGTGCGCAGCGCGAGCCACGTCAGCAGTCCCGCCCCCACCGTCAGCGACTCCTCGCTCGGTGCCAGCCGCGGCGAGTGCAAGGGCGGCGGAGCGGGCTCAACGGCGTAGTCGGTGACACCGAGGTTGTAGAAGCAGCCCGGGACGGCTTGGGCGTAGTAGGCAAAATCCTCGGCGCCCATGGTTTGCGGCAGGTTCACGACCTTGTCTCTCCCGAGGTACTCCACGGCGTAACCGCGGATCCTCTCAGCCAGCGTCGGGTTGTTCATTAGTGAGGGATAGCCGTGCTCGATCTGGAGGTGAACGTCGCCTCCAAAGGAGCGGGCGACCCCCGTCGCGACGTGCTCAATCAGCTCGCGGGCGCGGCTGCGCCACTCTTCGTCGAAGGTACGGAAGGTTCCGTCCATTCGGGCGGAGTCCGGAATGATGTTTGAGGCTCCGTGCGCTTCCACCTTGCCGATGGAAAGCGCCGTTGCGACCCCTCGCGGGGCGTTACGGCTCACGATGGTCTGGAGCGCCGTAATGATGTGGGCGGCAATCACGACGGGATCGACCAACTCCTCAGGGTGTGCAGCGTGCCCGCCCTTCCCGGTAACGGTCACGTGAAAGTCATCCACCGACGCCATGAATTGCCCGGCGACGACGCCGGCGCTTCCCACGGGCAAGTCCGGATTGATGTGCTGACCCAGAACGGCCGCCGGCGCGGGATCCAGCAGCACTCCATCGGCGATCATTGCCTGGGCACCGCCGGGGAGCTTCTCCTCGGCGGGCTGAAAGATCAGGCGAATGCTCCCCGGCAGGTCACCGGAGTGCTCCGCGAGGAAGCGCATTGCCCCGAGAAGCGAGGTGGTGTGGATGTCGTGCCCGCAGGCGTGCATGACCCCCTCGTTCCGTGAAGCGTAGGGCAGCTCCGTCTTCTCCGTAATGGGAAGCGCATCAATATCCGCCCGGAGGGCAATGGGGGGTTTGTCGGTCCGAGATGTCCCCAGGTCGATGACGACGCCGTTGCCGCCTACGCCCGTCCGTGGCTCCAGCCCGAGGGAACGCGCCTGCTCGGCAATGTAGGCCGCCGTCTCAACCTCGTGAAAGGAGAGCTCCGGATGCGCGTGGAGGTGGCGACGCCACCGGATGAGGTCCTCCTCAATGGATGTGAAGTAGTGCTGAATCGCGGGTGCTGTGAACATGTGTCGCTACCTCTGCCCGTAGATAGTTGCGGTCTCCATGGGTATACTACGCCCCGTGGCCCACAACGACAAATCCAATCACGGCGTGAAGACCTTTGTCATCGACACCAATGTGCTCATTCACCGGCCCGATGCGATCCTGAGCTTTCACGACAACGAGATCGTCGTGCCCCTCTGGGTCCTCGAAGAGCTGGACCGCCTCAAGACCCTCAGCGACGAGCGGGGCAGGAACGCGCGCCACGCCATTCGTTTCCTGGACGCCGCCGGTCGCAAGGGCAGCCTTGCGAAGGGGGTCAAGATCGAGAACGGGAGCGTTCTGCGTGTGGTCATGCACGAGAGCAACCGGGGGAGTGTCTTCCTTCTCGAAGACAAGCCCGACAACAAGATCATTCTTACCGCTTACCAGATGCAGCAGGAGGGAAAGCGCGTGTTCTTCGTATCGAAGGACATAAACGCTCGCGTGAAGGCGACCGCCCTGGGGATCAAGGCGGTGGACTACGAGAAGCAGAAGGTAAACATTGACGAGCTCTACGCCGGCTACTCGCAGGTGCAGACGAGCAGCGAGACCATGCGCACGCTCCAGGAAGAGGGCACCATCCCCTGGGGCGATTCTCTTCCGCCCAACCACTTCGTGTTTCTCCGGAGCAAGGAGGATCCCGAGGGTATCATGGGGCGCTTCATGGTCGACGAAGGCTGCCTGCACTACGTCGATCACAAGATGCCGTCGGTTGCGGGAATCCGCCCCCTCAATGAGGAACAGCGCGCCGCCTTCGAGCTCCTTCTGGACGACCGGGTCTCCCTGGTAAGCCTGGTGGGCAAGGCGGGAACCGGGAAGACCCTTCTCGCCATTGCCGCCGGCCTTGCAAAGACGCTGGAAGAGAAAGCGTACGGTCGGGTTCTGGTGAGCCGCCCGGTCATTCCGCTGGGGAAGGATATCGGCTATCTGCCGGGCGCAAAGAACGAGAAGCTTTCGCACTGGATGCAGCCGCTCTTCGACAACGTCGAGTACATCCTGTCCGTGTACAAGCGGCCGAACATCCGATCCGTCGAACAGCTCATGAATACCAGCGCGGTTGAAGTGGAGGCGCTCTCCTACATTCGCGGGCGCTCGCTGCCGGGGCAGTACATCATTGTCGACGAAGCGCAGAACCTCTCACCCCATGAGATCAAGACCATTGTGTCCCGGGCGGGAGAGGGCTCCAAAGTGGTCCTCACCGGGGATCCCTACCAGATCGACAGCCCGTACCTGGACTCGAGCTCCAACGGCCTCTCCTTCCTGGTTGAGACCTTCAAGGGCCAGGACATCTTCGGTCACGTCACCCTGACGCGTTCGGAGCGCAGCCACCTGGCCGAGCTCGCCGCGGAGCTTCTGTAGCTTGCTTTGGCTGCCCCGCCGCGCTATAGTGCGATTTGGCCATGGATGAGCCGATTCTTTGCCGCGTTTGTGAACGTCTCTTCGATGCGGGCTTCGATACGTGCCCTTTCTGCGGCGCCCCGCGTCTTCCGGATGAGTCCTTCGAAGAGATCGTCCAGGAGTCCCTCGACCGGGTGGCTGCAACCGCCCGGCCCGGCGCTGTGGGGAGCGCGGCGTGCGGAAGCGTCACGCTGCAGCGGATCGAGGAGCTCCTCTTCCTCCTGAACGACATGGAGCGAGATCTGGATGCGCTTATCGCCGAGTCG
>CAZUVX010000002.1:0-7882 GCA_964623865.1 uncultured Spirochaetaceae bacterium | reverse complement strand
GGGTTAGCCGAATCGATCGTTAAGAAACGTCATAGCCCGTGCCGAAAAGAGATTAGAGAGCAATCATGGTGTCACGAAGTGCCGTTCAGCGGATTCCAGCCGTCCTTTTCCTGCTCGTCATGGCGGCTCTGCCTCTCGCTGCGGAGGCGGAGTTCTCGGGCCTCGATCTGGCCCCGGACAATCGTCTTCTCTTTCAGGCGAGCGTGACGGTTCCCGACCGCGGACGGTACGAGACCCTCTTTCAGGCGGATCTGGAGGCAGAACGTCTGGAGCAGCTGACCTTCTTCCCGGAGCAGATCGTATTGCTCAGGGAGAGTGAGCAGCTTCAGATCCAGAACCGTTTCGGCGTCTTCCGGTCCACCGACGGTCTACGGAAGCTCGCGCCCCTGGAGGAATTCGGCTCCTTTACCGAGGGGCAACAGATTGCCACCGGCAAGATCCACCCCCTCCGCGCATCACCGGACGGTCGCTTCCTCGTATACACCGAGCCGTACAATGACGTGCGCGGTGACATCATCCTCCATGATCTATCCACTGATGAGACACGCACCGTCGTGAACGGCGCGGCTCTCTCCACTGAGAGACGCCAGGTCTCCTGGGCGCCGGATTCCCGCTTCTTCGTATACGAGAAGGAAGGGGAGCTCTTCTATTATTCAATCGACCAGTACGAGAAGGATCGCGTCGTCGACGAGGGGCTGCGCCGACTCGGACCGGGCACCCTTGCCAGTACCAGCTGGGGCCGCGGGAGTGAGCTTTACTACATTGACGGTACACTGGTGTATCGCATTCTCGGAGTTGAGCTCTTCACCCGAACGCTGTATCGCGATTTTCTGCGAATCGGGACCGTCGTCGGCAAGATTCCCTTCGCCTTTGATCCGAACTTCGACTCCTTCTGGATTGCTCCGCAGGGTGACAAGATCCTTCTGAACAAGGGCGGGCAGAACGTCTTTCTCTACGTGCTGCGCCGGGACGACTTTGCCTTTGCCGAAAGCTCGAACGCGTTGCCATACCTCTACCTGCCCCGGAACACCACGGTGAATACCGTCGCCTGGAGCCGAGAGGGCACAATCACATTGCTGACGGGCAGTCTGGAGCGCGGCGACAGCGCATCGTCCATCTTCAGAATGAAGATCCGGGGCAGCGACTTCTCCTTCACCGAGCGAGACTCCTCCAACGTCACCGATCTGGTGCTCTCGCCCTCCGGAGAGTACGCGGCAATCCTCAGCCCCCAGGGCGTTACCGTGCGCGACTACGAGAGCTGGGAGATCGTCGCCGAGTACAGCCACCCGCAGCCATTGAGTGCAGAGTGGCTCGGAGAGGGGCGCCTGCTGGTGGCGGGTCGTTACATCATCGAGACGATCGACTTCGGAGAAGCCGGGCCAGGCGAAGGGGAGCCCGAGAAGGAGCTCGTGACCCTGTCCCAGGCCGGTGACAAAGGTTTTGCCGTTGACGACGGAACCGTGACCGCCGTCACCCAGGGAAACTACTATCAGTATACCCCGGAGGCCGGCTGGACCCGCGGCGACGCCGTGGACTTCACCGACGCCGCTGTGTCCAACGAATCCTACCGCGTCTACCTGGAGACACTGGACTCGGGAAGCTACCGCAACGTAGTCATGGTGCGGAACATCAAGGGTGTCGGTACCACGGCGCTCTTCGATCCGCCGGAACGAACCTACGAGCCCTTTCCGGAGAGCGACGATCCGGTCAACCTCACCAACTTCTCACACGGCAGCCGTATTCGCCGCCGGGAGGTCTCCTTCGTCTTCAACGCCATCGACTCTGTAGAGGGGCTCACGAGTATTCTGAATACCCTGGCGGACTACAACATTGCCGCCACCTTCTTCGTGAACGGCGACTTCATCCGTCGCCATCCCGGGGCCGTCCGGGAGATCGCCGAGTCCGGCCACGAGGTGGGATCCCTCTTCTATACCTACTTCGATATGACCGACAGTCGCTATCAGGTCACCGACGACTTCATCAGACAGGGACTGGCGCGGAACGAGGATGAGTACTTCAACGCAACAGGCAAGGAGCTCTCGCTGCTGTGGCACGCCCCCTACTACTTCGTCAGCCCGGAGATCATTCGCGTGTCTCAGGAGCTGAACTACACCTACGTCGGACGGGACGTAGACAGCCTGGACTGGGTGCCGCGTCGGGACGACTCCGGTGTTTCGCGGCTCTACCGGCCGAGTGTAGAGCTGGTAGGCCGCATTCTCGAGAAGAAGAAGCCCGGTTCAATCATTGCCATGACCGTGGGGAAGCCGGGCCTGGGGAGAGATGCCGAACGGGACGACTATCTCTTTCAGCACCTCGATCTCCTCATCAACCGGCTGATCGAGAGAGGGTATGATGTGGTCCCCGTCTCAACCCTGATCGAGCATGCCCAGTAACTCGCGGCTGCTCGCAAGGGGCCTTGAGATGGGTGCCATTTCGGCGTACATTGGGATGTGGGCAATCACCGAGCATAGGGAGAAGCTTTTCGTATGAACCCCAATCCGATCAACGCCTACCGTCAGACCCGCGTCAAGACTGCGAGTCAGGGGAAGCTCATTGTGATGCTCTACGACGAGGCAATTCGTCAGATCGATCTTGCAACGCAGCTCCTCAGCGACGACGGCATCTCCTACGACCGCGTCAACAACGCGATCGGGAAGGCCCAGGATATTATCACTGAGTTGACCGTCTCCCTGGACCTGGAGAACGGGGGCGAGATAGCTCAGAACCTCTTCCGGCTCTACCGGTTCTTCAACAATCAGCTTGTGGAAGCGAACTTCAAGAAAGACCCCAAACCGCTGGAGAGTGTACGGTCGTTTCTTGTCGAGCTCCGGGACGCGTGGAAAGAGGTAGCCGACAAGGGCTACGGCCCCGAGCGCGCAACCAGCGGTGTAAACATTTCGAGTTGAGACCCGATCCGCCATGAAGCGTCTTGCCGAGCTCGCAGCCCAGGAGAATCGCGCTCTCGACGCCTACGAAGGCGTGATTCGTACCATGCGTCGAAGTGCCGAGGAGCAGGAGGACAGCGTTCACCCTCTCGACGCCTCCTTCGACGCGGCCCTGAAGCAACTCGCCCACGTCACCAACCGCGTTGTCACCGTCCATTCGACCCTCCATCGCGCCCTGGCCGACGAGCACTACGGCTCCCATGTATCCGGCAACGGCGCTCACCGCGTTTCGCAAACCCTCGACCTCGATTCGCTGGATGCCCGACGCGCCGCGCTCCTGGAGGAGGGACGCCGCCTGCGCGAACTTCTCAGGAATCGCCGCGACCGCATGAACGCAGAGTTGCAGAGAGTTCGCGTTCCCGCCCGCCCCCGCTCCGTCTACGGGGAAGGCGGCAGACCGAGCATGATCGACGTGTCCGGCTGAGCGCCCCTTGCCCGGCCTTGCCCGGCCTTGCCCGGCCTTGCCCGGGCGTGGCGCGTTTTCCCGACGCGGCGCTGTATGATATAACCTCGCTATGAAGGCTCCCCTCTACCTCCTGGACGGGTACAGTATTGTCTTCCGCTCGTACTTCGTCTTCATTCGCAATCCCCTGCGAAATCCCAAGGGGCAGAACTCGTCGGCGGTGTTCGGCTTCTTCCGCACCCTCTTCTACATCTTCCGCGAGCGCATGCCCGAGCACTTCGCGGTGGTCCAGGACTCCACCACGCCGACCTTTCGTCACGAACGCTACGAGGAGTACAAGGCCACCCGGGACGAGACGCCCCAGGATCTGAAGGATCAGATCCCCATCATCGAGGAGATCCTCTCCGTCCTTGGGGTCCCCATGGTTCGTGCGGATGGGTACGAGGCCGACGATGTCATGGCCACCCTGGCGAAGCGCGGTGCCGCGGAAGAGCGGCCCGTGTACATCGTCTCCAGTGACAAAGACTTGCTTCAGCTCGTGGAGGAACCGGTTCGGGTACTCCGACCGGAGCAGTCGGGCTTCCGAGAGCTCACGCGGGAGCAGGTATATGAGGACTGGGGTGTGTATCCGGAGCAGATCCGGGACTTCCTGGCGCTGGTCGGCGACACATCCGACAACGTCCCCGGAGTGAAGGGGATCGGCGCAAAGACCGCGGCCAAGCTGCTGCACGAGTTCGGCACCCTGGAAGCCATCTACGAGCGCATGGACCAGATCTCCTCGAAGAGCCGCCGGGACAAGCTCGCGGACGATCGGGATAACGCCTTCCTGAGCCGGGAGCTGGTCACCCTGGATGACAGTGTTCCCCTCTCGGTGAATCCGTCGGACCTTGCTCTTCCGAAGCTCGACTATCCCGCCGCGGTTCCCTACTTCATGGAGCAGGGCATGCGCAGCGTCGTGGAAGAGCTCGGCTTCGACCCCGACCTCCAGCCACGCGCACCGACGCGAAACGCACCGGGACGGCACACGCCGGAGGGTGACGCCGACCTGCAGCCGGACCTGGCACCGACCGTTGAGGACGACGGCGCCCCGGATTCTCCAACTGCAACGGTGGACCCCGGCACGGGGCGGTATACTGATCCTACCGGAGCGAGCGACGAGGTGTCGGGGGGCTCCGGTGAGCGCAGTCCGGCGACGGGAAATGCGGAGGCGCCGGGCGAGCCGATGGAGCCGGGCACCTACACCCTCGTCACAGAGGTGGAGGTGTTGAAGGAGTGGGTCCGTCGGGCTCAGGACGCCGGAGTGTACGCTCTCGACACGGAGACCGACAGCCTGGATCCCATTGCCGCGCGGCCCGTCGGCATCTCTCTATCGGTGAAGAGCGGGGAAGGCTGCTACGTTGCCCTGGACGGCCCCGACGGGCGGGTCATGGATCCGGATGCCGTTCGGGAGGCCTTGCGTCCGCTGGTCGGCGACCCGGCGTACCGAATGGTGGTGCAGAACGGCAAGTACGACTACAAGGTTCTTTCGAACTGGGGGCTGCCGCCGGCGAACCTCCACTTCGACACCATGATTGCCGCGTGGCTCCTGGATACGACCGCCTCCTCATACGGTATGGACCGTCTTGCCGAGGACTATCTCGGATACCGGCCGGTCTCGTACAAGTCGCTCTTCCCGGATGCAAAACGCGGCGAAGCGCTTCCCACCTTCGACTCGGTTGCCCTGGAGCAGGCGGCGCAATATGCGGCCGAGGACGCGGACGTGACCTATCGCCTCTACGAGCTCTTTGCACCCCGCCTCGAGGAGCGCGGCTTTGCGACGCTCTTCCACGAGGTGGAGATGCCCCTCGTCCCGCTCCTCGCGGAGATGGAGCTCAAGGGCATTCTCCTGCGGACGGATGTGCTTGCGGCGTACTCCGAGGAGCTGAAGGATCGTCTGGCGACGCTGGAGCAGGATATCTACGGGCTGGTCGGACGGGAGTTCAACATTGCATCGACGAAGCAGCTTCAGGAGATCCTCTTCGAGGAGCGCAAGCTCCAGCCAATCCGGAAGACCAAGACGGGATACTCCACCGATGTGTCGGTGCTGCAGGTGCTGGCGAAGGAGGACCCCGTGCCGGACCGGGTCCTTCAGCACAGAAACCTCTCCAAGCTCAAGTCCACGTATGTCGATGTCTTGCCGCGGCTGGTAAACGAACGAACAAGGCGCCTCCACACGAACTTCAGCCAGACCGGCACTGCGACCGGACGGCTCTCCAGCCGCGATCCGAACCTGCAGAACATTCCCATCCGCGACGAGGAGGGACGTCGCATTCGCAGCGCCTTCGTGCCGGAGGAGGGGAGCCTCTTCATCAGCGCGGACTACGCCCAGATCGAGCTGGCCGTGCTGGCGCATCTCTCCGAGGATCCGGGCCTTCTCAGAGCCTTCCGCGAGGAGAAGGACGTGCACCGGGAGACCGGCTCCATGCTCTTCGGCGTGCCGGCGGAGGAGGTCACCACCGAGCAGCGGCGCATTGCCAAGACTATCAACTTCGGCGTCATGTACGGCATGTCGGCATTCCGGCTGGCTCGAGATCTCGAGATCTCCCGGGCGGATGCGGACGCCTTCATGGAGGCGTACTTCGGCACCTACTCCGGCATCAAGAGCTTCATTGATCGCACCGTCCGGGATGCGGAAACGAACGGCTATGTCAGGACGCTCCTGGGGCGGGAGCGCCCGCTTCCGGACATCCGGAGCCGCAACCGCAACGTGAAGCAGGGCGCAGAGCGCATTGCCGTGAATACGCCGATCCAGGGCACCGCTGCGGACATCGTGAAGCTGGCCATGATGCGCATCGACCGGCGCCTGCGTGACGAAGGGCGCGCCGGCCGCATCCTCCTGCAGGTCCACGACGAGCTCATCCTGGAGACTCCGAAGGGTGAAGTCGACGCTGTGGCCCTTCTGGTCGAGGAGGAAATGACCGGGGCCGTAGAGCTATCGGTGCCGCTCCGAGTCTCCGTCGAAGTCGGCGCGAGCTGGGGGGACTTCCATACGTGATCGTCGGTGTTGCCGGAAAGTACTGCGCGGGTAAGAACACCGTATCTCACATCCTGGAGAACCACGGGTATCGTGTCATAGATGTGGACACACTCGGCCACCGGGCGCTGGAGGAGCGGAAGGATGCAATCGCGGAAAGGTTCGGTCCGGGCGTACTGAAGAGCACTGAAGAGGAACCCACAGGTGGCGCCGCTGCGGCTCCTGAGAGCGCTCCCGGCGCCGGCTCCAACGGAGCTCTCTCCGTTGATCGTTCCGGAGACTCCGCCCGGGCCGACCGGAGTCGGCCCACCGCGAGGCTCACTCATGTCGATCGTCGCGCGCTGGGTGCGAGGGTCTTCGGCAACGACCGGGCGCGCCGCGACCTGGAGGCCATTGTCCACCCCGTCATGGTCCGGTGGGTGCGCGATTTCGTTCGCGATCTTGCCGGAGCGCCGGGGGTCATCAACGCGGCACTTCTGTTCCCCATGGGGCTCCACAAGGAGTGCGACCGGGTCATCTGGGTCACCGCGCCACTACCGACCCGGATCCTTCGCGCCCGCGCACGCGACGGCCTGGGAGTGGTGGAGATACTGCGCCGTTTCCGCGCTCAGCGGCGACTTCTTCCTCAACAATCCTCTCGGGATGTCGAAATTCATACTGTAGAGAATCGAGGATCGTCCGAAGTGCTCGCGAAGCAGCTTCACGCCCTCGGGTTCCTGTCGGAGTGAGTTGGTGCCATGGAACAGCATAGAACGCTTCTGATCATTGTTTCCGTCACTCTCTTCGTCGCCGTCGTGATAGGCGTCGGCCTTGCCTTGCTCTACCCTCGGGATTCCGACGAAGGTGAGCAGGCTGTAGCGGCTACCGACGGGAAGCCCTTCGATCCCATCGAGTACATTCGCACACCCGACAAGAGAGAGACCGACTTCATTGTGCCCGGGGAATCCGAGGACGATGATGTCATTATTGTGTACGGCGAGAAGCCTGAAGAGCGGCAAGGCGATGCCGACGCGCCCGGCAAGGACGCCCTTCCCAAAGCGGAAAAGGAGCCCGACACGACCGCGAAGGCCGAACCCGAGGCTGAGCCTGAAGCCGCACCGCGGGAGCCGGCCAAGAGCATGGGCGAGGCGGCACCACCGGCTGAACGCCCTGAGCCCCGCCCCGAGCCTGAACCGGAGTACCGTCGCGTCACCGAGTACTGGATTCAGGTGATCTCCTCCCCCAGTCGTGACCGCGTCGAGGAGGCCAAACAGCGTCTCCAGACGCAAGAGCTGGGCGGTCGCATCACCTCCAAGAACGTCGACGGCGAGACCTTCTACCGGCTTCGGGTCGGCCCCTACAGCCACAAGAACGAGGCCGAGAAGTTCCTCGAGTGGATCTCCGACATTGAGGGCTTCGACGAGAGCTACATTTCGGAAGAGTATCCGCTCAAACAAGTATCCAACTAACCCCCAACGGTTTTCCCACCGGCGGCGGGGCGGCGAGGGTCAACTCGCCCTGCCACGAGAGCCGGCCGCGCGG
>CAZUVX010000001.1:242697-275970 GCA_964623865.1 uncultured Spirochaetaceae bacterium | reverse complement strand
AACCGATACCACCGCTTGAGCACCCTGTGGCGACGATGCATAATGGTTCCCGTGTCACACAACAACGAGAACTCATCTCACCGGTCCTATGACTTCATCATGGCCGGAGGTGGCGCCGCAGGCCTCAGCCTTGCCTACCACCTCCGCCACAGTAGCCTCTCGGGGACGCGCATTCTGATCGTGGATCGTGAGCGCAAGGGCAACAACGACCGCACCTGGTGCTTTTGGGGCACCGGTTCGCCCCCCTTCTCCGAGATAGCCGCGCAAAGCTGGGATGCCTTCCTGTTCTACGGCAACGAATACTCCGCACGAATTCCCCTGTCGCCGTACCGCTACTACATGGTGAAGGGGAGCGACTTCTATAGGCACGTCATGTCGGACCTGGAAGCCGCAAGCAACGTCGACTTTCACTTCGGCACCGTGACGGATATTCAGGATGGTCCCGATTTCGCAGCGGTGACTGCAGACGACACCGTCTATCGCGGCCGCTACGTCTTCGACAGTCGCCTCATCCCCGCTGAGTTCCGCGTGGACACCGACAGGTATCACTTCGTGAAGCAGCACTTCCGGGGCTGGGTCATCCGCTCACCACGCCCCGTCTTCGACCCCTCTGCGGCAACCTTCTTCGACTTCCGCACACCCCAGGAAGGGGTCATGCGCTTCGTCTATGTGCTCCCGCACTCGCCGACGGAAGCGTTGGTTGAGTACACCCTCTTCTCGGTGGATCTTCTCTCGAAGGAGGAGTATGAAGCCGGGATCAGAAGCTACATCAGGGATATCCTGCTCCTGGACAGCTACGAGGTCATTGAAGAGGAAGACGGGATCATCCCGATGACCGATCAACCCTTCCCCCGCGCGGCGGGCACACGCATCATGCTGACGGGCACCAGGGGCGGACGCGTGAAGGCCTCCACGGGGTTCGCCTTCAATCGGACGCAGCGGGATTCCCTGGCGATCGTCCGCTCCCTCGAAGAGTCGGGCCATCCCTTCGATGTGCCGTCTACGCCGCCTCGGTACGAAACCTTCGACGCCATGCTCATCGACATCCTCGCAAGAAAGGGGCACCTGGGAGCACCGATCTTCGCGCAACTCTTCCAGAACAACCCCATCCATCGCATCCTGCGCTTCCTCGATGAGGAAGGCGGCGTAACGGAGAACCTGCAACTGATGGCGACCGTGCCCTGGATACCCTTCATCGGTGCATGGTTCGCGGTTCGCGCGCGCCGGGGGCTCAAACGATGACCGCCGCGATCACGGAGGTGTGGGTAGAGGGTATCCGGACACTGCCGCTGCCGGTCATGATTCTGGGAGCGGTATGGGTGGTAGTGATGATCGCCGTGCCGATCTGGAAGTGGGCACTGTCGGACCGGGGCGAGCGCATCGGCATATCCCTCGGCGTCCTCTTTCAGGCGGCCACCGTGGCGGTGCTCCTCGGGACCGCTCCTCTGCCGCTCGGTCGCCTCCTCACGGTTCTTGTCGGTGTGCCCCTTCTCGGATGGCTGGTCGAGCGCATCGGCTCTCAGACCGGCATTCCCTTCGGAAAGTACCACTACACCGATGTGCTTCAGCCGCAGATCGCCCACGTTCCCGTGGTTATCCCCCTTGCGTGGCTCATGATGATTCCCCCCTCCTGGGCCGTTGCTACCATGGTCCTGCCGGATGCTCCGAGATGGCTCACGTCCGTCGTCGCGGGTGCGGCCTTCATGGCTTGGGACGCCTACCTGGATCCGCAGATGGTGAGGTGGAACTTCTGGCAGTGGGATCAGCCCGGCCGCTACGTTGGAATCCCCCTGGTCAACTTCGCGGGGTGGTGGCTGTCGGGAGCGGTCATCACGTTTCTGCTTATGCCGACGACGCTTCCCGTCGCACCCCTCTTCGCTATCTACATCGTCACCTGGCTCCTGGAGCTAGGCGGCCAGGCGATGTTCTGGAAGCTCCCCGTTTCCGCCGCGACAGGATTCCTTGCCATGGGCATCTTCGTCGTACTGACTCTCGCCGCCATGTAGCAGCCCCGCACCGTGGTAGCCGAGGACAGCGCTCGTGCGACGGCGGAAGCACCGAAATCGTTCGCAGAACGATCCGCAACGACCACCGCCTCCGCTGTCTTCGCTGTCTTCGCTGTCTTCGCTGTCTTCGCTGCGCTCAGAGCTCCTGCTTCCACCGCGCCAGGGTGTTCAGCGCGTCGAGAGGGGTCATGCCGTCAATGTCGACGCTTCGCAACTCCTGAAGCACCAGCTCCGATGCATCGAAGAGACTGCCCTGGTCGTCGCCTCCGCGTCGCGAAGCAGCGCCGGCGCGCACGTCGACGGATGCGGAACGACCCCCTGCGACCGGGAGTACCGCGTGCTCCAGGGTGTCAAGAATCTGCTGCGCCCGGGCCACGACGGTCCAGGGGAGGCCGGCAAGGCGCGCCACGTGGATGCCGTAGGAGCTCTTCGACGGTTCCTCCTGGACGCGCTTCGAGAAGACAATGCCCTCCTCCGTCTCGAGGGTGCGCATGGAAATGTTGTACAACCCCGGCAACTCGAGGTCGGTGAGCTCATGGTAGTGAGTTGCAAAGAGGGTCCGCGCCCGAACCGAATCCACCACGTACTCCGTCACCGCATGGGCAATGGCCAATCCATCGTTCGTACTTGTCCCACGGCCGACCTCGTCCATAATGACCAAGCTCCGCGGTGTGGCGTTCCGGAGGATATTCGCCGTCTCGTTCATCTCCACCAGAAAGGTAGACTCGCCCCTCGCCAGGTTATCCGAGGCGCCGACCCGGCAGAAGACGCGATCCACAACGCCTATCCGGGCACTCTCCGCCGGCACGAAGGAGCCGATCTGCGCAAGGAGAACGATGACCGCGGTCTGCCTCAGAAAGGTCGACTTTCCCGACATGTTGGGCCCGGTCATCAGGGCGAAGCGACGTTCTCCTTCGTTGAGCAGAGCATCATTGGCGACAAACTCCCCCGGCGGAAGGAAGGCCTCGACGACAAGGTGTCGACCTCGGCGAATGTCGATGGTCAGGGAGTCATCCACCTCCGGTTTCGCGAGGCCGTGCAGCGTGGCCGCCCAGGCGAGGCCGTGCAGGGCGTCCGTCTCGGCAATGCGGTGCGCCGCCTCTTCCAGAAGGGCGATCTCCCGGCCCACGCGAGCACGAAGCTCCAGGAAGAGCTGCCGCTCCATCTCCACCATGCGCTCTTCCGCCGAGTTGATCTCCGCTTCGAGCTCCGCCAGTTTCGCCGTTCCGTATCGCTCCGCCGTGCTCAGAGACTGACGCCTGCGGAAGTGATCGGGGACCTGTTCCGCCCCCGCCTTCGTCACCTCGAAGAAGTAACCCAGAATGCGGTTGTACTTCAGCTTCAGTGACGAGATTCCGGCGGCCGCGCGCTCCTCGGCCAGGTACTCATCAAGGACGCGACGGCTGTCGTCTTTCAGCGTCCGCACCTCATCCAGCTCCGCGGAGTACCCTTCCCGGATCATGTTGCCCTCGTGCAACACTACCGAGGGATTCTCTTTAAGAGCCCGCCGCAGAAGCTGCGTCAGCTCCCCGAGCCGGGCGTCTCCATCCTTGCTGCCGCTGAGACCCTCCTCGAACCACGATGGGAGTAGCTCCGCCACGGCCGCCGCCCGTTCCAGGGAGACCCGCAGCGCCACCAGATCCTTTGCATGCGCCTTCTCCATGGCGACCCGGGCCGTAAGCCTTTCAATATCGAGAATGTGCCCCAGCTCCTCCCGCACCCGCTGCAGGAGCAGCTGATCGTGGTAGAGGTCGCCGACGCGTTCCTGACGCCGCCGGATCGCCTCCGGATCGGTCAACGGCGCCAGGGTCCACCGCCGCAGCATCCGCGCCCCCGGGGCGGTCTTCGTCTCATCGATCTGCGACAGCAGCGTGCGCTTCCCGGACCCGTCCTGGAGATTCCGCACCACCTCGAGGTTGCGCTGGGTTGCATCGTCCAGAATGACGAAATCTCCGTCCCGCACAACCTGCACACTGCGCAGATGGGAAAGAACGCTTCGAGCCGTATCCTGCAGATAGTCGATGAGTACGCTTACCGCCGCGAGAGCGGGCGATTCGTCGTCCAGGCCGAAGCCCTTCAGGTTGGAGACGCCCAGGATCTCCCTGAGCCGTTCCGCCCCTCGGCGCCGGTCGTAGTCCCAGTCGGGAAGGCGATTCACGAGGACCCCGTCCATCTCCTCGAAGACCGACAGGAGCACTCCTTCCTTCTCCAGAAGGGACTCCTGAACCAGCACCTCACGGGGAGCCAATCGCGCCAACTCGCGGCGCACAAAGGGCACCGCTTCCTCTCGGGGATTCGTACCGACGGCAAGCTCCCCGGTCGACAGATCGACGAAGGCCTCGACGATGCGGTCATCGAACGCTGCAACCGAGAGGAGATAGTTGTTCGCGGTAGCCGGCAGGTAGGCGTCATCCGTTACCGTGCCGGGAGTAACAACCTCCGTTACCTCCCGAGTCGCCAGACCGCGTCCCCCTTCAGGCAGCTGGGTCTGCTCGCAGATCGCAACCTTCCTCCCGGCGCGCAGGAGCCGGCCGACGTAGCTCTGTGCGGCGTGGTAGGGCACCCCGCACATGGGGATGCCGTTGCGCTGCGTAAGGGTGAGACCGAGAATGCGGGACGCCTCGTTGGCGTCCTGCCGAAACATCTCGTAGAAATCCCCGAGTCTGAAGAAGAGAATCGAATCGGGATGTCGACGCTTGGCTGCGGCGTACTGCCGCATCATGGGCGTCTCGTCGTGTTCCGGAGCCATTACCCGCCGGTCGTCTGACGCAGCCGATCGAGTACCAGGTCGCTGATGTCGACGGCGGAGCTCCACCACTGCAGGCCGTCGGTGTCCCGCCGGAGCACGACGGTATACCCCTCGCTTTCGGCAACGAACTCAATGGCATCGAGAAGCTGCTGGAGGAACTCGTCGGACAACAGACTCTCCTCCCGTGTATCAAGCTGTCGCTGTCTCCGCGTGGCCAGATCCTGGAGGAAGCGCCGCTGTTCCAAAATCTGCTGGTCCAACTCTTCCACGCGCTCCTCGTCACCGCGCTCCTCCGCCTCGGACCGACGGTCCTCCAAGCGCTCGAGATCTCGTTGATGTGACTCGATTTCGGACTGATACTGTTCTCTGAGATTCTCTAGGTCTCGGACCTGTCGAGAATCTCGGTAGAACGAGTTGTAGACCCTCGTAATGTCAATCACTGCGACGGTGGTGAGTTGCTCCGCCGACGCGGCCACGCCGACCAGTGCAAGCACCACTCCTATCACCATTCGCTTAACTACGGGCACGTTATATCCTCCACTAGCTGCCGCCTGCCGATCTTCGCGGCTCCCTGTTTGCAACCTTCACGGCTCTCACTCTCCGCCGCCGGAGCCGAGGAAGTCGGTACTGAAGGACAGCACAAAGTCAATGCCTCCGGTTTCGGTGTCGTTTGGATTCAACAGCGATCCCTCCTGCCAATCGACCTTCCCGTCCCTGATCTGGAATCGCTTCGCCAGATAGAGCCGAATGGGAAACTGCGGTACCGTAAAACGCAGGCCGGTACCGAAGCTGAACTTGAAGTCCTCGATCCCGAGACTCCTGAAGTCGTCGCGTTCGTTCCAGACAGCGGCAGCGTCAAAGAACTGGTCGAACCATACAATGTCCTCGGCAATCGGCGTACGGAGCTCGAACCAGTTGCCCCAGAGCACCTCGTTTCCCGAGTCAAAGGGCCATCCCCGTGCCATCGTCATGCCGTCGAGGGCGAGCAGGTCGGAAAGTGCCGCGACCTGCGCACCAGATGCGAACTCATCCTGCCGGTCATCGGCGGGCACCCAGAACTGCGGGAGAATGAAGGAGAGCTCCGAGTTGAGCCCGCCCACGAGCTTCCAGGACCAGTTGTCGAATACGTCCCAGTCGAAGAACGTCCAGAAGAGCTGTCCCTTCGACTTCGTCCGGATGAAATGGCGATCCCCGAAGAGGAAGCCTCCGGTGAACGTTGCCGACTGATCCGCGTGGTACCCCGAGGAGGGGCTCGCGACCAGGTCGCGATCGTCCAGGGAGAGGCCCAGAGTCCAGCTGTTCTGGAAGTTCCAGGTTTCCAGATTCTCCCGAACCCGTGGGTCGAAGGGGCGCTGCGTGGCGGCGTCGTAGCTCGCAAAGCCTGCGGCGGTGCGAACGCTCGTCCGGGCGGCGAAGGTCCCAATGCCCGTGGGGAATCGGTAGCCGGTATTGCCGCCGAGAGAGATCTCCCAGTCGGTGTAGTCCATGAGGTAGGCCTCGGGAATGGCGGAGAGATCCCCTCCGGCGTACTCGTAGTCGGTCACCAGGAACTCGTCGATCTGATCCGATGTCGGAGCGCCGCACTCCGCGGGCCACTGCCGGCCGGCCTCGAAGGTCTCGCCCGTGCAGCTTCCCTCGTCCAATTCGGTCTCCTCTTCGAAGACGTAGGCCCCGGTGAAGGGATCGGGCACGGCGTTGGCATCTCCTTCGCCGAAGATCGGAGCAAGCACATCCTGGGGGATGTCGTCCTGGATCTCCCGATCAACGTTGGCGTTCACTCCGGCGGACCAGCGTCTACCGAAGAGCCACCGCTCACCAAAGTTGAACCCAAGTTGTTGCTCCTGCGGCGAGACGTTGAGCTGGGCGCCGATCGATTGCCCCCGGCCCAAGAAATTACGGTCCTGCCAGCTCAGCTGCCCGGTGACGGGAAATCCCTCCTGGGCTCCGAAGGAGATGCCGAAGCGAATGTCCGCCGTATTGGCCTCCTCCACGTTGATCACCAGATCCATGAGGCCTTCGACGCTGCCTTCGGGTGTCTCCGGGGTGATATTCGAGAAGTACTGCAAGTTGGACAGATTCCGCACCCCCTCTCGAATCTCCGAAGCGCTGAAGACGTCGCCAACTTCGAGGGGAAGCTCCCTTCGGATGACGTAATCCTTCGTCTTCTCATTGCCGCGAATGAGGATGTTCTCAATGTGAGCGCGACTACGTTCCACAATGTCTACGGTGAAGGAAACCGAGTTCTCCTCCTCGTCTCGTTCCTCCTGCCGCGAGATGGAATTGAAGATGTATCCGTTCCGGTAGTACAGATCCGCTACCTGCTGAAAGTCCGACTCGAACCGGTTCATGTCGAGGGTATCGCCGGGCTCAAGGGAGATTCTCTCGCGCAGCTCCGCATCCGTGAATAACTCGTTTCCTTCGAAGTCGACACCGCCGAAGACGTATTGCTCTCCCTCCTCGACGAAGATCGTCAGGGTGAGGTTCACCCGCTCATCCTCTTCGTCTTGGCGCCGCTCCCGGTCGATCTCTACCACCTCCGCGTCAATGAACCCGCGGGTGCGATAGTACTGCTCAATCGCCTGACGATCCTGCTCCAGGGTGGATTCCTGGAAGGTGCCGCGATTGAAGATGGACTGGGCCTTGCTCTCCATGACGCCGCGAAGGGTGCTGTCCGAGGCGAAGGTGTTCCCGGAGAAGCGGATCTCCTCAATGGTCACCCGTGCGCCCTCGTCAATCCGGAAGACCACGTTGACCTCGTTTGCTCCCTCGATCTCCTCGACCTCGCCCGTGACCTGCACATTGGGAAAGCCCTCGGAGACGTAGGTGTCTTCGACGGCCTGCTCGTCCAGACGCACCTTCGATCCCGTCACAATGTCGCCGGGCTTCAGAACAATGGCGTCCCGCAACTCCCCCTCCCGGAGCGAGCGGCTCCCTTCGAAGACGACGTCGCGAACGAGAGGGCGCTCGTCGACCTCGAACACGATTACTACCGCCTCCCCGTCCTGAGCACGAACGGCCCGCGGGACGATCTGTTGGAAGTAGTCCAGGGCGTAGAGGCGCCGCTGCAGGTCCAGGAAGACCGAGTCGGTGAAGTTGCGACCGATGAACTGCTCGGTAATGCCTTCGAGCTCGCTCCGTGAAACGGAGGTAAGCCCTTCGAAACGTACATCCACGATGGGCTTGCCCTGATACCACGCCTCCTCCTGGGCGAAGAGTGCACTCGTCAGTAGGAGAAGTGATATTGCGATGAAACAGATGCGTCGCATGGTTGCTCCTTAGCGGTTCCTTGTCGAAGTTGCTGCGTTGCGGCGTTCAGTAGGAAAACTCCCACGAGAACTCGAACCTCGTATCGGTCACGAACAGCGTCTCGGGACTCTGCGGGGCGAACGACCAGTTCAACAGAAAGAACGGTGTTTGCCACTCCATCCCGACTTCCGCGCCGAATCCAACGTCGCCGACGTTGACCAGAGCCTCTTCGTTCGGCGCCGTCTGACCCAATTCGAGAAGCATTTCCAGAAAGAGATCGGTCCCGACGTACTTGCCGAGGAAGAGCGTCGTGTTGTTCAGGTACTCTCCGAAAGAAGGCTGGGGGCTGTCAAGGGGCTCCCCGGCTCTCCCGGCTCCCGCCACCACGTTCCCGAGAACCTGTGTCCGAAGGGAAAGCAGATCCAGGCCCAGGGTATCGCGGACCGTGTTCTCCACCCGACTCAGTACCGCCATCTGCAGAACGTCCGCGGGCAGGAGAAGAGCGGACGACACGTTGATGCCGCCGTCTTCGCCGGTTGACAGAAACTCCTGACCCAGAATGCCGACGATCTCCTCAGTCGGCAGCGGCGGGCTCGACTCCAGCCTCGGCGTGAAATCACCCAGTCGCTCCTCTTCCACAATCAAGAAGATGCGAACCGGCCCCTCCGCCGATACCTCGCGCACCTCCGCCCTCGCCTGAAGACGCGGATCGAAGCCCTCCTCAGACTCATCGAAGATGATACGCCCTTCCCTGATGAAGAAGCTCCGGTCGAAGTAGTATATCTCCCCGCCCTGGACGTTCACCGTTCCCTTCACCGAGTACTGCTCCGGGGCGGAGCGCGACGTAATGTTGACGGTCTGTCCCCGCTCGGCAAAGGCGCGCAAGACCGGGAGATCCCGGGAGGGCCAGAGGAATTCGGCGCGCCCCTGTGTGGTGACCGACACGTCCACGTTGGTTACGGTATCCTCGGGCACTTCGGTTGCAAGCTCAGGGTCGCCGAGAGTAACGGAGGTGGCGAAGACCACGAGATCCCCGGTGACGTTGGTGACGCCGGGGGTCCCCTGAATCTTCAGACGTCCCATGGCGCGCCCCTCGGCTATCAGGTCTGCCGATCTATAGTCCATCGGAATACTCTGACCACCCTCGGTTGCCACCTGGAATCGATACTCGTCTACGCCCCACCGCTGGAGGGTGGCGGAACCACCGAATTCGGCACCCCCCTCATCTACCGTCGGAACCTGGAGTGGGTTGATCGTCAAGACCTTCTCATCGAAGATCAGAAACCCCTCCGCCGGGCCGAGATCTCCGGGAAGGTAGTCCATTTCTCCCATTATCCCCGTCGCCTGGAACGTCCCGTAGAAGTCGGGGTCGTTCACCGGTCCGACGATCCGCAGACTCCCGGTTGCCTGGCCGTCGGTGAGGCGAACGTCCCCGAAGTCGAAGAGCCGGGTGAGCTCGGCCGCGTCGAGATAAGCTCCCGTCAGCGTCGCCTCGAGATTCCCCGACTTCAGGCGCCCCTCGCCGTTGAACTGGAGCGGCAGCGGCTCCGAAAGGGAAAGCATGAAGTCACCGGTGTTCATGAACCGACCGCGTATCGACCCGCCGGGACCTCCGTGGAGCTGCACGTCCCGGTCGGTCCGGTTCACCCCCAAGCGCCAGCGAGTCGCATCGATCCCGCCCACCTCGATCCCGTCAAGAACAACCTCCCCGTCGAAGGGTGCCACGGCGAGATCGGAGAGCGTGAGAGGAAGCGCCTTGTCGGCAAACTTCCCCGTCGCGGAGACCTGGATACGTCGCGGTTCCAGTAACGCTTGGTCTTCGTACAGAACGTCGAAACGCGCCTGCCCCTGTTCCAGATCAAGGGTTCCGGATCCGTTTCTCAGCCGCGTCGTAGAATAGGTCACTTGGAGACTGTTCATCTCCAGGGTGCGCGGATTCGCCACCACGACGCCGGAGGCGGAAAAGGGGTCGGCGTTGAAGGATGCCTCACTGGTGTTGAGACGGACGGATATGTGCGGGTCCTCAGGCACCTCCCGGACGGAGAACTCCCCACTGATGGAGCCGCGAACCGGATCAAGCTTCAAACGGCGAAGGCTGGTACCGGAGAAGCTGACCTGCCCGTTCGCGGTGCCGTTCACGTAGCGGCCGACAAACTCGTATTGCTCCCCACCGCCCCGGCTCGAGAGCGCCAGGTTCAGCCGGTAGCCCTCCTCCAAACTGTCAAGGGTTCCCCGACCGGCCACGTCGGAGTAGGCGTCGCGGTAGGCCAGCCCGTCAAGATTACCTCCGTCCGGACGCAACCTGGCGTTCGTTGTCGCAACGAAGGGACCCGTGGGATCGCTTTCTCCCTCGACCCGCACGCCCCGGAGCGTCGCGGACCAATCGGCCACGCTCCTGACGACACCCGTGGCGTCCAGACTGACCCGCAAGGGCGTCTCCGCGTCGGCGACGTTGAACTCATCCGCCTCCGCCCGGAACAGTGCGCCTCCGGCGCGCAACGCATACCCGCGGAGCACAACGTCGTCATTGATTGTGACCACTCCACTGCGACCGCTTCGATAGACGCCGCGAACGTCGAAGTCACGATCCTCGGTGCGGAGAGAACTCGCAACCCGGTAGACCCCGGCGGTCAGAGCGTCCGCCGCGAGGCTCCCGCGGACCGTCACACCGGACCAGGTCAGGGTCATCTCGTCGACGGCAATACCTTCCGGCGTCGCCGACACCGCCGCGTCGAGCCCGCGGCCGGCGTCGTCCGGGTCGTAGACGGAAACGAAGGGAACGGCGACGTCATAGTCGCCGCCGGCCAGGGAGACCGTTGCCCTGGCATTCGCACGGAGTCCCTCGAGCGCACCGATCCGATCGGGCAGATCGTCGACAAGCTCAGCTCCCTGGAGCGTACGGTATGCCCGCTCCATGGAGAGATCAATGAACCGCAGGTTCGCAACGACCGCTTCTTCGCCCTCGACGGGTACCGTGGCCTCTGCGCGGATTCGCGACGTACCGCGAGAGGACAGCGCCGCTTCAACGCTTCCGGTGATGCGCTCATCCCCCGGCACAGCCCGGACGACGGCGTCGTAGACAACGGCCCGTCGATACATGACGGCATCCGACCGAGCCGTAATGGCCCCTTCCGGCGTGGACCCGATTGTCAGGTCGCCGTGAACGGGACCGTAGCCGGCATACCGGGCGCCCTCCAGGGAAAGCGTTCCCTCGACACCCAACGGGGCAAAGGCCACCCTCCCGGCAAAGGTCGCAGCCCCGGCGCCGTCACCGCGAATCCGGGCGTTGTGAATGTCGGCGGCCGCTTCGGTTCCCGAGAAGCGTACCGACACAACACTGCCGCCGGGCGCATCGGGATGTCGGGGCTCCGCCGACACCGACGCTTCATAGGCAATCGCCCCGCTTCCGGTGTCGAAGGTCAACCGTCCCGACCCGGATACCGGTGAATCGAGCCAGGGTTTGATCGATTCGGCAGCGCCTGCCGGCGTCACCGCCCCGGCCGGTACGAACCCCGCCGCCTCGAAACGCGCGGTAAGACGCCCCGACCGGCGATCGTATTCAGCCGCAACGTCCAGCGGCGCCCGGTCGCGAACTTTCCGCACCTCAACGACGCTCGGAGAGAGATCCAGGCGAAACGCCTGCGCCGACGCCTGGAAGAGACGGCTTTGTGAGCCCGTCAGGGTCACCGTAGCCGTTCCCTCCCGGAACCCCGGGCTCACGGTCCCGTCGAGGGAGACCCGCGTCTGAACCATACCCAGTCCCCCCGGGACCAGGGCGCTTTCGGCTAGTGCCGTTCCTTCACCGACGACGTCGATCTGCGACTCTCCAAGGGAGAGGGTAAAGGAGGTGTCTTCCAGGAGGTAGCGATCACCATCGTTTTGATATGAGAGCGACACGTCGCTTCCCGAGAGCACGACCGACGGCAACTCGCTCCCCTCCCCCGGTCGGAACAGCTCGGATACGAAGCGCACGACATCGGAATCGCGGTCGGAACGAATGTTGACGGCGACACCGTTGACATCGATTTCATTGACTGCTTCCTGGAAGCGGCCCCGCAGCAGCGACCAAAGACCATAGGTGACACGAACCCGCCCGATCTCAAGGAGGACCGGCGGTTCGCCGCCCACACCGTGAATCACCAGGTCGTGGACGTCGAGGGCGCGGAAGACGGCGGGAGAGATGCGGGTGTATGACACCCGACGGTCCAGCCGCGCCTCGAGGTGTGAGACGGTCTCCTCCCGAAGCGTGACAAAGAGGTCCTGCGCCGCACGATGAAGCGGCACGGATGCCGCAAAGAGCGCCCCGAAGAGAAGCACTAGAAAGGCCAGCTGAGGGAAGCGGAGCGTAGGCAGCAGGTGGGCGTTTCTCACGTATCAACCCTGGATGCAACGCCGTGACAGGCGCCGCCGGAAGCTATACTATCACAGGACCAAATCGGTCCCCAAGGTGCGTCAATGGCTGGTACTCGCGACATACTCAAGGGTTTCATAGTATTCGAAGGTCTCGATGGCTCCGGAACCACCACACAGGCGAAGTTATTAGCTGCACGCCTCAAAGAAAATGGTTACACGGTACATCTTACCGCCGAACCCACCAATGGTCCCATTGGAACCATGATCCGCGACGCCCTTCACCGGCGCACGCCCCTGGAGACGACGACCCTTGCGTACCTCTACGCGGCCGACCGATACGAGCACCTCTGGGGCTCCCGGGATTCCATTACCTCCATGCTCGAGAAGGGAATCGTCCTCTCCGACCGCTTCGTCCTTTCCTCCCTTGCCTACCAGAGCACCTACGCACCCCGGGAGCTGGTGGAGCAGTTGAATGCACCCTTCCCCTATCCTGAACACCTCATCTACGTCCACGTTACACCGGAGACGGCGGAGGAGCGGCGGGCCGGGCGGGGAACACCGGATATCTTCGAGCACCTGGAGTTCCAGCGGACCGTGGCGCTCCGGTACGAAGAGGTCCTTGCCGCCTGCGCCGGCAGCGGCATGAAACTCCACCGCATTGACGGCGGAGCCACCCCGGAAACCGTTGCAGAACGGATTTGGGAATCCCTGGGCATTGCGCCGATAAATGAGGTATGAGGCGCTCTCTCCGCGTACTGATGGCCGCGATACTCCTCGGCTCCTTCGCCGCGCACTCCCTTCCGGCGTATCGGCTCATCTACAAGGAGCAGCTCTACGAGCTCTACCGCGTCCAGATGTATCAGTATCCGGAGCGGATCAGGGAGAACATCTACCGGCTCGAGCAGGCTCTCAGTGCGGACTTCGCCAATCCCCTCAACGCCCTTGCCGTCATTGAGGACGAAACCGACTGGGAGCGTTACCGCTACCTCTTCTGGACGCACCTCAATCTCAAGCTGGTCGAACTCTACCTGCGCTGGGCGAGCAAGTACACCAAGCAGGTGGCCTACTTCTACAACTACCCGTGGAGGGACCAGAATCTGGAGAGCCTGGATCGCGCCGAGCACCTCATGAACCAGGCTCTCTACTACTGGGATGAAGCGCAACGATGGTCGGCACAAGCGTGGGAGCTCCGCGGTGTCCACCTGGAAGAGGTCCAGTACTGGGCCGATGAAAACCACCGCATTGAGACCGGCGATCTCGACTACCAGGCGATCATTCAGCGACATCTCGATCGCCTGGAGGAGACCAGGGCGGCCTTTCAGGCCATGGGGCCGGACACGTATTGATCGAACCGCCGTATCAGCATTGCGTCTCCATAAGAAAAGAACCGGTACCGTTCCCGGATTGCCTCGTGGTAGGCGTTCAGAAGCCGCTCCCGCCCCGCAAGAGCCGAGACCATCATGACCAGTGAAGAACCAGGGGTGTGGAAATTGGTGAAGAGCCGGTCCACCACCCGGAACCGGTATCCCGGATAGATGAAGAGGTTGGTACTCGCCGCACCGGGACGGACGCTGCCGGCGTGCCAGGCGGATTCCAGGGCGCGAGTCGTCGTGGTTCCCACCGACACCACGCAGCGGTCCTCCCGGCGGGCGCGGTTCACCGCTTCCGCAGTCTCCCGGGAGATGGTGAAGTGCTCCCGGTGCATCTCGTGGTCTTCCACCTCCTCGCTCCGCACCGGCGCGAAGGTGCCAAGGCCGACGTGGAGGGTAAGAAAGCGGAGCTCGAAACCGCGCCGGGCAAGCTCGTTGAGCATCTCATCGGTGAAGTGCAGCCCCGCGGTCGGTGCAGCCGCCGATCCCGGCTCTTCCGCATATACGGTCTGGTATCGAGTCCGATCCTCATCCTCCGGCGTGCGTCGGACGTAGGGTGGGAGCGGAACGGCGCCGTGGCGATCCAGGTAGTCCTCATTCACCTTCTCGGAGAAATCGATGATCCGCTCTTCCCCTTCCGCCGCAACGACTGTGGCGGAGACCCCTTCCGGGAAGTCGTATACAACCCCGGGACGCTGACGTTTCGACTTCCCGACGATGCTTCGCCACCGGCGATCGCCGGTGCGCTCGAGGAGGAGGAACTCGACAACGCCGCCGCTGTCACGGCGAACGGCCTTGATCCGTGCCGGGATGACCCGAGTGTTATTGAACACCAGGAGCGCACCTTCAGGCAGGTAGTCGGAGAGTTGGTGAACATGACTGTGATGGACGGTACCTTCCGGTACGTCCAGCACCAGCAGCCGCGAATCTCCGCGACGCGTCGGCGGGTGCTGGGCGATCAGCTCCGGGGGTACTTCAAAAGAGAAGTCCCTGGTCCTCACTGTTCCCCTGTTCCCCGGGGTTGCCCGCCGGATCGATGTTCAGGTGATGGTACGCTGCGGACGTGGCTACGCGCCCGCGGGGCGTGCGCTTCAGGAAACCCCGCTGGATCAGGTAGGGCTCGTAGAAGTCCTCCAGCGTGTCTATTGACTCGCCCACCGAGATGGCCAGGGTCTCCGCGCCCACCGGACCCCCTTCATACTTCTGAATGATGGTCCGAAGGATGCGCCGGTCGTGGTCCTCCAAGCCGAATCGGTCGATGTGCAGGCGATTCATGCTTTCAGAGACGATAGCGGCATCAATGCGGCCGTCACCAAGAACCTGCGCGAAGTCCCGCACCCGACGCAGGAGCCGGTTTGCCACCCGCGGCGTCCCCCTGGAGGACTCCGCCAGCAGATCAGCCGCCTCCTCGCGGAGGGTGATTCCCAGAATGCCCGCCGACCGAAAGAGAATGGACCGGATCTCATCCGTGTTGTAGAAGCCAAGGCGAACGGTAATGCCGAAGCGGCTGTAGAGGGGGCCGGACACAAGGCCGGCCTTGGTGGTGGCCCCGATCAACGTGAACGGCGCCACGGGAATCCGAATGTTGCGCGCCGACGGCCCCTGCCCGATGATCCAGTCCAGCTCGAAGTCCTCCATGGCAATGTAGAGCATCTCCTCGATTGCCGGCTTCAGTCGGTGAATCTCGTCAATGAAAAAGACCGTCCCTTCGGTGACTGTCGTGAGAATCCCCGCAAGATCCTTCGGCTTATCCAGGGCCGGAGCGGAGGTGACCTTGAACTCCGCTCCCATCTCGTGAGCCATAATCCCCGCCAGGGTCGTCTTTCCCAGCCCGGGAGGACCGCTCAGGAAGACGTGATCAAGGGCGTCGCCGCGATCGCAGGCCGCCCGAATGAAGACGGAGAGATTGTCCTTGATTGCCGTCTGCCCCTGGAAGTCCCGGAGGCGCAGCGGACGGAGACGCTGCTCGACGCCGTCCTCGTCGTTATACTCGCCTCGCAGGAGGGAAGGATCGCTCATGGGACGAATTCTACCCTTCTCAGCTCAGGGAGACAATCGCCCGGCGGAGCGTCTCACGCTCACGTTCCTGCGGCGACAGCTCCGAATCGGCCAGAGCCGTTCGCGCACCCCGCACCGCCTCTTCACTCCGCTTGCGGTCGAAGCCCATCCCGACGAGCGCGTCGACGAGGTCCCCGCCGTCGGCCGCCGCTACGCCGCCTCCGACGGTCCCGGCGCCCCCGGCCAGGCGCACCACTCCCTGAAGGGCGATTATGATTTTCCCCGCCGTCTTCTTCCCCAGACCGGGGAGGCGTGCAAGAGCGTCGACATCGGCAGCCTCAATGGCCGCGACCAGCTCCTCCGTGGACGCCGCGGACAGGATGCGCAGCGCCTGGCGTGGTCCGATCCCCGTGACCTTCAGGAGTTGGTAGTAGAGCTCTCGCTCTTCCGGTGCGGCGAAACCGTACAGACGCATGGCGTCTTCACGGTGGTAGAGCGCAACGAATACGCGCTGCGGGCCGTCGCGCCCCTGAAGCGCCTCTTCCGTTGCACCGGAGATCTCCAACTCCCACTCGACGCCGCCGGTGGTGAGCCGGAGAAGACCGTCCCGGCACCACGTCACTTCACCGGTCAGGCTGTTGAACATTGCCGCACCCCGTCTCCTCTCTCTCGTAATCGTTGCTTCGACTTCGCGGCGTGCGCCGCTCCGGGCCGCTCACTCCAGGGCAGGCACCGCTGGACCGCACGCAAGGTCCTCACTCCATTGCCCGGGCAACGCCCTCGGAGAATGCGGCGTGGTGGGCGTGGCAGATCGCCGCCGCGAGCGCATCCGAGGCGTGATCCGGGCTCGGAAGGTCCGTAAGCCCCAGGAGAAGCCGCACGACCTCCTGCACCTGCTCCTTTTCGGCCCTGCCCTGACCGACGACCGCCTGCTTGATGTCCTGAGGAGCGTACTCACCGGGAGTAACTCCGGCCTGGGTGAGCGCCAGGAGGACAATGCCCCGCGCTTCCGCGACGGGAATGACGCTCTTTGCGTTCCGGGCGAAGTAGAGCGCCTCGACGCCCGCCCCCGACGGATGGTACTCCGCAATGATCTCCTGGAGCTCACGGTAGAGCTTGCCCAGACGCTCCCCGAGGGGCATTCCTGCGTCGGTGGTGATGACCCCGTGGCCGAGATGGCGGAAGCGGTTCGGCACTACCTCAATAACGCCGTATCCCGTCGCAGCGAGACCGGGATCAATGCCCAGGACTACGGTCATTCCTCTGAGAGATCCAGATCATCGGGAATATCCAGGTTCGTCGAGACCTCCTGAACGTCGTCGTGATCATCCAGACTCTCGATGAGCTTCAACGCCTTCCGCGTACCCTCCGCATCCAGGGATACCGTCGCGTCGGGGATCTTCGAGATCGAAGCCGATTCATGCTCGAATCCCGAATCCTCCATTGCCTGCAGCACCCTCTCGAAGTCTTCCGGCTCGGTGGTCACCTCAATGGCAGTTCCCGCGGTGGTCACGTCTTCCGCCCCGGCTTCCAGCGCCTCCTCCAGAATCTGATCCTCGGAGTACCGGTCCACCGGGTAGGCAATGATCCCCTTGCGCTTGAACATGTAGGAGACGCTGCCGTTCTCACCCAGATTACCCCCGCCCTTGGAGAAGATGTTCCGAACGTCCGCGGCGGTGCGGTTTCTGTTGTCGGTCATGGTGTCGACCATAATGGCGACACCGCCGGGCCCGTAGCCTTCGTAGGTGATCTCCTGGTATTCGACACCTTCGAGCTCACCGGTTCCCTTCTTGATGGCGCGCTCAATGTTCTCCTTCGGCATGTTCTCGCTCTTGGCCTTCAGGATGGCCTGGCGCAGGCGGGGATTTGATTCTTCTTCGCCGCCACCGAGACGAGCGGCTACGGTTATCTCCTTGATGAGCTTCGTGAATATCTTGCCACGCTTGGCGTCTTGAGCACCCTTCTTGTGACGAATCGTCGCCCACTTACTGTGACCGGACATCTAAAGTACCTCACTATATAGAAATGGTTCATTACACCGGCGAGTTCACAACGCTACCACTTGCCCATGGCCGTGTCAAGCTGACCCTCCAGGGCCTCCACAACCTCCGCAATGACCCCGTCCAGAAACCGGAAGCCCCGTTCCGTCGGCACGATTCGTTCGGTCCGGCCGCAGCGTTCACCCCCTCCGCGCAGCAGTCGCAAGAACCCCCGCTCCTGTAGCGCCTGAAGCGACTCCAGTGAGTCCGGAAAGAGAGAATCCGGGTCGATGCCAAAGGACCGCGCCAGCGCGGACACGCTCAGGCCGTCGCTCGTCCGAAGCCGCAACATGAGATACTCCAGGAAGAGCTCCCGCACACCCAGTAACTCCCATTCGCTCCGGCGCTCTTCTCCTCGGCGCCGCCTCACGGCACGCGGGCGGCCTTCCCGCGCCCGCACCGCGGCGCGACCGCCGGCGCTTCCTCGCGTCGAAGGGGCCGCAGCCGCCTCCGGGGGCAGTTGTCCGGCGTGGTCGAGCCAAAACGTCGATACCGCCGACGGCCCCAGCCCGACGTAGGGCTTTGCCTCCCAGAAGCGCTGGTTGTGGAGACAGCGCTCTCCCGGGAGGGCGAAGTTCGACACCTCGTAGCGGTCGAATCCCGCAGCCCGGGCCCGGTCGATCGCGGCGCTCCACGCTCCGGTTGCGGTCGCGTCGGCCCGGTCCGGCCACACACCGCCGAAGCGCCGCGCAATTTCGGTATCCGGCTCCACCGACAGGGCGTAGATACTGAGGTGACCGATCCCGTGGCCGGCAACAATTCTCACGTCCTCCTCTGCGCTGTCGCGGCCCTGACCGGGCACACCCGAGATGAGATCGACACTGCTCCCATGGGGCCACAGTCGCTCCAGAAGCTGCAGCGCCCGCAACGTTGATGCCGCGCCGCCGCGTCGACCAATTCGTTTCCGGATGACCGGGTCCAGGGACTGGACGCCCAGGCTGAGCCGTGTCACCGGCGAGGAACGAAGCATGGATATGAGATCCTCCGTCAGGTCTTCCGGATTCACCTCGACGGTCCACTCCCGCACCCCGGAACCGGCGGAACAACCGCCGGTACGACCGGCGGTCGAGCCGCCGGCGGTGCGAACGATCGCAGCCTCCAGGAGTACCAGAAGCTCTTCGAGGCGTCGGGGTCCGAGCGCGCTCGGCGTCCCCCCACCCAGGTACACCGTCGTCACGGTCGCACGTGGAAACAGCATCGTCATCTCCCGAAGCTCTTCCTCGATCCTCTCGTGAAAGCTATCGAGATTGTCGTTAGAACCGGCCACGTTGCTGTAGAAGGAGCAGTAGTCGCAGCGGCTCCGGCAGAAGGGTACGTGAACGTACAGCGAGGTGTCGCACGTGTTCAGCGGATGCCCGTCCAGGCGTAATCGCGGAGGACGGGCAGCGCAGGAGATCATGGACCCAGTCGGCCGAACCTGCCGAACGGCCAATACCGCATCAGGACCAGCGACCGGATATCCCGGAAGTCCACGACGCCGTAGTCGCGAGAATCGAGGGCGACGCCGCGGTTGTCCCCGGCAACGAAGTACTCGTCTTCCCCGAGGGTCACTTGCTCCATCTCACCCGCGAGAGGGTGAGAGCTCCGCCAGCCGGCGGGCAACTGTTCAATGCGTACGTCGTAGCCTTGGGGGGAGAGCTCGAACTCGTTCACGAAGGGCTCTCCCTCATCCGTCCGCACGTAGAACGTGAAGTCGTCCATCCGAACCGTATCGCCGGGCACGGCGATGACACGGCGTATACTCAGTGAGGCCCAGTCCGCCGGATCGTCCAGAGGATTCCCGGCACGCCGGCCCATTGGAACGTCCAGGAGGGCGCGTCCGATCCGCGTGAGGAAGCCGGACTCGCCTAGGAAGGGCGGCGAAACCGTCACCACGTCTCCCCGTTGGGGCTCTCGAAAGGAGGGCAAGCGCCGGTCAACACCGGGAAGATAGGCGCCGAATACCACCGGCGTCGCGAGCAATCTCTCGCCTAGGAAGATCTGCGGCTCCATTGCGGCACTACCCACCTCGTAGGTGTCTATGAGCAATCCGGAGATCAGAAAGAGGAGAATGATGAGGACAATGATGAGACGCAGGAGGCGCAGAGCGAACCGGCGAAACGGGCGCGGAGGTCGGGGTTTCCCAAAGCGTTGTCCTCGCGGCGAGGTCAGCATGACGGCAGCTCCCGGAGCTTCCTATCGAATGCCGCCGATTCGTCGTGGCGGCCAGTAACGGAACATGGCGCGCCCCAGGACGTTCTCCTCGGCAACCGCACCGAAGGCTCGGGCGTCCCGAGAGTTATCACGGTTATCCCCCATGGGAAAGACCCGCCCTACCGGCACATACCAACCCAGTCGCGTCCGCTGGAGCTGCGCGCGCATGCGCGGGTCCGAGGGATTTGCACCGTAGAGCACCGCCAGACGCTCCGCCCCGACGTACGCACTGTCCACGTACCGGCTTCCCCGAACGCTCTCCAGCTGCGACTGGAGCTCCTGGTTCACTTCCACACCCAGATCCTGAAAGGCAATTGCCCGGGCGGCGGCATCAAAGGTCTCGTACGTATCCGACTCAACCAGCCGTCGGACCGGGTACGACAATCCGGCGAGCTCCTGGAACTCCGACTCGGAATACCAGCGCCCCTCCCCCTGCGGCCGGATCTGCAGGTCTCCCTCTACCGTGCGCAGGCGGTCACCGCCGACGCCGACGGCGCGCTTTATCAGGAAGTGAGCCCGAGGTTGTCCCGACTCGTCCCGGTCAATATCGACCAGAGAAAGGGTCAGCATGTAGATGACGCGCTGGAGAATGTCGAAGCCGGTCCCCCGGGAGAGATACGAAGGATTCTCGAAGATCACCACCTCCGCCCGTTCCGGTTGGGCGAATCCCGGCAACTTGCCGATCCCGGGCAGCAGCTCCGGACCGTAGAGGACCTTGTTGACGAAGATCCGATCCTGCCTGAGAAGCGTGTCAATCATCGATCCGGAGGGAATCTGATACGCCTGAATGAGGTACTGGTTGAGAAGTAACACCACGAAGGCGGCCCACAAGAAGGCCTCGATCCAATCGACGATTTGGTTCTTCCGGCGCTGCTTCTCCCGCTTGCGCAACCGCCGTCGCTTTCTCCACGTCAGAAAGGACTCGGTTCCACGGACAAGGCCGACCCGCCACGATGCGTACTGTGTTGCCACGGCGGTGACGCTACCACAAAGGCATTACGTTGACAAGTAAAGGGGGCGCTCCTATAATTCGCGACCATGCCGAAAAAAAGAGTCGCTCAACCCACTCCTGAAGACGAGGCCGTTGTACGACTTCGGCCGGTGTTCGGTGTCGACCCGCCGGTCTATCTCCCGTGGGTCTTCGGCGGCGTCCTTCTGGCACTTATCTTCGCCCTGCTCCTCCTTCCCGGGCTCGTGAACCCCGGGTCTCAGGTGACATTCATCTCGAAACCGGACGGAGCCTCGGTGCATCTGGATGGAACACGCATTGGCGCAACGCCCCTCACGACCTTCGTCGACGCAGGACGCCATGAGGTTCGTTTCTCCAGGACCTTCCACGCGGCGGAGACCATTGACGTTCGCGTCTCGCGCCGTCTGTTCGGGAGCCTCTTCGTCCCGAAGAAGCAAGAGGTACGTTCCTCCCTGGCGCTGCGCGACGGCTCCGCCCTGGTGGACGATACCGCTCGACGTTTTTCTGCGTGGTCTCTGGCGGGAGATCAGCACGCACAGTACCAGTATCCACCCATCCTCTCAGACGCGGTAGAGGCTGCGTATGCCGCGGGTACGCAAACAGGGCGCGCCCTGTCCGAGACCCTGCTGAATCGAGCCGGGGCGGACGTCCACACCACGGCAATGCTCAAGGACTACGTCCGGGGTTTCCTTAGTGACGCCTCAAGAGGCTCCGCTCTCGGGCCCTTTGGGATTGCCCGGGCGGCGCAGTCGGCGGCCCTGGCCGTCGACCGCAGTCCCGGTCTACCCTACGCCCTGGCGGCGGCGCTGCCCGAACCCCTGGCCGAGACGCTTGTCGCCGCTCCGTGGTACGAGGAGTTCACCGGCGCGTACGTGACCCGGTACATTCCGTATACCTCCGAGTCTTCCGGACAGAACGAGCTTGGCGATGAGACGATTGCCGGGTACCGCTTCGTTCGGATTCCCGAGGGGACCTTTGTGCAGGGCCTGGCGCAGTCAGGGGGTCCCGTGTCATCGCCTCCGGAGTACCAGCCTCCCATTGTGCGCCGTGTCGACTCCTTCCTGATCCTCGACCGGGAGGTAACGCGGCGGCTCTTTCGCCGCTTCATCGCCGAGAACCCCGCATGGAGCAGGGAGAGCGTCGAGGAGCTCCAGCGGGAGGGTCTGGTCGGCGACGAGTACCTGGCGTGGCACGACGAGGACGCCTCCCGAGATGCGCTCCCGGCGACCCACGTCTCATACCCCGCCGCAAGCGCCTTTGCCGACTGGTTTCAGGGGCGCCTTCCCGCAACGTACAGGGATGCCCGCGTGCGGCTTCCAACGGAGGCTGAGTGGGAGAGGGCCGCTCGCGCGGCAGCTGCGTCCCCCGAAGAGGCGGTCTTTCGCGCCGGCGGAGTCGACGGCCCGCGTCCCGTCACCGTGGACCGAACGCCGACCGTGCCGGTGGCGGATCTCCTGGGCAACGTGTGGGAGTGGACGAGCTCCTGGTACCACCCCGCCGCCTACGCCGTGGCGGAACGGGAAGAGGACGACTCGGACACCGTGACGGAGGCCACCTTCGCCGAACAGCCGGGTGACCAGCGAGTAGTACGCGGAGGCAGCTGGGTCAATCCCCCCCGGTCGGTAGGAGTGGTTACCCGCGGCTCGCAACCGCCGGAGGCGACCACGTCCTTCCTGGGCTTTCGCATTGTTATTGTCGAGGAGACGGCACGATAGTCGGACGCACCTCCACCATCCCTCGTCGAGCAGGACCCATGAGCAAGAGCGAGCAAAGCGATCGTAAGATCATTGCCAAGAACAAGCGCGCGTTCTTCAACTACGCCGTTGAAGAGACTATTGAGTGCGGCATTGAGCTGGTCGGAACGGAGGTGAAGTCCGTCAAGGCGAACCGAATCTCCTTCACCGACGCCTACGCCCGGATTCGGGGAAACGAGATGTCCCTCTACGGCCTTCACATTGCCGAGTACACTCACGGCAACCTCAACAATCACGACCCCGACCGGGTCCGGAAGCTTCTCGCCCACAAGGGTGAGATCAAGCGCCTGCGCCGCAAGGTGGATGAGCGCGGCTTCACCCTCATCCCCCTGCGAATCTACGTGACCCACGGACTCATAAAGGTGGAGATCGGACTCTGCAAGGGGAAGAAGGCTCACGACAAGCGCGAGGCCATCAAGAAGCGAGACCAGAAGCGCGACGAGGCGCGGGAGCTTCGAGAGCGCTAGGAGCGGACACCCCGACGGGGAGCGTCGGTGCCGGCAGCCGCGACTACCACCGGCCGCCGCCGGACGCCACCGGACGCTCCGGCCGCTCCGGCCGGCCCACACAATTCCCGGAACCTGGAGAGCTGTTATGTCGTACGACCCGATACTCGATCAGTTTCTCGAAGAGGTGCCCGACCTCATCTTCCGCGCCGGCGAGATCACCCGACGCTACTTCCGGCGCTCCGACCTCAGGGTGGACTACAAGGGCGACGCCGGTCCCGTTACCGAGGCGGACCGTGAGACGGAGCGCTTCCTCACCAATGAGATTGGACGCCGCTTCCCGGGTCACGGCATCGTCGGTGAAGAATTCGGCGCAACTGAACGAAGGGAATGGACGTGGATCATAGATCCGATAGACGGGACAAAGGCCTTCGTCCACGGCATACCCCTCTACACGGTGCTGATCGCGCTAACCCGGGGGGCGCGCTTCGTGGCAGGGGCCATCCGCAATCCCGTCACCGACGAGACGGTAATAGCCGCCGAGGGGCGCGGGTGCTTCCACAACGGCAGGCCCACCCACGTCCGCGAGGCGCGGCCGCTGAAGGACGCGACGATCTGCGTCACCGACTACGCCGATCTCTACCGACGCGATCCCGCCTTCGCCGGCAAGCTCCTCTCTGAGGTCGACATGGCCCGCACCTGGGCGGACGGGTACGGGTACCTCCTGGTTGCGACCGGAACCGTCGACGCCGCCCTCGATCCGATTATGAGCATCTGGGACATTGCCCCATTGGTTCCAATCATCCGTGAGGCCGGCGGTACGATTACCGAGTGGAACGGCCAATTGAGCAGTGAGCCCGCCAGCGCCATCGTGGCGGCGCCGGAGCTTCACCGGGAGATCCTGGCCCTCGGTCCCTCCGATTACTCACCTTCCGCCTGAACCTCGATCCGTGCAACACCGGCCCGGAGAAGCTCCGGCACAAGGCGCAGGACGTACTCCGCCCCGCGACGACTCTCGAATCGCAGCCGCAATTCCTCCTCGGGGGCGCTTGCAACGTGGCGAAGCGTCTCTCCGTCGAGGCGAAAGAGATCGACGATCTCGACGACCCCCTCCGGATCGGTCCTCACCGACACTTCAACCCACCCGGGATCCTCCGTGCGGAATGGAACGGTGACCAGTGCCCGTTCGCGGGCATCCAGAACCAACCGGTCCGACACCGGGAGCGGCTGAAAGCCCTCCTCTCCCGTGACGGCGGGAGGTCCTGCCGCGGGAATCGCAGACTCGGGCACGTCGATGGCTTCCAGGGCGTTTCGGTACTCGTCGAATGCGCTTGTCGGGGCAAAGGCGTCCGGAATGCGCTCGGGAGCGCAACCGGAGATCAGGAGAGCCGCTCCAATGACCCCGGCCGGCGCCGCAACACCGCGACCGATCCCGGGTATTCGTCGCCGCCTACCACGTGATGAACACCTCTCGCGCGTAACCATCGATCTCATATCTCTCCTTCCGGACTTCCTTCGAGTGACCCTCGGGCTGCATGGTTCAGGCCTTCCGTGGAAGCTATGCATTGTTGACGGCGGAAACAAGAGGTATTATGTTAAGCAGCCATCTGAAAACAGGACAGGGGGGTGAACTGGTTTCGACCCGGGAAGACGAGGTCATGCGTCGCAGGTGGAGCGCCTACTCCTTAAAGGCACCAAACGAATAACTGCAGACGACGCAGAATTCGCACTGGCTGCGTAAATAGCGGCCACGGGCACCTGAGACGCCGCTCCGAGGCTCAGACTGCCTGACACAAAACCGGAGCTTGCCCGGCTCGAGCGTTCGGACTCAGTCGGGGACACTTTTCCGGACTCAGCGAGGTTAGGCGGGTCTCTCAGCCGATACTTCGTGAAACCTCAATGAGAGACTAAACCTGTAGAAGCGTGTGGCACGCTCCCGGGGACGCGGGTTCAATTCCCGCCACCTCCAGTCTTCCGTCTCACCCTACTCCCACTCTATGGTCGATGGGGGTTTGCTCGAAACATCATACACGACCCGGCCCACCGCCTCGACACGGTTCGTGATGGTCGCTGAGATTTCGAAGAGGTCCTCGTAGGGGAAGCGGTACACGTCGGCGGTCATCCCGTCCTCGGAGACGACGCAGCGGATTGCAGCAACGTCCGCATACCCCCGGACATCACCGACGACGCCGACCGAGCGCACCGGCAGCAGCACGGAAAAGGCCTGCCAGATCCGCGTGTAGAGACCGCGGGCGCGGAGCTCCCGGATCAGGATGTCGTCGACGGCGCGGAGCGTCTCACACCGTTCCGGCGTAACCTCTCCGAGAATCCGTACGGCGAGTCCCGGACCGGGAAAGGGATGCCGCTCCAGCACCCCCTGAGGAACACCCAGGAGGGCACCCAGGGCGCGCACCTCGTCCTTGTAGAGCCCGTCCAGCGGCTCGATGATGCGTCCCTCCGCGCGCTTCTGCGCGACGAGGGGGGAGCCCACGTTGTGATGCGTCTTGATCACCCTGGCGCTCCGGCCGACGCCGCGGCCCGACTCAATCAGATCGGTGTAGAGGGTGCCCTGCACCAGAAAGTAGTCCCCCGGAAGATGCGCCGCGATCTCCCGCTGCTGAACGGTCATGAAGAGATCGCCGATGATGCGGCGCTTCTCTTCCGGATCGGTTACCCCGGCAAGCGCTCCGAGAAACTCCCCTGCAGCGTTGATGACGTGAAGGTGATCGGCCCCGGCGCTACCGAGTGTCTCTTCCACGTGCTCCCGCTCTCCCCGCCGCAGGAGCCCCGTATCCACGAACATGAGGTGCACCTGGTCGGAAGGAAGAGCGCGGAGCATGAGTCCCGCGGCAACGGTGGAGTCGACCCCGCCGGAGACAAGGGTCAACACGGGGGTGTCGCCGACACGCTCCCTCACCGCCTCAATGCGGCTCTCCAGGTAGCGGTCCACGCTCCAGTCGGCGGAGGCCCCACACATCGCGAAGCAGAAGTTCTTCAGGATCTCCGTCCCGTACTCGCAGTGGCTTACCTCGGGGTGAAACTGGATGCCGATGTGCGGACGATCCTCCCAGGCAACTGCCGCGATGAGATCACTGTTGGTGGTTGCTATTACCGTTGCGCCCGCCGGCGCCTCAATGATCCGGTCTCCATGGCTCATCCAGGAGACAAAGCCCTCGGGAATGTCCGCAAAGAGGGGATGCGGCGTGTGAATGCGCACCGCGGAGCGGCCGAACTCGCGCTTGTCGTCCCGGGCTACGGTGCCGCCGGTATCCGAGACCATGCGCTGCAGGCCGTAGCAGATACCGAGGATCGGCACGCCAAGGTCGTAGACGCCGGGATCGGGACGCGGAGCTTCCGCATCGTAGACTGATGAGGGAGAACCCGAGAGGACTACGCCCTTCAGGCCCTGTTGCGGCAGATCACCCGTCGGCGTTGTTCCCGGGAATATGCGGGCGTGCACGCCCAGCTCGCGAATGCGCCGCCCGATCAGCTGGGTCGTCTGGCTTCCGAAGTCAAGAACGGCAATCGAGTCCATATGCTCCAATCACTTCCGCCGGCGGGCGCGTTGTCGGTCCGGCTCTCTCAACTCCAGGGATCCCGGCGCACAATGGTCTGGCGCCGCTCCGAGCCGACCGACACAATGTCCACCCGGGAGCCGGTGTACTCCTCAATGAAGGCCATGTAGTCCCGTGCCGCGCCGGGGAGCGCGTCGAAGTCCGAAACCTCGTCGATCGCCTCCTTCCAGCCGGGAAACGTCTCCACTACCGGTTCCGCCCGTTCGAGAGCGCTTATGGAAGCGGGGAACTCCGTCGATATGACGCCGTCGAGGCGATACCCGACGCACGCCTTTACCTCGTCGAAGCTGTCGTACACGTCCAGGTGCGTAAGGGCCAGGGAGTCGATTGAGTTGGCACGACAGGTGTACCGGAGGGCAACGAGGTCGAGGTACCCGCATCTGCGCGGCCGCCCGGTCGTAACGCCGTACTCGTTGCCGATCTCACGGATCTGCTCGCCCAGCTCCTCGTCCAACCCTGCGCGGAACTCCGTCGGAAAGGGCCCGTTACCGACCCGGGTTGTGTAGGCCTTGCAGACCCCGACGATCCGGTCCAACTCCTTGGGACCGAGGCCGGCGCCGGGACACGCTCCGGCGGCCGCCGAGATTCCGGACGAGACATAGGGATAGGTACCAAGGTCGATGTCGAGGAGCGCGCCTTGCGCCCCCTCCAGAAGGACGTGTTCACCGGCGTGCCCGTGAATGAACTCGTGCACGTTGACCGCCGCAGCGGCAAAGAACTCCCGATAGGGCTCCAGAAACGTCCGGTCATCCTTCCCCAGGCGTGCGAAGGTCTGAGGGTCCAGAACATCTGCAACGCGCACCCCGTCCCGCCGCGCCTTTGCGGCGTAGGTGGTACCGATGCCGCGCCCGGTCGTTCCGATGGGCTGATCGCGCTGCTTGTCCATTTCGCGGTCTTCGTCTCGGTGACGCGGCAACACAATGTGTGCCCGGTCGGATACCAAGACCCGACCGCTCCAAAGGACCCCCTGATCGGAGATGGTGGCCAATTCCTTCTGCAACGCCTCGGGATCAATGACCATGGCGCTTCCCAGGACCACTCGCGTATTCTCGTAGAGGATGCCGGATGGGATCAGGTGCAGCTTGTACGTGTTCCGACCCCGCACGATTGTGTGCCCGGCATTCGCACCGCCGGAGAAGCGGACAACCACGTCCGCCCCGGACGCGAGGAAATCGACGATCTTTCCCTTGCCTTCATCGCCCCACTGGGCACCAATAACTACGACATTCATGGTTCTCTTCCTCTGGTCGGCCGCGGCAGGAGAGCCGACGGCTTCTCACTGCGCGTGGGGCTCCCACGTGCACGTCCAACTCCCTGTTGCGAGCGCGGCTTTTCACCGCGAGTAGTTGGGCGGCTCCTGCATGATGGTAACGTCGTGTACGTGGCTTTCGCGCAGACCCGCCGGCGATATTTGCACGAACTGCGCCGTCTCCCGCAGCTTCGCCAGCGTCTTCGCGCCGCAGTATCCCATTCCCTTACGCAGCCCGGTGACGAGTTGGTGAACGTATGGAGCGAGCTCGCCGCGGTAGGGGACCCGCCCCTCCACCCCCTCCGGAACCATCTCTTCATTCTCCGAGGCCTGATAGCGCTCTCCGGATCCGCGCTTCATGGCACCGATGGAGCCCATCCCGCGGTAGGTCTTGAAGATCCGCCCTTCGTAGATGATCTCCTGACCGGGAGCTTCCTTCAGCCCGGCGAAGAGACTTCCGATCATTACGCTCGCCGCGCCCGCTGCAAGAGCCTTGGTAATGTCGCCGGAGTACTTGATACCCCCGTCGGCGATCACCGGAACCCCCGCCTCTCGGGCGACCTCCGCGGCCCACATCACCGCCGAGAGCTGCGGGACACCGATCCCGGCAACGACCCGGGTCGTGCAGATGGAACCCGGGCCCACGCCGACCTTGACCGCCTGCGCCCCCGCGTCGATCAGACGGTGGGTGCCCTCCCGGGTGGCCACGTTGCCGCCGATCACCGGCGTATCGTACGTACGTCGAAGGGTCTCCACCGCGGCCAGCACGTTGCGGGAGTGTCCGTGGGCGGTATCCACCACAACGAAGTCAACTCGGGCGTCTCGCAGCAGCGGCATCCGTTGGTCGATCTCCGACGGCGGCAGGGCGGCCCCCACCAGGAGACGCCCGGCCGGGTCCGTTGCGGCGCGGGGAAACTGTTCGTGCTTCTCAATGTCCTTCACCGTGATCAAACCGGTGAGCCGCCCCTCCCCGTCGACAACGGGGAGTTTCTCTATCTTGTGTGCATCGAACTTCTCTTTCGCACTGTCGATGTGGGGGTTGCCGACCTCCACGACGGGGTCGGCGGTCATGACGTCCCGAACCCGCAGCGACATGTCACGGCAGAAGCGCATGTCCCGGCTGGTCAGGATACCGGCGAGCTTATCTCCGTTCAGGACGGGCAACCCTGACACGCCGTACTCGCTCATGACGCTTGCGGCCTCTGCGACCGACTGGTCCTCCCGCACCACGACCGGTCCCTCAATGACCCAGTTGAGAAAGCGCTTCACCGTCGTGACGTGGCTTGCCTGCTCCTCCGGGGACATGTTCGAGTGGATGACACCGGTTCCCCCTTGCAGGGCCAGTGCAATGGCCAGATCGGACTCGGTAACGGTGTCCATGGCGGCCGAGACGATCGGTATGTTGAGGCGAACATCCGCGACCAGCGTTGTGCTCACGTCGGCTTCATCCGGCGTGAAGTCGGCGTAGTGCGGAAGCAGGAGGACGTCGTCATAACTCAGTGACTGATCGATGTGCATTTGCAGTTCCTCCGGGTCCGACAACCGGGCACCCCGCCGATCCCGACCGAAACCCCTGTGGCTACTGCGGGGCGTGGCAACAGCGGGGATAGCCGGCATGTCATGAAACAGCGCGCCGCTGCCTGGTGAGCCGCCCTCTTCAAGAGACCGGCAAGATCTGACATACTGGTGTCGTGAAACCATATCGTATTTCCCCGGCGGTCACAACAGCTGTCGTGTCGATAGTGGGTCTGCTCCTGTTCTCCGGTTGCGAAGACCCGCGCGGCTCTGCGTCCCCCTCCGGTGGGCGGTCCCGGTATATTGTGCCCGAGGCGGGTTCCGACATCGTTCTGTCATCCTCCGGCCGTCCGGGCGTTGCCATCTCCCGGCAGGAGGAATCCACCAACATTCGCGTACGGCTGCCCGCCGACCACAACCCGTCCCAGGCGATCGACGCCAATCTCGACGTCGATCAAGCCGATGAACAGATCGTCGTCTTCAAGCGGCGGGACGACGAAGGCGACCGTATAAGACTGCTCGTTGCCGATTTCGACTCCATTCGGAACGCCTACGTTCCCGCCTGGAAGGGCGAGACCCAGGCCACCAACAATCGCACCTTCTCCGTGCAAACCCGGGACCTCACCGGTGATCACAGCCCGGAAATCGTAGCAATCGGCACGGACAACGAGGGCCGGCAGACGATCGACGTCTTTCACCGCGTGTCGGCTTCGAACGGCTTCGGGATCAGCTACACCAATATTGCCTCGTTCCGCACCGACGCGAGCATTGAAATCGAGGAACTCGAACGCTCCAGCGCGTATGAGAGTGCTCAGACTTCCGGCCGGAGCTTTCCGATTGCCGTCTATCGTCGCAAACCCGACAGCGAAAACGTCCTCGATCTGGTAAAGACCACCTACTACTGGCGCCCCGAAGAAGAAACCTATGTCGAAGGTGAGGTCGAAGAGATACCCGGGTCGGAGATCGCAGAGGAGCAGCTTGCCCGCCTATACTCAGGTGACGTAGAGGCCTTCCAACAACACATCGCCGGCCCGTGGTTCCGGACGGGCCGGTCCGCCGAGGACAGCCTCACCCAGATTATCCACTTCGATGCTGAGAATGAACGCATTGCTCTTCACCGGGATACGCGTCAAGAGTCCTACGAGTGGATCAAGTCCTCCAAGACCATATACCGCGCAGGGCCGGGTCTGCGTATCAACACCCGGAATGAGAACCTCGGAAGCGTCCGTCGCGACTTCTCGGTCGCGGTGACCGGGCTGGATACCATTGAGGTTACCCTGGGTGAAGGGGACGAATGGGACGGGACGTACCAGCGCCTCACCGAGGGCCTCCAGCGTTCCATGGTACGCCAACCTTCCGAGAAGGCTCCGTCTCCGGATTTCTCACTCACCGGACTCTATCGCAACGAGGGCGGCCTGGAGATCTTCTTTTCGCCGCCGCAGTTCACCATGCGTGGCGACGATCGGGGGGAGTTGCGCGGCGGCTTTTCCCTCTACCTCCTCGATCGCCCGGTCCTTCAACTCAAGGTCCTGACCGAGAATGGGCTCGTGAAGGACCGGTACACGTACGCCGTCTCATACGACGAAGAACGCAGCGCCGACCGCATTGTCAGGACCATTGAGCTGCAACCTGCGAGAGTTCGCATTGACGGCGTCCAGCTTTCCGGTGAAGAGACTCTTCGGCTGGAACAGATCGAGGAGATTGAAGAAGAAGAGAGTGAGGAAGAGGACGAACAGGAGCCCGCAAGCGCGTCCGACGCGAGTTAGCGGGTGACCAGAAAGCCCTCGTAGCCGCGCTCCTTCAGACGTACGACGACTTCCTGGACGGCGTCCTGAGGATCGCTATCCGCATCGACGGCGACGGGAATCAGCACTTGATAGTAGGTACTCCCGCGAAGGTCCGCCTTCGCCACCGTCGCCTCGAACCCGATGGACTCCATGTCGCGGCGCATGTAGCCGGCGTTTTCCGAGTCACCGAAGGACCCGACCTGTACGAAGTAGCGAACCTCCCCCGCGGTCCGCTCCGGTGCGGCCTCCTCCGGGTCGTCCGGACCGCCTTCCTCCTCCTGAGCCGGCTCGGCAGCGCGGTCGACTCCCTGGAGAATCGCGGCCGGCGTCAAGGCGAGGAAGAGGCGCCCGCCCTCATCCCCGGCGACAACTCGCGCTTCCGGGGAGTCGGGATGGCGCGATGCAAGGGTCTCCCGCGCATCTCGAGCGGCGCGGTCGTCGCCGGTTGTCCGTGCAAGTTGATAGATCTGATACAGGGTTTCCGGCGAGAGGCCCCCCTCCGGCGCGGCAACCTCAATGCCTCTCAGAATGTCCTGGGCCTCGGTGTAGCGTTGGTCCGCAGCGTAGGCAACGGCCATGACCCCGATGGCACGAATCCGTAGCTCCCTGGATTCCGCCGCGTCTCTGCCGGAGCGCGCCGCCGAGAGCGCAGCCTCGGTGCGACCAAGCTGAACGAGCACTCCCGCCCGGGCGAGCTCGATTCGCGCGCGCACATCACCCTCGGCATCCGCCGCAGCACGCTCGTACCACGAGGAAGCGTCCTCGAAGCGGTTGGCCGTTTCCAGGAGTTCGCCGATCTGCTCTGCAAGGAGGGCGGCGTCCACGCCGCCGTCATTCTCGAGGAGGGTCTCCGCCCGCGAGACGATCTCATCCACGGTCACACTCCGACCGGTCGTCTCGATTCCCAGGCGTTCAGGTAGTGGAGTCTCCGGTGCGGGTAGCGGCGTCTCCGCCGGGAGGGCGTCTGCAGCGGACGGCTGCGAGTCGGACGCTCCATCATCCTGGGGCGCTGCCGCGGCCATCACGCAAGACAGCAAGAGCGCCGCCAGGAGCACGCCTCGCATGTCAGGAGGGTGAGCTCGGAGGGAGATCCCCCGGCGCCGCTTCCTTTGCCGCCCGCCGAGCTCCCTTTTTCCGTCGGACCTTGTGCGCCTTACCCGCGACTCGCGGCGGTCTTGAAGCCTCCCGTGCTGCATCAACCGAACCATCCCTCTCACCAGTGAGTTTCGGCTGTTCCGCCCCTCCATTCGACCCTTTCTTTACCCCCTTCTGCGTCGAGCCCGAACCTTTCGCCTTCCCGCGCCGCCGGCGCCCGAGGGTGAACGGCAACATGACCAAGACCCCCAGAAAGAAGGCGGCGAAGAGGCCCAGAAAGACGGGCACCGAGTCGAGGCTATAGAAGCCGAAGGAGATCGTCGCGACGTTCTGAGTATTGAACCCCGCGAAGGCAACCACCAGCGCGAGGACGATCAGAAAAAGAATGAGCCGCCAGGGCATGCGTTACCGTCTCTTCCGCATCCCGCGAATGAAGCGAAAGAGGTTGACGCCCCCGACTCCCAGGAGTCCGAGGCCCGCCACCCACATGAGGCCGCTTGCAAGGCCTCCAATGATAGGAAGCGAAGCTAACCCGGTGAGTACGCCCGCGCCGGCAAGAACCATGCCGCCGGTTTTGTCGGTCTTCGTGCCGGATGCCAGTCCGGCGCCGGTCACGGCGAGAACCCCGCCGACAATAATGCCCGGCAGAGAGAAGCCCGCGCCAATGGCGGCAATGCTGTGCAGTATGAGAAGCCCAGCTCCTCCGACGACGCCGCCGACCCCGCGGCTGCCCTGCCGAACGAGTTGGTCGCGCGGTACAAGGTCGTTCATCTCATCTCTCCTCAGCTTGAATATTATGCTCTTCCCCTCTTACGGTAAAGCCAATGGTCGGTTCGTGCCAACCCGCCTCGGTGCGGCGTCGACACAGTCGTCGACACGCGGTGTCCGCACCGTCATGCGCCGGCCGCGCCGTCATGCGCCGGCCGCG
>CAZUVX010000001.1:163908-242597 GCA_964623865.1 uncultured Spirochaetaceae bacterium | reverse complement strand
GCGCCGGCCGCGTCGGCACGCGCTGCCGGCCGAGTCGTATCAGTGGCGAAAGGCGCGCTGCCCCGTAAAGACCATGGCAACTCCGGCCTCGTTGCACGCCTCGATCACTTCGTAGTCGCGCACGGAGCCTCCCGGCTGAATCACCGCGGAGATTCCCTCGCGAATGCCGACGTCCACTCCGTCTCGGAAGGGAAAGAACGCGTCCGACGCCATGACCGCGCCTGGGAGCCCCGCCTTCGCCGCCGCAACCCGCTCTTCGATCTGCCGCTGCTGCGGCACCTCCAGATATCGCAGGGCCGACCCGTGCTCCCGGAGGGCAATTCGCTCCGCCGCATTTCGGTACGCCTTGTCTCGAGCGAACCGGGCACATCCAACCCGATCCTGCTCTCCGGTACCGATGCCCATGGTGACCCCGCCCTTTACGTAGAGAACGCTGTTACTGGTCACGGCGGTGCAGACGTGCCACGCCAGGAGGAGATCCTGCGCCTCGGCGGCGCTCGGTTCGCGATCCACGGTGAAGACCCGTCCCTCCCGCTCAACCCGGGGGGTGAGGAAGTGCTCGGGTTGCGTCGTCTCGGTCACATAGGAGAGCTGCGCGATGACGCCGCCGTCCATGAGGGAGGTGAAATCCACATACCGGGCGCGCTGGAACTGCTCGAGACTCCTGAGACTACCGATCCGGAAGACGCGCAGGTTCTTCTTCCCCGCGAGTATCTCCATGACGCCGTCGCCGAACTCGGGAGCCACCACGACCTCCACGTACCGCTCGGCGATGGCCTCGGCGGTTTCCCGGTCCAGGGTGCGGTTTACCGCAACGACACCGCCGAAGGCGGCAACGGGATCAGCCATGAATGCAGCATGGTAGGCGGCGGACAGGGTATCTGCGCAGGCGACGCCGCTTGGATTGTTGTGTTTCACGATCACGCATGTCGGCCGGTCACCGAGGTGCTTGAGAATCCCCAGCGCTGCGTCCGCATCCGTCACGTTGATCTTGCCGGGGTGCTTGCCGGCCTGGAGCAACTCAACAGCCGAGGCCGCGTACCGTCCCGGCATGATGCAGCTCACCTCGCCCAGGGTAAGGTTGCCGTTTACCAGGCGGTACATTGCCGCACTCTGGCCGGGATTCTCACCGTAGCGCAGTCCCTTGCGCTCGCCGGCGACCTCCCAGGTCACCTTCTCGTATACGAGCGTCTGCCGACCTGAGGTGTCGACGAATGAAATCTCCATGGTCGACGGGAAGACGTCTTCCTCCACTCGACGATACATACTCCGGATAGTCTCCCCCTTGCCGCCATGTTCCATTGCCACCCTACGCCTCCCTGTCCGGAACCGTATCAGGATCCAGGAACCGGTGAAGATGCTCACCCACTGCAGCGTCGTAGTCCGCCGTATAGGCGAAGACCTTCTGTGCAAGGCGGAAGCGAGTCTCCGGGGTGGTACCACCGTGGCGGCGAAGCTCCTCCAGGACGCTCGCATAATCCCCGGGATCACACACCGCGGCAATCCGGTAGAAGCTCTTCGCCGCGGCCCGCAGCATGGTCGGCCCGCCGATGTCGATGAAGTCGCGGGCCCGCTGCAGATCGCCGGGGGTTTCCGCCACGGCGCGCTGGAATGGATAGAGATTTACCACGACGAGGTCGAAGAACCGCGCTCCGACGCGCTCCACGTCCCTCCGGTGGGCCCGGTTCTCCGGGTCGGCAAGGAGGCCCAGATAGAGCTTGTAGTCCAGCGTCTTCACGAGTCCTCCCTCCAGCTCGGGCTGACCGGTGAAGTCGCTCACGCGCCTGACGAAGGCGGCTCCTCCGAAGGTCTTGTCGAGGAGGCGCCAGGTCCCGCCGGTTGCGAAGAGAGCAACGTCGCGTGAGTACTCCCGGAGGCCCCGGGCAAGAGCCTCGAGCCCCTGCTTGTCGTAGACACTCATGACGACGGACCGAACTGGAACAACATCACCCATCATGCGCGTTCCCTCCCCCCCTGCGCTCCTGTTGAACCGCGCTCGGCATATGCGTAGGCGTCGTGCTTGTGGATGCTCTCCATGTTCTCCGCCTCCACGCTATACCACGGAAAGTCCTTGTACTCATCGATACCAAGACAGATGTCCCGAACCAGGTCCTCAACGAACACGGGATGGTCGTAGGCGTGCTCGGTGACGTAACGCTCGTCTTCGCGTTTCAGGAGGGTGTAGAGGCCGCTCGATGCGGCTCCCTCGATTACCTGAATGAGATCCTCGATCCAGAAGAAGGGGCCGAGCTTGACCCGCACCTTCACCAGGCCCCGCTGATTGTGAGCACCTCGCGCGCTGATCTCCCGGGAGCAGGGACAGAGTGTCTGAACCCAGGCGTCGACGCCGACGAAGAACTCCCGCCGGTCCACGGCAACCTCTCCCATGTACGAGCAGGTGTACTCCATGAGGCTCACCTGTCCCGAAACCGGTGCGCGCTTCTCCATGAAGTAGGGAAAGGTGACCTCGGCGTACGCGGTCTCGGCTTCCAGGCTCCGACGCACCTCTTCCAGCATGTCGAGGAAGGTCGGCATCTGAATGCGATGGTAGTGCCGGTTGAATACCTCTATGAATCTGCTCATGTGGGTCCCGCGGTAGTGGTGCGGCAGATCGGCAAACATGTTGACCGTGCCGACGGTGTTCTGAGCGGTGTAGTTCTTGTCGAGGACCGTCACGGGATAACGGACATTCTTCACCCCGACCTTCTTGATTGGAATCCTGCGATCGTCCGGAGAGGACTGTACGTCTACCATGCGCATTCTGATCCGTGCAGTGCAAGCTGTTGGTATGGTGTGTAGCACATCTGTCCCACCGCTGCAACGGCGGACGCCGCCGCTAAAGGCGGACACCGCCGTCGGTGCCGCCGGCCCGTGAACCCTGTGCCCGACCCGGCCCGGGGAGGCGAAGTGGAGAGACCAATCGCTGCGCCCATCGTGTTGAAGCGGCAACAAGTGGCGTGCTACAGTCGTGCCCACACATGAAGAGGACCACCAACCATATGAGACAGACAATGCTACTCGCCGTTGCGATGCTCCTGGTCGCACCGGCGTTCGCTCAGGATGAGCCGCAGCCGGCTCCGATCCAGGAGAGGGATGAGTTCCTTCCTCAATTCGAGCTGGGTGATCAGATGATCACTACCGGCGTCGGCATGCTGTTCCCGCTCTTCTTCTCGGGAGGGACGGAAGGTGTCGCGGAGACAAACCTCTCCCTGGGCGGTATCGGCAGCCTGCGCTGGGCGTCCTACCTCAACAACGACATGAGTATCGGCGGCGAGGTGTCCGGGTCGTTCTCGCTGTCGCCGAACGGTCGCGTTCTCTACCTCGTGCCGTTGAGCGTGCGCTATACCTACTATCTCCGATCCTATCCCTTCGAGTTCCCCTTGCACATCGGCCTGGGAACGAGTGTAAGCCGCCTCGACACCTCAACCAAAGTGGATCCGGCGATCCTGGGCGGTGTAGAGGCGCTCTGGAACTACGACAGTCAGTGGGCATTTGGATTGCGAGCACAGTACTGGCTGATACCGCAGATCTACTTCGGAGGAGACCTCGACGGAGAGAACCGCCTCGGGAACTTCCTCTCGCTGACCGCTATCGCCCGGTACCACATCTAGGAAACCACCATGATCACGAATGCACCTTTCTACCGACTACGCCGTATTGCCCTTCCGGTCCTCGTCGCCGCCGCCGCGGCTCTTCTCCTGGTCGGGTGTGACCACCAGACCGGCATCTTTGCAAGCCTCGAGCGCGAGTCCGAGATTCTGAACCGCAACCTCCCGGACAACGTCTCCGTTGCCGGCGTTGCGCGGGCCGGTGAGCACTACTTCGCCGCCGTCGGGTCGGTCTGGGTCGTTTCCGGGTCCCTCGATAAGGCCGAAACCAACTGGAAGCGTGTCGACCCTCCGGGCGGCGACGACGCCGGGTGGATTGCCCTGTCCCTCGCCGGCATGGAAGACACGCTCTACGCCGCCTTTCAGGACGCCGACGCCACCTACCGGGGTGTGTACAGCTACACGGCGGACACGGACGACGGCGAGTGGAGCGACGATCCGGTCTATGACGGCGACGTCGCGGAGCTCTTCGCCTTCGACACGGATGAGGACGGCGTCCACGACACGTTGGTGGGAGTGAGGGGTGTCACCGGAGAGGATGTGGCACCGCAAAGCTACGAGGTCGTCTTTGATCTTACCGGTAGCCCCACCGTCGCCGGCTCCGATCCGGAGAACGATCCCCTCCGCCTCAATGCCGTTGTAGACGCGACGTACCACGCCGACGACGGCGAGTACTGGATCATCACCCGGGACGATCTCTACAAAGGGCCCGACCCCTCCACCCTGGCCAAGCAGGAGCTTACCGGCAACCTGGAGGATCTCGAAGGTTTGGAGGCGGCACCGCCCTTCGCCGGCCTCCACTACGACGAGGGGGACCTCTTCGTTACCACCCGGGACGGCGACCTCTACCGGAGGCTCGCCGGCGGCGGCGACACATGGGAGAAGGTCGAAATGCCGGAGACCGCACCCCTCGGCAAGCCGGTCGTGCTGCCCGGCGTTGGTGATGCCGAACGGCAGTTGTACATTCCGGCGCTCACCACAGACGACAACGAGGGGGGCGGGTACTTCGTCATGGCACCGGATGGAGAATCGGCATCACGCCCGACCGACGACCCGAGTTACGTATCCGCGGAGATCTCGACGGCGGCCGTCACGGCGTTCCATCTGTTTCCCCGCACGACGGAGGGCCCGTACGAGCTCTTTGCGCTCACTGCGGACACCGGTCTCTGGAGCCGCACCGTCGATCCGGATATGGATCCGGATACGGATGACGGTTCAGGCCTGAGCAACGTCTGGCGCTGGGAATAGTACGACAACCTATTGAGAAGCTAGCGGTAGAACTCGTCGGCACCAATGTCGTAGGCGCCGACGGTGGGTCCGGCGGAGGCGGCCGTCTCGGCGGGCTCCCGATCTTCACCTGCACCGGGGACTGCAGCCGGCGCGGGTCGTTGCTGCCCCTGCAGATCCACATCCCGATAGGGAAGATCCTGCGGCGGCTCCGATCCGGCGTCGATCTCCACGGCACCCGCGGATAACCGGGGGAACCGGCCGGAGAGATCGAGGTCTTCAGGGGCACTGCCCGGGATGTTCCGCTCCGCCGCTACCCCGGCCGGGCCGTCGTCGTTCAACGCGGCAACCGTAGCGCTGCGGCTGGAGCGCACCTGCGTGAATCCTCCGGTGCTGCGCTCGTAGAGAGTGTCCCACCCGTGGAAGCTGTTGGTGCGTATGCTGAAGGTTGCGCCCTCATCTGCTGCGGAAACGGCACGTCCCCTGCCGGAACCGTCGTGGCTGAAGATCGAGTTCTGCACCAGAAGGGAAGCGGCTCCGCTCGCATTGATGCCGTAAGCGGCGCCGCGAATCTCCCCGGTGATCGCCGTGTTGTTCACGAACCGGACGTGACTCGCGGTCACCCGCGCTACAATGGCCTCGCCGGCATCCTGCGCAATGAACCCATTGGCCACCAGGTCCGATTTGGTGGAGCGCAGGACGACCAGATGAATGAACCCCGAGGGTACGTTTCGGGCGTCGAAGGACGACCTCCCAAGAGTCAGGGTGCCGCCCTGGGCGGCCACCCCTGCCACACCTGCGGATCCCCGCAGCGTGAAGGCGCTCCCCTCAATGGTCGTCCGGGCATCGTCCGCCGCGACGGCGGTGGCAATACGCGACCGCTCGGAAGTGGAGACCCGGGAGTCCGTCATCCTCAGGGTGCCCCCGGTCACATGAACACCCCGGGCACTCCGGGATCCGGTTCCCCCGTGGATCTCGCTTGCACCAATGACCACGCGGCTCGACTCGGCCCGGATGCCCACGCTCCGGTCGCCACCGCCGGGCTCGATCCGTCCCTCCTGGACGAAGAGCTGTGCGTTCCGTCCATACAGGAGCGCTCTCTCCCTGCCCTGGGGCGCTCCGGTGATCTCCACGCCGTCGAGAACCGTCCGGCCCCCCTCAAGGGACAGCAGCGACCCGGAACCACCCCGTTCATCAACAATGCGAACACCTTTGAAGGTCACGTCGCCGCCGCTCTGCCGCAGCGCGCCGACGCCGTTCACGGACAGCGCCACGTTCTGCACGAAGAGGGCGGAGTCCCCGGCAACCAGGGCGTAGCGCCCCTCGGACGCGTTCCCCCGGGCTTCGCCATCCGTCCTCGACGCCGGCGCTTCCACCGCAATGTCGAAGCGTCCGACGGTGAGTCTGCCCTCTTCAACCACAACGGCGCCCTCCGCCCCGGTGAAGGCGTCCCCGGTCACCGTGAGTGAGCTCCGGCTCTCCTCGGTACGCCGCCACGTCGCGGAATCGAAGCCGCCCTGCAGGTTCAGGGAACCCTGAAGCGTGAGTGGCGCCGCAACGGTGTAGTCCCCGCCGGCAACAAAAATGGTGCGCTTCCCGTCGCGTTGCGCCCGTTCCGCCGCTGCAGCGAGATCATTCACCGGGTCATCAATGGTCCCGGCGGCGCCCGCGGAGCCCTCCGGCGCGACGTAGACGATCTCCTTGCCCAAGAAGAGATCCCACGTCCTGGTCTCCTCGCTCCGGTTCCCCGCGCGGTCGACGCTGTATGCAGATACGCGATAGTGCACGACCCCACCGGGCTTCGCCTCCAAGGTGAAGGGCTCCTCGTAGGGCTCGAACTCTCCCTCCACCGTACGCCCCTCCGGTCCTTCGATCACGGAGTAGCGAATGGGATTGCCGGAGGCTTCGAAAGCGACCTCCACGTCCTCCGTCAGGAAGTCTCCGTCCCGGAACCCCAGGATACGCGGCGCTTCGGGCGCTTCGCGGTCCACCGTGAAGCTCACGACTACCACCGGCGACGGCCGGGCGTCCTCTGCGAAGGTCCGCGCCGCCACGCGATACCCCACGGCTTCCCCCGGTGCGGCGTCGAAGGGCACCCGAGCCGGCAACTCCGGGGAGAAGCGCGTAACCGCCGGCGGGTCACTCCCGTCGGTCGAAACCTCGTACCGGACGGTTCCGGTTGCGGTACGGTTCTGCACGACCACGGCGGAGCCGTAGACGGCGTCTGCATCCACCCCGGCGAGCTCCGGGCGCGGCGCCGCCGAGAAGCCCCGCACCGCGACCGTCGCGACGCCGCTGCGGTTTCCCGCTCGGTCCTCGGCGTAGTACTCGAGGCGTCCCGCGGACTCTCCGTCGGGCAGGTGCCACCTGCCGATGCGCCGGGTCGTCCGGAACTCCCCGTCTCCCGCGCCCCCGGCTGTAACGCGATAGCGAACCACGGCGTCCTTCCCATGACGCCAGATCACCCTTCCCGCACGCCCGGTATCGTCCGTCGTGACGTCGACCACCTCGGGTGGATCGGGGGGGCGCCGATCGATTGTGATCGACACCGGCGGCGACGCGGCACTCTCATTCCCCACCGCATCACGCGTCATCGCCTGGATGTCAACTCGCACGGTCTCATCTGCAACGGCTTCGACGTCGAAGGGTCCCTCGTACGGCTGGTCTGCAGGAGAAAGGGCTCCCCGCTCCCGTGAAGCGGCACCGTCTCGAGACACCCGGTAGTAGGTTTCCGCGCCTTCGGCATCGATGGTAACGGTAACGGCACCCGTTGCAAGGTAACGCCCATGGTCGGTTGGTTCGGCGCCGTCCACGGATATTTGCGGCGGCGCCGGTTCGGCACGATCGATCCGGAACTTGACCGGCGCTTCCATCTCGGAAACGTTCCCCGCCGCGTCGACGCTTCGCGCCGACAGGGTGAATATGCGATCCGTCCCGACGGCAACGTCCACGCGCCTGAGGTCGTCCCCCCCGGTCAGGGAGAGCCACTCATCCCCGAGCGACGCTTCCGACGAAGAGTCCGAAGAGGATCCCGCGGCGCCGGGATCCGAAGCGGTCCCGCTTCCGCCACCGCCCTCGTCCCCACCCTGCCGTGTCAGCCGGTACTCCACACGATCACCTTCCCCCGAAGGCTGAACCGTGAAGGAGACCGCGGAGCCGTAGGACCGACCATCCTCTATTCCGTTGACGCTGGGCGGTCGGGGCGGCTTCCGGTCGACGGTGAAGCTGAGCAGCTCCACCGATCCGGTTCGGTTCGTGCTGGTAAAGACGGGTTGAAGGGCGACGACATACCGCCGTTCGACACCTTCCGGTGCGTCGAAGAGTGCGCCGTCCCCCAGGGTTGTGTCCGCAGGGGGAGTCCCGGGGTCCGTGACCTCCTCGTCCGCGTCATCGCTGAAGGAAACGGCGTAGCGAACCTGAAAGTCCTCCTCTTCGGAGGTGTTCCGCAATGTGACGGCGCGCCGGTAGAGCCCTCCATCCTCCACGCCGAGGCTTCCCGGCAATTCGGCCCGTCGGGCATCGCTCACGACGCGCTCGGAGACGAGGGCGCTTCGGTTTCCCACCTGGTCCTGCGAGAAGGCGCGAACCGTGTGGACCATTCGCCCCCCCGGGGGCGCCTCGAGAAAGAGCGGACCATCGTAGGCGGCGAAGGTGGCGGCGGCCGCCGAGTCCCGGTCCTCACGATCCCGGCGCAGGTAGTACCGGACGTTCTCTCCCTCGATTACCAGCCGCCGTCCCTCCCTTGCGATCCGGGGAGGAGGGGGTCCCTTGCCGTCAAGCCGAAGATCCACGGTCTCGACCTCCGCAGAGCGGTTACCGTAGGCGTCCACGGAGGCGAAGGCTACCGTGACGGCGCGGTCGCTTCCGGGAGGGGCGGGGATTCGAAGGGTGTCCCCCTGCACCGTCGGAGACCACCGCGTGGGTTCCGGGGTTGCCCCCTCGGCAGGGCCGACTGCATAGACGACGTCCGTCCCCGCAGGGCGTGACACCTCAATCGTGGCGACGGCCGTATGCATCGACCCGGAAAGTGAGACTGAAGGGGGCGCCGGCGACCGGGTGTCGAAGGAGATCTCTTTGGAGAGCTCAGTGCTCTCGACGGTGCCGGAATAGACCGCCACTGCGCGCATCACCATGGTCGCCTGATCACGGTCGGAGGGAAGGTCAATGGCGGCCTTCTCCGTGTAGAGACGGCCCTGCTGCGGCGGAGAGCCGTCGGTGGAGTAGCGGATTTCCGCGCCGGGAGAGGAGAGTAGACTCAGATGGAGAGTGCCGTCGGTCTCAGGGCCGTGATAGGTGATAGCCTCAGGCCGTGCCGGCGTACGTCCCTCGAGAACGTAGGTGTATCGATACGCTCCGGCCGGCAAGTCACCACCTTCGGGCACGTGAACGCGCACCGGAAGGATGCGGCGCACGCCGGCGGAGGGTGACACCGGAATGGGGCTGTCGAAGGGGTTGCTCCCTGCCGTTGGGGCGCGGTCGTCGGTGGTGAAGTAGGCGGTGCCGCCGGGAGGCGATATGCGCCGGTCCTCGGTGATGACGCCTTGTGGGAGATCGAGCAGCTCGCGCCCTTCGACGGTGACCTCCACGGCGTCCGACAAGACGCGGCCGTCCGCGCCGGTGGCAGCCACCCGCACGGTGTAGGGACCGGTCCGCTCCAACCGTACCGGACCGGCATAAGCGGTACCACCCTCCAGCGGGTCACTGCCGTCGGTCGTGTAGCGAACCCTCGAGACTCCGGTGCTCTCCACGACCAGGAGCTGACGGTTGCCGAAAGTCCCGGAAATCGGGCTTTCAATGCGCAGGGAGGGCGAGCCGCGCGCAGCGCCCGTCGCATCAATGACGTAGCGCCCACGGATGACCTCGCTCCGGTGTCCCGCCTCCGATGAGGCGTACGCCATGACGTTGTACTCGCTGCGCTCCCCCTCCCTGGCGGCAAGCGTTACCGGATCGGTATAGGTCCTCATGGGGCCCGAATCGCGGGCAAAGGCGTAAGTCACCTCGGTGCCTTCCGCCCCGGTTAGGCTCAGCTGCACGGTGTCGTGGTACACCCCCGGCACCGGGTCGGGTTCCGGCGGAGGGGGAACCCGGGGATCAACAACGTAACTCGCCCGGGCGAGAACCTCCACGCTCCCGGCGCCGTCCGGGGCGGTCCGACCGGAAGCGGCGGTCTCCGCGATCTCGATCGTGTAGCGATAGGCGACCCCGGGGACCTCCCCGAGAACTATGCCGCCCTCGAGGGGGAGGAAGGCCGCGTCGTCGTCATCGGCAAAGCGGTACCATAACCGAGGCGCTTCCGCTCCGCGGTCGTCACCCACCGAGACCATGACGGTCTCCGCATAGGTGCCCGGCGACGGTGAGAAGCGTATGGGCCGATCCTGGGATGAAGGGGAAGAGGAAGAGACCGAGCCGCCCGATGCGTCGGTATCACGTCCTTCGTGATTGTCGGTCGCAGCCGACTCCTGGGCCGTGCCGGCAAAGGTCGACATGAGCAAGACCAGAATCAGTACGAGATGGCGCCGCGTTCTCATGACCGGTACGAGCTGATCTCTTTAAGAATCGCCACGACCTCCTTGTCACTTGAGTACTGCGTCTCGATCTCCTCTTCCCCGAGCCCGACGATCTCGTGACTGAGATAGTGAACCCAGGTGTCTTCCTCAGGCTTGGTCACGAGATGCTTGCGGCAGTAGTAGTCGGGGTGGATCGGCAGGGTCTCCTGAACGAAGGAGCGGATCTTGTAGTCGTGGACTGCGACGCGAATGTCCTGACGGGGAATGCCCTGTTCGAGAACCAGGTCCACCAGGTGGTTGATCGTACGACCGGAGTCGAAGATATCGTCTACAATGAGCACCTTGTCCCCGCTGCGCAGATGTTCCGGCGTGTACGTCCAGCCGTCCACCATTACCTTCTCCCGCCGGTGAATGTCCGAGTAGGAACGGGCGACCACGGCGGCATAGAAGACCGGTCTGTGGCCCGTCCGAACAACCTTGAAGTACTCGCTGATTACGTTCCCCAGATACGCGCCTCCACGGAGACTCACGTATATGACATCCGGAACGAACCCGTCGGAATGGATCCGATGGGCCAGCTTGATGGCGTTGTTTCGGACCGTGTCGTAGGTAAGGAACTCTTTGGCAATGCTCACGGATACTCCAGAGTGGTCGTCGTACTCTCCCCTTCCCGGAGATACTCAACCTCGAGGTCGCTACCCGGATCATCGTTGAGAACCCGGTAGAACTCTCTGATGTTTGCAACACTTCGGCCGCTCAGCGAAACGATCACGTCACCGGCACGCAAGCCTGCATTGGCGGCAGGGGTTTGAGACTCGACTGTCGTCACGATGACACCCTCGGTCCTCCGTTGCAGCTCCAGTTCCTCCCGAATATCGTCGGTCAAGGGGAAGACGCTCAACCCCGGCCAGAGCTGCGCATTCTGTTGCTGGATGGTACGTTCGGCCTCGCGCTCTTCGATGGTGACGTCTACGACCCGGTCCTCTCCCTGACGGATCAACTCGAACCTCGCAACCTCCCCGACGGGCAGGTCGCCCACTTCCAGAATGAGCTCATCAGCATCATACACCTCGGTGCCGTTAACGGTGCGAATGAAGTCTCCCGGTTGCAGACCGGATCCCTCCGCGGGAGATCCCACGAAAACGTGATGAACGAGGGCCCCTTGCCGGTTCTCGAGCCCGAGCTCTCCGGCGTCCTCCCGGGAAACGTCACGAATGCTCACCCCGAGCCAGCCGTACTGAATGGAGCCTCTCTCAATGAAATCCTCAATGGCGCGACTGGCGTTGTTAATGGGGATGGAGAAACCCAGACCCGCGCTGACGCCCGTCTGCGAGGTGATCCACGTGTTGATCCCGACGACCTCGCCGCGAAGGTTGATGAGCGGACCACCTGAATTGCCCTGGTTGATGGCTGCATCCGTCTGAATGAAGTCGTTGATGTTGCCCTGGGGCCCACCCCGCCGTTCGAGAGCGCTCACGATGCCCGCGGTGACCGTGGACTGGAACCCGAAGGGACTGCCCACGGCAAGAACCCAGTCCCCCACCGCCAGCTCGTCCGAATTGCCGAACCGTGCGAGGGGCAGCTCGCGGTCGGGTTCCTCGAATGAAACGAGGGCGAGGTCCTTCCGCTGGTCCGTTCCAACGAGGGTCGCCTCGTAGGAGTTCTCGTCGTCCAGGACGACCTCAATACTGTCCGCCTCCGCCACGACGTGATCGTTCGTCAGGACATAGTAGGTGGATCCCTCCTGCCGGACAAGCACACCCGAACCGAGACCCTGGGTTGGGATGGGTGTGTCCTCATCGTCGGTATCGCCGAAGAAGAAGTCGAAGAAGGGATTGTCTCCCTGGGGCCGCTGCTGCGACCGTAGCTCCTCCACGTTGAGCTTGACCACCGTGGGCATGACCGCCTGGGCGACTTGGCGAAACGAGCTCTGCAATCCTTCAATCTGGATATCGACATCCTCTCCGGTGCGCTGTGCGAGAGCGGCCCCTCCGGGTTGAATCCGGGTAGAGCAGGAGAATACGACCATGGACATGGAGAAGCCGATTATCAGCCCCACCAGCACCAGGTTGATCATGAAGAACTTCCGTGAGTGAAGTGGTGTACGGCTATTCATCACTAATCCGGCCTCCTAGGCGAAGAGTATATTGGCAAACAAACGGAATGTCACTTTCCCGGACCGGGACGCGTGGTTTCACGCCCGGGTCGTGTGTTTCCGCAAGGTGGTCGTGTGAGTCCCGACCCGCCTCGTGTAGCCGAAACCCGCAGGCGTTCCCGGGGCATTGGTCACCCGTCAGGGCCCGTCCTCTCCGTCCCACTGTGTCAGAACTTCGGTGTGATCCTCATGGATGGCAACTGTGTGCTCGAAGTGGGCTGAAACTGAAGAATCCGCCGTAACGACGGTCCAGTCGTCGTCCAGAAGGCGCACATCGTCACCGCCCAGGTTGATCATCGGCTCAATGGCCAGCACCATACCCGGCTTCAGCCGCGGATTGGGCCCGGTGCCGACGTAGTTCGGCACCTGCGGGTCCTCGTGGATCTCGAGCCCGACGCCGTGACCGCAGTATGGCCGCACGATGCCGTAGCCGGCGCGTCGATTGTAGTGATAGATCGCCCGGGAGATGTCGTTTACCCGGTTGCCCGCCTTCGCCTGCTCGATCCCGAGCCACAGGCTTTCCTTCGTCGCCTTCAGGAGGGCCTGCACCTCCTGAGAGACCCGCCCGACCGGCATGGTGACGGCGGAATCACTGTAGTAGCCCCGATACTCAACTCCGAAGTCGATAGTTACGATTTGTCCCTCTCGGAGCTTCGTATCGTTGGGAATGCCGTGAATCACCGCCTCGTCCACGGAGGTGCACATGGCGGCGGGAAAGTCCATGTATCCCAGGAAGGCCGCTCGCGCGCCGAGGGCGGTGATGCGCCTGTTCGCGTACTCGCTGAGCTCACCGGTCGTTACGCCGGGCTCGACAAGCTGCGCGGTCTCCTGCAGGACCGTAACCAGGAGTCTGGATGCTTCTCGAATGCCGTCAATCTGCTTGGGACTCTTTAGTCGTATCATCCATGGTGCCTTCGCGCATTGGTGTGCCGGAGACCGATCCCTCTTCCAGCAGGTTGCGTGCGGTGGCGTTGCCCGGGTTGTACCGAAGCGCCCGAGAAATCATACCGTATCCGGTTTCTTCCCTCCCTTTCAACAGGTGGACGCGCCCGAGTTCCAGGAGCACCCGGGACAGGTCGCGGTCGCGGTCTCCGTCTCGAGGGCGCCGAAGCAGTGCATCCTGCGCCTCCTCCAGTGCGGCCTGGGCGCCGTCGAGGTCGCCCATGCCAAGGGCGACGCGGCCCTCGTTGTAGCGTGCGGCGATACGCATTCCCTGTGCATCGATCTCTGCGAAGGCGTCGCGCGCCTCCTGCGATCGCCCGGAGCGCACCGCCAGAACGCCCTGATAGAAGCGAACCCAGTCGACGGAGTCGGAGGCGGGATCGGACACCACTCGTTCCAGATCGTCCCAGTCGCCGAGCCCGGCGAGGTACCACGCGAGGTACTCCCCGACGGCTTGGCTCCCCCCGGATGCCGCCTGGTCGGCCTCGTTGTACATCCGCCACAGGGTCCCACGCACCCGCTGCGACATCTTCAACTCGTCGAACAGCAGCAAGGACGTCACTCGCATCTTCGGGGACTGCTCGGCGAAACTATCGAGAAGGGCGCGCGCCTCTTCCGGGCGCTCATCGACGATGTGGACCGCCAGCGCTCGTGCCGACTCCGGATCACCCGACCATCGAGAAACCCCGGCGCGCAAGGTTTCCTCCGGCTCTCCGCCCCGGGAGCGGATCAGGAAGGCAACGCTCTGGAAGGCCTCAGGACTCCACTCCCTCCTCGGCACCTCCCGGTACACCCGCTCCGCGCGGCCGAAGTCGCCCAGACCGATGAGAGCATCGCCTTTGAGGAGAGTCGCATTGTCCGGCGCTCGCCCTTCGCCTTCACCAAGGTGCGCTTCCGCCGGGGCGTCGGGGCGGGCGGAGTCGGGTGCCGAGAGGCTGCCCGCCCCGGAATTCCCCTGCGAAAGCGCCTCTACCGCGCCGGTGAAGTCTGCCGCCGACAGAGCAACCTTTGCACGGAAGACCGGCGACACGCCCTCCCTGCGAAGAGAGATCTCCTCGTGCGCAGCGGCCGCTTCCCCTTCCCGCAGACGTACAAGGGCGGCATCCACGGCAAGTCGAGGATCTCCGGTAGCTTCGTGCGCAGCAGCCAGACTGTCCGCGGACTGAAGAAGCGCTGCGTTCAGAACCCTTTCGACGCGATCGTTGGAGATCGAAAGCTCCCGCGGATCCGGGGCGTCACGAGGCGTCTCCTCGGGTGCGCCGGGTTGGGCGTCGCCGGCCGCCCCTCCTTCCAGGAAGAGCAGCGCCCGCAGAGCGTCATAGCGCGCCCCTGGAGGTACCGCCGAGGGGGAGGCGGGCTCGTCCGCCCGATACGCGGCGGAAATGTCGAGGAAGACCAGATCGCCGTTGCGGGGATGCTGCGCCGCGGCGCGTGATGCCAGACGCCCGAAACCCGACCAGCCGTCCCGATTCCCGGCAACCACCCAGGCGCGTCGAAGGACCTCTCTCCACTGGTCCCCGCCGAGCTTGACCGATGCGAAATCGTCCAGCAATCGGGCGGCACTCTCCCACTCCCGGTCTGCCAGGCGTGAATCCACCCGGCGCATTGTGTACTCGAGAAGCCGATCGCGTCGGATCGAGGCAACGCCGCGAACGACCACAACCGTTACAACTGCCGCAGCGACCACGCCGAACGCGACGAGAGCAACCGACAGAAGGCGCTGCCGCGTCACCCCGCCTTCCTCTTGAGAATCCCGTCCAGGACGCCGTTGACGAAGCGGTAGGAGTCGCGCGTTCCGTATCTCTTGGCTAGGGTAATCGCCTCGTCGATCGTAATAGAGCCGGGGATGTCCTTGAGGTAGAGTAGACCATATGCACTCAGGCGCAGGATTGCCAGATCGACCCGATTGATGCGGGAGATGGTCCAATGCTCGAGTTGCGACGAAATTGCCTCATCGATTGAATCGATGTTTTCGAGGGCCCCCGCGACGAGAAGGCGGGCAAAGCTCGCTGCTTCTTCGTCCGCCATCTCTTCATCAAGCCAGGTGAAGGTGCACGCCTCCTCGACGGACCCTCCCGTGGTTTCCCATGCGTAGAGCGCTTGAAAGGCGAGTATGCGGGCTTGACGACGCGCTCCCATAGACTAACCACACTCCCCGGGGCTACCAGTCGAGGTTCTCCTCGAATATGCGCACCTCCGCCTGATTCCGTAGCTCCTGCACCACCTCTTCCAGAGCACGCTGAAATGCGCGCTGCTGCTCGTTCCCGAGGAGATAGTTCACAATCTGATCTCGTACGGTGACGTTCTGACCGGGCAGGACGGGATCATTCAGGTCCAGGATGCGCGCACGGCGCTGGTTGGTCACCTTGACGATGTGATAGCCCATGTTCGACTTCAGCACACCATCACTGATGTCCCCCTCCTCTATGCTGAAGACCTCGTCAATGAAGTCCTGTCCCAGAAGCTGACGGCTGTTACCGTCTCGACGCATCAGGTAGCCGAAATCGCCGGCGCTGTAGCCTGCGTCGTCCACAGAGCGATCCGCGACCTCGTCGAAGGTGGACTCGCCGGATCGGATTTCGTCGTAGAGCTCCTCGATTCGGTCTCGCTTACTCTGAGCCGTATCCCCGCCACTCCCACGCGTCTCCACGAAGATGTGGTCGAAACGCACCATTGCCGGATTGGAGAAATCCGTCGCATTCTCCTCGTAGAAGCGCCGAACCTCCCGGGCGCTCGGCTCCTGGATCGCTTGAAACACGTCCTGCTTCTCCTGCAGAACGAACTTCTCCTGGATGAGCCGTTGCCGAATCTGATCGCGATACTCCTGCCAGGTCATTCCAGCCTGATCCTCGATGAGTTGCCGGAACTGCTCCTCGGTAACAGGCCGGCCGAGGTTCGCACGCTGATTGGTAATGGCCTGCTCGACTTCGCGCTCACCGACACGAATATTCGCCTGGGCGGCGGCCTGGTTGATGAGCTCTTCGCTGATTTGCGCCTGCAGCAATTCCCGCCGCTCCTCACTCGTCAGGGCGCGACCAAGCTGCTCCTCGAGAACCCGGCTCTGCAGGCGCATGGCGCGCTGACCGATGTCGGCCGTTTCATGGAGACTTACCACTGCAACGGGCTTGTCCAGTACCTGTGCCGGCGCCGCTGCAGCACCCGCCAGCAGAATAACTACAACTATCAGAGGTTGTACTCTTCTCATGCAATAAACCTTCCATCCACGCCCACCCTCCCGGAGCGAACGTCTTGATCGCCGCGGGCACGGCCTAAACGCACTGCCGCAACGAAATCTGCTCCTGCAGCTTCTTGATGCCGGGGAGCTTCTCATCGAGTTCCAATCCTCGTTCAAGACAGTCTTTCGCATCCGCCACGTTCTCCCGGCGAAGATACAGCTCAGCGGCCTTCTTGAGATAGAAGGCGGTCTCCTTTCGGGTAAAATCGAACTCGATCAGTTCTTCAATGTACCCCAGGACTACTTCGTCATCGAGAGACTCGAACATCTTGAAACAGACGAGGTTCCTCAGTCGGTCGACGACCTCCTGGAAGAAGTGCCGGAAATAGGGGTGCAGCTGCTCGTGCACTGCGATCGCCGTGAGGAGTCGATATGCCTGCACGAGATCGCCTCGGCGCTCGTACTCCTCGGCGAGGAGAAAGGCGCAATCCATGAAATCCTCACGCCCGAGGTAGTCCCACATGAGAGACTCGCGATCCCGGAAACGCGCATCGAAGAGCTCCACCGCCTCATCCGGATAGTCGTGAAGAAGATCGAAGAAGATGAGCTTCGCCTGGCTTCCGAGATCGTTCTTCCGCTCTCTCAGGAAGGAGCGGTAATCGAACCGATACTTCCGCCTGTGGATGAAATGAGTGCGATCGTAGTGACGACGCTGCTCGGGATCCGCAAGAATCTTGTAGGCCTGGATCAGAACGCGCATCCGCTCCGCCGAGCTCCCCACGGGCGACGCCACGTCCGGGTGAAGCTCCTTGGCTTTGCTTCTGAAGGCGCGCTTTATTTCCTCTTGCGAGCAGGAGCTGTCAAGTCCAAGTATGTCGTAATACGTTTCCACCGCTGGCTCGCTCACCTACGCGTGTGTTTGAGGCATCGAGAGAAAGCAACCGGTCCGTTCACCGGGACCACCCGGCGTCGGACCGGTCATCCTATCTTCAGGCGCTTTCCTACGGCCTCGGCCCCTTCAGGGGATGCAAGTACGTCGGAGACACGGAGAAACATCCCCTCCGCCTCCATGGTATTCATGAGTGACCGGAGCGTCTTCGATGTACCCACAGGTCGCTTCAGCACAAAGGCAAAGGACTTCTTTCCGCCGACGATTCCGGCGTTCTTCAGGTACTCGCCGACCTTGGGGGGAATCTTCCCGCCGAAGAAGCTCGTTTGCTCGGTCCCTACGGCAATGTACTCATAGATCGTGAGCTTAGTGTTTACGTCTCGGGTTCCATCGATAAGGTCCACCTGGTGGCCCTGCGCCTCGATGCCCCGACTCAACCCCTTGGCCAGCTCCAGGAGCCCGGTCCGGTGAGCTTGTGGAAAGAAGACAACGGCTATCCTCACCGCGTGTTACTCCGCAGAGGTCTCCTCGTCACCGCCCACCTCATCTCGCGCGGGCGCAACGTCCCCTGAGTCGCCGTCCTCGTCGTCGAGTGCGGGTTCGTCATTGCCATCTTCCTCCTCGACCTCCCACCACTGAGTGGCCTGGTCACCCTCCAGCCGGCGGGCGGCCGCCTCCACGTCCCCGGTATCGGGGCTTCGATTCAACCACGCCAGTCCAAAGGCGGCCACCAGGAAGATGGTGCCGAGAACGGTGGTCGTTCTGGTGAGGATGTTCCCCGACCGATTCCCGACCGGTCCGGCTCCGCCCCCGCCGAATATGCCACCGAGGCCCTCGCCACCCTCATCCTGGAGCAACACCACGACAACCAGGAGGACTGAGGTAATACCGAATACGACAAGCAACAGAATGCTCAATGCACCCATACGAATGATTCCTCTCTACAGTCCGCGCAACTATACTTCGCGTAATACGCAGTCGTCTACTGCGCGTCGAATTGAACAATCGGAACGAAGGTTTCGGCCTTCAGTGAGGCCCCGCCGACCAGGGCGCCGTCGATTTGCTCCTCCGCCATCAGTCCTGCAACGTTGTCCGGCTTCACCGATCCGCCGTACTGCACCGTGACGCCGTTGCCGGCACCGCTCCCGTACATCCCGTCGAGCTTGCTCCGGACCATCCCGTGCGCCTCAGCTGCATCCGCCGGCGTGGCGGTCTTTCCGGTCCCGATTGCCCATACCGGCTCGTACGCAATAGTAATCCTCTCGAGAGCTTCCTTGGGCACGCCTGCGAGTCCGCCCTCCAGCTGGCTCTCGACGACGGCGCGCACCTTGTCGGCCTCCCGCTCCTCCAGCGTTTCGCCCACGCAGAGAATCACCTCCATGGCGTGATCCAGGGCGAGCTTGACCTTCCGGTTGATCAAGGCGTCGTCCTCACCGTAGACGTGGCGGCGCTCGGAGTGACCGAGAATCACCACCGACGCACCCGCATCCCTGAGCATGGTTACGGAGACTTCACCGGTGTGCGCACCGGACTCCTCCGGAGCCATGTTCTGGGCGCCGAGCAGGACGTTAGACCCCTCGAGAACGGCGGCAACACCGGCCAACGCCGTAAAGGGCGGCGCAATCATGATCTTGTGGGAGCTGCCGGCCAGTTCGGTCCGCAATTCGCCGGCCAGGGCACGCGCCTCCGAGATGGTCTTGTGCATCTTCCAGTTGCCGGCGATGTAGGTGGTTCTCATGGTTTACTCCTCCCCTTCCTGCCAGGTTCGATCATTGCGTGTTCCGGCTAAACCGCCGGCCGTGTTCAGCGCCTGTTGTTGATGCGTTACACGTGTCGGGACGGCGCCCTCTATCCGTCGGACCGAAGCGCTGCGATTCCGGGAAGAGTCTTACCCTCGAGAAACTCGAGGGAGGCCCCGCCCCCGGTGGAGACGTGATCGATCTTGTCGGCAAGACCGAACTTGTTGACCGCCGCAACGGAGTCACCGCCGCCGACAATCGTCGTTGCCGAAGCCTCGGCAACGGCCTTGGCAACCTCGAGGGTCCCCCGGGCAAACCGATCGAACTCGAACACACCCATGGGCCCGTTCCAGACGATGGTCTTCGCAGTCGCGATGACCTCGCGGATCTGCTCGATGGAACGAGGTCCGATGTCCATACCCAACTCATCCGCGGGTATCTCAATGCCGTCGATGGTGCCGGCGTCGGCATCCTCTTTGAATTCCGGGGCGACCACGTGATCCACCGGGAGAACTATGCGCACACCGCGCGCATCCGCGTCGGAAAGGAGACTCTTCGCCGTATCGAGGTACTCCTCTTCGAAGAGGGACTTCCCGATCTCATGGCCCTGCGCCTTCAGGAAGGTGTAGGACATTCCCCCACCGATAACGAGACTCCGACACTTCGGCAACAGGTTCTCGAGAACACCGATCTTCGTGGACACCTTTGCTCCGCCGATGATCGCAACAAAGGGTTGTGCGGGCTCCCGGACGACGGGTTCGAAGAACGCAACCTCTTTCTCAATAAGAAACCCGGCGAAGGCGGGCAGAACGTGAGCAACTCCCTCCGTGGAGGCGTGAGCCCGGTGCGCACTGCCGAAGGCATCGTTCACATAAATGTCCGCCAAGCGGCCGAGTCGCTTGGCGAATTCCGGGTCATTCTCCTTTTCTTCGTTGTGAAAGCGTACGTTCTCGAGGAGCAGGACCTCTCCGGGATCCAGATCGGCGACTGCCTTCTCCACCTCCGGACCGACGCAGTCATCCGCCGTCTTGACCTTGGTGCCGAGGAGCTCGGACAGGCGAGTCGCCACAGGCTTGAGAGAGAACGCTTCGTCGCGCGTGCCCTTGGGACGACCAAGATGACTGGAAAGCACAATCGAGGTGCCCGGTTGCTTGAGAATGTACTCAATGGTAGGCAGCGCCGCCGTGATACGGCTGTCGTCCGTGACGGTGCCGTCCTTGATGGGAACGTTGAAATCGGCACGGATCAATACACGCTTGTTCTCCAGATCTGCATCTCTGATCGTTCGAACGGACATAGTCTCTCCCTATTTGATCGTCTCGTGTGAACTTCGATGTCTGTGAACCCGCCGAAGACAGGAAACCCCAAGGATGCATGGTGCACTCCCGTGGGGAGATCGGCACTGCCTGGTCTCATGCCGCGGGCGCTCAACATCGATATGCCTGTGGCCGTGGTTCACTATACGAACAGCACAGTCACCGTGTCAATCTGCTTCCTTCCCCGGAGCGGCGGAACCGCAGCGGCGGAACCGTTGAAGCCGTAGGGACTTAGCCGACATGAGCGCCCCCGGCGCGAACCCTATCGAGTGCTGCGAACCCGCTCGTACAGTACCGGGAAGCGCTCGGTCTCACCGGGCGGAGCCTGCCGGTCCTCATCCAGGATCACGCGGTCCCCTTTGCGGACGAGGTCGAAGAGCCCCGGCCGGGCGAGGGTCGCCTCCGAAACCAGGTCATCGAGTCGCGTCACCGTAGCAGTGCCGAGGACCTCGGCGTCGGTAAAGGTGTACACCGGCGCTTCGCCGGCGAGGAGCATCGCCTCGGGGCGGACGATCACGAGCGGCGCCTCCTCGGCTATGCCGTGAATCTCCCCTATGTTCACGAGGAGCCGCCTCCCCTGACGTTCCAGGATGGTGCCGGCGAGGGGAAGCTGCGTGACGAAGGCCTCGCTGAAGGAGACGAGAGAGCGTGCAAGCCGGTCGGCGCCGCTTCTTCCGGTGCGCACTTCCGCAACCTCGGTGCCGGTTCGGGCCACGTATACCCCTGCAGATACCGAAATCGCGCGGTCGGAGCTCTCGAAATCCAGCATGAGGAAGTAGTCCGCACTTCCTCGCCGGGCATCGCTGAAGGCTTCGGCGAAGGTTTCCACCATGACGGGCTCCCCGGGAACATCGATCATCTCATATCCCAGGAGCTCTCGCCGGAGCGCTTCCGCGAGAATGCGCGACTCCTCCGGCCGCGGGCTCATGCCGTCCCCGCCTCGTATGTAGAGCGCGATCTCCAGAGGCTCCCGGCTGATGGTGAACTGGTCCACGCCCCACTCCGTGGAGACGCTCTCTTCCAGCAGACTGGAGTACACCTCAATACGATCTTCGATGTCGCGAGGCACGTCCGATGAAAGAGAGGAGATGACCTCGAGCTCATTGAGATACTTCCCCTCGAGACCGCCAAACCGGTAGAGCTCCGCGAAGGCAAGCCTTCCGTCGACGTCAAAGGGGTTGAGGAGCAAGCCCCGCCGGTAGGCGGCGCGGGCGCGGCCGAACAGGTTCTGCTCCTGGAAGTAGCGTCCCTCCTCGAAGTGATACACCGCTGCTTCTCGGCGCGCCTCGTGATCGGCGGGAAGCTCCAGGAGCACATCCTCGTAGGCGAGGCGAAGCAGTTCCGCATCCGGCACGAGGCGCAGTGCCCTTCGGTAGCTCTGCAGCGCGGCGTCCACGTCGCCCAGGCGATACTGGGCCAGGGAGTGAATGTACCAGGCGGTCTCGTCGCGCTGATCATTGCTCAGCAGCTCTTCCGCCGCCTGCCGGGCTGTTGCGTAGTCCTCCTGGCTGTACGCAACGGAAGCGAGAACCCGGCGCGCATCCGGGAGATCGGGGCGGATCTGCAGGGCAATCTGAGCGTGGCGCCGCGCCCCATCGGGAGAAGAGCGGCGCAGGTAGTACCGCGCAGCCTCCAGGTGCACCTGTGGGCTGTCGCTGTGGTGCCGAATCGCAAGCTCCAGGTAACGCTCGGCCACATCTCGATCGCCTCGCTGCTCCCACAAGAGCGCAAGGGAGAGCAGAGCGCGACGATTGCGCGGCGCGCTGCGACGCACCGCCTCGTAGCGCTCCATTGCCTGGTCGAAGTCTCCCGTGGCCACCGAGAGCTCCGCAAGGCCCAGGCGCGCCTCCTGGTTGTTCGGTGCCCGGCGGAGAACCGTATCGTAGAGATCCCGGGCACCTTCGAGGTTCCCGAGATCAATGCGAATCTCCGCGAGGGTATTCAGGCTGTCCGGGTCGAGGGGCGCCAGCTCCCGAGCGCGCGTAGCGTGATCATGAGCCTGGTCGAGCTCACCAAGACGCCCGTATGCCCGGGCCAACCCGATGTGAGCTTCAGCGTAGCCGGGATTGGCGTCAACGGCGGCTGAAAAGGCTTCGACCGCCTCGTAGAGCCGGTCGCCCTGGAGCGCGTCCAGGCCGGACTCGTACAGGTCACGCGGCGACTCACCCTCTTGGGTGTAACCGGGAGCGAGAAGCAGGAAGAACAGCAGCGCCGGCGGCAGAACGCGACGCATCAACCGGCTACGTTGCATGCTCCTTCTCATCCTGGTGCTCGCGATCCTCCTGAGCCACGATCTTCACCGTCTTGATCTTGTGACCATCCATCTCCTGGATGATGAAGCTCAGGCCGGCGTAATTCACCTTTTCGTAGCGCACCGGAATCTTGCCGAAGAGGTCGAACACGAAACCGCCGAGCGTATCAAAGTCTTCGTCGGGAATGGAGAGGTTCAGAGCCTCGTTGAGGTCCTCAATGTCGACGCGGGCGTCGCAGAGATACACACCGTCACCGATTGCGAGGATGTCTTCGCGCTCATTGTCGAACTCGTCCTGTATGTCCCCGACGATCTCCTCAATGATGTCCTCAAGGCAGACGATCCCGGAGACGCCGCCATACTCATCCACGGCCACGGCAATGTGGACGTGTTTCCGCTTCATCTCCCGCAGTAGCGAGTCGAGCTTCTTACTCTCCGGCACGAAGTAGGGCTTGCGAATGATCTTCTCTACCTGGATTGGCTCGTTGGAAATGAGGAACTGCAGGAGATCCTTGGCATAGAGGACGCCGATCACGTTGTCGATGGTGTGGCGGTAGACGGGATACCGGGAGAACCCCCGCTCCGAGATCTTGTTCACGATCTCCTCGGTGTCGTACTCAACGCCGATGAAGGCCGTATCGATCCGCGGGACCATGACCTCCTTGACGGTACGCTCGGACAACTCCACGATCCCGCGAATCATGTCCTGCTTCTCGACGGTCAGCGGGGTGTCCTCTTCACTGTTGCCGCGGCCATCCGAGGTCAAGAGCTTCTTGAGAAAACCGAGGCGTTTCACGTCTCGCCTTCCTTCATCACCGTTTCCAGGATGCGCTCCTGTAGCTGAAGCATCTCCTGACCGGGGTCGTTGGTCCCGTGATCCATTCCCAATAGATGCAGCACGCCGTGAATGACTACGCGCTGCAACTCCTGTGCGTAGGCTATTTCCCATTCTTCTGCATTCCTCCGAACGCTGTCCACGGAGATTACGACGTCTCCGAGGTGCGTACGCTCCCCGGACTCGGTAGGCCACGCCGGTACGGCCGGCTCCACCCCGACGTCCGGGACGGTACCGCCCTGCGGAAACGATAGGACGTCCGTTGCCTTGTCCTGATTTCGATGTAGACGGTTCAACTCGTGGATCTCAGTGTCACCGCACAACACAATCGACACCTCGACCCCCGAACGGCCCATGTACTCCAGCGTCGCCTCGGCGACCCGGGACAGGTCGTCCGGCACCTCCTCGTCCGAGATTCCCATGGTGCAAACGTCAATCGTAGTGTCCGGGGAAGAGGTGGAAGAACGCGATGGAGGTTTGTCGCTGGAAGTCATGATCGCTTCGGGGCTGTTTCGGCTCGAGACCTCATACGCCGGAGGCCTCGTACGCATCCACAATCTTCTTGACGAGGGGATTGCGAACCACGTCGCCGCTCGTGAAGTACGTTGTCTCGATCTCTTCAATGCCGCGGAGCACATCCAGGGATTCGAGCAGACCGGAATCCGATCGCCGCGGAAGATCGATCTGCGTTATGTCACCGGTGATTACCGTCTTACTGCCCTCACCTATCCGTGTGAGGAACATCTTCATCTGTTCCTTCGTCGTATTCTGCGCCTCATCCAGGATCACGTAGCATCCTGAGAGGCTTCGCCCGCGCATGTACGCCAGCGGAGCTACCTCGATGGATCTCGCACTCTCCATCTTTGCCACCATTTCCGGGGAGAGCAACGCTTCCATGGCATCATAGAGGGGCCTCAGGTAGGGGTTTATCTTCTGAGAAAGATCACCCGGGAGAAATCCGAGGCGTTCCCCCGCCTCGACCACCGGACGCGTCAACACGAGCTTCCGGCGCTTCCCTTCGAGAATGTCGCGAAGGGCGTGGGCGACTGCCAGATAGGTCTTGCCGGTACCGGCGGGACCGACCCCCAGGGTGAGCTCCGCCCGATCCATGGCACCAACGTAGGTCGCCTGGCGAAAGGTTCGCGGGAAGATGGTCTTTCCGGAGCTGGAAAGCGTGATACTGCGGTTCTTCAGGTCTTCCTGAACACCGTCCTGCTCGGCGGTGAGCGCTTTGAAGACGGCGCGGATGAGGTCGGGATTCGCCTCCTGACCCAGCTGAAGATGATCCTGGAGCTCTCCCATCATTTCGACAAAGAGAAGACGTTTGTGGTCATCTTCCTGGTCGAGGAATAGTTGATTTCCCCGCGACAGGATGCGGGTCTCCAGTAGCTCTTCCATAATCTTGAGGTTGCGGTCGTTGGCTCCGCACACCTCACTCATCAGATCGGTGCTTTCCAGTACGACTGCTGCGTGCCGACTCAATAATCCTCCTTAGGTGGATGAGTATAGGATTCACCACCTTCAACGGTCAAGCCGACGCCGACACCCGGAAGCGCCGCGCTATTCCCCGGTACGATACTGGAGCTCCTCATCCTCATAGGAGACTTCACTCCGTAACTCCGGGAGCGGCCGCCACTGAACCACCACCGAGAACCGGGAATCCCATTCGTACCGGGGCGGGGAAACGTCCTGCGAGAGCGCCGGTCGCGCGGAATACGCGAGAACCAGGTCCCAGTCGCCCAGGCGGTGTGTCGCCTCAACGGAGAGGGACTGCAGGTTGAAGAACGAAGCCTCCCGATCCTCGGGGTTGAAGAAGTTGAAGGACCGCGCCACATCGACCAAGGGGTTTCGCACCCGGCGATCCACTCGCTCCGCGAGCGCCGGGATGTATTGATAGAGGAAGTCGTTCCGCGAGGTCGAGTTGAAGGACAATTCCAGAAACTCATGAACGGCAAAGTTCAACCCGGCCCGCAAGGTGAGGCTGCTTTCGGTAAAGCGCTGAAGATTCGCCTCAACCGTTGTCGAAGCCGTCGCATCAAAAGTAACGCGGTTCTTCCACAGCGGCAACGGGTCCAACTCGTATGACGCGGTTCCTCGAGCACTCGCCGGGCGAAGCTCCTCCTCTTCGCGTTCGACCCAGGGAGAGGACAACCCCTGCTGGATGAAGTTGCGTTCAAAGGCCACTTCCTTGCTGCGCCGCATCTGGAAGTCCACGGAACCGATCGAACCTTTGAGTCCCAGGGTCAACCGCTCAAAGTACTCCTCTTCCACGTCGTACAGCAGAGTCTGGCTGATAGCCCCGTTCTCCAGGAAACTCAGTCGCTGGGAGGCGGAAATGGGATCGAAAACGAGTGTGTCCTCGGGTTCCGTCACTTCCCCCGTCTCGGGGTCCTCCTCCGCCTCCGGCGCCGTTGCAGCCACCCGCACGTTGCCGTTCCAGGGCCCGGCGGAAGCCGTGAGACGGCCCTCATAGGTTCGTTCGAGGGGCGGAAGGGTCGTGGAAAGCCGGAGAGACTGGTCGTTGTCGAGAATCGCCGCGGTGACGATACCTCCCAGGGAGTGGGCGGTGACGTACTCATCCGACCACTCGAAGCTCTCGTTCCGGTACACCGGATCCTCTTGTCCCTCCTCTGCGGAGACCTCCTGGTCGTAGACGATCCGAAAGAGGTCCGTCGTAAGGCGGTATTCCAACTTGGAATCCGCCAGAGGAGTATCTTCAGGCACCGGCGCAAGGGCTGCGGACGCGGAGTTCTGTAGTCCAAACGAAGAGTACCGCGCCGCCTGCTCGACTACCGACTCGATCTCCTGCGCCGCGGGATCGGCGTGGTTGTAGATCTCCCGGTACCGCCCTGTTGCCTCAACGGACCCGTCCAGGGTAACCAGACGCTCCATGAGCTTCGATCCATAGGTAAGCCGTCCACTGTTGTTGGTCGTAACGCTGGAGTAGGCGTAGTCGAAGGTGACGTCCTCGGGCCTCGCCCACTCATCGTCGTCGTAGGTGTTCTCGACCGTCGTAGTGGAGGTCAGACGGTAGCCGAGACTGGACTCAAAGGCTTGAGGATAGGTCACGCCCCCCGATACGCTACGAATGTCCGGTGTCCGGTAGCCGGCGTCCTCGTCGTCGGGCTCATCATCGTCATGTTCCTCACCGCTCTCCCAGGGCGGGCGGAAGCCGGCGGTTACGCTGCGGCCGCGGTCACCGTCCCGGGCTTCCCGGGCCTGCCGACGCGTCCACGGTATCGAGACGAGAGTTCCGTCCGCCGAGAGTCCCACCGAAGGAAGAACCGAGCGTGTCGGATAGAAGAAGCTCTGCTCGGGGCTGCGGTCGGCCAGGGCGATCTCCTCCGGCGGATCCGCGCGATCCCGGCTCTGCCAGTCGAGGGACGCGCCGATCTCGCGAATCGAAACGGAGCGAACCCACGGCTGGAGCGCCTCAACGGAGGGGTTCAGGCGAAAGGAGCTCTCCCATCGAAGCCGGTTCTTTTGGGCGACCCCTGTGGCGGTGTCCCCCTCTTCCTCGTTCGACAGCAGCCCGAGCCAATCCATGTCTTCGGCGCGGTCACCAAAGTCCAACTCGACGAAGGGGTCGGAGTAGAGCTCAACACCCGCATTACCTGAGAACCAGGACTCCCGAGCGCGGCCGGTGACATCCAACAGGTACCGGAAGGGCAGCACCGTCCCGAGAAAGCTGGTGGAGTTCCAGTCCTGCTGCGCCTCCTCGTCCACGATGCGATACGGTGAGAGTGATCCGTCCCCGCTGTCGGCCGGGTAGAGATGGCGGGAGGCTGCCACGCCCAGGGAGCCCTGCATGGCAGCGCCGGCTCCGAGGTTGTTCAAGTCGGCGTCGACCCCGGCGTAGACGCCGAGCTTGGAGTAGACGTCGAAGAGGACCTTCACCGTACCGACATCTCGTTGCCGCTCACGTTCAGGGTCCTGCCCGTCCTGCCGTCCCGCCACAGTCGTCAGGAAGAGCCCCTCACGCTCCCGGGGACCCGTCGGCTCATCGCCGGCAACCTGGAGGAATGAAATCGCGGAGTCTTCCTTCTCTTTCTCTCCGAGAACGTAGGTCGTTGTCTGGATGAAGGCCCCTTCCCGATCGCGCGATCCGGCGACGGGATTGAAGAAGACCTCGTCGCCCGGTTTGAAGAAGAATGGAAAGACGAGAATGGGGACCCGTCCGACGTAAAGGCGGGCACCGCGGATGGCCCACTCTCCTGCGCCGAGGACCCAGATTCTCTCCGCCCGGATCGAGTAGCTCGGCGGATTCGCCGTGGAGGAGGTAATGACGCCGTCCTCCATGACAACGATGTCCTCTCTTGTTCGGGTCATGTACTCACCGGAGTAGCGGAAGCGGATTTGCTCACCCTCAACGTCGCGCTCCCGGGAGGAGACCCCCTGGAGGAACTGCCCCTCCCAACTGTCCAGCTCGAAGCTAAGGGTGCTCCCGGTAAACTCCTCGACCTCCCCTTCCCGGTCGATCCGGTATCGCACGTTCCCCACCGCGGTAAGGTTGTTCTCTTCCCGATTGAAGATGATCTCCTCCGCCTCGATCATGTGCACGGCGGAATCGCGGTCCCCACGGGTGCGCAGGCGCACGTTCCCGCGGAGCCGGACGTATTGCTCCTCCACTGAATCCAGGGTGAAGTACTCCGATTGGTTTGCCGACTCAATGACCACTTCACGGCCCTCCCCCGCGCCTTCCGCAGGCCGGACACTGCTGAGGGGAATGTCGTAGTACTCGGCAATGCGATTCTGCAGGTCCCGCCGGGACCCCCGGGTCGACAGACCCAACCGCGCCGTCCAGTCGATCAGATCGTAGAAGGACGCCGTTCGGATATCGGCGGGCAACGTCTCGAGAAAGAGATTGCGCTCCGCGTCTTCCGGCTCGTTGCCGTCGCCCGCCTCGTCTGAGGCAGCATCGGAATCCTGTAACTCCGTCTCCGCTTGCTCCGCCTCGCCGGCTTCCGGCTCCGCGCCGGTCTCCGGCGCCGCGGGCGCTTCCGGCTCCACGCCCGTACCGGGGTCGGCCTCGCCGGCACCGTCCTGGGCGGAGAGAGGGAGGGCTACGCAGAAGAGGAGAAGGACTGCGCAGGCGAACGTTCCTGCAGAAGCTTTCGTATGAACCGACCGGTGTAAGAGGCGTCGCACTCCGCTATCTCTTCAGGGGGGCCCGTTGCTACGACCCGGCCGCCCCCGTCTCCACCTTCGGGACCCAGATCAATGAGGTGGTCCGCTTGCAGGATAACGTCCAGGTTATGTTCAATGATGACCACTGTGTTGCCTTTGTCAACAAGGGCCTTCAGCACTTCCATCAGCTTGCGAACGTCCTCGAAGTGCAGGCCCGTCGTCGGCTCGTCCAGTATGTAGAAGGTGCGGCCGGTGCTTCGCTTCGAGAGCTCCAGGGATAACTTCACCCGCTGCGCCTCCCCCCCGGAGAGGGTCAGCGCCGACTGCCCGAGCTTCACGTAGTCCAGGCCCACCGCGCGAAGTGTTTCGAGACGTCGCGAAACCTGGGGGATCGCCCCGAAGAACTCCAGTCCCTCCTCCACGGTCATCTCCAGCACCTCGTGGATGTTCTTCCCTTTGTACCGTATGTCCAGAGTCTCACGATTGAAGCGCTTGCCGCCGCAGACATCGCAGGTGACGTAGACGTCCGGCAGGAAATGCATTTCGATCTTGATGGTACCGGCGCCCCGGCAGTTCTCGCAGCGGCCGCCCTTCACGTTGAAGGAGAAGCGCCCGGCTCTGTATCCGCGCGCCCGCGCCTCCGGAAGTGACGCGAAGAGATCTCGAATCGGTGTAAAGATGTTCACATACGTAGCCGGATTGGACCGCGGCGTCCGTCCGATCGGACTCTGGTCGATACTGATGACCTTATCGATCTCATCCGTGCCGATGATCTCGTCAAAGTCACCCTCCGGATGGTGTCCCCGGTGGAGACGGTTCCGGAGGGCCGGATAGATACAGTCGCTGAGAAGGGTGGATTTGCCCGATCCGGATACGCCGGTGATAACCACAAGCTTCCCCAGGGGAACGGAAACGTCGATGCTCGCAAGGTTGTGCTCCCGGGCACCCTTCACCGCGAGCTCCTTGCCGTTCCCGGCGCGCCGCACCTCCGGAAGCGCCATTTCCAGATCTCCGCTGAGGTAGCGTCCGGTCAGGCTCCGTGGATTCGTCATGATCTCGTCGGGAGTGCCCTGGGCGACCACACTCCCCCCGTGGATGCCCGCTCCCGGTCCCAGATCCACCACGTAGTCGGCGGTACGCAGCGTCTGTTCGTCGTGCTCCACCACAATGAGGGTGTTCCCGATGTCCCGCAGATGGTGGAGGGTCCGAAGGAGGCGCTCATTGTCCCGCTGGTGCAGCCCGATGGTCGGCTCGTCGAGAATGTAGAGCACGCCGACGAGGGAGGAACCGATCTGTGTGGCAAGGCGGATGCGCTGCGCCTCCCCGCCGGAGAGAGTCGCGGCGGCGCGGTCCAGGGTCAGGTATTCCAGGCCCACGCTCTCCATGAAGGAGAGCCTCGCGACGATCTCCTTGGTGATCTCCCCGGTTATCTCGCGCTCCGTTTCCGTCAGCTCCAAGCTGCGGAGGAACTCGAGCTGCCGCGCCACCGACATGGAGGTGACCGCCCAGATACTCCTGCCGCCGACGAGGACTGCAAGCGCCTCCGGGCGCAGACGCTTTCCGCCGCACTCCTCGCAGGTGCGCTGAGTCATGAAGCTTTCAAGCCACTCCTTGATGCCGTCGCTCGTGGTTTCGCGATAGCGTCGGTGCAGGTCGTCGACGATCCCACGAAAGGGTGCGGAGTACTCGAACTTCCCGGTGCCCTCCTTGTTGACGTACTTGATCTGAATGGGCTCCTCGGTACCGTAGAGGATGGCGTTGAAGACCTCTTCGGGCAGCTCCTGCAGCGGCGTATCCAGGCTGAAGTTGAGGTGCCCCGCGAGGGACTCGAAGCGGCTTCGGTTCCATGCCGCCGCGGGGTTGTACGGAAGAATACCCCCTGCGTTGAAGGAGAGGGAGCGGTCCGGCATCATGAGATCCGGATCGAATTCGAGCGTCATGCCGAGGCCGGTGCAGCCTGGACACGCACCAAAGGGGCTGTTGAATGAGAACAGTCGCGGCTCGAGCTCCGGCACGATCAGATTGCTGTCCGGATAGGCGTAGTTCTGGGAGAAGGACTCCTCGAACTCATGGGTGTCCGTAACGACATGGACCTGGACCAGACCGCCGGAAGTCTCCAGGGAGGTCTCGACAGCCTCAGCGATTCGACGGTGGCGGTCGGGCTGAACCTTGATGCGGTCCACGACGATCTCAATGCTGTGCTTCCGCTTCTTGTCGAGGTCGATGTCATCGTCCAGGCTGATGATCTCTCCGTCTATCCGAGCGCGGACGAACCCCGCCTTTCGGGCGTCGGAGAGGATCTTCTGGTGGTGCCCCTTCTTGCCGCGGACAATGGGCGCCAGGACGCTGAGGCGCGCTCCTTCCGGATAGGCGGTTACCCGATCGACAATCTCGTCCACCGTCTGCTTCTCGATGCGCTTGCCCGTCTTCGGGTCGTGAGGTACACCAATCCGTGCATACAGGAGCCGGTAGTAGTCGTAGATCTCGGTCACGGTACCCACGGTGGAACGCGGATTACGGTTTGCCGCCTTCTGCTCGATCGAGATGGCCGGCGACAGCCCTTCGATGTAGTCCACCTCGGGCTTGTCCATGCGACCGAGGAACTGCCGCGCGTAGGCTGAGAGGGACTCGACGTAGCGTCGCTGACCTTCTGCGAAGATCGTGTCGAAGACCAACGACGACTTACCGGACCCGCTCAGGCCGGAAACCACGATGAAGCGATCCCGGGGAAGGTCAATGTCAATGTTCTTGAGGTTGTGCTCCCGGGCGCCTCGTATGATGATCTTGTCCATGTGCCCGGACAAGGTACGCTAGGGAGGGCTAATAATCAACGTAGCGATCGCTGCGCGGGTCATCGAGCTGCCGGCGAGCCATGCGGGCCCACTGTCCCGCAGCGTCCTCTTCGGCTATGATCGCCCAGATGTCTTGAGGTGTTCGCGAGGAGATGTCGGCGCCGTAGACGGCGGTGGCGAGGTGGTAGAGAATGCGATACGCCTCCGCCTCTTCCAGGTACGCACGGACCGTCTCCTCACGCTCCAGGCGGTCCAGGAAGCCGGCGACGGCCTCGAACTGATAGCCCGGATCGCCGCGGCGCACCTCTTCGATCGCCGTGGAGAACACCATGAGGGTTGCGTACATCAGATGGTCCGCCGCAGTGGAGAAGTTCCGGCCGGCAAGATAGTGCTCCCCCAGGAGATGGTGGGCACGACGGGTGAAGTCCTCCTCCAGACGGTACAACACCAAGAGTCGGTCCACGCCGTCGTCTTCCAGTGTGCGCCGGTAGCCCCTTCTGAGCGACCGGTTGTCGCGATCCGAGAAGCTCTGATCGTCGGCCACAATCGCTTCCAGCGCGGCCTGATAGTCGTAGCGCCCCTCTACACCGCGGTTGCGATGGAGCTCCGCAAGCTCGTACCGAACGACGTACTCCTGCGCCGGCACGTAGAAGAACGCCTTCTGCTCGAGGGCGCGCCGAAACTGCCTCGCCGCTAGGTCGATCTGGTTCTCTGCGCTGAAGATGCGACCAATGCCCGCCTCCGCCTCCGGAAAGGCGCCGCCCCGGACGGAGATGGCGCGCCGGAAGGCCTGCATTGCTTCACCGTACTCGCGATTGCGAAGATGGTGCACACCTTCTTCGTAGATGATCCACGCCGGCTCCTCCTGCGACGCCTCGGCGCTTCCGTCGGCGGCGTCCTGCGCGTGGGAGCCTCCGGAGATGAGACACGCCAGAATGGCGACGGCGACCAGGACCACCTGCGGCCCCGGCCACACACTCCGTCTCATGGTCTCGCTTCTACCCGCTTCGACTCACCCTGTTTCGCGGTTGTTCCGCCGGCTTACACGATGCCCAGCAGGAATACCATCACGAAGAGGGCAACCGTCTCGATGATACCCAGCACCATAATGTACTGCCCGAAACCCTTACCGGTCTCGGTCAACGCATCCGAGGCAACGGCGCCCGCTCGGCCCTGGAAGGCTGCGGAGAACGCCATGGCGGCGCCGCCCAGAATACCCACCGCGAGTATTCTCATGGGCTCCGCGTCGGAGGTGTTCAGGGAGTTCATCAGAATGAAACCGTAGATGGTCTGCGTCAACGGCGCGCCCACGAAGGCGACCAGGAGAAACGGCGCCGGTTTGTTCTGGGCGAAGGCCTTCTTCCAGGCACCCACTGCCGACATTCCCGCGCTTTTCGTGCCGATGGCCGAGCCGATCGCTGCCAGCGCCAACGCGGCGCCGACGCCTATTACACCGTATTCCATTCCCTATCTCCTTTCTCTCGAGTCATTGGTCGAATCTCTTTATGACGTCCTCGGAACTTCATGACGTCGTCGGAGCTTCCCGTTTCCGGAAGGGGTTGTAGTCGACTCCGGACCACTCCATTCCAAGGTGCCGCGAAAACTCCAGCATGTTCAGACGAATTCCATGTACCACAACGGATAGTGCACCCATCACCAGGTTCAGGGTGTGCCCAACAAAGAGGATGAAGGCGGCCGCCACCACCCCGACTACGCCGTCCCCGACGCCTTCAGCCATGGTGTTGAAGGCCTTGGCGATCTCCACCGTTGCCAATCCGACGGCGAAGAGGCGGATATACGAGATGATGTCGGAGAAGGCGCTAATGCCGTCCAACGCCTTGGAGAAGAGGCTGATTGGATTCAATCCGCGCCCGATCCCGGAAAAGAAGTTGGATCTCTCCTGCTGCTCTCCGAAGAGAATTACCACGCCGAAACCCGCAGCGATCATGTACAGGGAGTACTCGGGAAGGGGACGGCCGATAACGACGGTGAGAACCAGCCAGTAGGCGCCGAGTACGAGGGCAAGCCAACCCAGGTCGGCGAAGGCGCGCACCGTCGGCCGCTCCTTGAATCCCTTGATGAAGAGCCAGAGGTGCGCAATGGAGAGCTGCAGCGTCCCGAGGGCAAAGCAGATGAACTGAATGGTATCCCGGCTTCGAGGGTTGAAGCTCGAGATAGCCGGTATCTCCAAGGCCCTGAATAGGGGCAGATCGCCAATGGGCTCGTAGCCGAACCAGGTTCCGGTAACGGCGCCCCACGCCACCGTGGCCAGAGACATGACCGACAGCAGGACCGGTCCCTTACCGACGGATCCGCTCTTCTTCTTTCCGCGGATCAACGCGAAGAGCGAGAGACCCAGAATGATGAGCCCGTAGCCGCCGTCGCCGATGATCATGGCGAAGAAGATCGAAAGGAAGATGAGGAACCAGAAACTGATGTCGAGCTCGTTGTATCCGGGGGTCGTTCCGAGAAGACCGAAGACCGGCTTGATGATACTGATCGGCTTGGGGTTCTTGACCTTGGTGGGGACGCGGTCGTCCGGACCGGGGTCCTGGAGCAGGAGTCCCCAGCCGCCTCGCTTCGCGGCATCCCGAAGTCTCGCCGCCGCGCCGACCGGGACATAGCCGGTGAGGAAGGCGAGAGAATCCTCGGTGTTCATCCCGTCGCGGACGCGGGCAAAGTCGATCTCATCATCCATGGGCAGGAGGGCGCGCTCCAGGGCGGGACGCTGCTTCGACAGCTCCGTGAGCTCTCGTTCCAGCCGCTCGATTTCATCCTCCGCCTCGGAGACGAGGTCCCGCACCTCCCGCAGAGAGCGCTCCGGAAGGGTGCGCGGGGTGAAGTTATGGGCGCGTTCCACTTCCTCGTTGTCGTCGGTGTCCACCAGGATCTGAACGAAGAAGACCAGGGTCGTACCCTCGTGCAGGACGAATGCGTGCTCGGGCTTGGCAACGCGGAAATCCTGTTTGGGAACGGCGTAGAGCTGCACGTCGATACCCCGGGCGCGCAGATCCTGAACCGCAGCGGGGTCGAAGTCGCCCCAGGGCTCCAGGTTGAGCGCTTCCCGCTCGAGGGCATCCAGATGCTCCCGGGCAGCCCGAAGCTCTTCGGCCTTCTCCAGGGCATTCTCCGCAACGGAGACGGCGTCTTCGAGAGACAACTGCTCGTCGGCGTGGTTCCTTTCAGGTTCCGACAGCACCGAGAGCGCGCGCTCGATCGTTGCGCGGCGCTCCTTGAGATGCGACAAATCGTCGCTCAGCACCTCTTCGACCTGCACGTGGAGAACGCCGACTTCCCGAAGCCGATCCACGGCCTCCTGTCGGTGGGCGTCGAGCACCACGACCGAGGCCTTCTTCATCTGCTCGATCACGTGGCTATGCCCTCCTCTCCACTTTGCGCTTGGCAAACTTCCCGCGCACGACCTGCGCGGTCTGTTGATCCCCCAGGTAGATCTGGATCCGGCGGATGTTCTCCTGCGTCTCCGGGATCATGACTTTCTCGAAGAGGTTGACCCTCTGGCTGGTGATTCGCAATTCCTCGGCAATGCGTTCGTGCTGCTCCCGGAGCACCCGAATCTCCGCGTCCAGACTGATGATCTCCTTCATCTTGGCAATGCCGCCGTCAATCCACAACGGCGTCAGGTAGAGATCCCAGGTAGTCTCCTCGAAAGCTATGCTTTCGAAGACCGGTATATCGATCCCGGCGATGTTGCCCCCCGAGGTAACCAACTCACGAATCTTGACCAGCTCTTCCAGGTCGACGGGCTCCCCAAAAACCGCAATCCACGACTGCATGGTCTCATAAGACTCTCGCCGCACCCGCTCCTTCTCGCGCTCCTCTCGCTCGACCTTGCGCAGCACCATCTGCAACTGCTGCTTCTTGAGCTGCAAGGTCGGCAGGTAGCGCTGGAATCGCGAGAGCCGATCCTTCTGAAGCTTGAGCTCGTTCTTCGTGAGCTTGATCTTAGCCATGTCTCAGCTCACCTGCTCCTTGGTCGGCCAGTATTCGTTCGTGAGATCCGTCCGCAGGCCCGTTTCCTGCGGCTCGAAGCACGCCGCAAGGATACTCCATCCCCGGTCGAGAGCCTCTTCGAGGGGAATATTCACCTCGAGATTCATCATGCCCTCTTCGAAAAGCTCGCCGTACTTCAGGAGCTTGTCGTCCCAATCCGACATGCGGAAACCCATTGATCGCTTCTCCAGGGACTCCTTGTAGGAGGCGTAGAGGTTGATCATGCCGTCCATGAGAGCTCGGTGATCCGACCGGGTATCGCTGTTGACGAACTGCTTGAGCCGGGACAGCGAGCCGAAGGGCTCGATCCGACCGTTCCGCAGATAGTACTGCCCTTCGGTAATGTATCCCGTGTTGTCCGGCACCGGATGAGTTACGTCGTCACCCGGCATGGTGGTTGCCGCCAGGACCGTGATCGAGCCGGCCCCCTCGAAGTCGACCGCCTTCTCGTACCGCGCTGCGAGCTGGCTGTAGAGGTCGCCGGGATAGCCGCGGTTCGACGGAACCTGCTCCTGGGTGATGGCGATCTCCTTCATGCTGTCGGCGAAGTTGGTCATATCCGTCAGGAGCACCAGGACGCGCCGCCCGTCGAGGGCAAAGCGCTCCGCAACGGCAAGCGAGACATCCGGCACCAGGAGGCTCTCGACGACGGGATCCGCCGCGGTGTGGACGAAGAAGATCGCCCGGGAGAGCGCTCCCCCCTCCTCCAGGGTGTTCCGAAAGTAGAGGTAGTCGTCGTACTTCAGGCCTATCCCTCCCAGGATGATCAGGTCGACCTCAGCCTGCATGGCGATCCGCGCCAGAAGCGGATTGTAGGGTTCACCGGACACCGAGAAGATCGGGAGCTTCTGGGACTCCACGAGGGAGTTGAAGACGTCGATCATGGGGATGTTCGTCCGGATCATGTTCCGGGGAATGATCCGCCGGGCCGGATTGACCGAGGGGGTGCCCGTCTCGATCAGATTCTCCTCCAGGCGCGGTCCGTTGTCCCGCGGCTCGCCCTTGCCGTCGAAGATCCGTCCCATGAGGTTGTCCGAAAAGGACACCTGCATCGGATGGCCCAGGAAGACGACCTCGTCACCCGTCGAGATTCCCCGGCCACCGGTGAATACCTGCAGGGAAACCTGGTCCTTCCTGAGGCGGATCACCTCGGCGAGGGACTCGCCGTGGCGCGCCTTCACGAGTGCCAGGTGACCGTACCGGACGTCCCGGGCGGTGACGGTGATTACGTTTCCTTCAATGGAGTCGATCTTGCTATAGACCTTGCGCATTGCTCATCCTTCTTCCGACGTTGCTTCCTCAGAGAGGTGCTCGGCAGAGTGCATTGGCCCGGTGCGCTTCTCGTTCACCGCAGCCGTGATCTTCTGCTCCAGATCCCTGAACTCTTCCGACTGCCACTCCGCACCGTTGTAATCGAGGAACCGCTGTCTCAGATTGGCAAAATAGTCACGCGCGTCCTTCTGGTCCTTGAACTCCAACTCCGACGTAAGGAGGTGGAGCAGGACATCGAAGACGTGACGCTGTCGATCCACCCCGACGGCGGCGTCGACGGGATCGAAGGCGTTCTGTTGGAGGTACACGGAGTCGAGAAACTCCGCCTTGAGATGGATGACGTAGTCGTCGAGGCTCGTTCCCTCCTCCCCGACAACCTTCATCATCTGTCCCACCTCGTTGCCCTGGAAGAGTATGTCCCGGGCGAATTGAACCTTTTTGCGCTCGACCACGCCGTCGTACCGTGTCCAGCTGTCCAGGGGATCGATGCTCGGGTACTTTCTCGCTTCCGAACGTGCCCGGGAGAGACCGTGGAAGGCGCCGACGACCTTGAGGGTCGACTGGGTCACGGGCTCTTCGAAGTTGCCGCCGGCGGGACTGACTGTGCCTCCGATTGTCACCGAGCCGTACGAGCCGTCCCGGAGCTGCACGTACCCGGCGCGCTCGTAGAAGGCGGCAATGACCGACTCGAGATAGGCGGGAAAGGCCTCCTCGCCGGGGATCTCCTCGAGACGTCCGGACATCTCACGCATGGCCTGAGCCCACCGCGACGTCGAGTCGGCTAGGAGGAGAACGTTGAGGCCCATCTGCCGATAGTACTCGGCAATGGTCACGCCGGTGTACACGGAGGCCTCCCGCGCCGCAACCGGCATGGAGCTCGTATTCACGACGATGACGGTTCGTTCCATCAGGGTCCGACCCGTTCGCGGGTCGATCAGCTCCGGGAACTCCCGCAGGGTCTCGACGACCTCTCCGGCACGCTCCCCGCACGCCGTAATGATAACCACGTCGACGTCCGCATTTCGGCTGGTGATCTGCTGAAGGACCGTCTTCCCGGCACCGAAGGGCCCGGGAATGCAGTAGGTACCACCTCGCGCAACCGGGAGAAAGGTGTCGATGATACGCACCTTGGTGACCATGGGCTCCGACGGCCGCAAACGCTCCTGGTAGCTCGTGACCGCGCGCTTCACCGGCCACTGGAAGGACATGGTCACCGGGATGGTGTTGCCGCGCTGATCCTCGACCTCGGCAATCTTGTCATTCACCGTGTACTCCCCCTTGTCGGCGACCCACTTGACCTTGTAGGTCGCGAGGAAGTTGAAGGGAACCATGATCCGATGCTCGAAGATCCCTTCAGGGACCGTCCCCAGGGTGTCGGCGGCCTGGACGGAATCTCCGGGCTGCGCCTTCGGCGTGAAACTCCACTTCTTCTCCTGATCGAGGGCGTTGAGGTAGAGGCCACGTTCGAGGAAGAAGCCGCTCTGCTCGGCCAGCTCGGGCAGCGGGTTTTGCAGCCCGTCGTAGATCTGTCCCAGGAGCCCGGGGCCCAGATCGACCGCCAACAGCTCCTTGGAGAACTTCACGGAATCGCCGACGCCGATACCTTGGGTGATCTCGTACACCTGAAGCTCAGCCTGACTTCCGCGAATACGAATCACCTCGGACTTCAGCTCGCGATCACCGGTGACGACGTAGGCGACCTCGTTCAAGGCCACATCGCCCTCGACGTCCACGGTTACCATGTTCCCATTTACGCCTATGACTTTGCCTGTGGTATCTGCCATTCATGGTACTCCAGTCGAGTTATGCGGATGCTCCGTAGTAGTTGTCCTGCACGGACTTGTAGGTCTGATCGAAGGTCTCGTTCCCGAGGTCCTTCTGAAAGTAAGAGCGTCGATACAGGATCTTGAGTTTCAGGAAGTAAACCACAAGGGTATCCAGATCGAAGAAGTGATCAACCGACACCTCCTCGAGGAGCTGCCACCGGTACTGCAGGAGTCGCTCTTCCCGGCGCAGTGGAGACTCCTGGCTGTACGCCTCCCGTACCGTCGCGATAACCTCGAGATCGTCGCCAAGGTCGCGTCCGTCCGGGGTCAGGCGGATACTCTCCTCGGGGTCACGATTCAACGCGGCGGCACGAACGCGCGCCACGGCGTTGCGCAACGCGACCTCCCGGCGGTACCACCAGCTCTGTACGTGGGTCAGCGGCTGATAGGCGACCGGATCGATTCTGAGCTCCGTGTTGATGAGTCTGCGGTAGTCATGCTGGGACACTCGCGCGGCACACGCCTCCAGGAAGTCGCCTTCGGAGAGGTACTTCTCCGAGTCAAACCACAACATGGGAAGTGTCGACACCAGATAGTAGTATTGAGCCACCGATACTTCTCTCTCCGCGCGGACTACTCGTGCGCCGCGTTACGGATGATTTCGCTGAGTTGGGGATTCAGATACTCGGCGAGAACCGCCGCAATACCGTCGGCGGAGAAGTCGTAGTAAACCGAACCCTCGCGCTCCGCAATGTAGAAGCCTGCATCCAGGTCGTCGTGTGGCCGAACGGTGATCCCTGAACGCAGCCGCTCCGTGAGCTTGTCGTCCAGTGCCGCTTTCACACCGTCCAGCTGATCCTTCGGGAGAAGCACGGTGAGGTCGTCGCTCTGCGTCTCTCCCCACCGCTCGATCAACGCAATGATCGCCTGGGCTAGAACGTCGTCGGAATAGGTGGCCGCCACCTCACGCTTCACCACTGCATCGAAGATTGCGGTAATGCGGGACTGAAGGTTCAGGATAAGGTCCCGGCCGGACTGCCTGACGGCCTCCTTGCCGTTCTGTTCCAGGCGCGTCGCCTCGTTCCTGGCATCATTAATGATCTTCTTGGCCTTCTCCTCGGCATCTCGCACGATATCCTGTGCCCGCTCTTCGGCCTGGCTCACAATCTCGGAAGACTGCTTCTCCGCGGAGGCAACACCCTCCTGCTTGATCGTCTCGATAATCTCTTTCAGTTGAGCATCCATGGCAACACACCTTCACGAACCAATCTATTCGGTCGGAAATCGCACGTTTTTTAGCGACTGCCCGAGTGTACTCAAGGAGGGCGGATAAATCAACCGGAGCCGATGCCAAAGGACGGACGGGACGGCTCGACCGCCCTGCACCACGCAGCAGACCGCGCAGCAGACCACGGACGCCGCAGCCGACGCCGTGGCCGGTGGCCGCACTGCGGCGGGACCTCACGTCGTTCCCAGGCTCAGGTCCCCGTGAATCTTGAAGGTGTGACGATCCTTGGAGACGTGAAGCTCCCGGTCGGGAAACTCTTCCCGGAGGTACGCCTCCACTGCTGCAATAGCGTCCTCCTCGATTTGCCGGCGCACATCCGAAGGAATGTGGGCAAGGGTCACCATGTCGACGTCAACCACATAGCCGCGGCCGAGGTCGGATCCGTACCCGGCGGTGAAGGAGGCGCCGATGTTGAAGAGACCGTCCTGCGCCTTGTTGGATGTAACCCCCCGGCGGGGGCGAGACGGATGCAGCGGGTACTTCCCCCCATACTTCTCCTCGAGGTAATCGTCCACCCGATCAAAGACCTTCTTCAGGCGGCGGTTGAAGTCTCGTACCCCTGGATGTGACATGAACGCAGCCTCGTACTATTCGACGTCTCTCCGTGCCGGCGGCGTTACCACTCAACCGAAACGGTTTGCGGCGCCCTTCCGGTGAACAGCTCTGCAAGGGTCACCCCGGCCGTCGCGCTCCGACCGTTCTCGACAATCTCCATGGCCTCCGCGGCGCCGACATTGGAAGGGGGCCGGACACGAAGCTCGACGGTGTATTCCGACAGGTAGGCATCGGCGAAGCTCCGAGTCTCCGCATCCAGCTCTCCAACGTCGCCGGGGTGAAGATCTACAAGGAGCCGTTGCCGGCCGTTGCTCTCGCCCAGGCGGATCCGCTCCTCCCCGGGACTGTAGTAGGCGTTCAACGCATCCAGGCTGTCGAAGGAGACGGAAGTCCGAATGAGTACCTCGCCGTCGCTCCGCCGGAGGGTGTAGTCACGCATCTCCACGCCGTCCACGCCCTCGGCGGCGCGGCGCAGGTCGTCCCGGTGTATGGGAACCGCCACGAAGGGACTGTCCCTGTCGAAGACGCCCATTTCGTAGACATCCGTGCTCAACCGGTACTCCAGCTCGAAACGTCCGGAGCCGTCTTCCTGGAGTTCGATGGTGGCTGTAGCATCCAGACAGCCCGCCAGAAGCAGCACCACGGCGAAACCCGGCACCACCGCGGTGAGTCTGCGCAGGACGGATACCACCCGCCGGGAGCTCTGCGGCCTCGCCTCACACTCCCTGCCGGCGCTGCGCAGCGCACCGTCCGCTTCCGTACTCTCTCGTCGCCTCATGTCTTCCATTCCTCACTGCCTGGAAAGCTCGACCACAGTCTTCCCGTACCCTCCCTCCTCGGGAGGAGCGTAGGAGAAGCCGTCCACCACCGGTGAGCGGTCGAGGTGCTCTCGAATCCCCCGCTGCAGGACGCCCGTGCCCTTGCCGTGGATTATACCGAAACGGTAGAGGCCGGTCATGAGGGCGCGGTCGATTTGACTGTCCACCTGATCGATCGCTTCGGCGAGGGTTCTGCCGCGGACGTCGAGCTCGAGACTCGGGCGGCTTTGCTCCCCGGCGGACTCGAACTGCACCGTCGGAATCTCGGGGCGGGCGCCTCCGGAGGCTCCCCGTCCGCCGGCGGCGGGGCCGCCGGTCCGCGCCGCGTCGGGCCGCCCCCCTCGGGTTCCGACACCTGCGGCACCGCCGGCGGCGGTGCGCGCCGGCTCCAGGTCATCCTCGGAGACGGTTACCCTGACGCTGTCGGTTACCACGACCCAGGAGTTCTTCCGGGCCCGGCGCTGCAGCACGCCGCGCCGTCGCGTCGACTTGAGAAGAACCTCCATGCCCGGCTCGAATCCGCCCCCCTCCGTCGTCGTATCGGCTTCGCCGATCCGGTCGGCACGTTGTGATTCTTCGACGGCTCCCGGGCGCCGGCCGTCGGCATGGCTCCCTATCTCCGCAATGCGCCTCTCCTCCTCCCGGGCGGCCTCCTCCAACTCCTCGGCAAAGCGCCTCACCTTCCCGGTCTTCTCCCGGGTGATCTCCCCTTCCCGGAGCTCCCGGACCAGATTCTCCAGCCGACTTCGCGCTTCCGCGGCGAAGGACTGGAAGGCGCCGAGCTCCTGACGACGGAGTTGCCGCTCCTTGTCGGCGAGCTTCTCGGACTGCCGGGCAAGGTCGTCCTCCTGCTCTTCGATCCGACGGCGGCGGCGACGCACCTCCTCGGCTTCGCGATAGAGACGCTCCTCCTCCTCTCCGAGACGTTGAATGATTTGAGCGGCATCCCCGCGGCCCTCTTCGGCGTACGCCGAGGCGCGATCCACCACCGCCTGGGGCAGACCGTTGCGCCGGGCAATGGTGATCCCGTGGCTGGAGCCGGGCACGCCCGTGAGGAGGCGATACGTCGGTGAGAGGGTCTCGACGTTGAACTCCACCGAGGCGTTCTGCACGTTTTCGTGGGTGTAGCCGTAGCTCTTCAGGGCGCCGTGGTGGGTCGTGACAATGGCGTGACAGCCGCGCTCCCGGAGCTCATCCAGGATCGCCATGGCCAGGGCGCCCCCTTCGGCGGGGTCGGTACCGGCGCCGAGCTCGTCCAGGAGGACCAGACTCCGCTCCGTCGCCTCCGAGAGGATGACGGCGATCTGCCTCATGTGTCCCGAGAAGGTCGAGAGCGATTGCTCGAGGGACTGCTCATCCCCTATGTCGGCAAAGACATCGTCGAAGACCGGCAGCGCCGCCCCGGGAAGCGCCGGGACCTGCAGCCCGAACTGGTGCATGAGCGCCGCCAGGCCCACGGTCTTGAGGGCGACGGTCTTGCCGCCGGTATTGGGTCCCGTGACAATGAGGTGGCGCGTCTCGCCTTCCATATTCAGGTCGATGGGTACGACGTCCGTCCCGATGAGGGGATGCCGCACCTGTGGAAGCCGCACCTCCACCTCGGACGCCTCCGGCCGTACTCCGTCGATGGTGACGCTGAAGCGCGCCCGGGCGTAGAGGGCGTCCACCTCCGCGACGATTTCATCCGCACGCTCCAGCCCCGGACGATGCTCCCGGGCCGCAGCGCTCAGCTCTTTCAGAATGCGAAAGACCTCCTGCCGGTAACGGTCCTCGGCACCGCGGAGCTCGTTGTTCGCCTTGACCAGGACGCTCGGCTCAATGAAGACGGTCTGCCCCGTCTGGGAGTGCTCGTGAACCACGCCGTCGACCCGGCTCTGATACCGCGCCTTCAACGGCAGCACGATCCGCCCTTCCCGCAGGACGGGGTGGTCCACGTTCCAGTAGTCCCCGCTGCGCTCCTTCATGAACTCACCGGCGACGCGCTCAACCTTGGACTGGGCGGCACGAATGGCGCTGCTCAGGCGCCGGAGCTCCGGTATGTGGCGCTCGAGTAGCTCGCCGCGCACGTCGATGTACCGTCCGATCTGCTTGTGAAAGGCGGAGAGATCCGGAAGCTCTTCCACGCGCTCGCGAAGGCCGCGTCGGTCCGCCGCCCGAGGGAGGCGCTTTTCGAGAAAGCGTCGCAGCCTGCCGGCGGAGCGGGCAAAGCCGGCAAGGTCGTTCAGCTCGGCCGCCTCGAGGACGGCGCCCTCCTTGGCGACTCGCTGCAGGAGCTCCGTGACCGCCGGGAAGGATACCTCCCCCGGCAGGTCCTCCTCGCGCATGGCATCCCGCAGGGCGGCAACGTCCTCCTGCAGGGCGTGCACCAGCTCCGCGTCTGCGGACGGAGCCGCACGGCGCAGACGCTCCCGGCCGGTCTCGCTCCGGCACCAGTGGAGAACCTGCTCGCGGAGGCGTTCGAATTCGAGGCGCTCCAGGGCGTGGGTATTCATACTGCTTCGGGATCCGCCGCCTCCCTGCGGGCAGCGCCACCGCCGTCGGGGTCACCGTCGGGCTCAACGCCGGGGGCGCGGTTACCGGCGGGGGCGCGGTTACCGGCGGGGGCGCGGTTATCGTCGGGGGCGCGGTTATCGTCGGGCGCGCGGTTGCCGTCGGCGGCGCGGTTGCTCCCGCCCCCGGTCGTTCCGTCGCTGCCGAGCCCGGCGCCGGGCGGTATTTCCCCCACGTAGCGGAGGCCGCTTCGGCGCGCCCATTCGCCGTACTGCGCAGGTGCTCGCACGGCACTGGTCACGCAGAGCACGTCCTCCGGCCTCCTCTCCCGGAAGCGAGCCGCACCGGCTCCGGAGGGGGCGCTCCCGCCGAGCACACGGAGAAGCTGCCGGGTAACGCCGTCGACCGAGTCGACCACGCGAACGGCGGGTCCGAGGAGCTCCTCGATCTCCCGTCGTACGTGGACGAAGTGTGTACATCCCAGAACGACGCGGTCGACCCCTGCGTCGATCAGGCGTCCAACGGAGCGGCGCAGCGCCTCCCGGCGCTCGTCCCCGTCGCCGTCAAGGAGTCGGTTTTCGATGAACGACACCAGGTCCGGCGCCGCCTCGACAACCACTTCGGCCTTCCCGGCGAAGCGCTCGATGAGCGCCTGGAGGTAGAGGCCCTGTGCGGTTCGGGGCGTCGCAAGCACTCCAATGCGCTTCGCCTCCGAGGTTGCCGCGGCGGGTTTGACCGCCGGAACCACTCCGACGAAGGGGAACGCGAAGGTTCGCCGCAATTCATCCAGGGCGACCACTGACGCAGTGTTGCATGCCACCACCACCGCCGCCGGCCGACTGTGCCGGGTGAGTCGCTCCACCGCCTCGACCACGGCGCGACGGATGTCCGCCGGGCTCTTCTCGCCGTACGGGAAATGCGCCGTGTCGGCCACGTAGATGAAGGGCCGTTCCGGTAGGGCGTTCCGCGCCGCCGTGAGATAGGGAAGCCCTCCGATACCTGAGTCGATGACGGCTACGGGCATTGCCATGGCGGCTATGAGTCTCCGAAGAGGTCCTTGAACGCCTCTTTTGCTTTGTCGGCCCGGGAGATCGTGTCGGGGCCCTTGTACGCGGAGTCGTCCGCGGGCAACATGAAGTACTCGCAGAAGTTGGCGCGGTCCTTGTCCTTCACCTCTTCGGGAATGCTCTCCCGACACTGCCAATGCGCCGAGGGGGAGTAGAACTTGCAGTTCAGGCACACTTTGAGATCCCGGCCGCAGCTCTCGCAGGTCGAGTAACGCGACACCGCCCGGGGCTCGTCAATCGGCGTACCGCACGCGTGACATACCGGCATGCCCGCATGATACCCGGCTCGCCCGGCTCTCTCAAGCCGCCTTGCGAAGCGCGACCTCGCGGGTATACGGTGACCCATGTTTCCGACGTCACTGTGCAGCCACCCGGGCTGCCCCAGGGGCGCCTTGACCGGCGCTTCAACGTGCTTCAGCCATCTGGTCGACCAGGGCGCGTACCTCGACAGGCTCGCCGCACGCATTGCCGGAGAACGCATCATCTACAATCTCTACGCGCCGGGAATACCCATCAAGAAGCTCAACGTCCACGAGAAGGTCTTCGTTGCGTGCAACTTCTCCGCCGCCGACTTCGACTCGTGCCTTCTCAAGGACACCAACTTCGAGCTCTGCGTTCTCACCCGGGCCAGGTTGCAGAACGTCCACCTCCACGAGGTGCAGTTGCGAAGCTGCATATTCGCCCTTGCAAGCATCCGAAGGTCTGTGTTCCACTACTGCGACGTCCTGCAGAGCAACTTCAACGGAAGCGTCTGTGACGGGACAACCTTTCAGCACTCGGATCTTCTGCACAGCCGCTTCATTGCGGCAAGGCTCTCCGACGTCCTGTACAGCGACTGCAATCTGAAGGAGGTTGTCTTCTACGAGAGCAGCCGGAGGAATGTCCGCTTCAAGGGATCCAACGAGAGTGAGGCGCGTTTCCTGAAGGAGACCCGATCGACGTGATTCTGCTCACCCACTACATGCTTACCGGCTTTACGAACGGCTACGTGGTGGCCGACCACCGTGGCGGAACCGCCTGCCTGATCAATCCCGGCTCATTCGACGCGCACCTCCTGGAAACTCTGGAGACGCACGAGCTCTATCCGTCCTACGTTCTGGTAACGACGCCGGAGCCGCAGCACACGCGTGGCATTGAGACACTCCGGCGCATCTACAACACCACGGTGTGTGCCGCCGGGGCGGTGGCCGGGGCACCGGATATGAAGCCGGTCACCGACGGTGAGGTGCTGCGCCTCGACGAGATGCAGATCCACGTCATCGGGTTGCCGACGTACCGGCCGGATGCCGTTGCCTACGCCTGGGGTCGCCTCCTCTTTCCGGGAAACGTGTTACAGGCGGGGACAATCGTCATGGCGGACGACTTATACGCCACCGTTGATCTGCGGACCACCGTGCGGGAGCGCCTCCTGAGCCTGCCCGGCGACACCGTTGTCCTGCCGAGCCTGGGCCCTCCCACAACGGTGGAAACCGAGCTGGCCACCAACATCGACGTTGCGACCGCCCGGTGACGCGCGCCCCTTGGGCGTTTCCTCACATCTCGGCGATCGCCCCGAGAACGCGGCGAAAATCCGCCGGAATGGGCGCGCGGAATGACATGACCACTCTGGATTCGGGGTGGCGAATTCGCAGACGGTACGCGTGGAGCATGAGACGCGCGTCCGGAAGCCGGCTGTCCCGGCGAGCGTAGACCGGGTCACCGAGGATGGGCGCGCCGAGATACCGCATGTGCACCCGCAGTTGGTGCGTTCTGCCGGTGTGAGGCCTGAGAGCCAGGCACGCGTAGCGATCCCACCGGCGTAGCGTGGTGTACCGCGTCAATGACGCCTTGCCGGCGGAAGCGGCGCCGCGATCCCCCGCGGGCGGGCGGGTCGCGCTTACCGGACGGGCGGCGTGACCTTCAGACGCGGTGTCGCCGTCGACATCGTCAACATCTTCTTCATCTGCCTCGTCCCACGCTTCATGAATACCCTCCTCGTGCAGGAGGGACTCCTCAAGGCTCTCGTCGTTGAAGGGCACCAGAGCGAAGCGCCTGCGGTTGGTCGGGTCCCTCACAACCAGTCCGGCCACAATCCCGTCGGAAGGCCGGAAGAAACCGTGGACGACGGCGAGGTAGAGCTTCTCCGTACGGCGATCGCGGAACTGTCGGGATAGGAACTCGTGCGCATCCGTATCCTTGGCAATGACGATGACGCCGGAGGTGTCCTTATCCAGGCGGTGCACAATGCCCGGCCGCGCCGTCTCCGCCCCGAAGTGGTCGCGCATGGTCCGGACGTGGTGGAGGATGCCGTGAACGAGCGTGCGTGTGGGGTGACCGTTGCCGGGGTGAACCACCAGACCCGCGGGCTTGTTAACCACGAGCATGCGCCGGTCCTCGTAGAGGATGTCGAGATCCATCGGTTCCGGATCCAGGGAGATCGGCTCCGGCTCCGGAACCACAACCGTGACCGCATCCCCGACCGTTACGGTCTTCGAAAGCTTGACCGGCTTCTCGTTGAGGTACACCACGGCGTGGCGCGCCTTGAGCTGACTTCGGGTGACCAACCCGAGGACGTCCGCCACGTACCGGTCGACGCGCATGCCCTCGTACGCCGGCTCCTCGACGGTCGTATTGACCGTGTTCGACGGGCCGCCGCGGTCGGTTGCGTCCCCGCGCTCGCGATCGGGAAGGAGATCGGCCCGAGAGGAGACGTTATCTCCGGGGCCGCTGTTCGTCGTTGTCATGAATGAATCCGAGAATCAGATCTATGAGAGCTACCGCGCCGGACAGACTGAGTGAGACGGTGATTACGCCCCGCCGCTCCTCCTCCGTGAGGGCCTCCGCCCCACCTATTCCGAAGGGCACGGGAACCTCCTCGCCGGTGACCGCGCCGCCTTCGATGCTCGCCTCGATGAAGCGGTACAGAGAGTATCCGAGATTGCTGTAGAGAAGCGCCGCCGGGAACGCACCGAAGGCGACAACCTCGAATCGACGCAGCTTCACAAGCCACGCGGGAAACTCCTCCGCCTCGTAGGGCTCCGGGTCATCACGACGTTGCTGCTGCGCCGGGGCAACCGCAGTGAGGACGAAGAGGAGCACGATTACCAGTGCAAGTATGCGGGTCGGCCGGGCGTCACGTGGCGGCATGGGTTCGCGCTCCCAGGAGTGCGGTACCGAGGCGAATCAGGGTACTGCCCTCCTCGATTGCAACGGTGTAGTCGTTCGTCATTCCCATGGAGAGCTCACGGAAATCCACCTCGGGGAAACGGGCGCCCGCCTGGTCGCGCAGGGAACGCAACCGGCGAAAGCACCCGCGAATGTGCTCGTAGTCGTTCGTGTAGGGTGCAATGGTCATGAGACCCGCGACGTGGAGCTCGTCGTACGGCGCCACCTCCTCTATGAGCCCGAAGAGCTCCTCTCGATTGGCAACACCGTGCTTGCTCTCCTCGCCGGAGGTGTTGACCTCCAGGAGAATCTCCACGGAGCGACCCGCATGGCGGCACGCCGTCGCCAGAGCCTCCGCCGTACGGGGGGCGTCTATGGACTGCACCGTTGAGAACAGGCCCGGCACCAGCTTCGCCTTGTTGCGCTGGAGATGGCCTATCAGGTGCAACTCTACCTCCGGAACCAGGTCACCGTACTTCCGGATTGCCTCCTGAACGCGGTTCTCTCCGAACAGGGTCAATCCGGCGTCCCGACACTCCTGAACGGCCTCCGCTCCGTGAAACTTGGTGACGGCCATGATGCGGACTTCCGCGGGATCGCGCCCCACTTGGCTGCAGACCTCGGCAATCTTCTCCCGGACCGATTCAAGTGATGCGGCAACTGCACTCGCCATAACGGCGACAGTATAGCAGAGACCCGGCGAGGTGTAACGAGCCGCGCTCATCCGGGAAGGCGCTGTTCGGTGTAGTAGCGGAACGACTCGCTCTGCGCGGCGAACTCCATCCCGCCGTCGGTCCGATCTGTTGACGTTCCGGTGGTGCGGAAGTACTCTTACCTCGCTTTCAGCATCCTCCCATTCGAAGTAGAGGCAACCTTGTCATGAGTGAGTTACTCTGGTCCGAACGACAAAAGTCAACGTGGCGCACCAAGGTGGGTTTGGCGGAAATGCTCAAGGGCGGCGTCATCATGGACGTGACGAACGTCGAGCAGGCGAAGATCGCCGCCGAGGCAGGTGCACAGGCGGTCATGGCGCTGGAGCGTGTCCCGGCAGACATCCGCGTCGCCGGCGGCGTGGCGCGCATGTCGGACCCGCACATGATAAAGGAGATCGAGAAGGCCGTTACGATTCCGGTAATGGCCAAGTGCCGGATCGGCCACTTCGTCGAGGCTCAGATTCTCGAGTCCCTCGGCGTGGACTTCATCGACGAGAGTGAGGTTCTCACGCCGGCGGATGAGCGGTATCACGTGAACAAGCACGACTTCCGTGTACCCTTCGTCTGCGGCTGTCGCAACCTCGGCGAGGCGCTCCGGCGCATCGGCGAGGGTGCTGCGTTGATTCGAACCAAGGGTGAGGCGGGTACCGGCGACATTGTAGAGGCGGTTCGCCACATTCGAGCGGTCACGGACGGTATCCGGCGCCTCCAGTCGCTGCCGAAGGAGGAGCTCATGACCGAGGCGAAGGAGCTCGGTGCTCCCTACGATCTTGTGGTCGAGGTTGCCGAGACGGGCAAGCTCCCGGTGCCGAACTTCTCCGCCGGAGGCGTCGCCACACCGGCGGATGCAGCTTTTATGATGCAGCTCGGCGCCGAGGCTGTCTTCGTCGGTTCCGGCATCTTCAAGTCGCAGGACCCGGCACGGCGCGCCCGGGCGATTGTGGACGCCGCCGCGAACTTCATGGACCCCGCAAAGCTCGCCGAGATCTCCGAAAATCTCGGAGAGGCCATGTCCGGCACAAGTGTCGGCACCATTGAGGAGCGGGAGCGCCTCGCCGCGCGCGGCTGGTAGCCCTCCGGCGCGACCCCCTCCCGGGGCGCGGCCCAGCGCGGCGCCCCCTCCCGGGGCGCGACCCTGCGCGACCCTGCGCGGCGCCGCCTCCCGAGGAGTAAGCCCCGCGCGACCCGGTCCTCCGCCATCCTCGCGAACAAGCAGTGATGAGTGAATCGACGATTCGTCTAGGCGTCCTCGCCCTACAAGGAGATTTCTCCCTCCACCTCTCCTTGATCCGCGAGATGGCCCGGGCGGAGCTCCCCGCCGAGGCGTACGCGGTGGAGGCGGCGCCGGTGAAGACGGTGTCCGAGCTCGACGCCGTGGACGCCCTCGTCGTTCCCGGCGGCGAGAGCACCACCATCGGCATGCTGATGGAGCGATTCGGCCTGCTCGAGGCGGTGGGCGCCCGCGCAGCCGCCGGCATGCCGGTGTTCGGCACCTGCGCCGGCGCCATTCTGCTTGCCACGCACATTGTCGACAGCGACCAGCCGCGCCTCGGCCTCATTCCCATGACGGTCACCCGCAACGCCTATGGTCGCCAGATCGAGAGCTTCGAGGTCACGATTGATGGGGTCGATGCGGACGTCCAGGCGCCGCAGGGACGCCTTCAAGGGGTCTTCATACGCGCACCGATCATCTCGGCGGCGGACCCCGCCGTTCGTGTACTCGCCGAGTACGACGGGGACCCCGTAGTTGTCGCCTACGGGCCGCACCTCGCGGCAACCTTCCACCCCGAGCTCGTCCGGGAGCGGTCACTGCACCGCTACTTCCTGCGAAGACTCGTCTCGGACGCGGGGAATACTCACACCCGGCGCGCAACGTTGTAGTCGACTATTCCGTCCAGAAGCGCCCGGGCCCGCCCCCGCGCTTCCCGGGGAAGGCAGGATGCAACGATCTCCCCGGCGATCCGCCGCGCCCGGTCTGCGTGATCGTCCAGGATGGCGCCGATTCTCTTTCGGACGCCGTGAGATTCCAGAAGATCACGCACCTCCTCGACGCCACGATGATCGAGCCCCGGGTCTCCGAAATGGGCGACAACGCGGTCGCGAGTACCCGCATCTGAGCCGTCGAGCGCTTCCAGAAGGTACTGTCGATGAAGGGTCTTCTTGTCGGCAATGATGTCGGAGCCCACCGGCTTGCCCGTCGCCTCCGTCTCGCCGAAGAGACCAATGTCGTCGTCGACAACCTGGAAGACTATCCCTACCTCCTCGCCGTAGGCCATAAGGAGATCGAGACCGCCCCCGGAGAGGCCGGCGAATACGGCGCCCATCGCGAGAGGAAGGGAGAAGGTGTACCGCCCGGTCTTGTATCGATAGAGCTTGTAGACGTCATCCTTCGTAACGGTCACCTCGGCATCACTCTCGGCGAGATAGCCGAAGTAGAGGTCGTTCATCTGGGCAATGCCGACAAGGGCGATCTCTCGAGCCACGAGCGAGTTGACGCGGCGATATACGTCATCCGCAACGTCCAGGGCGGCGAGAACTCGCTGGGCCAACAGGAGGGTTACGTCACCCGCACAGATGGCCATGGAGCGCCCGAAAGCGTCACGCGCATTCCCCGCCGCGCCGTCCGTATGGTCGCGAACCCCCCAGCCCTCCGCGCCGTCGCGGTACTGGGCGTGAACACTCGGCGCACCGCGGCGGGTGTCGTCGTTATCCATTATGTCGTCGTGGATGAGCAGAAAGGACTGCAGCAGCTCCATGGCGCACGCAGCGTCGACAACCGCGGTGGAGGCCGTGCCCGTACCCGAGGCCGCATCCCCGGCCAAGGCGCGGCCCGGGGATTCCGAGCCGCTCCCGAATGCTTCCGCCGCCGCAATCACGAGGGAGCCCCGGATCATCTTCCCGCGGTTACTGTAGGCGAGGACGCGACGGCACACGTCCGGACCCCAGGCGTTGATACCCGCAAGGTCGTCACCGAAGCGCGTCATGAGCGCTTCGAGGCGCGGGAGGATGAGGGCGCGGCCCCGCTCGAGTTGCTCAATCACGGGCGAGCACCCTCTTCTTCGAATGTACGGCGTTGTTGAGGACCTCCAGGAGAATGCGCGGCCGCGAGGGCTTGACCTTGCGCCGGTACACAACGAACGGCTTCGCCGAGATAACCCGGCCCGTCCAGTCGTACATCTCCGAAGCGGTTTTGATGGGCACGAGGTAGCGTTTCGGGATGAAGTGAAAGCCCGCCTCCGCCGCGGATTGCCAGGTCCGGTACCGATCGACCTGAGCGCGCATGAAGCTCCGGAACTCCTCCGGATGGCGTGACGTAGTCTCCCAGGAAAGGTCGGGAAGGCTTGTCTCCCCAATCGGGAGATAGGTCCGGCCGAAGCGGTTGTCCTCGTCGATGTCGCGGATGAAGTTGATGAACTGCATTGCCCGGCCGAGCATCATGGCGGCACCGTGAGAATCCGGGGCGAGGCTGAGGATTCGCGCCATGTAGAGACCAATCACCTCGGCGGAACCGTAGATGTAGTGGAGGGTCTCGTCGATCGTCTCGTACTTCCGCTTGGTAAGATCCATCTCCATTGATGCGAGGAAGGCCTCCGTCCATGCGTGGTCGAAATCTCTTCGCCGGGAGAGGTCGACGAAGGTGTCGATCACGGGGTCCCCCGTTTCCTCTCCGGCGACGGCTCGGCGGTAGCGATCCACGAACCTGGAGAAACCCGCGCCATCCTGGGGGACCGCGTCGACGAAGTCATCCGCCGTTCGCACGAAGCCGTACAGAGTGAATACGTCGTGTCGCACCTCTCGAGGGAAGAAGAGACTGGAATTGAAGTAGGTCTTGCTTCCCCTTCTGAAGATCCGTTGATGAAGTCTCGAGTCCGTTACCATTCCCGACGCCCTCTGTTCTCGATCCATTCTCACTACGATGCCCAATAGCGTTGGTTCAGACTATTCAGAGCGCATGGGAGCCCTCCGGCAAATCTAACCTTCGTTCGGTGGAATAATACCCAAGATAGACTACTTCGACAAAGAGAGATCCCGTGAAGGCGATCGCGGCGGTAACGACGCCGGGGAGTGAAAGGAGCGCGACGCCTCCGAGAAGCATCAGGATGAGCGCCGCGACGTGATAGGCCATTCCCTTCGTGATTCGGGGGGTGCGCTGTTGCTGCACCAGGATGCCGCGAAAGAGGGCCGTGAAGCTCCCGAGACTGGGGAAGACGGCGATTATCAGGAGCGGGATCGGAATCATGGCCACGAGCTCCGGAGTGAGCCCCGCGACATGAAGGAACCAGAGATCACGAAGCGGCAGGAGCGCCACGGCGAAGTACACCACCGCGAGGACGGCGGCCAGGCGGAGGGTGAAGCGCCGCAACTGCCTGAGATCCTCCTTGGTGCGCAAGAGGGCAATGACGGCCTCCTGCAGAGCCAGAGCGAGAGAAAGCAGGAGGAAGTTGAAGGCGTCCAGGACCGGCCAGAGGGCCAGAGATTCCATTGCCATGGGAGATCGCGCAATACCCACGGTGATGATAGGACGCGACGCAAGAACCATAACCGACGTTGCAGCAAGGGGAAGATAGAACCGGAGCAAGTTACCGTAGCTCATGAGCTCCTGCTCGGATACCTCCGGCAGGTGGCCCTTCACCACGGGCCGAACGTAGAGGTAGGACGCAACGGCGCCGGCTACGACGCCGAGGATAATCGATGCCGCAGCGACCGTTGCACCTTGCGCAAGATCGAAGAAGTATCCCAGCACCAGCCCGAGCCCCGTTGCTACGAGTCGGACCACCATGGTAATCGGGACGACCTTTGCGCGGCCGTGACGGATGAGCACCCCCTGCCAGAGGCGGCGATACCCCACCGCGGCCGCCCAGGGAATCATGAAGGTGAAGGCTTCACGACTCGGCCCGATGAGGCGCTCCGGCACCCCCGCAACGTTGCGCATGAGCGCATCGTAGATCGGCGGGATCGCGAGTATGATATGCAGGGTCGTCAGGGTGAGGGCGAAGAAGTGCATGACCCTCAGGAGCCGGCGGTAGTGGCGCCGATCGTAGGTCACGGCGGTACCGGCGGAGAGCATCTGAATAATGGGGCTCTCAACGACGAGGGCCAGGGCAAAGGTGACGCCGAACGCGGCGAGCTGGATCGGGGCATCCGACATGCGCGCAATGACCGCGTTGAGGCCGGGTTGCTCTATCCCCATCATGATCCACATGGCGGCAAGGGGAAGATAGGTGAGAAAAATGCGCCTCTGAGACACCCCTCCCCGGCTGAGCGTCGATTCCATGTACCGATTTCCTCCAGAAGACCGGCAGACTATCACAACACGCATGCCCGGGGAAGGTGCAGATGCGCAATAGAACGGCGGTAACGTATACGATACGCATATGCTTGCAGTGACCCGACGCCATTTCGCGTTCACGTTTGGCCGTTTTTGGGGTTTCCGGCGGAATGCTCACAGATTTACGTCTTCGTGAAGTACAGTTTTGAAGCCTTCTAAGTACTGACTGCAAATTTACCCGATTTTTTTGTGCATTTCTGTTGACCTTGTCCGGATGCATCCATACTATTCCGGAGTATCGTGAATGCATACTCATGCACCGCAAGGAGGGTCCCATGGGCACGAAGAAGAGAACCGGCGCACAGGCGATTGTGGACGTCATTGAGCAGGAGGGGGTGGATTACATCTTCGGGCTCCCCGGCGGAGCGGCAATCCCCATCTTTGACGCCCTCGTAGATAGCTCGATCAAGTTCATTCTTACCCGGCACGAGCAGGGTGCGGCACATATGGCGGACGGATTTGCTCGATCGAGCGGCAAGCCCGGCGTGGTACTGGTAACCTCCGGCCCCGGTGCAACGAACACGATTACCGGAATCCTCACCGCACACATGGATTCGGTTCCCATGGTGATCATTACCGGTCAGCAGACCACGACCAATCTCGGACTGGATGCCTTCCAGGAGGCCGATGTGTCCGGCATCTCCTTCCCGGTCGTGAAGCACTCGTACCTGCTGAAGGACCCCGACGACGTGCCCCGGGTGGTCCGGGAGGCCTTCCACGTCGCCCAGACGGGGCGTCCCGGTCCGGTTCTGATCGATGTGCCCAAGGACGTGGCTCAGGCGACGATCGAGCCGGATCATACCGAGGAGTTTCACCTTCCCGGCTACCACGTGAGCACCGAGCCGGACATGCGCGACGTCGAAGAGGCGGCGGCGCTGCTGCGTCTGGCACGCCGACCGGTGATCCTCGCCGGACACGGCGCGGTGATCGCCGGCGCGGAGCGGCCGCTGCAGCATCTGGCGGAGAAGCTTCAGATCCCGGTGACCAATACCCTTCTGGGCAAGGGAGCGTTTCCTGAAACGCACCCCCTCGCCCTGGGGATGCTCGGCATGCACGGAACGGCGTACGCCAATCTTGCCGTAAACGATGCCGATCTCATCATGTCCGTGGGCTCCCGCTGGGACGACCGGATTGTCGGCAAGCCCGACACTTTCGCCCCGGCGGCGAAGAAGATTCACGTGGACATTGACCCCGCGGAGTTTGGAAAGATACTTCCCATGGACGTCACCATTCAGGGAGATGCCCGGCGCGTCTGCGAAGCGCTCCTGATGACCGCCGAGAAGGGAGAGACCCGAGACTGGCTCAGTCAGATCGACAAGTGGAAACGCCGGTATCCGTTGCGGTTCAAGAAGAGCGGCAAGCTCCGGGCGGAGCACGCGATCGACGAGATCTACAAGCAGACCGAGGGTAAGGCCTTCGTGACCACCGACGTGGGACAACACCAGATGTGGGCGGCCCAGTACTACCTGACGGACAGCCGCTTCCGATGGATCTCATCCGGCGGCGCCGGAACCATGGGCTTCGGGTTCCCCGCAGCCATTGGGGCGCAGTTCGCCAATCCGGAATCAACCGTAGTGGCCGTCGTCGGGGACGGCGGCTTCCAGATGACCCTTTCGGAGCTCGCCACGGCGGTCATCCACAAGCTGCCCATCAAAATCCTCCTGATCAACAACCGATATCTGGGCATGGTGCGGCAGTGGCAGAACCTCTTCTACGACAACCGCCTGTCCGGTGTCGATCTGGAAGGGAATCCGAACTTCGTCAAGCTTGCCGAGGCCTACGGTGCCAAGGGCTTTCGGGTGCGGCGCAGCGGCGACGTGCGACGTATCATCCAAAGCGCCCTGGCGTACAACGAGGGTCCCTGCCTGATCGATGTGGAGGTGGAGAAGGAGGACAACGTCTTCCCCATGATCCCATCCGGCAAGGGCTATGACGAGATGATCATTGAGGCGCCCAAGAAGATCGCCTCTCGCACGAAGGCCGCCCCGGCCCTGGCGGAACAGGAGTAGCAGTCATGGGAAAGCCGCAGTACAACGCACCGACCTACAAGAAGCACACGCTGAGCGTCTTCGTGGCCAACAAGCCGGGCGTGCTCATTCGAGTCGCCCTGCTCTTCGCGCGACGGGGATACAACATCGACAGTCTGGTCGTGTCCGAGTCGGGGGATCCCCGCTATTCAACCATGAACATCGTCGCTTCCGGCGACGAGAAGGTACTCGACCAGATCCTGAAGCAGCTGAACAAGCTGGTTGACGTCATTCACGCCTCCGACCGCACCGGCGAGGACATCATCAGCCGGGAGCTCGCTCTGCTCAAGATAAAATGTGAGCCCGACGGACGCAGCGACGTGCTGCAACTCGCCCACGCCATGGATGCGGTAATCGTGGAGGTGAGCGAGCACGCCACGATTCTGCAGCTTACCGGTGACTCTGAAGAACTTGACAGCGCCTATCGTGTTTTTGAACGATACGGTGTACAAGAGATGATTCGCACCGGTAAGGTGCTGATGGCGCGGGGAGAGCAGATCACGCCGTAAGGCGCCCCCGGCGCAGTCACGGGGCTCGGCACCGCCGCTGCGGTGGGCGACGGCCACCAGGGCGACGTTTGCGACGGAACGCGCGTAACGAAGCGAGGGCAACGGAAGGAGTACGGCATGGCCGAGAACTTACTCAACAAGGTGTGGGACAGACACAAGGTCACGACGTTGGAGCCGGGGCAGGACCAGCTCTTCATCGGCCTGCATATGATCCATGAGGTGACATCGCCGCAGGCGTTTCAGATGCTCCGGGAGCGGAACCTCCCGGTCCTTCATCCCGAGCGGACGGTGGCAACGGTCGACCACATTGTACCGACCGCCGGCCAGGAGCGTCCCTTCGCCGATCCTCTGGCGGAGGAGATGATGCGCGCTCTGGAGAAGAACACCGAGGAGTACGGGATCGAGTTCTTCGGCCTTCGCACGGATCACCAGGGCATTGTACATGTGGTCGGTCCCGAGCAGGGGCTCACCCAGCCGGGTATGACCATTGCCTGCGGGGACTCCCACACTTCCACCCACGGGGCGTTCGGATCCATTGCCTTCGGCATCGGCACATCTCAAATTCGCGACGTCCTGGCAACACAGTGCCTTGCCCTTTCCCGACCCAAGGTTCGCCGCATTGAAGTGAACGGCGCGCTCCGAGAGGGCGTCTACGCAAAGGACATTATCCTCAGGATCATTGCGCATCTGGGTGTACACGGCGGTATCGGCTACGCCTACGAGTACGCCGGCGACACGATCCACACTCTCTCCATGGACGGGCGCATGACCATGTGCAACATGAGCATTGAGGGCGGCGCCCGGGTGGGATACGTGAATCCCGACGCTACGACGTACGAGTACATTCGCGGACGTCCCTACGCTCCGAAGGGGGAGGCCTTTGAGCGCGCAATGGAGTACTGGGACTCAATCGCATCGGACCCGGGGGCCCGGTACGACGACGTCGTGACGCTCAGCGCCGACGACCTTCAGCCCATGGTCACATGGGGCATCAATCCCGGACAGGCGATCGGAATCAGCGACACAACCCCGCTCCTGTCGGAGCTGGCCGACGGCGTCCGGGAGGTCGCCGAGAAGGCGTACGAGCACATGGACTTTCAGGAGGGAGAACCCGTCAAGGGCAAGAAGATCGATGTTGCCTTCCTGGGCTCGTGTACCAACTCCCGAATCAGTGATCTCCGCGAGGCGGCGCGCTTCGTGAGGGGAAAGCGCGTGCACCCCCACGTGCAGGCCTTCGTGGTACCCGGCTCAAAGGGAGTGGCGCGGCAGGCCGAGCAGGAGGGACTCCCCGCCATATTCGAGGAGGCGGGCTTCCAGTGGCGCGGCGCCGGGTGCTCCATGTGCCTTGCCATGAATCCGGACAAGCTCGAGGGGAATCAGCTCTGCGCAAGCTCGTCCAACCGCAACTTCATTGGACGCCAGGGCTCGCCCTCGGGCCGCACGCTGCTCATGAGCCCCGCCATGGTGGCGGCGGCGGCGGTTACCGGCGAGGTTGTGGATGTTAGAGAGTTCACCTTCGAGCCGGAGCCGCAGCCGGTCGGATGAGACCCCGGCAGCGAGACGCCGGCAGCGAGGCCCCGCCGAGGGAAACGACGGCGGGGGAACGACGGCGCGGAGTCGCCGACAGGAAGACGCCGTACGCGCGGCAATTGAGGAGAGACCCATGGCACCGGAACAAGGCGGATCAACCGCAAAGCACACCAAGGTCGTACGCGTGGAGGGACGCGGCATCCCCATTCGGGGAAACGACGTCGACACCGACCGGATCATTCCCGCTCGGTTCATGAAGGTCGTCACATTCGACGGCCTGGGGGAATACGCCTTCTACGACCAACGCTACGACGCCGAGGGCAACGAGAAACTACACCCGTTCAACGATCCGCGGTTTCAGGGAGCAAACATCCTGCTCGTGAACGCCAACTTCGGCTGCGGCTCCTCCCGGGAGCACGCCCCGCAGGCTCTGGCTCGGTGGGGAATCGAGGCGGTCGTCGGCGAATCCTTTGCCGAGATCTTTGCCGGCAATTGCACCGCCATGGGCGTTCCGGCGGTCTCCATTCCCCACGAGGACGTTGAGGCGCTGATCGACCGGGTCGAGGAGTATCCGGAGACGCAGATTGCAATAGACGTGAGAGAGGGAACGATCGTAGCGGAAGATCTCGCTTTCGAATTCGAGCTTTCTCCGGCGTCGCGGAGCGCATTGATTGCGGGGACCTGGGACTCCACATCCACCCTGCTCTCTAATCTGGATCAGATCCGGGAAACCGCCGGGCGGCTGCCCTACATGAACGGCTACCCGGCGTAGCGAATGGCCCGCGTTGAGGCGTCCGGGCACCCTGTGGACGCCTGTTCCAGGCGCCTCGAAGCGGCGCCGAAACGACCGGGAGAAAGGACACACCCATGACGCAGAAAGGCCTGAACACGCGAAGCGTAACCATGACCGGAGGCGTTGCCAGGACGGCCAACCGCGCCATGCTTCGCGCCGTGGGCTTCACCGACGAGGATTTTGGTAAGCCGATTGTCGGCATTGCTACCGCAGATAGCGACGTCAGCCCCTGCAACGTTCACCTGGCTGAGATTGCCGAGATTTCGAAGAAACGCCTCAAAGAGCTCGGCGTCATGCCGGTGAGCTTTCACACCTTCGTCGTTACCGACGGCATGGCAATGGGTCACGAAGGGATGAAGGCATCTCTCATCAGTCGCGACACCATTGCCGACATCGTTGAGCTGGACGCTCTGGGGCACCAGATGGACGCCCTCTTGGGCGTCGGCGGGTGCGACAAGACCATTCCAGGAACCGTCATGGGCCTCGCCCGGGCGGATGTCCCCTCCGTATTCGTCTACGGGGGCTCCATTCGTCCCGGTCATCATGAGGGCAAACCGGTCGATATTGTCTCCGCCTTCGAGGCGGTGGGCGCCTACAGCAAGGGGCACATAACCGAGGAGGAGCGCCACGCAATCGAGTGCGCCGCCTGCCCCGGCCCCGGCGCCTGCGGGGGCATGTATACCGCCAACACCATGGCGGCGGCCATGGAAGCGCTTGGGATGAGCGTGCCGGGCAACGCTTCCGTGCCGGCGGTGTTCGAAGAGCGCGACAACGTCATGATCGCTTCCGCGGAGGCTCTGCACCACCTAATTGTGAACGATGTAAGACCGCGGGACATCATGACTCGAGAGGCCTTCGAGAACGCCATGACGGTTGTCATGGCCCTCGGCGGCTCCACGAACGCGGTCCTCCATCTTCTGGCACTGGCCCATGAGGTAGACGTGGAGCTGTCCATCGACGACTTCAACGAGTTCAGCGCGAAGACGCCCACCCTCACCGACATGAAACCGGCGGGACGGTACGTCATGGAGGATCTGTACAACGTCGGCGGTGTGCAGGCGGTCATGAAACACCTCTTGAACGACGGCCGTCTCCACGGTGGCTGCCGCACCGTGACCGGGAAGACCCTGGAAGAGAACCTCGCGCGCGTGGAAGAGCCCGACTTCTCCGCGGCGGTGGTCTTTCCCCTCAGCGCCCCGGCCAAGAAGCAGGGGCCTTTCGTGATCCTCCGGGGCAACCTTGCGGAAGAGGGGGCGGTCCTCAAGACCACGGGCCTCGGCGAGGTGGTTCACACCGGACCCGCGAGGGTCTTCAACAACGAGGAGGAGGCGCTCGACGCAATCCTCAACGGCGGTGTGGTCAAGGGAGATGTCGTCGTGATTCGCTACGAGGGACCGAAAGGCGGCCCGGGTATGCGCGAGATGCTGGCGCCCACCTCGGCGATTGCCGGGGCCGGCCTCCTTCGGGATGTCGCCCTCATCACGGACGGTCGCTTCTCCGGGGGAAGCCACGGAATGGTGGTCGGCCACGTCGCCCCGGAGGCGCAGGTCGGCGGCGGGATCGCCCTGGTTAAAAACGGCGACACGATCACTATTGACAGCAACAAGGCGGAGCTCTCCATGGACGTTTCCAACGAAGAGCTCGAGCGTCGCCGGAAGGCGTGGAAGGCGCCGGAGCTGCGGTACAAGCGCGGCGCCCTGTACAAGTACGCTCAGATGGTTTCATCCGCAAGCATGGGGGCGTTCACCAGTTAGGTCAATGCCGACCGGCGACGCCGTCGCGGACGCCGCCGGCGACGCCGTCGCGGACGCCGTTCTGAACTCCACGGTTATTGCTCGTCCTCACCCCAAAGGCCGCCGATCTCCTGCCGGATCTGTCGTTTCAGCTCCTCCGTGAGCTCCCTGTACATGGCGAGCTCCGATCGGAGGCGCTTGATCTCCGCAATCATCCACTCGACATCCTCCCGTGCGTCGACCAGGTCCCACTTGTAGTCGGCAACGGGATTGTACTTCATCCAGTAGAGCTGAGTGCGGTTTCTCTTCCTGCGCCGGAAGTTCTCTTCAAGCTCCGCCAGGCGGTCGCGGCCGTTTTCCTGATCCTCGGACACCGGTGTTCCTTTTACATGGACAGCGCTTCAGATGGACGGCGCTGCCGGTATGGGCACCACCGTAGCAGGGACGGGGGCTCAGCCACAACGTACTTCGCTGCTGTCTGCGTGGGCGGTGGCGACGGGGTGCATTCCCGGTCGCCGAAGGGAGGGATGTCTGCCGCAGACGCGGCCGCCACACAGCGAAGGCCCGGGGTGGTGTCCCTCCGGGCCTTCGCGCGGCACGCGGCCGACTGCGGAGCCGTGGCGATCACGGAGTCGTGGCAGTCACGGCGCCGTGCCGGTCACGGTACGCGGCCGCGCACGGTTACATGCCGAGCTTCTTGAGAAGATCGCCCATCTCTTTGTTGCCGCCTGCCGGCGGGCGCCACGCCATGTGGACGACCTTGGTGTTCTCGTTCTTCAGGTTGTCCGCAAAGGAGGACAGTCCCATGTTGATTGCTTTGAGATCGCTCTTGAAGAGCTTCTGAATCTTTTCCGTAGAAGCCATGATTTACCTCCGGGCCTTCATGATCTCGAGGGCAAGCTTGGATGCCTGGAAATTCGACGGCATCACCACGACGCCGGCCTCCTCGAGGGTCTTCCGGGACGTGCCGAGATCCTGCGGGTCACCGATGGTGCCGGTGACGGAAGCGATAACCGGCAGGTACCCGCCGCGCTTCTTCGCCTTCTCCTTCGCCTCGCGAACGGCGTCCACCATTGCGCCGGCGGGATCCTCGTGCGATCCGTATCCCAGAACGACGTCCATCAGAACCACCGCCACTTCGGGGTCGTCCCCTTCCTTGCGAAGCCTCTCCTCCCGCGTAGACGGGTCGATCATCGGGTGCGGCCGCCCGACGGTGAATACATCCTCGCCGAGGTCGACGATGGTGTGCTTCTCCGAGACGTGCGGATCCTTCAGCACGAGGTCGGGATCCTTGGAGTCGAAGGACATGATGCCGCCGAGCTCGTCGTTCAGGAGAATGACCGCCTCGTCCGCCAGGGTTCCTCCGGTGTAGAGGCCGCGCAGGTACTTCTGGTCGGAGGACATGCCCTTGGTCTCCCGCTCCACAATCGCCTTCACCTCCGACTCCGGAATGGTGAAGGTGGTCGGGGTGTACTCCTTGCCTTCCGCGAGGGCGACCGCCATGCCGGCGGCTTCCTCGAGATTGTCGGCGAAGTGCAGGTTCCCGCGATCCTTCTGCCCCATGAGCCCAATGAAGTGAATGACGCAGGGCTTGCCGGTCTCTTCTAGCGCCTTGATGACCTTATCCGCCACCGCTTCGACGGGGGGCTTGGACACAACCGTGATCACCTTGGTGGCATCATCGTCCCTGAGGGCTTCAATGCCGGTGATCATCATGGCGCCGCCGATGCGCTCATCTTTGAGGTCGCGCCCGCCGGTACCGATTGCCTGGGTCAGGCCGCTGCCGCGCTCGTCGATGACGCAGCTCACTTCCTGGAGGCCGGTACCCGACGCAGCAACCATCCCGATGGGTCCGCGCTTGACGACGTTGGCGAAGCAGAGGGGCTTCCCGTTGATGATCGCCGTGCCGCAGTCCGGGCCCATCATGAGAAGGCCCTTCTCTCCGGCGCTCTTCTTCAGCTCGATCTCATCCTCAATGGGAACGTTGTCGGAGAAGAGCATGACGTGGAGGTCCTTGTTCAGGGCCTTCCGCACCTCGTCGGCGGCGTACTCCCCGGGGACCGAGATGATGACCATGTTGGCGTCGGGGAGCTGCTGCAGGGCACCGCTGAGGGATGCGGGGTTGAACTCCCCTTCGCTCTCCGAAGCGGAGGCCTTATTGCGGATCGCCTCATGTGCCGCCTCGATCGCCTTCTCGGCGGCGTCCTCGCTCTCAGCATCCACGGCAATAATGAGGTCATTCGGCGTGACGTCCTTCACGTCGAAACCGAGATTCTCAAGGATCTCCAGGTTCATGGGCGTTCCCATGGATACGACGGCGTCGTTTACGCCCTCGAAGCCCTTTGCTTCCTTGTTGACCAACATCAAGAATACCGAGTCATGATAAGAGTCTTTCTGAATATCTATCTTCTTCACGACTTCCTCCTCTGCGCCGGTGACGCTATGTCTCCTGTTCAGGTCTTCCCGCCGGCGCGGACCGCCGTGGTGACGGCGCGTCCGCCGCGGATGCCCGGTTCCGGCGCACATTCAGCATGGTAACCCTGGAATCGGACTTTGACAATGAGAGTTTGAAAAGTCCTTTCAAATTTCAATTGACACATGGCTCATGGCGTCTACAATGCACAATAGGGAGTAAAGCTATGGCAAACATCGACATTGACAAAGCAAATGAGCAAGGTCTCAAGAAACTCCTCGCCGCCAAGCCGACCTGGGTCGACATGGCTAAGGCGGAGGAAGTCATCCCCGGCATGAAGAAGAACCTCATTCTGCACTCCGGCCCGCCGGTGACCTGGGACCGGATGTGCGGTCCGCAACGGGGCGCCGTAATCGGCGCGCTGATCTACGAAGGGCTGGCGAAGAGCCCGGAGGAAGCCGAAGAGCTGGCGAAGTCCGGCGACATTGAGTTCGACCCCTGTCACCACCACAATACGGTCGGTCCCATGGCGGGCGTTGTCTCGTCATCCATGCCGGTCATTGTCACGGAGAACAAGGAGAACGGTAATCGTGCCTACAACACCCTGAACGAGGGCATCGGCAAGGTGCTCCGAATGGGCGCCTACTCCGAAGAGGTCATCGAGGGGCTGAAGTGGCTCGAGAACGTGCAGTATCCGGTTCTCAAGCGCGCCATCAACAAGGCCGGCGAGCTCGATCTCAAGAACATCATGGTCCAGGCACTGGGCATGGGCGACGAGCTCCACAACCGCAGCCGCGCAGCGTCCTACATTCTCTTCGCCCGCATCGCGCCCTACATTGCCGAAACCATGGAAGATCCCTCCGAGACCCACGAGGTCCTGCGCTTCATGGAAGAGAACATCCACACCTTCCTGGGCTTCGCAATGTCCAGCGCAAAGTGCAGCCTGGACGCCATTCGCGGCATTGATGGCTGTTCCATCGCAACGGTCATGTCGCGAAACGGCACGGACTTCGGGATCCAGGTTTCCGGCCTCGACGGAGAGTGGTTCACCGCTCCCGCGGCGGTACCCGACGTCCTGCTCTTCCCGGGCTTCACGAAGGAAGACGTCAACCCGGACATCGGCGACAGCTCCATTCTGGAAACCTACGGCGTCGGCGGCTTCGCCATTGCCGCAGCTCCGGCGATCATTCAGTTCGTCGGCGGTAACGTCCAGGAGTCTATTCGCCGCACCAAGTCCATGTACGAGATTACGGTCGGTGAGAACGACACCTTCACCATTCCGTTCCTCGACTTCCGCGGATCCCCGACGGGAATCGACATTCGCAAGGTTATCGAGACGGGCACCCTGCCCTTCATCGACACCGGTGTTGCTCACCGAGAGCCCGGCGTCGGTCAGGTAGGGGCCGGTCTGGTGGAAGCGCCTCAGCAGTGCTTTGAGAAGGCTCTGCGCCGCTTCGCCGAAAAATACGCATCCTGATAGGAGGAGCAACGTAATGAATAATAATGATTTCATCGATGTCCTGGACAAAGCGAAGGTCTACGACCTCACCCAGCCGCTGAGCATCTTCACGCCACCACATCCCCACGATCAGGCACTCACCGTGCACTTCTTCAAGCGCGTCACCGGTGGGTTCCTCGGCGGTCAGGGCGCCAACGGTCAGATCCTTAAGTGGAGCAACACCGTCGGCACTCACCTCGTTGGTGAGACGAGCTGGCACTCCGGAGCCCGGAAAGTCAGCGACATTCCCCTGGAAGAGCTGGCCGGTGAGGGCGTGGTCGCCGACATCTCCGGCGAGGTCTCCGACTACAGCCTCTACACCCCTGAGATGATCGAAAAGAAGGTTGACGTCAAAGAGGGCGACATCCTGGTTATCTACACCGGTTACAGCAAGTACTCCTGGGAGCAGAAAGACTCCAGCGAGTTCGGCTACCTGGTTCGCCATCCCGGTCCGGCCCCCGGATTCTTCGAGTGGGCAATCAAGAAGAAGCTCAAGTGGGTCGGCGTCGACTGCGGCTCTATTGAGCACCCCATGAACACCCCGACACGGTACTACCACGGCGCCGATTTCCAGCGAGCCGAGGAGAAGGCCAAGAAGGAGTGGGGCAAGAGTTGGGACGATCTCTTCCCGCCGCAGGACTACTACAAGCTCATGCACACGGAGGTGCCCAAGGCGCATCTGGTCTTCGTCGAGAGCATTGGCGCGGACGTCGCCAAGCTCGCCAATAAGCGTGCATGGATTGCCGCGGATCCGGTTCCCATGGTCGAAACCGAGGCTGCGTGGGCGCGCGTCATGGCGTACACCGCGCCCGACGGCATGAGCGACCAGGACTTCTTCGGAGCCCTGAAGAAGACGAAGCGGCACGACATGACGAGCCCCTTCAGCGTGTGCACGCCGCAGTGGCTCAACTACAAGCCCCTCGTTGTGGAGTATCACAAGCGCGTCGGCCAGAAGCAGTTCGGCCTGGGGCGGAACGGGACCATCTGTGAGGCCAGCATCCATCTTGCTACTCACATGGACGGGGAAACCCACTTCTACCCCGCCGGCCGCACGATCGGCCGGGTACCCTTCGATCGCTGGGTCGGTCCCGGCGTCGTGGCGGACATCTCCGACAAGGTAAGCCGTGCGAGCGTGTATACACCCGACATGATCGAGTCGGTTGTCGATGTGAAGGAGGGCGACATCCTGATCATCAAGACCGGCTGGAACAAGTACAGCTGGAACAGCCCGGACAACAACGAGTTCCTCTACATGGTGGAGCACCCGGGTCCGTCGGCGGACTTCCGCGAATGGGCCATCAACAAGAAGATCAAGTGGATCGGCGTCGACTGTGTAAGTGCCGACCATCCCATGAACACCATCATGCGGAACTGGCACCCAAAGACCTTCGAGGCTGCCAACGAGAAGCTCAAGAAGGACTTCGGCAAGGACTGGGACGAGATGTATCCCCTCGCGGAGTACTATCAGGACATGCACCTCAATCTCTTCCCCCACGGCATCGTCCACGCCGAGAACCTCACCGGAGACATCGCCAAGCTGAAGAGCGGTCGCTACTACATTGGTGCCTACATGCCCAAGGCCATGGAAGCGGAGTCAATGTGGGGTCGCTTCATTGTCTGGGAGTACACCGGCTGAGCATGATTTGCAGGAGCATTGGCGCCTTCCGGCGCCGATGTCTACGAACTGTAAAGGCAGTGTACGCGCCCCGAGGCATCTCGCCTTGGGGCGTGCTTCTCTGAGGAACCATGTGCATACGAGACCTTGACTCCGACGACGGTTCCACAACCCCGACTCGGCCGCACCGCGGCGGCCGGACGACGACGTGATGCTCAGCAAGTCCCGCCGGCGTACCGCCGCCAAGCAGGCTCAAATCCTCGAAATCGCCAAGGAAGTCCTCCGCCGCCGCGGCGGACGCGCGAAGATGTCCGATATTGCGGCACGCCTCGGCATCGATACCAGCTCCCTCTACTACTACTACAAAGGGATTCCCGACATCCTGAACGCCCTCCTCGAAGGGCTGGAGTACGATCTCACCCCGTTGCAGGGTTGTGCGGACGACAAGGACCGCGCGTGCCTGAGTGCTCTCCATGAAATGCTCTCGCACATCCTGCGATTCTATCACCGCAATCTCGAGCTGATCCGCATTGTGCTCACCCAGGTTTCCCCACTCTTCGAGTCGCAGCCCCTCGAAGACGAGTACCACGCCCTGAACACCTACCTCAGTGCGTACTGGACCGCGAACGAACTCCTCCGCGATCACCTTCACAAGGCCCAAGACGAGGGTACCATCAACCGGGAACTGCCTCCCGAGCAGATGCTCCACATTCTGCGGGGAGCGATCTGGGGATTCGTTGCCTCCTGGGAACGCTACCCGCTCACGGAGGAGGATATACCCCACCTCGTGAACCGCATCCTCCGGACGATCAAGTAGGGCGCTTCCCGTCGCACCGACTCCGCACACAGCGCAAATGTTAACGAAAGAAGATTGACAACGAGACCATGGGCGGGTACAATTCAAATACTTTTTGGAACTGTATTCCAACTGACATTTAGGAGGCCTCTATGATTCGACAGGTTCCGTGTAAGACGCGGAAAGACGAGTACCGCCTGCCGGTGGAGAAGATGGAGGGCATGTTCGCCGTTCCCTCTACGCTGCCCAAGTTCGAGCCCATGTACTCTACCCTTACGCTCCGCGACGGGAGCACGCGGGACATCCTGATTCGGGAGATCAAGCCTGAGGAAGTGGATCCCCTCGCAAACTTCGTGAAGCAGTACACGGACAACGAGTACGACTTCTACGACATTGTCGGCGCCCGGGTTTATGCCGAGCTGCTGGCGATCAAGCGCAACCGTATGAAGGACCAGTACTTCTTCGTCGCCTTCGACGAGGGCGTGCCCATTGGTATTGCCAACGGCCGCAAGCGCGACGACGAGATCAACATCAGCCTCCACACCATGGCCTTCAAGCGCCAGGTCAACGCCGGCCCGATTCTCTTCTACAGCAAGGCCTGGTACGCCTTCGAGGTGTGCAAGAACAACGAGTTCTGGGCGACCTTCGAGAGCTACAACGGCTGGATGCTCGCGGGTCTCAACATGGGGCTGCCCACCTATCCGTGGCCGGAGTATCAGCACGAGCTCGGCGGCGCGAAGGTCTATCTCCTTCGCCGTGACCTCTGGGAGCTCACCATCCGCGACGAGTACCCCGAACAGGTTGCTCGCGCCGAGTTGAAGCCCAATCCGCCGAAGGAGCTGATCGAGAAGAACGAGAAGATGATCGTTCCGGAGAAGGCGGAAGCCTGACCCAGCACCTTTCACGGTGGCGCCGCTCCCCCATCCAACGCTGTCGGCACCTTAGCTGCGGCGCCGCCGTTTTCCTTCCCTTCAGTCCTCGGACCTCTCCGCCTTCATCCGCCTCAGCGTTTTCCGTACCCGCCGCAGGGCGAGCCAGTTGATGAACCTGTTCTTGATTCCGACGCTTTTCAGAAAGTCCCGTGCAATGTACTCGTCGTCTCTACCCTGGGCGCGCAATTCGTCGACGTGGGTCCGGTTTTGCTCCAGCATGTACTCGAGAGGGTGGCTGCTCGTCCGGCTGGTGAGCACGAGGACGACCAACCCCACCAGTACCCCGAGACCAATGGTTATGAGGAGATCGTAGGATGTGTCCTCGACAACCGCCCGGATGAAGGAGTTCGGATTCCCCGCCCCCAGGAAGATCATGTAGAAGGTGGCGACCATCAGGATGGCCAGCACCACCATGAGAGCGTATCGAACGGCTTTGTGCATGGCTGCAGATGTCCCTATTTGGATTTCGGATGATTGCTCAAACCAAAACGAGGATACGAGGCCCGAAGGCCCCATATCCTCGCCGTGTGATTCCTTCGCGTCGCAACGCGTGGACGCCCGTCAACCCCGGCGTCGGGGGTTCGTGAACCTGCCGACTAGTACTTGACCTCGCGCATCTGGCCGACGGGAATCTGGGCCCATTCGGCTTCGGCCTTGTCCCAGGCTTCCTGAGTAGCCTGCTTCTCCCAAACGTCCATACCGCGCTCGGACCTGGTAGCCCCGGGAAGGATGTTGTCGAGGAGGATGGTCACGATGGCGGTGACGGCGACACCGGTGCTCAGCAGCGTCCCGATGATGCTGCCGATTGTTCCGGTGAACTGACCGGCGTCCGACCAGTCGATCGGGGTCGCACCGAAGTGCGCGGGGAAGGTCAGACCGGCGAAGAGGCCGATACCGATGATGAAGAGGTTCCGCGGATTGTTCAGATTCACGTACTGCAGGTTCGACAGTCCCACCGATGCGATCATGCCGAAGACACCGACGAAGAGCGCACCGCGAACCGGCTCAGGCAGTGTTGAAAGAGCAGCGGCGAACTTGCCGAAGAACGGCAGCAGAACCATGACGATTGCACCGGCACGCACGACGCGACGGCTTGCAACGCGCGTCAGGCCAATTGCACCAATGTTCTCGGAGTACGAGGTGGTGGCGTTGCCGGTCTGCAGGAAGCCTGCAATGGCGCAGCCGATACCCTCGGCACCGAGACCGTGGGAGATCATCTTCTCCGTCGGCACGGGAGCTTCCGCCATCCGCGCACAGGAGTAGTAGTCGCCGATCGACTCGACCATGGACCCAAGGTAGCCGGCGAGCATACCGAGAGACCCGGCAAGGGTAATTCCGGTCAGTGTCGGCACACCGAACTTGAAGGGCACAATGGGCCGAATCTGGAACCACGGCGCTTCGCCGATCAGGAAGGCCTGCCCCGCCATGTTGGCGGCGTTACCCTCCGGAATCCAGCCGAAGAGCGTTCCCAGGATAGCTGCGATCCACCCCGTGAGGATGGCCAGCAGTACCGGGAAGAGCATGAAGACCTTCGAACGGCGGGAGAACACCTGCGAGTACACTATCAGCGCAAGCAACGCGATCAGCGAGATCACCCAGTTGCTCGCCATGGCCGGCGCACCCGTGCTGTACAGCGGCAGCGCCACCATTGCAATGGTGGGCGCAATCGCGACGGGGGTGATGACCCGCTTGATGTACCCGAGCAGCCCGGTATAGCCAAGTATGATCTCGAAGACGGACGCAAACATGATCGCCGCGGCGACCTGCTGAATCCCCACCTCCCAGCCGAGACCGTCGGCCGCAACCATACCGACGATTGCAAACATCGGTCCGAGGAAGGCGAAGGAGCCTCCCTGGATAATGGGCAATCTGTTACCGATCCGCGACTGCTGAATAAGGGTGGTGATTCCCGATGTCAAGAACATGGTCGCAATGATCAGCGCCAAAGCTTCTTGTGGCATGGGAATCCCGTTGGACTCGAACGCACCAAACACGATGAACGGGATCAGAACCGTCGCCCCGAGCATGGTCAAGTAGTGCTGGATACCCAGCAGTACCGCCATGCCCATCTTGGGCTTGCTGCCGATCGGATATACGATCCAGCCACCTACTTGTTCGCCCTGCCCAGTTTGAGCATCACTCATAGCTACCTCCGATCAAACCTCCGAAGTTTTGTTACCCATAGGTGCATTCCAGGAATGACCTATGGCTATTCTAATTGGGCTTTTGCGTGGTCACAACCATTTTTTAACCCTGGTGGGTTATGGGGTATAGTCTACGCGACGTGCCCAGTTAGACCCCTTGCGGTAACTCGCCTACGTTCTCGTCTCCCTCTGCGGGAGGCGAGCCCGCCGGTTCGCGTCCCCGCCGGGACCCGCGCCGGCTTCACAGGCAAGCGCTACCGTACAAACCATACGGACCAGAAGAAAGGAGCCGCCCCCGTCGTCGCGGGAGGCGGCTCTTCGGAACTATGGAATATCCTCGTGTGCAGTGCTCATGACCGCACCTACTCCGACTCCGAATGCTTGTGACCGTGCTTCTGCATGGTCGGGGCGGAGCGGCAACTACCGAATGGGCTCTTCGTGATCCAGTTGTCCACCTGGACCTTGTTGTTCAGTGCCCGCCAGACATCCTCGAACCGGATAGGCATGTGGGTAAGCTCCGCATCCGTGGCCTGCTGTATTGCATTCCCCAGGGCCGGGGCAACGGAGATCATGGAGTGCTCACCGACGCCGCGGGCACCGTAGGGCCCGTCCAGCTGCGCCGTCTCGACGGCAATGGCCTCGACCTCGAGAGGCAGGTCCGCCGCGGTCGGAATCTTGTTGTCCGTGAAGGATGGGTTCAAGAGGCGTCCCTGTTGGTCGTAGATGTAGCCCTCGCAGACGGCGGTACCCAGCCCCTGCATCATGCCGCCGACGGCTTGGCCGCGCACGGCCTGGGGGTTGATGACCTTTCCAACATCGTAGGCGGAAGCGATCTTCAGGATGTTGTACTCGCCGGTCTCGGTGTTGACCTCGACGATCATGCCGTGGGCGCCGTATGTCCAGTCGAGAGCGGGAAGGCCCTGTCCGGTCTCCTTGTCCAGGTTCGTCAGACCCTGGGCTATGTAGCGACCCACACCGATAATCGGCCCGCCGATGGAGCGGCCGTCGGGATAAGCGTACCCGATTGCAAGCTGCTCGAAGGTGACGTAATCCTCCGGACTGTGCTTGATGAACACCTTTCCGTCGTCATGATCGAGATCGACGGGGTCCGCCTTCAGGGGCTGGCAGGCGATCTCGTACATCTTCTTGATGAGATCGTCCGCAGCCATGAGAGCGGCGTTACCGCTCATGATAAGCCCCTTTGAGGCAACGGTCTGCCAGTCGTAGGGATCCCGGTCGGTATCCTTCTCCAGCGCCATCTTGACCTTGTCGAGGGGGATCCGCAGCCGCTCGGAGATCATCTGCGCAAGGGCGGTCGGCGTTCCCTGACCGATCTCCATCAGCGATTGATTGACGGTTACACTCCCGTCCTCGTTCATCTTGATGACACAGGAGGTCGATGCAAACGAGGGCATGGCAGGCGCCTTGTGAAGGGCCGCTACAGCCTTGCCGATCTTCATGCCGGTCCTCTTCTCGCGTTCCTGCTCTTCCTTGGTAAGGGTACCGTAGTTGATCGCCTTCTCCGCCTCTTCAATGCACTTGAGGACGCTGCCTGTGTGGGAGGTGATCTTCTCACCGGTCAGCGTGATCGATCCCGGCCGCAGCGCGTTCTTCTTGCGGAACTCCTGCGGATCCATGCCGATGGCGTAGGCAATCAGGTTCATGTGGCGCTCAATGCCCCAGTGGAACTCCACGTGGCCGAACCCGCGGTAGGCGGTGCCGAAGACCTTGTTGGTGTAGACGGTATACCCGTCGACCCAGGCGTTCGGGATCTCGTAGGGGCCGGCTGCAGAGTAGCTCGACGCGCGGCAGACGTTTACCGAGTAGTCGGCGTACGCTCCGGAGTCCCAGTACATGGTCATCTTCTGGGCGAGAATCTTCCCGTCCCGGCGGATGCCGGTCTTGATCCGATAGGTAAGCTGGCTCCGGCAGGGGATGAGGTTGAACTCTTCCTCGCGGGTAGCCTGGATCTTCACCGCACGGCCGCCGGCGGCCCTGGAGAGAATCGCGCAGAGCGGCTCAATGCCGATACCGGCCTTGCCGCCGAAGCCGCCGCCCACGTGAGGAATGACGATCCGGAACTTCCGGTGCGGGATGTTGAATGTTCGAGACAGCAGGTTCCGCAGGGTGAAGGGACTCTGAGAGGAGGACCAGATCGTCATATGGTCGTCCTTGCCCCACTGCACAATTGACACATGCGTTTCCATGGGAACGTGCTGTACCGAGGGGTTCGTGTACTCGCGCTCAATGACCCACTCCGACTCTTCGAAACCCTTATCCACGTCGCCTTTGCGGATCTTCATATGGTGGGCAATGTTGGTGCCCGGGATGGGGTTCATGGCGGACTTCATGTAGTCGTAGCTGCCGAGATCCGGATGAAGCAGGGGCGCATCTTCCTTCAATGCGTCGAGGGGGTGCAGGACCGGCTCGAGGACCTCGTACTCAACATCAATGAGATCCACCGCCTTCTGAGCAATGAGCTCCGTGTCCGCAGCAACCGCGACGACCGCTTCGCCGGCGTAGCGCACCTCGCCTTTGGCCAGAATGGCCTTGTCGACGATGTACATGCCCTGGAGATAGTCGATCTCGTCACCCTTGACGATCGCACGCACTCCCGGAAGCTTCTCGGCCTTGCCGGTGTCGATATTCTTGATCTTCGCCCGGGCGTGGGGACTCTGCTTAACCTTCCCCCAGAGCATACCGGGGAGGTGCATGTCGCTGACGTACTGGGCATCCCCGGTCAGCTTCACGAAGGTGTCCAGCCGCTCAGTCCGTTTGCCAACGTATTTCAGCTTCGTATCGTTTTCATACATCGTGGGTATCCTCGCTCTTGACCGTGATGACGTCAGGCTTGTCCTCCCACTGTCCGGTCACATCGAGAACGGCATCAATTATCTGCTCGTAACCGGTGCACCGACAGAAGTTGCTCTCAATGCCGTGGATGATCTCCTGGCGATTGGGCTTGGGATTGCGCCGAAGAAGGTCCTTTACGGTCATCACCATGCCCGGGGTGCAGAACCCGCACTGTACGGCGTGGTGCTTTGAAAATGCCTGCTGGATGTCGGAGAGCTTGCCGTCCTTTGCCTCGCCCTCAATGGTCTCGATGGTGGCGCCGTCGCACTCCGCGGCAAGAACCAGGCAGGAGTTCACCGATCGGCCGTTCATGAAGATGGTGCAGGCGCCGCACTCACCCATTTCACAGCCGCCCTTGGTCCCGGTAAGCCCGAGGTCTCTCCGAAGGAACTCCAGCAGCGTGGTGTGCTCCTCCACGTTCCGGACGTATTCTTCTCCGTTAATCGTTACGGTTATCTGTACCATCGCTACACAACCTCTTTCATGAGCCGCTTGATGTACTCTCCCACCATGAAGGTGCGGTAGTCGGCGGTGCATCGCACATCGTCAATGGGGCTGATCGCCTCCATTGCGGCGTCCTTGACCTCTTCGTAGCTCGCCTTCGCGTCGAAATCGGGCAACAGGACGGGGGTCGGCGCCGCAGAGCTGATGGCCACGCGAAAGCTGCCGTTCTTCCTCGCCATGGCGACGGCAACCAGACCGAGATCGTGCCCCTTAATGCGCTTCAGCTTCTTGTAGCCGCCCGCCATGCCTTCCGTCTCGGCAGGGACGACAATCTTCTCCACGATCTCATCCGGCTCAATGGCGGTCTTCTTGACGCCGACTATGAACTCCTTCAAGGGCAGCTCGCGGCTCCCCTTCTTGGACGTCAACACCACCTTCGCGCCGAGAACCAGCAACGGCGACGACATGTCCCCACAGGGAGATGCCGTAACGATGTTACCGATCACGGTTGCGCGGTTTCGCAGCTGGTAGGTGGCCAGCTCATTGCCGGCAATGTGGAGCAGCGGATAGTGCTTCTGCACGTCCGGGCTATCCACCAACTGGTTCACTGTGACGCACGTCCCAATGGACAAGCCATCGTTCGGTGCATAGGTGAGCTCATGGAATTCCTTAACCGTCTTAAGGTTGACCACAAACTCCGGTTTAGTGAGGCCCGCACGGACATTGACGAAGAGGTCGGTACCTCCGGAGAACACGGCAGCCTTCTCCCGTTTCTCCGCGAGGAATTCCAACAACTCCGCCTTGCTCGTTGGGGCGACGTACTCAAACTCGTGGTTCATCGTGCCCTCCGATGCTATTTCGACAATGACACATCTGTCACGTCTTGTTCTCACCCATGAGTTCAGGCGAGGTAATCAAAAAACAGATGCTGCGGCACTCCACTGGGAGTGATCGCATCAAATAGTTTTTGGATATTTAATTGAACCATGCCTACACGGCGTTGTCAAGAACTGTTAATCCCCGCGCGGCGCCCTCGTGCCGGAAAGCCGGCGCAGGCGGCCAACCGGGCTGTTCTACCGCACCGACATCACAAACTGCGACAGGCCAAGGTGCCGCATATCACATATCAGCGGTCACGACCCGGACCGTGTGACGCCGCTCTTCAGGGAGAACGGCCGGGAACGCCACCGCTCCACTGTAGTTCAGGAAATGGGCGGTAGTGGATTCGAACCACCGACCCCTTGCGTGTCGAGCAAGTGCTCTAACCAACTGAGCTAACCGCCCTAATGATATTGGTAACCCTACCGTACAACCGCGACTTGATCAAGCCTGCTTGAGCGACATGAGGATCCGTTCGAGAACCTTCTTCCGGTCAAGCGGCTTGACTATGTAGTTCTTCGCACCAATGAGCAGCGCCTTCTTCACGAGATCCTGCTTTCCGAGCGCGCTTATCATGACGACAATCGCGTTCTTGTCGAACTCCATGATCTGTTCGAGGGCGGTGACGCCGTCCATCTTCGGCATGGTGATGTCCATCGTCACCAGATCGACGTTCGGATAGAGCTCCTTGTACTTCTCGAGCCCCTCCTGCCCGTCCGATGCGGTCCCGACTACTTCGAACCCCTCGGAGGTGAGGATCTGGCTGATCTGTTTTGTGACGAACATGGAATCGTCGACCACTAATACGCGGTATGGGGTGCCGTCTTCTCGGACGCCCTCCGCCTTGCGCTCGTTGATGCTTGGAAAATCCTGTTTGGTTTTCATTGGCTGATCCCCTACGTACGCTCGCGAATGGCGACGTTGATCTCAATCTTGCCCTGGGGCACTTCCATGGGAACGATGAGCGCCTCGACGCCGGTGTCGCTCACTTCCATGTTCTCGCCGGTGAAGATGGCGGGCGGCGTCAGGTCGAACTTGAATCCGAGGTTGTGCAGCTTCGTCACGGATTGTCCCGTGATCATGTTGGCAAGCTCCGTTATGGTTGCCTTGCCCATGTCGTCAAGCTCATCAATCCTCTCCATATCCATCCCCTCAAGCATACTCGAAGCAATGTGAATAGCTGTTTCCTTGGTCATGTCGAAGAGCACGCGCCCCTCAACGTCGCCGGCAAGACCGACAACCGCGGCGACCCCCAGGACCGGCATCGAAGTCGACTTCAGGTACAGCTCCCCGCGGTGAACCTCTGTGTTGAGAACTTCCTTGAGGACGTTGTATGCCGACTCGACGAAGGGATTGATATACTCGACTCTCATTACTCGGTTACTCCTCTCGGGACAAACATCGGTCTCATACCGTCACGGCTAAACTCGTCTTCACGCGCACACCGGGTCAACACAGCGTGTTGTACGCGGCCGGAATTCCGCCTATACCCTCCGGTACGCGTTCAAGCTCCCCGGTTGCCGTTCCAGGTCGGGCTCCCAGGAGAGGTCTTCGTTCTCCCCGGGAATGATGATACCTCCCGGCGCCAGTTTCTCCTTCATCTGTCCGATAACGCGCCCCTGATCGGCCTCAGGCAGGAACGAAAGGACATCCCGGCTCAGGACCATGCTCACGTCGGGCAGGTTGTTCGGATGAAGGACATCGTGGTACTCGAAGAAGATCGCATCCTTGATTTCCGACCCGAAACTGTACCCGTTCGTTCCTTGAACAACATAATCTCTACAATATCCAGGCACTTCGTCAATAGGAAACACGAGATTGGGCGCCGTGGAGATACTGAGCAGATCACTGTCACTCGCCCACACCTTGATCTGCTTGCCCGGGTAGTGCCGCTTCAGGATCACCGCAAAGCAGTACGTCTCGAATCCCTTTCCACAGCCGGGATTCCACGCGTGGACGAGGTTACCCGAGATCTCCGGAAGCGCAGTGTCAACCTTGTCGGCGTAGTCCTTGCCCCAGAACCGGGCGGTATAGGCCGAATAGAACGGACTCACGAAGGCGCGCGCCTCCTCCTCGCTCTGAAGCTGGACATCGGCACCCTGAGCGCTCCTCTCCTTCTTCCATTCCTTGAACCGCTCCTGGACCCAGCGGCGGTTCACGTCGCTCACATACATGACCTTGAAGGTTGCGAGGCCCTCCGCAATGAACTCGAAGGTTACATCGCCGCTCTCCGCTGCAGCCGCGCCGGCTCCCCCTTCTCTCGCCGGTGCGGCGCTCCCGCCGGTCCCGCCCGCAGTAGCGGATCCCGACTCAACAGCGCTCCGGCCCGAGATGCCTCCGGGGAGTTCCGGAGCCCCGGCGGCAGTTCCCGCAGCCCCGCCGGATGGTCCCGAATCGGCGCCGGCGGCCGCCGGAGCGGAAGGAACACCTTCCCGCATCGCTCGTCCCAACGGCGGGGACCCCTCCACCCCGGTCGCGGACCTCCCGTCCTTGCTGAAGATGCTCTCCACGTCCAGGATGATGTAAAGACGGCCGTCGAATTCGGCGACCCCGCTGATGTAGTTGAGATTGATGTCCGCGAATATGGGGTGCGGCGGCTGGATACTCGTCGAGGAGATCCCGACGACACGATTAATGCGGTCAACCACAACCCCGAGAGTGTTGTCATCCAACCTCAGTATCAGACCGTCCTCCGGGCGCCCATCCTGCGGCTTCTCCGCCGGAAGGTTGAACATGCCTCTGAGGTCAATGATGGAGATGATCTCTCCGCGGAGGTTGTAGACGCCGCGAACGTATGGCAGCGTGTTCGGTACGTAGGTGAAGTGCGTGAACTTGGCGATCTCCTTCACCTTCATGATGTCGATGGCGTAGTCCTTCCCCCCCAGGGAGAAGGTGACCATCTTGAAGTCGATCTGCTCCTGCTCTTCGCCTTCGCGACCGTCTTGGCCCTGCCGTGGCGACTCCGTTACCGCTCCTGTTATCGTGTTGAACTTGTGGTCCAAGGTCGCTTCCTCATCCGATGGTTGTTTCGCGACGCCGACGCTGCTCCGCCTCGTGCTTGAGCCCGAGCTCGAGGAGCTGTCCGACGTCGATGATCAGGGATACCGTGCCGTCGCCGGTGATGTTCGCCCCGGCAATCCCCGGGGCATTGGTGTACTGGTCGCGAAGCGGCTTGATAACCACGTCCTCTTCACCAATGAGCGAGTCTACGACGAGGCCCATCTTCTTCTCGCCGCTTCCCACTATGACCACGAAGAGGTAATCCCGATTCTCGTCGGTTTCGATGCCGAACAGCCGGTTGAGCCGGAGCAGGGAGACGACATCGTCCCGGACGTTGAAGACTTCATAGTTGTCGATGAGTTTGATGTCCGAAGGCTTGATTCGATGGCTGTCCAGCACGGATGTGATCGGGATTGCGTACATCTCCGCGCCGACCCGGACAAGGAGGCCCTGGATGATGGCAAGCGTGAGGGGGATCTTGACGGTGAACCTGGTCCCGACCCCCTTCTCCGACCAGACGGTCACGCTTCCGTTGAGCCGCTCGATCTGACGCTTCACCACGTCCAGGCCGACCCCCCGTCCCGATACGTTGGTGATCTTCTGCGCCGTCGAGAATCCGGGATCGAAGATCAGATTGTACGCCTCCACATCGGAGAGCGTCTTGTTCCTGTGGATCAGTCCACGCTCCACCGCCTTGCGCTGGATGGACTGTACATCGATCCCCTTTCCGTCGTCCTCGATCTCAATGATGATCATGTTGCCTTCGTTACTCGCGCGAAGGCTCAGCGTGCCCTCGCCGGGCTTGCCCGCCTCGGCGCGCGCGTCCGGGGGTTCAATGCCGTGATCAATGGAGTTCCGCACCGCATGGATGAGCGGGTCGAGGAGGTCCTCAATGACCGACTTGTCCAGCTCGGTCTCCTCACCCTGGATGTCCAGATTGACCTTCTTCTGCAGGGACTTCGAGAGATCCCGGACGAGCCTCGGAAAGCGGGAGAAGATCTGCGAGATCGGTACCATGCGGATCCGCATGACTCCTTCCTGCAACTCGCCGGTAATGCGGCCGAGGTTTTGCGCCGTGCCGCGGAACTTCCCGACGGTGCTCTTCAAGTCGCCGTAGAAGGCGTCAAAGGTGTTGTACACCGCACCAAAGCGGCCCAGGATCTCTTTCCTGACGGCCGATGTCGACTTGCCCTGCTGGATCTGCTCCAGGTACTCCGGGAGGGAGTCGAAGAGCTCCTTGAGAAGCTCCCGCTGCCGCGCATCCGCCGTCTGGAACGCCGAGAGGCTCTCGGTGAAGGCCGTGCTGATCTGGTTGAAGGTCGCCTTGTTGATGACGGTCTCGCTCACCAGGTTGAGAAGATTGTCGATCCGCTTGCTGTCCACGCGCAGGACCGAGCCGACCGTTCCGCCCCGGCCGCCCTGCTGCGACGGAGCCTTCTCGCCGGTCTTCGCTCCGGCCCGCGCAAGGGCCTCCGCCTCGTCGGGAACGGCGTCTTCAGCGGCGCCG
>CAZUVX010000001.1:88559-163808 GCA_964623865.1 uncultured Spirochaetaceae bacterium | reverse complement strand
CGGGCTCTCCGACCCCCGTGCCGGGCGCCTCGGACGCAGCCTCGGGAGTCACGCGCGCCTCCGTCGAGTGCGACGCGTCAATCGGACGAGCTACCACGTCGACGGTTACATCCGGAATCCGCACGGACTCCGTGATGGTTTGCGGATCCTCTTCACTCGCAACGAAGTACTCCACCGTCGGGAAGAACGTGTCTTCGTAGAGCTTCTCAAAGTCCGGGAAGGTTTTGAGGACCGACCCCAGGCGCTTGAGGGCGGCGAAGACCTGAATGCCGCCCACCGTATTCATTGGGTTACTCTCGTTGAACGTTACGGTCACGCGATACGCCGGCACACCCTCCGCAGCCTCTTTCAGCTCGAGGACGTCGTACTCGCTCAGTTCGGCGCCGACCGATCCGCCTGCGCCGACGGAACCACCACCGGGGGTGCGGGCGGCTTCTCCCGCCCCCGCGGGACTCCCGGCTTCCGCCGCGCCGGCCCCTCCGGATCCGAGGTCGGACTCGCCGCCCGCGGCGGCGGCTCCCGTGCCCAGCAAACCTCGGAGCTTCCCCTCGAGCCCGGAGATGTCGTCGTCGTAGACCCCGCCGCTCCGGCGCGCCGCGAGCATGTCCTTGATCACATCGATGCTATTCAGGAGAGCATCGATAGTGTCCTCGTTGACCGCCAGCTCGTCGCTTCGAATACGGTCCAGCACGTCCTCCAGGAGATGTGTAAACTCCGACAGCTCCATCATTTGCACAGTGGCGGAGGCCCCCTTGAGGGTGTGGGCGGCGCGAAAGATCTCGTCTATGGCGTCGTGATTGGTCGGTTCGTTTTCGAGAACCAGGATGTTGCTTTCAAGGGCTTCGACTTGCAGCTGAGCCTCTACGAAGAAATCCTTGAGCAGCTCCTCGTTGTTAGGGTCAAGGTAGTCGCTCATCGCGTCCCTATCTTAGCAGTCCCGTCTTTTAAGTCAAGCCGTGGGGTCGACGATAATAAGATCGGCCGGGGTGCCCGTGACTTTGCTTTCTTCTCGGCCCGTAGTAGACTCATATAGCAAGAGGTAGCACATGCCGGCTCTCCATCATGTTTCAGCAAAAGCGTTTACGACCCTCGCCCTGTTCTTGGGGGCTGCAGTAGTCGTCGGGGCCGCAGACGTCGCAGTTCCGCGGTTCTCCCTTGCCAGCCGCGGGACCCTTGAGGACGGCGCATTCCTGCTGGACACCCGGGCGGACGTCGACATTGCTCTGGAGGGTGGCTTCAAGTTCGGGGGGGACCTCACCTTCTCCTTTGAAAGTGATCAGCTGGAAGAAGACACCGACTTGCCTTCCGAGTACGATGCCGACGCCGTCGGCCGGCGTCTGGCCCGTACCCTCATCTTCCAGTCCGCAAGCATTACGATTCGCGAACTCTTCGACAGTCCCCTCAACATGAGCTACTTCACCGGGCGAACCGACCGCTTCGGGACGTCCGATGGGTTCATCGCCCTCTTTGGAACGGACGACTTCGGCACCCATTTCGCGGGATACAACACCTTTCCAGACGGCGTTGCCTATGAGGGGTTCTATCAGATCGAGGGCACGGGGATTTCACTTCACACCAACCCCCTCGCGAAAGCGTATGTCATAAGCGCGCACACCTATCAGGATCCCCGCCTGGGCACAGGCAAGTTCTCCAGCGACCTCCGCTTCATGGCGAACAGCGACTTCCTCAAAGCGGGTCTCTTCGTCGGGGCGTCGTACCCAATGGCCGCCTACGGGATCTACCGTGCAGGCCTTCTTACCTACTTCCAGACGTCCGGCCGGGGCGACGTGCAGGGCCAGTTCTTTACCCAGCTCGCCCTGCCCCGCTTCGATCCCGCAAATGCCGCGGATATCTCACTCGAGGATTTCTACTTCCTCTTCGAGCCGCGCCTGAGGTTCGAAGCCTTCTCTCTCTTGCTTACCCTCTTCTGGCACCCCGACTACTACCTCCAGTCCGCCACCAATGAAGGCGGCGCACTGGATGCAAACATCCGCGCAATTCTGGGCAACCCCACGACCTCGCAGATCCGCGGGGGCCTGGATACCCGGATGACCTACAATCCCGGGGCGGATCAGCAACTCGCGGTACGGGTAGTCCCCTTCCTGCGGGTCGCCGCATCGGGCATTCTCTGGGACTTCGCCGTTCGGGCGCGGGTCTATCCCTTCAGCCTGCAGGAGTCCTTCGACGGGCTCATTGGTATCACTACGGAGTTCTGATCATGCGCCGTGCAGCAACCGCCCTCCTTGCCGCCACTCTGCTCTGCATCCCCGCAAGCGCCTTCGCCGTTACCGTCAACGCCTCGTTTAACGCGGGCAACCTCTTCTACGGGCCGGACCGCTCCATAGACACGGAAACCCTTCCCTACGGCACCTACCTCTACGGAGGCTCCGCCTTCGTCGCCGCGAACGTAACCGACGACCTCTCTCTCACCGTCGGCTTCGAGCGGGACCACGTCCTGAACAACTACGCCTATCTGCGATTTGCGCATACCGGGCCCGTCGCCACCATTGCCGTAGGCCCCGTGCTAGGCGTCGCAAACGACCTCTCCCGCTGGTATTACGCCACGCCGGGCATCTACTCACTGGTGCGTGTAGAGCTGGGCACCCTGGGGTATCTCTCGTTCTCATCCATCTCTTCGGGTTTTCTCGCCCTGGACGGTGTCGGCGACACCAACCAGAGCGCCTACAACGCGGAGATCGGCTCGTACGGTCTCGGCCGGGTCACCTCGATCTACCTGGACAACCGCGCCTTCACCACCCTGACCTCCGACGGTCGCATCGAGGACTCGGCCACTCAGTACGGCCTGCGCATCAACGCCTTCAAGAAGAACGTCAACTACCGGCTCATCCTCGATTTCGCCTACGCATCCCTCAAGCGCAACTACACCGCCGGCGAAACCAACCGGCTACACCACGTCGGAACGGTTCTCTTCACCCCCACCGTCCAGTTTGATGTGGGTAGCCTCGTCACCGTCGGTCTGGGTGCCGAGAACGGCCTCTACACCTTCGGCCTGGACTACCTCCTGGGCGAGTTCGAGGCCGACAAGTACTTCTTCAACGCCTTTGCAGACGTGACCCTGCGACTGGGGGAGTGAGGCGGCGACCGTCGCAGTGACGCACCGACCTTCCCCCGGGGGCGGCACGGCTTCTCCGGATTCGCCGGCAACACGCCCGCGCCGGGTCGATCGCCCGCAATGATGCCGCCGGAGCCCACCCGGCTTCGACACTGTGCACCAAAAAAGAAAGCCCCGCACGGTGCGTGCGGGGCGCGTTTTGAGCGGTATCTAAATCGTCGTGTGAGTCGAAAGGCGATCTACTCGCCGCCGTTTTCCTGCTCGTCCTGCCCGAACTCGTCGCCGGACTGGTCGATCTTCTGACTCTCCAGAAAGCGAAGCACCTGCAGGTTGCCAAGACGACGGAACTCCGCTTCCCGGCGCTCACGCTCGCGCTCCTGAAGGATGCCCCACACTTCCTCGTCATCGATATCCCGCTGGATCTCGAGGGTTGCGAGGTCGTACTTGACCTGAACATCCTTGATATACGTTATGAAATCTCCACCCTCCATGGAACCGTCGCGGTAGATCCGGATCCCGATCAACTTGCGCATGGGCTGCAGGTTCGGGTAGAGGGGGAAGGTTCGCAGCTCCCGGTCACGCACCTGGTCCAGATAGTTCGGGTTGTCCCACACCATGGTGCGCCAGCCCTCGAAGTCCAGGTACCCGAGGAAGATCTCTTCTTGCTCGTTGTTCTGATCCTGCAGAACCACACTCACTCCGTGTGGGAAATTCAGCCCGTACGCGTTCAGTGCGAGGGATCGGAGGGTTCCGATGTTCTTTACCACACCCCTGTTATCAAACTTGGTACCTCGTTCACCCTCATCGGACCTCTCGACGTTCCCGTCGGCATCTACCTCAGTGGGATCTGCGTACGCAGGAATCTCAAAGGGCGGTCGAATCATCGCCCACCCGTTGTACGGCTCATTCGGGAAGTTCACTCGTACACCGAGTACGTCCTCACCTTCAAACCGATTTGCGTCCTGGTTCACGGGGGCGCGGCGAATCTCGGAGAGCCGTTGCGTCTCTGCGAATCGAGACGAGGAGTTGAGCTCAACTTCCCAGTTTTCGATTGCCAAAGACGTGCGCATCTGCTGCAGCTCTTCCTCCGTGTAGAGTGTGCCCGCAGCCTCGTCACTTACATCAATGAGGGTCTCTTCGTTTTCTCGAGGATCATCGGCCGGCCAGTTCGGCGTAAGCTCCGAAAAATCAATAAGGACGGACTCTTCTGCGAAAGCTGTGCCGGCCAGCAAGATCATAAGACCGACGAAGAGTGTGAAGAACCGTTTCATCCCGTTGCTCCTTTGCTTGGTCTCCAGGGTCAGTTGTCACGCTCCATTATAGGGAAGACAACCCCTTTGTCAACGTATTCAAGTTCCAATGCTATGTTCCATTTTCGAGGTTTTGCGTCTCGCTTTGTTCCAGTTCAAAGTATGGTACATAGGGCACCTGCCCGTCCACCGTAATAACGACATCCTGGAGTGTACGGAAGTTGAACATCACGTTTTGTTCCAGTATGGCGAGGGCTTTCTCGAAGGGTACGCGCACGTCCGGAGAGTCGGCGACCGCCTCTTCGCTGAGATCTATATGAGCGGTGCCCTCGGTAACGAACAAACCGTCAATGGTAGTGCTTTTGGGTAGCACTCGTGAGCTGTTGATACCGGCAGGACCGAGTATCACCTCTTCCAGCACGAGTTGCACGGCGGCCCTGGTGGTGCCACGTCGGGTAACGATCCGCTCCTCAGCGTGGACCTCCTCGGAGAGAAGATCCGGGAAGAAGAGCGTCCGTCGGACCCGTTCCTGCCCGAAGAGGAGGAAGAGTACGAGCGAAATCACGAACGCTCCAACAAGGAGCGACAGGGAGATGGTGATGACCGAGGTGGCGTCTCGCTTCATTGGTCCTTCTCGCGGTTGCGGCTACTGCTGATAACTCCGAATGAACGTTGAAATGCCACTATAAATAGCGTTCGCAATCCGTTGCAAGTACGCCGGATCCTCGAGGCGCTCCAACTCCTCGCTGTTGCTCACAAAACCGACTTCAACGAGCACCGAGGGCATCCTGGCGTTCCGCACCACGTACCATGACTCCTCCTTGAGCCCACGGTTCGGCGACACCGTCCCGATCGCCTCGTCGAGGGCCTCCATGATCCGTTGAGCCAGCAGGACACTGTCGATGGTAAGCTCCTCCTCCCGGAGGGCGTTGAGAACCGAGAGCACATCCGGATCCTCAACGCCGGCATCCTTGCTGTTCACCAGGCCGCTGCGACGGTACTCCGGCGGGAGGTACCACACCTCGAATCCCTGCGCCCGCCTGTTGAAGGACGAGTTTGCGTGGAGGGAGACGAAGATGATTGCCTCGTCCTGTTCCAGATCCACGGCGTTCGCCAGTTCCGTCCGCTCCTCAAGGCTAATGTAGACGTCGTCGTCCCGGGAGAGAATGATCTCCTTGTCGGGATAGCCGCGCGCGAGAAGTGTTTCGAGCCGCCTCGCCACATCGAGGACGATGTCCTTCTCGAAAACCTGACGCGCCCCTTCCTCGTCGGCGGCACGACCAATCGTGCCGGGGTCTCTCCCCCCATGCCCCGGATCAATGAATACGGCCGCAATCGACCGGGCCCCCTCCCGCTCGACCGGCGCACTCAGGATGTCTGCAATCCGGCCGGTCGCGCCGGGGGGAAGAACGACCTTGCCGTCACGGCGTTCCACGTCACCAAGGTAGATCGCTCGGCCGTAGTCCACCACGAACCACGGCGAGCCGATCTGAAAGGTGACGCTGCGACCGTCCCTCCAGATGGAGCCGTGTCCCCGCAGGGGGTCCCAGTAGAGCCGACCGTCCACCGACTCGAGAAGTGTCTCAAGACTCTCCGGATGTGCAGCGGAATCCGACCCGGCCTCCTCCGACCCGTCGCCTTGCTGCCCCCAGGAGAGTGCGGCGATGAGAAAGAGGAGAGTGGTCACCGCGGGAATCAGGATTCGTCGAACCATCGATCCAGGTACTCCTCCAAGAGCTCGGGACGGTCGCGCACCGTATCCACCACATACAGGGCGCCCTGAATGCCACCCCGGACTATTGCCCGCTGCAGTACTCGCTCCCACCGGACCGTACAAGCGACATCACCCTCCCCGCCCGCGGCGCCACCGACACCGCGCATATGCCTGAGAAGGGCCAGGGTTCCCTGCAGCGTCCGATAGTTCCAGTCGCGCTGCGGCCGACCCGGCCTCTCCAACTCGCCCCCCGGTCCCGACGCCGCCTCGAAAAAGGGGGGGAAAGCGGCGTTGCCGTCGCCGAAAAGGTAGCGCGCCGTCGCCTCCTCCCCCGGTTCGAGCTCCACGATCAGCCGCGCGATGGCGCGCTCGGCCGCGCCCACCGCCGCAGCGCGATCGTCACCCACGGAGATGACGTTCGCCACCTTCTCCGTGTTGTTCCGGGGCATGTCGACATGATCCCCCGGGGAACACCGCAGAAACAGGTCGGTCACCCCCTCCTCCGCACGCGCCTCCTCGATGCCATGCACCTGCCGGACGATCCCGGGTATCGAGACTGCGGCGCGCTCGGCGGAGGTTCGGCGGAGCGGCGCCTCCAGACTTCCCGGATTCTCGCCAAGGGCAAGCCGCATGCCTTTCTCCACCAGGGAAATCCCCGAGGCGTTCGGGTAGGTCCACCCGGACATGTAGCCGCCGGAGAGGCGAGCGGCGATCTCGCCGACCACCGCCCCGCGAGGGGTGAGAAAGACATCCCCCTTGGCGGCGCCGGAGCGAATGCCGATTGCCTCGACGCCGCGGCGGAAACCCTCCTCCAGCCGCTCTCGATCGGCTCCCTCCAGCTCCGCCGGAAGCGTATGGCCGAGCTCAATGAAGTACGGCGAGAAGAAGATATGCCGGTCCGCGACGCCCGTGATGTGCACCTCGCCGTTCACCACCAGCGCATCTATGCTGTACTCGCGCCCGTCAATCACCTCCTCCACAATCACACGACCGCTCGGCGAGTGCCCTCGTGCCGCTACAATGGCCGCATCCAACTCCCCGGGAGCATCTACTCGGCGAACTCCCCTGGCACCCATGTTGTCCACAGGCTTTACCACCGCCGGAAGCAGCCCCAGCTCCACCGCCTCCTCCGCGGCGTCGCGACCCGCCTGTTCACGACCTACCTCGAGAAAGCGCGGCACCGGAACCCCCGCCTCGGCGAGGGCCCGCCTCATGAGTATCTTGTCGCTCGCCCGCTTCGCCGCCTCAGGCGGCGTGCCCGGCAGACCGAGCTCCGCCGCAGCAATCGCCACGGGGTAGCTGAAGTCGGTACCCACGGTGAACACGCCGTCCAGGCCGCGTAACCGGCGCTCCTCCCGGGCGGCCGCGACGATGGCGGAGGTCTCCTTCAAGTCGATCTGAAGGAAGCGGTCCGCAAGGGGCACACCGGGGGCGCCGGGGTTCCCATCGACCCCAATGCTCTCCCATCCGCAGCGCCGCGCCGCCTCGAAGGCGGGAAGCTGCATGACTCCGGCGCCGAGTATCATGATGCGTTTCATCCGGTTCCCCTCACTGCGTAGACCTCGAAGGTATCGCCCCTCCCACGGAGGCGGCTCCACTGTAGCAGGAGGGGACGCACCCACGGAAGCTTCTCGCCGAGCCGGTAGCGTTCCGGATGGTGACCTGTTATGCGGACTATCCGAAGGCGAAAGCCGAAGCGCCGAAGCACCTTCCTCGCACTAGCCGGGGTCCAGACGCTGCGGTGGTCCCGGGGACTCCGCGTGAGAAAACGCAGCAAATCGCGTCGCGCCGACACTCCCGCCCCGTTAGGCGTCGAGAACGCAAAGACGCCCCCCGCCGGAAGCAACCCCGCCACCCACCTCAATACCCTCTCCAGATCATCGAGATGCTCAATGACGTACCACATGGTCACCGCGTCGAAGCGTTGCCGCCCGAAGAGCTCCGCCGGGTCCGCCCGGCCGGCCCGCGCCACCACCGCGGGATAGCCCAGCGTCGAGCGCACGTACTCCACCGCCCCCTCCGCCGGATCGATGCCGACGGGAGCATAACCGCGGCCGGCCGCCGCCTGCAGGAAGGGGCCGTACGCGCAGCCCACGTCCAGGAGCGCCGGCGCCCTTACGTCCCGCCCGGTCGCCGCACCGCCACCATCGCCACCACCCGCGCCGCCGCCGCCACCCCCGAGGGCTGACGCGCTTTCCTCCACCGGTGTCGGCCCAACCGGACGGGACGGCAGGAGCCGATCAATGGCGGCAAGGCGCCGCCTCCCCATGGCGGCAATGTGATCGAAGTCCTCGAGGTAGGTCCGCCCGTACTGCGCGCGGTACTCCTCGAAGAAGTACTCCTCGGTGTACTCCGTGTCGTCGCGGTCGAAGCCCTCCAGGTAGACCATCCCGCACCGGCCGCAGCGGAAGTAGCTGCGCCGGGAAAGTCGCGCGATCGCGGGGTTCCACCTACGGCGGCACACCGGGCATCCCAGGGCGTCCGCGGCTGCGTACTCCCGAAGCACCGACGCGAGCTCTCTTCCGGACGGCCGCACCGCACCCGCCAGAGCGCGGTCCAACGCACCGGGCTCGGTGAGCCATCCGGCGAGTTGCCGCCACCGCAGGCGCCCGCCTCCAGGCCGCGCCGCCCCGGCGGAGGGAAGCCCCGCGCGCCGCGAGAGCGCTTCGTGATACGTCGAAGGATTGACGAGGATCACGCGGCACCCCGCCGCCAGAGCCTCGAAGGCGGTGAGCCCGTAGCTCGCAATAACCAGGTCGTACCGGGCCAGCAACTCCGGGAGGTTCCGGGGGGCCCGGAGCACCTCTCCCGCGCCCGTGGGGATGCGACCATTCAGAGGGCCCTGCGCAACCGCCACGGCCTCTCGTGAGGTCAATCCCCGCCGAAGCAGCCCCTGGAGAACCGCCTCGGTGAGGCCGGCCGCGTCTTCCCCACCGAAGGTCAGAAGAATGCGTTTCGGAACCTCCGGGAGGGCGTCACGACGGTTTCCGGGCAGGGCAGGCAGAAAGACCCCCGCCGCGTTCGCGCCGGCGGCTGCCGCCGGCCCGGGCAGGGCATCAACCACCGCGTCCAGGAGCTCCCGTCCAGGCCCCGCCGCATCAATGCCGACGACGGTACACCCCGGAGGTAGCGAGCGGATCTCTTCGGATGAGACGGTACGCCGGTCAATGACGATCGTTCCCTCAGCGTCGTGGGGGATCGCGTCGATCACCGTGCCGCCGAGGGAGGTAACGTGTTTGCGAATACGGGCGCGGTGCTCCCGCGCCGCGGTGTCGGCTCCGGGAGGGACGACGACACAGGAGGACCGGCTCAGCCGCGCGCTAACCAGCGAGTCTCTGTGGACGTGTCCGAGACCGTGCCCGACGGCGACTTCCGGCACGAAATAGATCATCGCCTCAGGCCATTCTCCTGACGCGTCGATGCTCGCGGGAGCCGCTGAGCCATGCCACGACCTCGTCGATCTCGATGGGAGTGCCTTCATAGAGATCCTCGACGATCTCGCGAACGAAGTGAAAATCCTCCGGCGTGTCCACGGTCACCCGGCCCCGGCTGTAGCGGTACGCGGCAGGCGCAGGAATGCGGTGAATCCGAAAGCGAAGGGGCCTGCGAAACATGAACGGGGTCACGTGCTCCCGCTCATAGGGGTCCTGCGCTTCCGCTGCTGCGGCCTCCAGAGAGGAGGTGGAAACGACCTCCACCCCGGTTCCCAGGGGAAGCTCGTCAAAGCCGCTTACATCCGCTGCGACTTCGCGGTGAATGTCGAGAATCCGACGCGCCATGGCGCCGGAGACGAGGGGATTGTCCCCGGTCGCTCGAATCACCGTGTCGACGCCGTAGTGCGCCGCGGCCGACGCGTAACGATCCAGGACATCTTCGGGATCCCCCACGAAGAGGTCGAACCCGTACTGCGCCGCCAGAGGGCGGAGTGCGTCGGCACTGTCGCGCTCGGTCACCAAGGCGTGCGCGTCGGCATCGATCCCCTGCAAAGCCTTCATGGCGTGACCAATGAGAGGGACCCCTGCCATTTCCAGGAGCGCTTTGGCGGGTAGACGATTGGAATGTAGTCGTACCTGCAGAAAGACCCCGATCATCTCACCTTTGCCGATCACCTGCGCTCCTCCCACCTGCGGATGACGTCGTGTGCATCTCGCTGAAATAAGTATCGGCGTTCGGAAAGCCACCGTTTAACCTCGCGGTGGAGCCGCAGGGTCGCAAGGGAGAAGGTGCCGGTCTTCAAGAGAACCGTCCAGAGGATGCGCCGTCGCAGGCGCGCCTGCCCGTTTTGTACGGAAACACCGAGGTTCTTCAGGAAGAAGCGAAGGTAGCCGGCTCCGGGGGTCGTGTCCTCGGGCACCGGTGCGTTTCGCAGAGCAACGCGAAACCCCGGGGGGTGAGCCACGGTGTAGCCCCTCATGTGCAGTCGGAACCCGAAATCCAGCTTCTGCCAGTGACTCTGGGTGATATCCGGATCGTAGCCCTCCGCATCCAGAAAGCGCTCGCGGTGGTAGATCCCGGCAAAGTCCGCCGGAAAGAGGGTGTGCTGGCCGTCGCGCTCCCGCGGCAGGGTCAGCACGCGCATTCGCGGGCCCTGCGTCGCAGGTGTCATGACCGTCGGAACCTCCTCCCGGTTGGGTCCGCGCACCTCGGGTACCAGGGCCAGCACGCCCTCGGGGGCAAAGAGATCGTCGAGTTGTTTCGGCAGTGCCTCGACGAGGGTATCGTCCCAGACTACCAGGACGTAGCGCGTGCGCACCTCACCCATGGCGGCGTTGATCTGCTCCCCCACGCTGAAGGCGCGCTGCAACAGCAGGAACCGCACCGCGGGCAACGATCGCGTCAGAGACTCCACTTCATAGGCCGATGCCGCCGACTCAACGGCCACAATCTCCGCGACACCGTGTCGCTCGAGCGTCCGAATCACCGCGGGGCGGTTGAACTTCGCCTCCCTGCCCAGGACCACCGCCGACAGCAGAGCGCTGCCCTCGCTGGGACGGTCGGTGCGCCCGCCGGTGACCACGGTGTAGGGGCCGACCTGTTCAGAAGTTGAACGTGTAGTACTCATCGCAGTTCCGACAGATCCCGGGATACTCGCCGCGCACGTGGGCCTGATACGCCTCTTCGTTGGCGCGCCACACCTCTTCGACGCCGTCGTCGAAGAGGTTTCCCCGCAGGTGCTCACGGTCGAGGTCCTCCCGGCACATGGGCACCGAGCCGTCCAGGAGCACGTAGATGTCTCGCTTCAGGTGCCAACAGGGCGTACGCTCCACCGGTGAGATGTCCACCAGCCGCCGGTCCGGAAGCGCCCCGCAGAAGTGATCGTACTTCTGGACAATAACGTTGTCCGTGCGCTCCTTCCACTCTCGATAGAAGCGCTCGACGTCGGCGGCGTTCTCCTTCATCCGGGTTGCCCGTACGTAGGCGCGATCGCGGTGTGCCTCGAGGAGCTCCGCGGCAAAGCCCTTGGCCTCCTGAAACCCCTCGCCACGGAGCTCCCGATACACCTCCTCGGTTGCAGCGTCCAGGTCCACAATGACGCGGCTGCGGGCGAGGGGCGTTTCCATGAGAGTGCGCCGCGCCCCGGCGTCCCAGCCGACGCCGGAGGTTTCCAAGAGGAGAGAGGAGTCCCTTCGCGCCTCCATGTCGGCAATGAGCTCCGCAACCGCCGAGTGGAGCCCCACCTCACCCCAGAGAGAGACTTGCACGACGATTCCCGGACTGAAGCGTTCCAGCTCGTCGACGAGGGCCGTGAACCGGTCGAGGGGCATTTCCCCGGTGGGACCGGTTGCTCCCGCCGCGACGTTCACCCGCTCCTGGGGCAGGTAGCCGACACGCTGAGGGTGCGCCGCCACCACTTGAACGGATGCATACGCCGGCAGGATTCGCAGCCGCTCCTGCGTCGCGACCACCGCCGCCGCCAGTTCGTCCGCCGGTGTACCCAGATAGTCGTGGTATCGCCGACACAGCTCCAGACCCGCTCGGGAGTTGCAGGAAAAATCCAGGCGAAGGGGCCGGGCGTCGGTGGTTGCGATCATGGTCTCCACGTCGAAGGCGTTCACGTCCCGGAGCACCACCGGAAAGAGCTCCCGAGGCGCGGGCTCGCCCTCCTTGGCAAGGCGACGAATCTGTTTGGGAAAGTCGCCGTCGAAGACCTCCGGCACACACCCAAGGGGGTAGCCGTCGGCGCCGGTGAACTGCGCAAAGTAGTCGCGGTGCAGGTTGAGGACACGCTCGGCGGCATCGACATCAAGAAAGGGTGTGTCCGCCTGCACGTAGAGGACGCGGTCCAGATCGCCCGAGACTCTCGCCAGAGCGTCAACAAAGGCCACCTCGTCGGAACCTTCAACTGCGGTGCGGCGCCACCTTTCGGGAAGGTGCACCGTATCGCTGTCCGGTCCCACCAGGACGTGGATCTCCGGGGCGGCCTCTTCCGGGCCGGACCCCGCGCCGCCGAGCGCCCCGGCGGCGGCTGAGACGAAGGCGGCCACGTAGTGCAGAGCGCTCTTGCCGCTTCCCAGCTCTTCCAGAGCGAAACGGCTCAGGCGCATGGCGTTAACGCAGATTCCAGTCGACAAGAGTGGGCTCCTCCCAGGCAGTTTGTTGAGTTTATCACGACGAAAAGATAGTCTCCACACTATGCAGAGCCCTGCAGTGGACACCGGCGGCGGTCGCATCTACCACGTGGCGGAGATCACCAACCTGATCAAGGCGGCCCTGGAGGCCACCTTTCCAGTGGTCACCATTGAGGGCGAGGTCTCCAACTTGAAGGCCTCCGGCGCCGGACACTGGTACTTCTCTCTCAAGGACGAGGACGCAGTCATCCAGGCCGTAATGTTCCGCGGCCGCGCCAACCGCGTCACGTTCCGCCCGGAAGACGGCATGCTGGTTCGAGCGCGCGGCTCCATTTCGGTCTATCCCAAGCGCGGATCCTATCAGATCATCGTCGAGGAGCTGCACCTTGCCGGCGTCGGCCGGCTCCTGGCCATGCTGGAGCAGCGCAAGAAGGCCCTTGCCGCGGAAGGCCTCTTCGATCCGGAGCGCAAGAAGGCGCTTCCCGCCTTTCCCGAGCGCATTGCCGTCGTCACCTCCCCCACGGGCGCGGCAATCCGCGACTTCGTGCAGGTCCTCGGACGCCGGCACGCGGGAATCGACGTGGTTGTCGTACCTTCACCCGTCCAGGGGAGCGAGGCGGCGCCAAAACTGGCCGCCCAGATAGCCCGGGCCGACCGGCTTCGCCTGGGGGACGTGATCGTCGTGACCCGCGGCGGCGGCTCGATCGAGGATTTGCTCCCCTTCTCGGAGGAGGTGGTCGTGCGGGCCGTCGCCGCGACGGAAACACCAATCATCTCGGCGGTGGGCCATGAGATCGACGTCGCCCTCTCCGACCTCGCCGCAGACGTCCGGGCGCCGACCCCCAGCGCCGCGGCGGAGCTCGTCAGCGGCCAACAGGTGGAGGTACGGCAGCGCATCCTCGACAACGGCCGCGCCCTGATCTACGCCCTCGGCTCCACCGTTCGGCGAGCGCGCGCGGCGGCGCGGCAGTTCACGCCGGAGTCGCTCCACCACACCTTTGACGCGCTCCTGCAGCCCTACATGCTGCGCCTCGACGACGCCGGGGAGTCCTTGATCTATGCAACGAACGCCCTGGTCAAGGAGCGCCGCACGCACCTCCGCGGTCTCACGGAAAGCCTCACCGCCCTCTCGCCGCAGGGCGTTCTCGACCGGGGGTACGCGATCGTCCGGCGGCAGGAGAGCGGAACGGTCATCACCGACGCCGGGAGCACTGCAACGGGCGACGTCGTGAGCGTCATCTTTGCCCGATCCGAACTCGATGCCGAAGTAAAGGAGCGACGAATCCGTGAAGAGCTTTGAAGAACGACTGGAGCGCCTCGAAGAGCTGGTCGCACAGATCCGCGGCGGCGACGTCTCCCTGGACGAGGCGGTCGGCGCCTTCGAAGAGGGCATAAAGCTTGCCAAGAGCCTGGAGAGGGACCTCTCCAAGGTGGAACGGCGTATCGAGATACTGGTAAACGAACCCGACAACGAAGACGAGAAACCGGCGCTGGAACTCTTTCCGGAGCTCGAAGAGCTGCGGGACGACGCCGGAGGTGACGAAGGGTGAAGACCCCCCTGCGCGCTCTCCCGGCGGAGCGGTGCGCGTAACCTCTTTCCCAAGCTGTTGAAAACCACCTGGTTCGATCAACAACGTTCGGGATACGGTACGGCCTACTTCGCCTTCACGGAATCGGGAATCTCCAGGACATCCCCTACCTGCACGCCCTTCGCCGCGAGCTCGCCTTGGTTGACCTCGAGGGCGTACTTCGCCGCGCCCCGGGAGGGGACGGGCTCTTCGGAAAACGGCTCCATGTCGTGGATGCTCACAATGCGTCCGTCCGCATCTGCATATGCAATGGTGAGGGGGATCTCCGTGTTGCGCATCCAGAAGCTCCGGGGCGCCTCATCGGGGAAGACAAAGAGCATGCCGTGATTGGCGGGAAGCGTTTCCCGGAACATGAGACCGCGGCGCCGCTCGTCCTCGGTGTCCGCAATCTCCGCGGTAACGCGGTACGAGCCGACGCGCAGCTCAACCTCATCGCCGCCCTGACACGCCGCCGCCCCCGCGGCCAGCGAAAGCGCCAGCATTGCCGTCAGGATCTGCACACCCTTTCGCACGCTCACACTACCTCCATCCTCGGCTGGAACGTCGGTCCCGGGCGTCGGCCCCGGGGACGCAGTTCCGGGTACGCGGCCGCCCCGTCACCGACGTCGTCGCTTCCTGCGCATTCGTCTACAGGTCCTCGAGGAAGCGGTCCCGGGTAACTTCCCGGAGGGAACGCTCCACCTGCGCCTCGCCGCGAAGCGCCTCGAAGACCGGCAGATCAATGTACTTCACCGTGAGCGGACGTTCCAGGGAGAGGCGCACGTTCTCCCACTCCCAGACGATTTCCCGCGGCCCCACCCGGGTCGCCTCCCCGTACTGCGAGGTGAGTGATTGATAGACCGAGTAGTGGTCCATGCGGTCCGGGTTCAGCTGCAGAATGATGATGTAGAGCGCCTGCTCGTTGAACTGGAAGAAGGCGCGATCAATGAAGGTCCGTCCCTCCGCCTCGATCACGCTGCGTTCTTGCGAGAACGGCAGCAGACTCACGTCCGGGTCGCCTCGGTAGCGGAAGTAGCTGTTGCCCTGGAGCAACTCCTGCACCTCGCTTTTCGCAGCACCAAGGGTGATCGTGTCGAATCCGGTCGGAACCCTGTCCTCCTCAGCCGTGTTCTCCTGGGACCACAGAGGCGTCGACAGGAAGAGCGCGGCCAGCAATACCGGCAAGAGTAGTATGGGTCGATGTCTACGCTCTCTCGGCATCGGTCGTCTCATCGCTACAACCTCATGTAAATGACCGCCATGATCACGAAGAAGAGCCCGAGAAGCGCCAAGGTCAGCCAGTAGAGCCAGGGCGGAGCGCCGCGAGCGGCCGAACGCCGTCTACCTGCAGCGCCTCCACCTGCCGGCGAGGCTCGCCCTCTCCGGGACGCTCCTTCACCTCCCGAGATGCTCTCCACGTCGTAGACCTCGAAGCCCGAGTCGGGCCGGTCCGGCTGTCCGGTGGCGCCGGCGTATCCGCAACTCGGGCACCCCTGGAGAAAGAGCCGGCTCTCACCGGTGAAGCCGCAGACCGGGCAGCGAACCGCGGAGAAGAACCGGCCGCAATGGGGGCAGACCTTTGCGCTTGCGCGCACCTCTTTGCCGCAATTCTCGCAGTAGAAGCGGCTGCGATTGCTCACATCCCGGCTCCCCGCCGAGGGATCTCCGACAGGTAGAGGGTGGTATGGAAGAACTCCTCGAAACGGTTCGGAAGATGATACGCCGTGGCAAGGTCGAAGGAGGAGGTCTCCCGTTCCACGAAGCTCATGCCGCCGGGAAGGGCGTTGAGAAAGACCCGTGCCTCCACGAGGAAACCCGCCCGGGCGAAGTCACCAACCACCCGAGGCGTCTCCCGAGTGGGCTGCCAGAGCAATACCGCATTCGTCCGCGACGAGAAGGGAATCTCCAGCGTGAAGGCAGGACGCTCGGCGTCACGGTCGGGATAGGCATACAGAAAGATCGAGGTACCCTCCCCGTACTCCCTGGTCGCCGAGGCGTAGAGGTAGAGGGCGGAATCGCCACGAACCGCCTTGACCGCGTCCAGTTGCGTTCCCGCCTTCGGCCACGTCAGTGACTCCGTCACGGCCAGGGTCTCCGTGCCCTCCGGCAGCTCCCGAACAAAGGTGTCCGGGGCGGTTGCTTCCGAGAAAGTGGCTTGCGCCTCAATGCGCTCCCAGTCGACGTAGCGGTTGTCAATGCGTACGACCTCCCGGGGCAGGCGAACGTCCAACGCCTGCACCGACGCCAACCGCGGCTCGCCCTCCGGCGCGGGAGCGATCTCTTCCGTACGCGCCTCGGCCTCGTGCAGCGACACCTCGTACTCCGTGGCTCCCGGCGTCACGTGAAGAACTACCACGGTGCCGCCCTCTGCGGGCACCGAGACGCCGGTCCGCACGGCTCCCGGGGGAATGTAGCGCATCCGGAACATGTTGCTCTGAATGAAGTTCTCCAGCTCGCGCTGGTCCGCAATCGTCGCGCGAATCTCCTTCGGCGTCCGTTCGGAGACGTAGAAGTACTGGATGCCGTCCCCGTCGTTCACAATCGAGACGGCGAAGAGCTGCACCGCCGGCAGCAGGAGTGCGAGGAGGGAGAAACCGACAACCAGGAACCTGTATCTGCGTTTCATACTCTCAGTATCGACCTGGAGAATCCGCGCCTTCACTGCTTGCGAACGGCCAGGATGGTCAGATCGTCCTCCTGCTCGTCTTCCCGTAGGTGGGAGAAGTAGCGGTACTCCGGGAGATCCTGCACGTCCATTGGGTGGTGGAAGTACTGATCGTACTGCGTGAAGTAGCGTCGCAGGAATCGCTCGATCTTCGTATCCACCCGAACCCGGTCGTCGCGACCCGCTTCCGGGTGCCGATATAGCCGGAACACCTTCTCGACGGAGACCAGCGCCAGCACAACGTTCTCGGGGGTCGGTTCGCAGGCGGTGAAGTCGAAGACCAGGTCCAGCCCGTCGGGGTCGTAGAGGCGGGTAAGACGGAACTCCGTCTGCTTCTGGAGCGCCTCCGCAACGGCGTAGATGCGCCAGATACCGAACTCCTCGCGCTGCTGTCCCACGTCGATCTTGTTCGGTTTCCGCGGGTCCTCGGTCTCCTCCGAGGGGACGCGGCCGCTGGAGTGGTCCTCTTCGGTGACGGCGTGCACGTTGTACTGGGAGTCCCGGAGAATGTGCATGGACTCCTCAATGCCGTCGGTGTAGAGCAGAGCCGTGTCGTTTGACTTGAGCCGGAGTTTCACCTCCTGGAACCCACCCCGCATCTCGACCAGGTCCGACGGGAAGACGCCCGCCGCCGGTGGGCTCGGGAGTTTCCGCTGCTCCAGTCGCCCGGTAGTCCCGTCCAGAATATCAATCAGGTTGTCCCCGGCGTTGCAGATCCGGAAGTCACCGCTCCTGGTGTCCAGAAGGCCCAGGGTGAAGGCGGCAAATCGCCCTTTGAAGGACATACTCTCGATTATGTCGTTCACCAGCACAACCAGGTCGGTGAGGCTCTGACCGTTTCGTCGGCCCGCCCAGTCCCGAAAGAACGAGGTATAGAGCGTCGCCACCTGCACCATGATGAGAGCCGCCGCCACGCCGTGCCCGGAGATGTCGCACTTGATCACCGCGTAGTGGCGGTCGTCCAGCTTGTCGTACCGGAAGTAGTCACCGGATACCGCCGAGGCCCCCTCGTAGTACCCGGCAAACTCAACACCCTCATCGCTGTGGTGGAGGGTGGTCATCTTGCGGCCGTTCTCATCCTCCTCCAGGGGGATGAACATCTTCTGGACTTCCTTACCGACGGTGAGCTCCTTGTTGGTCGCCGCAGCCCTGACGAGCCCCTGGGTCATCGAGTTGACCGTCTCCGCCAGAACGGAAAGCTCGTCCCGGGTCCGCACGTTGATCACGTGATCTTCGAGTTGCTCCTTGTCCTCGGTGTCTCGAATGAGCTCGACCCCGCGGACGAGTCGGTTGATCGGAATGACGACGATGGTTGCCAGGAGTAGAGCGCCCACTACGCCGACCGCCACGGCAATCGCGGCGACCACGGCGGTGCTGATGAGAAGGTCCCGTTGGGCGATTTCGATCTCCTGGAGAATGAGTTCGGTGGACACCCCCATCCGGACGGTACCGCGATAGTACCTCGCCACTTCAGGGGACTCGTTGGTGTTCCACGCCATGACGGGTGTGTAGAAGACGAAGCGCCGCTGGTCCTGTGAGAGGTTCCCGGCGTCCAATTGCGGCGTGCTGCGAACGACGCCTCCCACGCGGTTCAGAATCTCGTTGAGCTCGACTTCGAGCTCTCGGCGCGTGTTGTCCAGATTCTGCAGCTCAGGATCGTCTTCCGCCGCCCCCTCGAGGACCAGCTGGGTCAGCTCCTCGTTGAGCTCCTGTATGTTGCGCGGAATGTCGCCGAGAGCCTCCCGCGCCTCCTCGTTGAGCTCCTCGAAGAGCTCTTCAACCGCCTCGGTCGCGGGATCCTGGAGACGAGACTCCCCGGTAACCAGATTGTCCGTGTCCAGCTCGCGCGGGAGCCGCGCTTCCGGAGCATCGTCGGCATCGATACTAGGATCAATGGCGGGATCATTCGTCGCCCAGACGTAGTTCGTCCCGGAGCCGTTGACGTTGGGACCCGTGAGGGTGATGTACACAATCTCATCCATGACCTCGCTCTGATTCGTAAGGAGCTGGAGATCAAGGCGGTTCTCGCCGGGGTTGAGGAAGGCGTCCTCGGCGCGGCTGGAAACGCTGCGCAGAAGCACCTCGATGCGCTGCTCCAATCCACGACCAAGGGTCGCTTCCTGTCGCGCCAGAGCGGCGTTGCTCAGGACGACGGCAACGCCGACCACAACCGCAACTACCAGGACGACCACGAAGAGCGCGAACTTCACGCGCAATCCCATGCCGGTTCGTCTCATTTCTTCCAACCTCCGGCGCTTCTTCTCAATGGAGAGAGCGTCCCCCGTGATGAGCGCCTGCACGTTCTGCTGCAGCTGACGACTGTCCCGGACCACCCCTGCCAGGCGGAACGACGAGAAGACCACGACGGCGAGCATGACCGCAACAACCGCCCACACAAGGATCCAGGAACCCTGAAATACGAAGAGGGACGGCGACCTCACGGCGAACTCCGGAGCGTACCGAACGGTGTAGTCGCCAAAGGTAATGACGCCGCTCTCCTCGAAGGTGAGCCGCTGAGGCGGGAAATAGGAGCCCCGCTCGGTATGCCGAAGGCCGAGACGGTAGGATCCGGTTTCAATGTCCGAAACGGTGAGCCCGTCGATCAGGCCGTTGTCGACCACCCGGTAGTCCTCGGCAACCTCGAAGACGTAGTCGTAGGGCTCATCCCCGTCTGCGTCCAGGATCACGCGGTCTATGGTCCCGTTTGCGGTGAACCCGCGGCCGGAAACGCTCAGCCGGTAGCGCCCCAGAATGTCGCGTTCCGAGGCGATCCGGAAGACCTGCGTCGTCGGGATGTACTTGTTGAGCCGGACCAAGAGCGACCTCGCCTCCCCGACGTTGCCGACGTCGTCGACCGGCGCTACGGAGAGACGCCACAGCCCGTCGTCTTCGTTCGTCCGTGACAGAGCCGTAGCGGTTGTCAGGACCTGCTGAGGCAGGGACGCCTCCTCGAGGGACACAGTGGTCGGGGACGCGTCGGCGCCGGCGACCCGGTCAAAGGAGACGGTATAGCCCGCTAAGTCCGGCGCCTCCGGCGGTTGCCACGAGAGGGAGAAGGTGTTCGATGCGAGATATCCCTCTTCGTCTAGAGGTGGCCTCTCGAATGTTACGGGCGGCGGCGGTGTGGTATCGCGGAAGAACTCCCGCGTGACGGGTTCCGACCAGTTTCCGGCCCGGTCTACGGCGGCAATGCGGAAGTACCACGAGCCGTCCTCCGTTGCCTGAAAGCTCTCGTTCGTCGTCTGAGAGGAGTAGTTGAGCTCCTGCGGCACCGGCGCCCCGGGGTCGCGGGACCACACGTAGTTGTACCCGCGAATCCCCGAGGGGTCGTCCGGCGCGTCCCAGCGGTACTCGGCGACGGTGTTTCCGGAGCGTCGACCGGCCACATGGTTTACCGGGGTCGGGGACGGCGGGGCTGCGCGCTGGTCTGGTTCCATGTAGGTGATCCGGGCGCTCCCACCGGGAGGCTCGTACTGCCAGAAGATGTGGACCCTGCCGTTGGCCACCAAAGGACGCGCAAAGGCCGAGACCCCGGCGCGGGGGCTCAGCCTCGTCGAGAGCCACAGCCCGCCGGTCCGAGCCGCCAGCGTCACGTCGGCATTCGCCCGGGGGTTCGTGAACCAGACGACATAGGTTTCACCTTCGTGCCGAATGAGCCGCGGAAAGTTCGCCGTATCCGTGGCAAGGCTTGCCCGCTCCGGAGTGGTACTGAAAGTTCCTTCGCGGTTGAGCTCTCCGTAGAACACTTCCTTGCGGCCGCCCCGGCGCCGGCGCTCCCACACCATGGCAAGGGTTCCGTTGAGCGTGTCGATATCCGGGCGCTGGTTGTCGTAAACCAGGTAGTCGTCCTCTTCGCGATCGGACGTGAAATCCGTTATGAGCGTTGCCTCGGACCAGCTTCGCCCACCGTCGGTACTCACCTTCGAGTAGAGCTGGTAGTTTGTCGACTCGTTCGGGTTGAAGCTCTGAAAGACAACGTAGTCACGCCCATCGAAGGTGGTGTGGTCGGGAAGGAAGTTGAAGGGAAGGTCCTCCTCATCCGCCACGAGGGGCTCGAACGGAGTCCACTCGTCACCATCATCGGAATAGGAGGAGAGAATCGACTGGGTAAGCCCAATGTTCTGATTCACGAACAGAAGGATTCCCCCGTCGGAGGCGACGAAGAGACGGGGCGATACGCTGGTGGCCTCCGTCGCCAGGGAGGCCACCTCATCGAAGCTCTGCCCGCGATCGTCGGAGCGGTACACTCGGGTCGTGTTTGCCGACTCCCCGACAACCACGAAGATGTCGCCCTCGGGGCCGACCGCGGAGGCAAACACGAGCGGCGTGGTCTCCGTCCGCAAGGGAATGGGGCCGATCACGCGGCGCTTCTGCGACCACTCCCGTCCCGTCGACGAGGTCTGGAGGCTTATGTAGATCTCCCCGGATTCCGGCCCCTCCCGCAGGACCTCCTGATAAACAACGACAATGAAGTCGTCTGCGCTGTGAGCATCCGGAAATCGAGCCGTTTCGGGTACGAGCTCTCGAGGTGACTCGAAGTAAAGATCCCGGTCCTCCAGGTTCAGCTCCTGCCCCCACGCCTGCCCGACCAGAGCGCCGAGCACGAGGACCACCGCTGCGATTCGCCGAAACGTGCGGGCGCAGTTGCTCGACCAAGGCCTTCGATTGTGATTCAGAAGCGACCGTCTCGTCATATGCCCAATCGCGCAGTGATGCGGCGCTCCAGCTCAAGGAGCGGCGCATAGACCTGGTTGTTCTCGTCCCGGAGCAGACGCTGCACGATCGCGTAAGCCTGAGCAACGTTGTTCTGCACGAAGAGTTGCTGAGCGCGCCTGAAGAGCTGCTCGTCCTCGGACGATAGCGCAACAGTTGCCCGCCCGCCAAGTCCGATTCGCAGCTCGTCCAGGAGGACTTTAGCCTGGCTGTTGTCCGGGTTGAGTGACACCGCCTCCTCCAGGAGCGACGTTGCCGCCTGGATCTGCGCTCGACCCGGGTTGCCTTGAATGATTCCCTGCGCCTCCTCGTAGAGCTGGTTCGATTCGGCAATCTGCGCCTCAGTCACCGGGTCCGGACGAAGACCGAGCTCTATCTCCAGGTCGATGATTGCCTGGCGGAGACCGGGATAGTCCGGATCGAGTGCAGCAAGGGTTTCGAGGGCGGTGAGGGCCTCTTCCGGATTCTCGTCCCGCTGGTCGAGTGCATCCTCATACCGGCGTTCGAAGATTTCATCGAAGTTATCGGCGTTCTGGAGCTGAAGAATGCGCAGCTTCAGAACGCGGGCTTCCCAGTTCAACGGCCGGACCGCCGTCACGTTGGTAAGATTCTCGTCCGCCCGGACTAAACGGTTATCCGCAGCCTGCTCGCGCCCTTCGTTGATCAGCTCCTGCGCCTCCACGAAGTCCTCCCGGGCAACGTAAAGGTAGTTGCTGAGCACCGGATAGAGAGGCTCGGTTTCCGCGAGCTCCCTGCTCCCCTCGAGAGTCAGGGCGGCGTTCACGTAACGCAGCAAGCTCTCCACCTCCGGGTTGGGATCGTCGGCGTGCGTGCGCTCCCAGGTTTCCCGCGCCTCAACGAGGGTGTCGAAGGCCTGCTGGTAGCGTTCGGCGTCGTAGTCGCTCTCGGCTTGCTGTACGAGTTGCCGGGTCCGGCGCACGACGATCTGATTCTCCGCCTCGAGGATCTCCTCGCCGAGTTGCTGAACCAGCTCATCGCTGTCCCGGCGGAAGTCTACATCCTGTTGCAACTCCAGCGCCTGGAAGAAGCGGTCCCGGGCATTCTCCACGAGCTCCCGCGCCTCTTCGATCTCCTCCTGCTGGGTCGCCTGGCGCGCTTCCGCAATGAGCTGATCGCCCTCCTCCCGAAGTTCTTGCGTGCGTGCGATTTGGTTCTCCGCCTCGACAATGCGTTCCGCCACCTCGTTTTGCGTCGATCCGAGGTCGTCAAGAAGACCCCGTGCCTCGGCCAGGTGGTTCTGGATGGGATCCGACGTCCGTACGTAGTCCGGCTCTTCTTCGAACTCTCCGATGAAAGCCTGGATGTCCTCCTGCAGGTTCGCCGATTGGGTCTCCGCCTGCTGGAAGAGCTCGAGACCGGCGTCGGGGTAGCGGTAGTCGACCTGGACGTCCTCGCTCTCGCCGTCAGCGTCTTCGTCACCCTCCTGCACCTCCGGAAGCGCTTCCTCTTCGCCTCCGGGCACCGCGGGGTCTTCCTCGGGAAGCTCTCCACCGGTTACGACGGCGACTGCGGCCTCCCGGGTCGACTGTGGAACCCCCGTCAGCAGGTCCACTCCCGCATCGAGGACCCCCGCAATCTCGGTGTACCGGTCCCGGAGCGCGGCAACACGAATCTCACCGATCCGATCCACCGTCTCGATCTCCCGTGCAACGAAGGTGCGCTCCAGGGTACCGACGAATTCGGTCGTCGCTTCCCGTCGCGTCGCCGCGGGTTCCGGCCCCGATGGTCCCACCGGGTCGAGTTGCTCGTCGACGAAGCTGTTCCACGCGGCGCGTTGCGCCCGCGCCTCTTCCACAAGAGCGGTCTGCACCTCCCGCCGCTCCGCCAAGGCGTCGAGATTCTCCGGCAGTTCCCCCGGAATGTCGTCGTTCCGGGCGGCAAGGGCTGCTCCCTCACTCTGGATCTCAGCTGCAACCTGGGTTGTCCGCGCCGAGAGGAATGCGTCTCGGAAGGTCTCGGGAATCTCCGGGAGCGCCTCGGGAAGGGCTACCTGAGGCGTTTCGGAGATGGGCGTGGCAAGGGCCAGGGTTTCCTGATCGAACCCGGTAAGACCGGCAAGCAGATCGAAGTCGGCTTGCGCTTCATCGTGTTGCTCCTCGAGGAATGCTCTGCGGGCTCGCTCCCAGACCTCAGTCTCGGTATCGCGGAACTGCTGCGTGACACGACTTCGCGAATCAAAGACAAAGCGGTCGACGGCGCGGAAGATACCCTCCCTTCCCTCCTCGTCGGGACCGTAGGTGAATTCGCTGATGAGCCGGAGATGCCAGTCCACGGGATCATCCGGGTGCAACCCCGCTATCTGGGATCTCAGCTCCTGCATCAACTCGAGCCCTTCGACCAGCTCCGACTCGAGTGCGGCGACAGCCTGGAAACGCTCCGCGAAGGGCGGGTGATTCGACTGGATTTCGGATAGATCCTCGGAAGCCACGGCCGCCACAAGGCGTTCCTCCTGCGCCAGGAAGTCCGATTGGACGTCGACGAACTGCTCAGCGGCATCCTGCACCTGCCGGATGGCGTCGTCCGCGCTCGCTACAACGGCCTCGGGATAATCGCGCTCAACGAAGCGCTGGCGTTGCAGATCGAAGCCCGTCAGATAGCGCTCCACGGCCTGGGCATACTCCTCGTTTTGGATCAGTGCCCGAGCGTCCTCCATGATGTTCGAGGCAACGTTGCGGTCGAAGGCGAGTTGCGCGATGATACGCGCATCCGTGATCTGTTCCTGTACGCGCTCATTCGGGAACTCGTCGAGCTCCTCCATCCTGTCGATGATCTGCAAGGTCGTTTCGATGTCTTCCGGGTTGTTGATGAGATTGTCGATGAGTTGCTCAAAGAGATCGTTGTAGTCGCCGCGAATGGTACGGATCTTCTCGAGCAACTCTTCGGCCTCCTGGATCTGCTCCGGATCCTCGCGAACCGCTTCCTGGAGGACCAGAATAGCCTCGTTGAGACGTCCCTCCGCCACGAGTCGGCGTGCCTCCTCCAGCGGATCTTCCTGCTGTCCCGACGCACACACCCCGACCGCCACGCCGGCGAGGAGCGCGAATGCAATGAGGATCATTCGTGCGAAGGTGGATCGGTTCGCTGTCATCGGCGCGGCACCGTGTTCGTAGTTACAGTATCGACTCTCTTTTCCCCTCCCCTGAAGGTGCCGACAATTATCGTCAGAATGCGGTTGGTTGCACGGATTTTGTTATGCTATCTTTAATTATAACATGAAAGGTTTCGTTTTCGTCGTTCTGGGCGCGCTAATTCTTGTCTCTTCGCTGTTTTGCCCCACAGAGTTGGGAGCGGCGGACGTCCTCTACGGCATAGACGGGGCGATCACTCAGAATCAGATCGCCGGCGGCCAGGGCGAGACGGCCTTTCCGGTCCTGCTCATGCCGGTCGGCGGCGAGTACGAAGGCATGGCGGGAGCCTACACCGCCGTGGCACGAGACATCAGCTTCTTCGAGGCGAATCCCGCGGCGAGCTCCCGGCTGGGCGCCACCGAGTTGGCGGTATGGCACAACAACCTGATTGCGGATGCGGCCATGGAGGGGCTCTTCTACACCGAGCGCTTCGAGCACCTGGGAGTGGCCGCCGGCATGAAGGTTCTTCATGTCAACTTCACGCCATACGACGTCAGCGGTATCCAGGAGAGCGCAGCCATCCGCTACACCGAGAGCGTCCTGGGTTTGAACGTATCCTACAACTTCTTTCACAGCTTCGACTTCCACGGCGTTTCCCTGGGTGCGAACCTCAAAGCCGCCTATCGCAACGTAGCGGAACGGATTGCGCCGGCCCAGTCGGCCTTCGTCGTCATGGGCGACCTGGGTCTTCTGACCCGGCTGGACTTCCTGAAGTTCTACTCCTCCCGAGAGCGGAACTTCTCCGCCGGGCTCGTTCTGCGCAACGTCGGCACTCCGGCAAACCTTGGAACCGAGAGCCTGGACGAGGACACGACAACCATCACCGACGCGCTTCCCACGGAGGCGACTCTGGGGATCGCGTACTCGCCCATACGACCCCTTGTCCTTGCCTTCGACCTTTCCCGCCCCGTGTCGATCTACGGCGACGTGGGGGACACGAGCTTCGAGTTCGCCTGGGGAACGTCGGTGACGGTTACGGACTTTCTTACGGCGCACGGCGGTTTCGCCCTGGAGGGCGGGAATCCCCGTCTCACCATGGGCGCCTCCGTGTCGGTCAACGACATCGACCTCTTCGTCAATCAAACCGCCGATATTACCACCCAGATCGGCACGCCGGATCGCTTCAGCCTTCAAGCCGGCTTCGACTTCGGAGACAAGGGCCGCGCCGAGCGCCGCGCCCGCGTCGAGGAGTTCTACCTGGACGGCCTCGTCGCCTTCGCCGAAGGGAACCTAGAGCGCGCCATGGAGTTGTCTCGACGCGCACTGGAGATCGATCCGACGTTCACGCCCGCTCAAGAGACTCTGGAGACCGCCGGTCGCACGCAAGACCTGCAGTCGCGCATGGAGGATATTCGCCGGGGCGATCAGGAGGTGGTTCCGGAGGCGCCTGAGGAGCCGGAGAGCCCAGGGGCACAGGAGGAACCCGACGAGTCCCCGCCGCAGGAAGAAGCTCCCGCGCCGGACTCCGACTCAGAATCCGACTCAGACTCAGACGCTGCGACCGATGAAACGAATGCTCCGGACGGTGGGGCCGGCGAGGACGGCACGGACGGGGCCGGCGAGGGGACCGGGAGCACGACCAACCCCGAAGCGCCGGGAGAATAGCACCGGCTCAGGGGCTGCCGTCAGGGCTTTCGCGCCTGCCGACGCTTAAGGTTCACGTAGAAGGCAAAGAGCGGGAAGTCTACCTTTCGAAGCTGCACCCACCGTTTCACGCCGTCCAGATCCTTGTTGTGCTTCTTCTCCAGGAGCTTCTTCTCCTGACGCTTGTATTCGTTCGACTGAAACCTCATCTCCAGGTACCGCAGCAGCTCACCGGCAATGTCGCTCTCCGGATTCGTCAACGCCGGAACGTCCCCCGCCTGGAAAGCACTTACCAGTGAGTCCGTGGACTCACTCTCCTTCGCATGAAGCACATCTTCCACCTCCTTCACAAACTCGGACTCAACGAACCGGATGTTGTCGACCTTCCGACGAAGAGCGATCCGTTTCTTCAGAGCCGCCTGGGAGCGCATGTCACGCCGGCCGAGGAGGATGTAACTCAGAATGGCGGCGCCCAAGGAGACAGCCAACTCGTCGACGACGGGAAGGGGATCCCGAACGACAAAGGAGAGGAAGAAGTAGGCAGCGACGAAGACTCCCGCCGACAGGAGAAAGCGCGGAATGAAGCGAGCCTCGGATACCCAGGCCTTCACTTCATCTTCGATAATTCGATAGAGCTCGTTGCGAAAGAGTGTCAGGGACTCGACTCGCGGTTCCTTGCCGTAGAGTCCCTCCAGCTCCGTCTTCTCGAGACGCTCCATAACCTTCTGTCGGTCCAGGAAGGGATGCAAGAAGAGCGACGTGCCGTCTTTGCGGTAGAGATGAAAAATGTGCAGCGATTGCCGGGCGGACATCTGGTGCAAAAGTATCCGCCGCACCCCCCGCTGTCAAGAAACCCGATGTACCCGGACGAATCCGCCGGCGCGACTGATGCCGACGGCAACTCCCGCGCCGGGGTCAGTCCTCGGTTGCATGGAGCAGGGAGAGAATCTCGCCGCTGCGAAACAGCTTGGCGTACTTCTCCGCGGTCATGCCGAGATAGTCGACTACATCCGTACGAGCTCCTCGATCCAGAAGGTATTTCACCACCTCGGTGTGTCCCTCGCCGATTGCCAGCATGAGCGCGGTCTGGTTGTACTTGGTCGTGACGTCCGGGTCGGCCCCCGCCTCCATCAAGGCGCGAACCGCCTTCTCGTCTCCGCGAGTTGCCGCTTCCATCAACGGGCTGTTGTCCCGGTCCTCGCTCACTGCGTTTACATCGGCTCCGTGGCCAATCAGAAGACTCACGATCTCCTGATGGCCCTGACGGACGGCCAGAGACAGCACGGGAATCCCGGTCTCATCGCGAGCATCCGGCGAGATGCCGACACGCAGGAAGCTTCGGACCGCCGATAGAGACCCCTGCTCGACGGCGTCGGCAAAGGAGCGCTCAGTAGCGGAGAACCCTGCTGCACGGAGCTCTGCCTGCGCCTCCTCCACGCGCTGCGTCTTCTGGTAAATGAGAAGCTCCTGCTCCAGAAAGTCGCTCAACGCCGTTACGTTACTGAAGCGTTCGTAGCCGCTGAGGAATGCAGGTATGGAGGTGTTCCCGCCGTACAACACGACCGTGATGTCGCGGCCCATGCAGAACCCCACCACGAAGGGGAACCAGCTGCTACCGGCGCACCCCTCCGACACGAGAAACACGGCGTGACTGATTGTGGCGAAGTTGTGGCGAATCTCGTCGGTGTGGACGTCCGACCACGCGTGGGAGAGGCGAAAGGCCGACGCCGGAATATCGCGGCGCTCGAGCGCTTTGAGGAGCCGCTGCACGCCCTGCGTACAGTCGTCACCAACAAAGATTCCGACTTTCATCATTCTACAATGATCGGCACGACAGGACGGTCGGTAAACCGCCCCGGACGGTTCTGCGCGGGTTTACGCGCGACATCGGGGCGCACAGCCATCCGCGAGGCGACGGTTCTCACCCGGGCGGTCCGTGAGGCCGCCGGCTCTCCGGCGGGGCCTCTTCCGTTGTCCGTCGCCGCGGCGATCCGAACCTACTGGAGATGGTGATTCAACGCGTCGTCGATCGTAGAAGTGACCCGGGCCTTTATGTCCTGTGCCAGGCACGCCATTGCTTCGAACTTGTCATGCACGTCCCAGTCCTCCTCGTTAAGGAAGAGCTGAAAGGGCTGAATCCCGAGAGCCAGGGCGATCCGGTCGATGCGCTCCGGCCCCGGGAAGCTCCGCCCCAACTCGACCTCGCTCACATAGCGCGGAGACACCTCCGCCAGCTCGGCAAGGCGATGCTGCGACATGCCCAGTCGTTTCCGACCTCGCTTGACGTTCCGTGCCAGAAGCGCCCGTGCTCCACAAGACATGCCTTCGCATATTGAGGCTTGCGACAGGTGAGGGCAACACGCCGTCGGCAATGGGTGCGGCCGCTTTCAGCGTACCGCCCCCGCGTATTGCCCCTCGCGCCGCCCCTCGCGCCGCCCCTCGCGCCGCCCAGCGTACATCCCCGCCTACCACGGGATGGGCGGCGCATGGCACATGTGCGATGTACCGCCGAGCCGAGTCGTTCGATCGTGGAGCCGGCAGAGGGCGGAATTGACACGACACACCGTCTGTGGTCGTCTACTCTAATCATGAATCTGGATCAATTACGTCCCGACACGACGGTCAACTCCGTTGGAAGACCACTGCACCTTCCCGGCGGTTCCCAGGCCGTCTTGATTGTTCACGGCTTCACCGGACGCACGGCGAACGCCGCCTTCATGGCCGCCTACCTCAACGAGCGGGGCTACACCGTACGCGTTCCCAGGCTTCCAGGCCACGGGACCAACGGCGACGACTTCTGCCGGACTCGCTGGCAAGACTGGCTCCGGAAGACCGTCGATGAGTACCTCGATCTGGCGAGTATCCACTCGAAGGTCTTCATGGTGGGCATGTCCATGGGCGGAGTGCTCACGCTCCTCACGGCCGGCCGGTTCCCCGTCCCGCGGATCGTCCTCTGCGCCCCGGCGATCTACGTCCGAAACCCCTGGACATGGCTCGCCCCGATCGTTGGCGTGTTCAAGCGTCGCGGTGAAAGAAGCGACTTTCAACCGACGAGCGACGACCCGGCAACACAGGCGCTCGAGCGGGAGTACCACCGTTTCACCTGGTATGGGCAGATCGGCCACCTCCGAAAGCTCCAAACCATGGCGCGGCGGCGCCTCTCGCGAATCACGGCGCCCACCCTCACCATCGTATCTGAAAGAGACGAGACCGTGCCCCCCTCGGTGGCGCCCTACATTGAGAGCCGCATCTCCTCAGCAGAGAAGGAGAGTATTGTCCTGAAGGAGAGCGCCCACGTCTTGATCAACGACGTGGACCGGGAGCAAGTGGCCGCAGCTGTTGCCGACTGGATCGGCCGCTGACGACGCGTCCTCCGCGACGGTGCGGATCAGGCACGGCGGCTCCCTGCTACCAGCGCTGGTGCACCTGCGGCGCTATGTGGCGTTCATACACATCTCGCACCGCGTCCATGACCTCACGGGAAAGCGGCGGGATCGCCCCGGCTTCAAGGTTGTCCTTCACCTGCTCTACTCGGGACGCCCCCGGAATGGTACAGCTCACCTCTTCGAACATGAGGATCCAGCGCAGGGCGTACTGAGCGAGGGTGTAGTCGCTCGGGAGCACGCGCTTCAGCTCTTCCACGGCGGTGAGGCCCGTCTCGTAGTCGACTCCGGCGAAGGTCTCACCGCGGTCAAAGGCGGCTCCGGTTCGATTGAAGTATCGATGGTCTCCCGTATCGAAGGTCGTCCGGCGGGTAAGCTTCCCCGAAAGGAGTCCGCTCGCCAAGGGAACGCGCACGATGATTCCCACATCGCGACGCTTCGCCTCCCGGAAGAAGAGCTCCGACGGTCGATGCCTGAACATGTTGAAGATAATCTGGACGGTGGCGACATTGGGATACTCAATCGCCTTCAGGCCCTCCTCTACCTTCTCCACCGATACACCGAGGTTTGCGATCTTGCCCTCCTCCTTCATCCGGTCGAAGACTTCAAAGATCTCCGGCCGGTAGTAGACCTCCGTCGGCGGGCAGTGCAACTGAATCAGGTCGAGGCGCTCGGCGCCGCTGTTGCGAAGGCCCTCTTCCACAAAGCCGCGCATGGCATCCGGCGTGTAGGCGTCGGCGCGGTGCGGCTGCAGGCGGCGCCCGCACTTCGTGGCCACGTAGACCTGTTCGCTCCGAGACCGAACCACGCGGCCCACGGCGGCCTCGCTCTTGCCGTCACCGTACACATCTGCCGTGTCAATGAAGTTGACACCGGTGTCGATCGCCGTGTTGATGATTTCCTCGGCGACGGCGTCATCGAACTCTTCGCGCCAGCCGCCTCCTACCTGCCACGTCCCCAGCGAGACTTCGGAGATCTCAAAGCCCGTCTTTCCCAACCGCCGATACCGCATCGCACAGCCTCCTCGAATTATCGCGTCTGTTTCCAGCATAGCCGCGGTACCGGCGTTCCGGCAACGACGGAAACCGGATCGGCACGGGAGCCGCGCCGGAGGGTGGACGACGGGACCCCGGGGTGCTCGTGGGCCGGCGCAGTCCGGCACCCGCTCACCGATGGTTGTTCCGTTGGGCGCCTCCGTGTACACTTGTTCCCGCAATGTTTGCCTTTCTTATCAAGAAGTCCTTCTTCGATATGTGGGACAATTTCATCGGTAGTGTCCTCATAAACTTCGGTTTCGTCCTGCTCATGGCGATTCCCTTTGCGCTCCCTTTCACCATGGCGGGTACCCTTCCCGTACTCACCCTGGTGATACTCGGCGGGGGCGTGGTTCTCTTGTTCCTCTTCGCGGGTGCCGCGTCAATGACGGCTCGCGACATCGCCGAGTACGAGGGATTGGAGTGGAAGAAGCTGTGGGCCTACTTCAAGGACACGTGGATCACGAGCCTCCTCTTCGGCATCATCAATGTCTTGATGGTCTTTCTGCTCTCCATAGCCTTTCCAATCTATACGGGAATGGGGAATCTCTTCGGCACCGCCGCCGCAGCGGTGCTGTTCTGGGCATACGTGATATGGCTGCTGGCGGCGCAGTTCTTCTTTCCGGTCCGGGCGCAGCTCGACAAGAGCTTTGGAAAGATCATGAAGAAGTGTTTCATTCTCTTCTTCGACAACACCGGCTACGCACTCGGAAGCTTCATCGTCACGGTCTTTCTTGCGGCGGTCTCCGTCCTGACTGCCTTTCTGATCCCCGGCCTCATGGGCGTTCTCATCTGGCTACAGGGTGGCGTCAAGCTCCGACTCTACAAGTACGACTACCTCGAGGAGCACCCGGATGCGAGTCGCCGGACGATTCCCTGGGACGCCCTTCTGGTCGAGGATCAGGAGAGGGTCGGCAAGCGGAGCTTGAAGGGTATGATCTTCCCCTGGAAAGAGTGAGACGCACCGGATCACCGCTCGGAAAGCGACCGTGCGACCTGTCACGGGAGGCGTTCTGGAACCCCTGCGCGTCATCTACGAAGACGACCATCTGATCGGCATCAACAAGCGCTGCGGCGACCTGGTGGAGGGGGACACATCCGGCGACGAGCCGTTGGTAACGGCGGTGGAGCGCTACCTGAACGACCGGACGCCGCCACCCCCCGGCGGCGTCTTTGCGGGAGTGATCCATCGGTTAGATCGCCCGACCAGCGGTTGCGTGGTGTACGCCAAGACTCCCGCAGCGCAGAGACAGATGAACGCCCTCTTCCGCCCCGTCGCGACGGCGGCCGGGCGCGGCGTCACGAAGACCTACTGGGCCGTCGTAGACAACGAGCCGCCCCGGGAAGCGGGAGAGCTCGAGCACTTCATCTACCACGACAGGGAGCTCAACAAGTCCTACACCTTCGAGGAGCCCCGGGAGAAGGCAAAGCGGGCGCGCCTCGCCTACCGCCTCCTGGGGCGGTCGGAGCGGTACGCGTTTCTGGAGATCGATCTGATCACGGGACGCCACCACCAGATCCGTGCCCAGCTTGCGGCTGTTGGGTGCCACATCAAGGGTGACCTCAAATATGGCGCCCGCCGCTCCAACCCCGAAGGGGGTATTCACCTCCACGCCCGGGCCATGTCCTTCCTGCATCCCATTCGGCAGCACCCGGTCATGATGGTCGCCGAGCCCCCTGACGAGACGCTCTGGAACCTCGTCGTCGAGATCGCGCAAGAGAGAAGATGACGATTCCCGTCCAGATGAGACCGAAGCTTGCCAGATGCATACGGGTGAAGGGCTCTCCGAAGATGAGCACGCCGATCGCCAGGGTCATGGTCGGCGCAATGTACTGGAGAAAGCCGACGGCGGCGAGCATGATCTTCCGCGCCCCCTCGGCAAACAGGTAGAGCGGCAGCGCCGTGACGAGGCCGGCGCCGAGCAGGAACACCGCAAGCAGGGGGTCCCGCATGTAGTCGCCCGCGCCGGGTGCAAGGATGAGGTAGACCAGCGCTACCGGCGCAAGGGTCGCGGTCTCCACTGCAAGCGCCGGAACCGCCGGAACTGAGGTCCGCTTCTTCACCAGCCCGTAGATCCCGAAGGTCAGCGTCAGGACGAGGGCGATCCAGGGAATGCGGGCGAGGCGGATCGCCAGGAGAAGCACCCCCGTCGCCGCGAAGCCGAAGGCAACCCACTCTCCCGTGCCCAGACGCTCCCGCAGAATCAGCACGCCGAGAACCACGCTGAACAGCGGATTGATGTAGTACCCCATGCTCGCCTCGACGACATGACCGCTGGTAACCGCATAGATGTAGGTGAACCAGTTGATCCCCAGGAGGAGCCCGCCGACCACCATGGGCCGCGCCGCCCGCCACGACCGCACCGCCTCGACCAGGGGACGCCGGAAGGCCACCAGGCTGATCGCCCCGGTGAGTACCGCGGACCAGAGGATCCGGTGAGCGAGAATCTGCGACGATGGGACGGCGTCCACCACGCGCCAGTAGAGAGGCAGAATCCCCCACAACAGAAAGGCCGATGTCGTGAGGACGACACCGACAGGGTTGCTCTCGGGGCGGGGAGAGGCGTGGTCGGAGGAGGTGGTCGTGGCGGCACCGCTTTTCGTCCACGCTGCGACCGGGCGACCGACCGGGGGACTATTCGATTCGGGTTCCATATTCATTGCCTTTCCAGGATCCGGTCCCCCTGACGGAGGCGCCCGGAATTCCGTATACTCGCCATAGGCATGCGGGAGCAAGGCTCAGTTCACTACGTCCGCAAGACCGACGAGCTCATCCTCTTCATCGCGGGAGAAGTGACGGCGCACCTGGCGCAATCCATGTACGCCCACCTGGCGGCGAGTCTGGATCCGCCGAGCTTCCGCCGGATCTACGCCGAGCTGAGCACGACCTCCTACGTCGACAGCACCACCATTGGGACCTTCATCAAGCTCAAGAAGATCCTGGAGCGTCACGAGGGAGAGCTGATTCTGTGCAATCCATCGGCGAAGGTCAAACGGATCCTCTCGGACATGCACCTGTTGGCCTACTTCACCGTCACCGAGAGCTCCGCCCTCAAGGACATCCGCCGGGACGTTCTGACGAAGATCTCGCCGGACCACAAGGATCTTCTCAGCTCCGATTACCTCCTCGACGCCCACCGGACAATCGTGCAGGAGGCACCGCACCTTCAGGAGGAGTTCGACTCCCTCATAAAGACGCTGGAATCCCAGACACAGGCGCGGGTTCCTTCCGGGAATTCCGGCCGGCGGACCTGATTCCCGGGACAATGCCGACGACATCCCGCCGCGGTGCATAGACGATCTCTGCGCCCACGAGACTACTCCTTCACCACAATTCCCAGGTGGTTGGCGACGACCCGCTCGTTTCCGAGGATGGGATTGTGGACCGTGCGATTGACCCGCATCGGCTCTCCCGCGGCGTCGCGAATGACCAGCGTAGACGAGCCCCCGCCGTCGAGGTTCAGGCCGTCTGCGGCGCCGAGCAATCGCAGCCACAGACCCACTTCGGAGAGCGTGAGCCCAATACTGCGGGATCCCATGCGACCCTCCGCTACGACGATGTACACCATGCGGCCGTCGGCGCTTACACCAACGGCCGTCCGGGGATGGCGCGCCGGTCCGAAGCTTCCAACCGCCCCGTCGTCAAGGACAACGGGGCGACCCGCGACAGCAGTACGAATGCCCTCCATCCCGGCGGTATCACCTGAAATGACGGCGAGCCCATTCGCAGTGAAGGCAATGACGTCCTGAGAGCCTTCGTCAGGGGAGTACCGACGCCCCTCGTAGACCGCAAGCCCGGCAATGTCTTTGGGGGCAAACTCCTCCTGCTCGACCGGGCGGAACTGGGAGGCGTTTATCGCGAGGTCCGCACCGCTTCGGCGGAGGAAGGTGGTGGTCCGCATGCCGTCCACCTCCAGCGGGCGCTCGCCGTTCGGTGGCGTCGTTGTCACCGAGACTCCCGGCCGCCCCAGGTCTACCCGTACGAAGTAAAGGCGTTGCGGCGGGTCCTCCATCTGATGGTGCGCCAGGTCGATCCCGGGAAGATAGGGCTCCCAGGCAATCCTCTCGGTTCCCCGGGGCGCAGCTTCTCCCTCTCCAACGAAGCGATAGTCGATCGAGCACGCAAGCGTGAGCCCCACCAGAAGTGGCGTCAGCGCGACAAGACGTAGCTGCTTCACAGTATTAGACCCTCCATTACGGCGTTCCCTGGTCGTCCATTACGGATTTCCCGGGTCGTTGCTCCACCTCGCCGCTTCGGTGCGACGGCAGGCAGTGACGGCGGCCTCCGTGCTCCCATGGCCGTGGTGGCCGCACCGTCGTTGGAACCCGTACCTTCTCGGCAAGAGGAGTACACCAATGAACAAGATCACGATTCAACACGATACAGATCTTCAACGCTTCGTCGTCTCCGTGGACGGAAACGAGGCGGAACTCACCTACAGCCGGGTAGATGACTCTACCCTGGAGTACGACCACACCTACGTGCCGGATGTCTTCCGGGGCCGCGGGATCGGCGCCCGACTCGTCCGGCACGCCCTCGAGTACGCCCGGGAGAACGGCTACAGCGTCGTTCCGAAGTGCCCCTTCGTTTCGGAGTTCGTCAACCGCAAGCCCGAATACGCCGACGTCCTCGCCGAGGAGTGACGCCGGCCGGATCCGTTCCAACCCGGCGGGGGCGATGGCCGTAAGCATCGATTCAGAGACTCTTCTGCAGATGCAGGCGCACTCGAGAACGGCGCCCCCTACCCGCTCACGGCGGCTTCCGCCGCCTCCACCGTCTGGGCCATGAGGGTGGCAATGGTCATGGGACCCACGCCGCCCGGCACGGGTGTGTAGGCCCGGCTCTTCGGTGCCGCCGCCTCCAGATCAATGTCGCCGATGTTTCCGGGATTGTAGCCGGCATCAACGAGGACTGCGCCGTCGCGAACCCAGTCGGCCTGGACGAAGCGCGGCTTCCCCACCGCACCGACAAGGACATCCGCAGTCCGCACCACCTCCGGCAGGTTACGCGTTCGCGAGTGGCACACCGTCACGGTGGCGTTCGCGTTGAGCATGAGCTGCGCGAGGGGCTTACCCAGGATTGGGCTTCGCCCGATGATCACGGCGTGCGCTCCTTCGAGGGTGATTCCGTAGTGCGCGAGCATCCGCATGATACCGCCGGGCGTCGCGCTCGGGTACGCCGGCACGCCCATGGCCATGCGACCGAAGCCCAGGGAGGTCACCCCGTCGACGTCCTTCTCCGGAGCAATGGCGTCGAAGCAGGCGCGCTCATCCACCTGGTCGGGGACCGGATGCTGCAGGAGAATCCCGTACACCGACGGGTCGGTGTTCAATTCCTCTATGGTGGCGATCACCTCTGCGGTCGTGGCGTCTGCGCCAAGCTCCAGCTTACGAGACTCCAGACCGACCCGGCGGCACGCGTTGCCCTTCATGCGCACGTACGTCGCCGATGCTGGATCGTCTCCGACCAGAATCGTTGCGAGTGCCGGCGTCCGTCGCAGAGAGGCGACGAGCCCTTCGACCCTCCGGGAAAGGTCGGCTTCGATTTCCTTGGCCAGGCGTCTTCCATCTAGCACCAGCGGTTCGGACATGAAGGCTCCTTGAGTGTGCTCCGTTGATAGTAGCGAGGTTGCACACGTGCAGACAACGGGCAAGAGTGGGGCGCCACGGTTCATATGCTCGCGGTTGCAGGGCTCGTGGCGCCTGAAGGGGATGGGCACGCCGGAACGAGTGCGATGCAGGACGTACACGCCCCGGAATGGCTCTAAGGGTTAGCGACCCGCGGAGAGGTGGCGTGAGCCTTCCCGGCTGAGACGCACACACCATTCGAGACCGCGATTCACCGACTCCACCAAGCCGCGCTTCTCGGCGGCCCGAACGAGCCCCTTGAAGCTGCGGTACCCGTATTTCCCGTAGTCGACGTTGAGATCCTTCAGCACATTGCCCACCGAGGCGAAGGGCACTTCATCATCCGAGCGCTGCTCTCTGGCCTTGGCAACCGCCTTGAGGAAGCTCGCCAACGGCTCGGAGAGCGTGTCCTCCCCCGCCTTCGGCCCCTTGGGAAGATCCAGGACCAGGTCGGACTCCGTGGAGGAGATGGTCACGTACCCCTTCTTCTGGGCGTCCAGGACGAAGCCCTTCCAGCTGCGGTAGCCGAGCTTCTTTTCGTTGAAGTCCTCGTTGAGAAGGCTCAAGCGGATCTTGGTTGGTCCCAGGGAGGGTTTCTTGCCCTTCTCCCTCAGCATGCTCACCGCTTCCGCCAACTGCTGGAACGCGGCCTCTCGGGTCAGCGGCGTCTCGTCCTTCTCCGGGGCCTCCTGCTCGCTGTCGTCGTCCGAGAGGAGGTCGCGGTAGTCCTTGTAGTCGTCCGCCAACTCCAGAAGATCCTCGCTGGCGCTCTGGGCGTCGCAGATGATGACGATCCGGGCTCCGCGTCGCCGAATGCTGACTATCAGGGGGCGAAAGTCGGCGTCTCCCGTTACCAGCAAGTACGTGGAGATATGCGGATAGAGAAAGAGCAGTTCCATTCCGCTCGTCACCATGGAGATGTCCGCGCTGTTCTTGCGACCCTTCGGGATATGAACGAGCTGAAACGAGGCGCGTGAAAAGAGCTCGTCGGCGTTGCCGATATCGCGGCGCCGCCAGTCCGCGAAGGCGTAGGCGACGGAGAGACGGCCGAACCGACCGGTGAACTCGCCGACCGCATCCACGAGGGCTTTCAGGTTCTTCGGGCGAACGTTTTCAGCGTCCCAGAGGACGGCGACGCTGCTTTCTTCGTGGTTCATAGGGATTCCTGTTTCATGGTTGCCTGTGAGTATAGACGTTCACGGAGTCGGCGACTACCGGGATGCGCAGGGCCGGCCGCGGAGCCCGCCGCGGGACCCGCCCCGGTGGCCGCGGGGACCGCGACGCAGCCGACCCCGGCGGCTGCGACGGAATCGGCCGCGTCGGCCGCGGGGACCGCGGGGACCGCGACGCTTGAATACCCTGCGGGGGTATTGTATATTTTGATCGTATGATGGACGAGAGACTCAAAGCGAGCGTCGACGCGCGCCTCCGCCGGATCGAAGGGCAGATAGCGGGCATCCGCCGCATGATAGCGGATGACCGCTACTGCGTGGACATTATGAACCAGACGAGTGCCGTGGTCGCAGCCCTTCGGAGCGTGGAGGATCTGGTCATGCAGAATCACCTACAGACTTGCGTCACCGACGCCATCCAGGGCGAGGATCCCACCGAGAAGAAGGACAAGATCGACGAGCTCATGAGCGTCATCGGTCGGTTCCGCAAGCACGGTTGAAGCGGCATCCGGGACGGGACGCTCGGCGCCGACGCACAGCCGGCGGCGCGGCACGCCGGGCACCGCGGAACCGCACGCCGGGCCGAAGCGTCCGTCGCATCACGCCGTCACCGACCATAGGAGAAACACTGTGAGTACTAAAATAGAGATGCTCGATATTGAAGGAATGCACTGCGCAGGGTGCGCCGGCGCCGTGGAGCGTTCCCTCCAGGGAGTCCCCGGCGTTCAGTCCGCCGCAGTGAACCTGGCAACGGACACCGCCCGGATCGAGGTGGATGAAGAGGGCGCAGACCTCGCCGCCGTAGTGGAGGCGGTATCCAAGGCGGGGTACGGGGCGCGGTTCCGCGACGCCGCACGGCACGACGTTGCCGTTGAAACCGGTGACGGGAGAGCGGAGAGCGGCGTCGACGCAGAGATGTCCAAGGACGAGCGCAAAATCGTCTCGGCCCGGCGGACCATGTGGGCCGCCTGGGGGGCGACGATCGTGATAGTCCTGTGGATGCTCCCGGAGATGATTGCCGGTGTCGCCCTGGGCGGCGCCGTGGTTTTCAACATCGGAATGGTTGTCCTCAGCGCCTTCGTTCTCTTTGGGCCCGGCCGGGCAACCCTGCGAAGCGCCGTCAAGTCGGCAACGAACCTTACCCCCAACATGGACGTCCTGATTGCCATGGGAACACTCGCCGCCCTCGCCACCGGTGTCGTTGCGGCGCTCCACCAGGTCGGCTTGGCCCCCGCCTTCGCCAACTTCGGCGGCGTTGCCGGCATGATCATGGCCTTCCACCTTACCGGCCGCTACATCGAGACCAAAGCGCGGGGCCGCGCCTCGCAGGCGATCAAACGCCTCCTCACCCTGGAGGCCAAGGAAGCGCGCATTGAACGCGACGGCAAGGAGCTGACGATTCCGGTCCATAGTCTGCAGGAGGGCGATATCATGGTCGTCCGCCCCGGCGAGAAGATACCCACCGACGGCGTGGTTCTCTCCGGTGAGAGCTCGGTGGATGAGTCTCTCGCGACCGGCGAGTCAATGCCCGTTGCCAAGAGCAAGGGAGCCGAAGCGATCGGCGCAACCATCAACCGGAACGGCGCTCTCCGGATCCGGGCGACCCGCGTGGGAAAGGACACCTTTCTCAGTCAGGTGATCCGCCTGGTCGAGGAGGCGCAGGGATCAAAAGTCCCCGTGCAGGCGCTCGCAGATCGCGTTACGGCCGTCTTCGTACCGATCATTATTGGGCTGGCCGTGGTTACGCTGGCAGTGTGGCTTCTCTTCCCGGGCTTCTTCGGGGGCATTGCCGGCGCCCTGTCTGCGGTCCTGCCCTGGGTCAATCCGGCAATGGGAAGCGGGGCGCTGGCGCTGTACGCGGCCATTGCGGTCCTGGTCATCGCCTGTCCCTGCGCGCTGGGCCTGGCGACCCCGACGGCCCTGATGGTGGGCTCCGGCATGGGTGCGGCGAACGGCGTTCTGGTCCGGAAGGGCGCCGCAATTCAGGCGCTCCGCGAGGTCGACACCATTGTCCTGGACAAGACCGGTACGATTACCGAAGGCAAGCCCGGCGTCACCGACGTGGTCGTCGGCGCGGAGGGCGCATGGAGCGAGGACCGACTCCTTCGCCTGGCGGCCTCCCTGGAGCGCGACAGTGAGCATCCCCTCGGGAGGGCGGTTGTAGAGCACGCTGAGAGTCGGGGTATCGACTACTCGGTCCCGGAGAGCTTCCAGGCGGTATCCGGTAGGGGCGTCCGCGGCACCGTGGACGGCATTGCCGCCCTGGTTGGTACGACCGCATTCCTGGAGGAAGAGGGCGTTGCGGTTCCCGACTCATTGCGGCAGCGCAAAGAGGAGATCGAGCACGCGGCAAAGACTGCAATGTGGATCGTAGCGGAGGGCGCAGTTATCGGCCTGATAGGAGTTGCAGATCGTCTCAAGGCGGACAGCGCCGCGGCGATCGGCGAGCTCGCGGACATGGGCTTCACCACCGCGGTGATCACCGGTGACAACGAGCGGACCGCCCACGCCATTGCCCGAGAGGTTGGGATCGATCGCGTCATTGCAGAGGTTCTTCCCGCGGACAAGGCGGCGGAGATCGCGCGCCTCCAGAACGAGGGCCTGCGAGTGGCGATGATCGGGGACGGGATCAACGACGCCCCCGCCCTGACCCAGGCCGACGTCGGAATTGCCATCGGCACCGGCACGGATGTAGCAATCGAGGCGGGGGACATCGTCCTGGTGCAGGGCAATCTGTCCGCCGTGGTCAAGGCGGTGAAGCTCAGCCGCGCCACCTTCCGAAAGATCCGCCGGAACCTCTTCTGGGCGTTCTTCTACAACGTCGTCATGATTCCCCTCGCCTTCGTGGGAGCACTGCACCCGGTACTTGCGGAGATCGCAATGGCGTTCAGCTCCGTCAACGTCGTAACGAACTCCCGGCGCCTCCAACGGGCCGACATTCGTCCCAGGTCGGAGGCGGGGGTGCACGACGGCAGAAAGCGTAGATTGCCATGAAAGCTGCCGGTGGCGTTTGTACACGCGGGCCCATTTGTATAGGATTGGGTCTGACCAGCGTGCACGACGACGGATGAGGAGAGGAATATGGCCTTCAATTTGAGGAATCGTAGTTTCGTTAAGCTGTTGGATTTCACCCCCAAGGAGATCCACTATCTTCTCGACCTTTCGCGCGATCTCAAGCGTGCCAAGTACGCCGGCACGGAGCGCCCCACGCTGACGGGCAAGAACATCGTGCTCATCTTCGAGAAGGCGTCCACCCGTACGCGTGCAGCCTTTGAAGTGGCGGCCTACGATCAGGGGGCTCGAGTGACATACCTCGACCCGTCGGGCTCTCAGATGGGCAAGAAGGAGTCCATGAAGGATACCGCCCGCGTCCTCGGACGGATGTATGACGGTATTGAGTACCGCGGCTTCGCCCAGGCCACCGTCGAGGCCCTCGCGGAGCACTCGAACGTGCCGGTCTGGAACGGTCTGACTGATGAGTTTCACCCCACCCAGGTTCTCGCGGACGTGTTCACGATTCAGGAGCACACACCGAAGCCGCTCCGGGACGTAAAGGTCGCCTTCCTCGGCGACGCTTCCCACAACATGGGAAACTCGCTGCTGGTTGGAACTGCCAAGCTGGGCATGGACTTTAGGGCGGTTGCACCGAAGGAGACGCAGCCCAATGAGTCACTCGTAGCCACGGCGCGGGATATTGCCCGGGAGACAGGTGCCCGCATTACCGTTACCGACGATGTCGAGAAGGGGGTGGCGGGATGCGACTTCATCTACACCGACGTCTGGGTATCCATGGGTCAACCGGAGGAGAAGTGGAAGGAGCGGATCTCACTGCTGAAACCCTATCAAGTCACGGCTGAGCTCATGCGGGCAACGGGAAACCCCGACGTCAAGTTCATGCACTGCCTGCCCGCCTTCCACAACACCGAGACCGCCATTGGGAAGGACATTCACGACAAATTCGGCCTCGACGCAATGGAGGTGACCGAAGAGGTCTTCGAGTCCGAAGCCTCCATCGTCTTCGATGAGGCCGAGAACCGGTATCACACCATCAAGGCGGTCATGGTTGCGACCCTCGGGTCGTAACCGGTAATGCGACGCGCCGGTGGAGGTGCCGGGTCGTCGGCCGGACCCCGCCTGCGCTCCGATCGCGGTCTCCCTTCTGCGCCTGCGTGAACTCGCTTGCGCACTTCGCACGTCACATTTACACTGCTGTCGGCACGCAGTACGGCCCTCTGCCTCGCGGGGGGCCGTCTTCGTTGCTATTGCTCACATCATCAGGAGGATACACATGAGCGGTGAGGTTATTGTCGTCGCGCTCGGCGGCAACGCCATCAAGCAGGCGCATGAGTCGGGCAGCACGGAAGAGCAGTTCAAGAACGTGGACGTCACGGCGTCGGAGATCGCGCTTCTCGCCAAGAAGGGCTATCGGGTGGTCGTCACCCACGGTAACGGTCCCCAAGCCGGAGCTTTGCTGATTCAGCAGGAAGAGGCGAAGGAGCTGGTACCGCCCCAGACGCTGGCGGTGTGCGGTGCAATGACGCAGGGGCAGATCGGTTGGATGCTGCAGAACCGTCTGGCCTTCCACCTCGGTTCAAACCAGGTGAAGAGCCAGGTTGCCACCATTGTGACCCAGGTAGAGGTCAGCGCCGATGATCCCGATTTCCAGGACCCGAGCAAGCCGGTCGGCCCCTTCTACACGAAGGAGGTTGCCGAACAGCTCCGCGAGGAGAAGGGGTACGTCGTTCGAGAAGTCAAACCCGGGACCGAGAAGGGGTGGCGCCGGGTAGTCCCCTCTCCCGAGCCGATCGACATTGTCGAACGGGATTCGGTCCGGTCTCTCGTCAAAGACGGCTTCATTGTCATTGCCTCCGGTGGCGGCGGCATTCCCGTCGAGAAGGCCGACGACGGCAGCTACACCGGTATCGAAGCGGTTATCGACAAGGACCGGGCGGGTTTCAAGCTCGCCCAGGCGGTCGAAGCGCAAAAGTTCGTGATTCTCACCGACGTCGAGAAGGTTGCCCTCAACTTCGGCAAGCCCGACCAGAAGGATCTGGACAAGCTCACCGTCAAGGAAGCCGAGGATTACCTCGATGCGGGGCACTTCCTGAAGGGCTCCATGGGCCCGAAGGTTCAGGCGGCGATTCGATTCGTGAAGTGGTCCAACAAGGAAGCCATCATCACGTCCCTTCACAAAGCCGGCGACGCCCTGGACGGCAAGACCGGCACGCACATTGTACCGTGAGGTAGTCACCCCCATCCTCCGGATGGGCGCACGGCTCGGCGTCGCCGTGCCGTGCCTCCGCCGGGTCCGAGAGGGTATCACGCCGCCGGTGGATCCTCCAGGATCGAGCGATAGTAGTGGTGCAACCACGTGTTCGACCAGCCGAGGGCGGTGGTGTGGCGAATGATTGCCTTGACCTCCCGCCGCGAGATCTTGGCTTCTCCCAGAAGAACCTGCGGATTGTTGCGGCTTATCGCGAGGGTTCGCGCCGCGAACAGGAGGGGCCACATGGTGGCCAGCCGAACGCGGTGCATGCTTCGCGGCATCTTCATGACGAAGGAGAGACCCGCCAGGAGGTGCCGCTCAGCCTTGGCAATCAGGCGATGCACAACGCGGAGTGACCGGGGGAGATACGCAGGATCAAAGAGCTGCTCCGGCGAGAGGTCTTCCGCTTCGCAGAAGCTCTGCGGCACAAAGACCCAGCCCCGCGCATGGTCCTTGTGCAGGCCACGGATGACGTTGACCGTCTGCAGACCGAGCCCGTACTCCCGACCAAGGGGCATGAGAGTGCGACGTCGAACCGAGATCAGAACCGACACCTCCGAGAACACCTCCGTGATCATGTACCCGACAATGCCGGCGACGTAGTGCATGTAGTCGTCGAGATCCGCCTCGCACTCGAAGACCGATCCGGGCTTGTCCGGTGAGCCCCGCTCCTGCCACAACGCCATTCCCCGGGTGGACTCCCGCACACGGTCAACCACGACGCGGTGCTGTGGACCGGGCAGGAGAGCGAGGCGCCGCAAGATCTCCGGAAAGCGCGTTGCAACCTCCCCTTCGGCATCGTCATCTTCAATGGGCACCTCTCGAAGCTCACGGAGGAGCTGCCGCTTCCTCGCCACTCCCGCGAGAATCCGGTCCCACAAGCGAAGCAGGTCGCGCTTCTGCGGCGGAGGCAGGAGGTGATTGTCCTCGAGGAAGTCGGAGACCCGGAGCAGCAAGTAGGCAATGGTCATGGCGCGCCGAAAGCGCCGTGGGAGGCAGCGATTCGAGAGTGCAAAGGTGCGGCTGACCCGTTCCAGCATGTCGTACATGGCGGGCATGGTTCCGACCGGATGAGTGGTCGTGCGCTGTGCGACCCCATTGTTTCTCATGGTCCGGCGGTACTGTATCACATCCGTCATAATTGGACGAGCCGTCAGCGTCCGGGTGTGGAGAGAGCTACGAGCGTGGCCCGCCCGCCCGTGGCGGTGCTCAGCAGAAGGTAGAGCCGCTCCGGACCCGCCGCAAAACCCCGGACCACGACACCCTCCTCCAGCTCGAAGTGGTAGAGGATCTCCCCGGTCGCGGGGTCGTAGCCGACGATTCCCTCCACTCCGCGTCCCGACACCGCGACCGATCCGGACACCTGGAGTCCCGCCGGCCGCAACCCCGAAGGCGCCCAGCGCTGTGCACGCTCACCGGGGTGGTAGCGCAAAGTTCGCCACACCTCTGTGAGCCCTTCCGGCGAAACCGACGAGAAGGATGTGACTGCAGGGGGGACCGTGCTCATGAGCAGGCGTTCATGGACGACACCCAGAAGCCTGGAGCCGGACCGGAAGCGGTCCACGACGACCGGAGCGTCGTCACTCCTCTCCGGTTGCTCCACCCCCTCCACCACCGTCAGGACAGTGCCGTCGCCGGTGCCGGCGGGACCGTGCACGAGGACTCCCTCGTCCGCCGTGATGCGGAGGTCTACCACTTCGTGGTCGAGAGAGTACGAGACCGAGCGCGTGTTTCGCACCCGCGGGACAATGACGACGCCCGCCCCGGCGCGGCCCAGGTAGGACGCGATGAGACCGTCACCCCACAGATTCAGGTTGTTCAGCTCGGCGCCGTCGGGCACCGAAAGCTCGTACGTCGCGAGTCGCTCGCCTGTGCGCGGAGAGAGCGCCAGGAGATTGGCATCGCTCACGAAGAGCACGGTGTTGTGCGAGACGACGGGATCGCGGGCGACCCAGCCCACCGCGACGGTCCGCCACAGGAGCCGCCCGGTCGCCTTGTCAAGGGCAACAGCGCCTCCGGGTTCGCGAAAACCCACGTACACCCGGCTGTCGTCGAAGGCAGGCGCCGAGGAGACCTCTCCTACTGCATCGTGGAGCCACCGATTCTCGCCGGTGGCGGCGTCGACGGCGAGGACCAGGCCGCTGCGCGTCCCGACGTAGAGAGTCTCCGTCGCTGCTTCGTAAGCGAGGGCCTCTTCGACACTGTCTCCCACCGGCCGCTCCCACTCCACAACAAGCTCCGGGACCCCGGTGTAGTCAGGCAGCACTTCCGGGGGCGAAGGGACCTCACCCGGATCGGCCTCGACGGGGGTCCTCTCGACCGGCGTCGGCGCGTGGGGAGGCGGAGGAGGAGCAGGGCTCGACTGAGTGGCGCACGTCGTCACGAGGAGAAGGAGAACGGGGAGCGCGGCGAGGATCGCAGCAGCCGGTCGCGTCTTCGTCATGTTTCATTATCGCACAGGAGCCACCGGTGCTTGAGAGGAGCTCTCGCAGCCTCCGGCCCGGGCGACACGTTCCGGGCAACACGTTCCGGGCAACACCCGGCGCCGGAGACGCTACCCGTGGCGTTGAAACTTTTGGCGAGGCACGATATAAGATTCACGATTCTATCGAAGGAGTAACACATGGCAAAGATCCGCGTAGGCTTCAACGGGATGGGGCGCATCGGCAAGAACATCATGCGCGTCATCACCAGCACCTTTGACAATGAGATCGATATTGTTGCGGGTAACGACCTCTTTTCCGCAAAGGACATTGCGGCGAGTCTTCCCCGCGACTCGATCTACGGCCGCTTCCCTGTCGACGTCGCCCTGAAGGATGAGAACACCATCAAGGTGGGCCGCCACGAGGTTGCAATGTACGCGGAGAAGGACGCATCCAACATTCCCTGGGGCAAGCACAATGTTGATGTGGTCTTCGAGTGCACCGGCTTCTACCTGACTTCCGAGAAGTCCATGGCGCACATCAACCAGGGCGCGAAGAGAGTCATCATATCGGCCCCCGCCAAAGACGACACCCACACCGTCGTCGTCGGGGTCAATCATGACACGCTGACGGCCGATGAGAAGATCGTCTCCAACGCCAGCTGCACGACGAACTGTCTGGCTCCCCTCACGAAGGCGATCGATATGAGCTACAAGGTCCTCGGCGGCCTCATGTCGACGACGCACGCCGCAACGGCCACGCAGCGGGTCGTCGACTACTTCGGCGGTGCCAAGAATCGACAGACCCTGAACAACGTCATTCCCGCCTCAACCGGTGCGGCAATTGCCGTCGGGAAGGTGCTGCCGCACCTGAACGGGAAGCTCAACGGCACGGCACTGCGCGTACCCACCGACACGGGCAGCGTGGTGGAAGGCATCTTCCACATTGAGGGCGAGCCCTCCAAGGAAGAGGTCGTGAAGGCGATTCAGGAGAACGTCAAGAAGATCAACGATTCGACCATCATGAAGCAAACCGTCTACTTTGGTGACTACTACCAGGTCTCTCAGGACGTGGTTGGTGAGCCCTGGTCGTCCATGATCACCACGAACATCCTGGTTGTACCCCAGGGAGGGACGACCCTCGTCAAGGCGACGAGCTTCTACGACAACGAGATGGGATTCAGCTACCGTATGGCCGAGCTCGCGCTCATCTTCAGCAAACTCTAGGATCGGTCCGCCACCGGCGCGAGCGGCTCCGGCCGCTCGTACCGGACGGCGAACCCCTACACTGCGGTGCCGGACACATCACTGCCACACACGGAAGCTCATGAAGGAGCCGCCGACTCGCCCATCACGCAGCTGGAGCAGGTAGATCGCGCCCCTGCGGCGCGTCAGCCATGGTGGCGGCAGGCCGTCTTCTACCAGATCTATCCGCGCTCCTTCCAGGACACAAGCCGCAACGGCGTCGGGGACCTTCCCGGCATTACCGAGCGTCTCGACTACCTGAAAGGGCGGCCCGATTCTCTGGGGATCGATGCTATCTGGCTCTCTCCGTTCTATCCGTCGCCCATGAAGGACTTCGGGTATGATGTCTCCGACTACACCGATGTCGATCCCCGCTTCGGCACCATGGAGGACTTCCGCGAGCTGATCCGGGAGGCCCACTCCAGGGGAATCCGGGTCATTATTGACCTGGTTCTCAATCACTCGTCGGACCAGCACTCCTGGTTCAAGGAAGCGCGGAGCAGCCGCAACGACCCGAAGCACGACTGGTACATCTGGCACCCCGGTCTGCCCCGGCGAATACCGTGCCTCAGGGGCCGCCTCCGTCCACGCCGGCCGAGCAACTGGCTGAGCAGCTTCGAGGTACGCAACGCATGGCACTGGAACGAGGCAACGAAGGAGTACTACCTGGGCACCTTCACTCGCCACCAGCCCGAGTTCAACTGGCGCAATCGGGAGCTCCGCAATGCGATGTACGACGTTATGCGTTTTTGGTTGGACGAAGGGGTGGATGGGTTCCGCCTGGATGTGATCAACTGGTTCATCAAGGACGACCAGTTCCGGAACAATCCGCACTCCTTTCGCCTTACTCCGGATCTCTTCCAGAAGCACATCTACGATCGCAACCGGCCGGAAACTCATCAGATCTGCCGGGAAATGCGCGCCCTCGCCGACTCCTACGGGGATCGTCTCCTGGTGGGTGAGGTCTTTCATGACGACCCCGAGCTGGCTTCATCCTACCACGGTGAGGAGAATGACGAGCTCCACCTCGCCTTCAACTTCGAGTTCCTGTTTCAGCCCTGGAACGCACGTCGCTTTGCCCGCGCCGCGAAGCGCTGGTACCAGGTACTGCCCAAGGGCGCATGGCCGAACTTCACCTTGAGCAATCACGACCAGAAGCGCCACATCTCCCGGTACGCCTTCGGGCGCCACACCGACAACCGCGCGAGGATTGCCGCGGCCATGCTCCTCACCGTGAAGGGCACGCCCTTCCTCTACTACGGTGAGGAAATCGGGATGCGCAATCGCCCGATTCCTCGGCAGCAGTTGCAGGATCCTCTTGGCCGGCGGACCTGGCCCTTTCCCTTCGGCCGGGACGGCGAGCGCACTCCCATGCAGTGGTCGCCACGACGGCACGGCGGCTTCTCGCGGGTCGCGCCGTGGCTCCCTCTCCATCCGGACTACCGCGAGCGAAACGTCGAATCGCAAATCCGCGATCCCGATTCGCTTCTCGCCTTCTACCGGAGGGTCATTGCGCTCCGGCGCAGCCACCCTGCACTTCTGAGTGGAGAGTTCACTATTGTATGTGAAGGCAGGCGCAACGTGCTGGCGTACCTCCGGGAGTGTCCCGAGGAGCGCATCCTCGTCGTCCTGAACTTTGCGCCATGGCGGCGCACAGTGGCCCTCGGCCGAGACGTGGCTCCCGCCACGATCCTGCTCGGCACCCACCGGGAGGCCGACGTTGACCTCGACGCGACGGCGCTTACCCTCGCCGGTCATGAAGTCATCATCGCGCGAGTGGCTGCGGTCACTCCCCCGGTGACCGGCCGACAGGGCCGGTCGTGACCCTTCGCGTCGGCGGGACGCCGGAAGGGCCGCGGTAGCTCAATCCGCCCGCAGGCGCACTCACGCCAGATGCACCGAGTAGGCCATGAAGAAGCTGAAACTCCCGGCAATCACGAAGAGATGCCAGATGGTGTGGCTGAACGGAAGGTTCTTCCAGGCGTAGAACCCCACTCCTACGGTGTAGCAGATCCCCCCGATGAGCGCCCAGGCAACGAAGCCCGTGGGAGTCGACTCCAATACCGGTCGAAAGAACGGCAGGATGAGCCATCCCATCGGCACGTAGAGCAGATCGGTCAGGATGTGACGTTCCTTGAACACCGCGCTCTTCAACACGATCCCGACCAGGGCAAGTCCCCAGATGATTCCGAAGACGATCCACCCGATCGAGTCCCGCATGGCGACCAGGGCGAGGGGCGTGTAGGTGCCGGCGATCAACACGTAGATGAAGATGGTGTCGATGATCCTCAGGTAGTAGCGGATCCGGGGCATTGCCGCGAAGCTGTGCAGGAGCGTCGACGAAAGAAACAGAAGAATCTGCGACGTGCCGTATACGCTGAACGCAATGTACTTCCACGGATCGGGGTCCTGGTTTGTGAGCATGATGAGTGCCACAAAGCCTGCGATCGAGAGTCCGACTCCGATTGCGTGGGTAATGCTGTTGAAGATCTCTTCGATGGCGCCGCCGCTCTCGTGGTGAATCTCCGACGGCGCGAGTTGTGGAGGAAGGTCTTTCGCGTTGGCCATGAGTCGCATGATACCGGGGCGTCCTGCACGTCGCAAGATCGTTCGGCCGGCGGTAGCGCGGGTCGAACCCGTATGGTAGGTTTGCCTCGTGAACAGACGTACGATTCTGCGCCTCGGGACATTTGTTGCCCTTGCGGTCTCCATGGCGGCTTGCACGACCGTGACCGACGGCGCAGCGGGCCGGCAATCTCAGGATCCGGAAACGAACCACACCATGATCGTGGGCACCTACAACATCAGGTTCGATGAATACGGCAGTTCAGGCCGGCGGAGCTGGGTTCGCCGCCGCGAAGGGGTGACCTCGATCATCCGTGTCCACAACCCGGACATCCTGTTGCTGCAGGAAGTCACGACATGGGACGGCGTGAGGTTGCTCCCGGGACGCCAGATCGCGGACATCTACAGTCTGCTCCCGGAGTACTCCCTTGTCGGGGCGGAGCACCGCGAACGCCTCGAGAGCTCGAATCCCATCCTCTACCGCGCAGCGAGGTTCACCGTTGAGGATACCGGAGTCTTCTACTTCTGCGAGAACCCGGACAATCCCTATAGCTACTCCTGGGGGACCTGGTCACCCCGCTTCTCCCGGTGGGTGCGCCTCTACGACCGGGAGCTGCAAGATCACCTCTACGTCTTCAACGTCCACTTGCACCCCTATCTGACGAGGCATAAGCGGCAAGCCTCCCGCATTCTCGTGGAACGCGTACGGATGATTGCCGGGGATGCGCCCGTGATTCTGGGCGGGGACTTCAACTCCTTCCCCGGTTCCCGGCAAGTGCGCACGATTCGGGAGGAGCTCCCGATGCACGACGCCCTCCGGGGCTCCCGAAACGGAACCTTCCACGCATTCATGGGGGTTTCTCCGTGGCCACGGGTCGATTATGTCTTCGCTTCGCACCATTTCGCGATCACCGGCGCCGAAGTAGCGTACCATCGTTACCGCGGGCACTACCCGAGCGATCACTACCCCGTCTTCGCAACGCTCAACCCCCGTGAGTATCCCCCGGAGGGCCCAGTTTCGCGGGGGGAGGGAGAGCAGTGACCGGCACAGCAGCGCAACTTACGACATGGCTCGCCTCCGGGGAAGGCGAGCGGTCCCTGCGGTCACTGTACGGGTCGGAAGAGCCGTCGGCACAACGCGCTGCCTGGCGCCGGGCCATCGAGAGCTTTCACGCGACCTTCGGAACGAGCGCGTCGGGCGCGCAGTCCCCCGGGATGAGCACCGTATCCGCACGGGATACCGCCGCGCAGCTCACCCTGGTGTCGGCGCCGGGGCGGACCGAATTGGCGGGAAATCACACCGACCACAACGGGGGGATGGTACTCGCAGCAAGCGTGCATCTCGACACGAAGGCGGTGGTAGCTCCGCGACGGGACTCCCTGGTGCGGCTCCATTCGGTAGGCTTCCCCGAGACCTTCGAGGTAGATCTGACCGACCTGGCGCCGCAAGAGAACGAGGTCGCCTCGCCGGCGGCTCTCATTCGCGGCGTTGCGGCCGCCTTGCACGAAGGAGGGTACCGAGTCGGCGGCTTCGATGCCTACGTCGAAAGCTCCGTGCCCGTAGGCTCGGGGCTCAGCTCGTCGGCGTCCTTCGAGGTTCTCTTGGCGGAGGTGCACAATGTCCTGTGGAACAGCCGCTCCATCGAGGTTGTCCCGCTCTCGAGGGCCGCACAGCTCGCGGAGAACCGTTTCTTCGGAAAGCCCTGCGGGCTCATGGACCAGATCGCCTGCGCCAACGGTGGCGTTGTGCGAATAGACTTCCGGGATTCCCTGAGACCGGAGGTTCGTTCCGTCCCCTGCGAGTTCGCCTCTCATGGCTACACTCTCTGCGTGGTCAACACCGGATCAAGCCACGCGGACCTCACTGCGGACTACGCCTCGGTCCCGGAGGAGATGAACCTCGTCGCGCGACTCCTCGGCGCCGAGCGCCTGGCGGAAACCCGGGAAGAGGAAATCCTTGACCGGTTGTCGTTCTTGAGGGCGGAAGCGGGGGACCGGGCCATACTCCGGGCGCTGCACTTTCATCGGGAGAACGAACGGGTGCAGGAGATCACCGAAGCTCTCGAGAACGACGACATGAAGCGCTATCTCGCCGGTGTACGCGCCTCGGCCTCTTCATCCTGGCGCCTCCTGCAGAACTACCTGCCCACCACAACCGTCCGGGAACAGGCAATAGCGCTTACGGCGGCACTTCTCGAAAGGCTCTTTCCTGACGCCGTGGCACGGGTTCATGGCGGCGGCTTTGCCGGTGCGGTGCAGGTCTACGTTCGGGAGGAGGAGTTTCCCCGATTCGAGAATGAAATGGAGCGACTCTACGGCCCGGGCAGCGTGATACCGCTGCGGATCCGCAGCCGCGCGGCGGGACCGCTCGGGGAAGCCTATTCCCAGAGCCGGGAGGGATAGACGCCGGCGTCCACGTAGCGCTGAATCGCCTCCTCCACGGTCGGCTTGTCTTCCCTGTAGGTCATGCCGAACCACTGCGCGTCCGTCGACAGAGGCGTCAGGGTGGCGCGACCTGCAGAAATGAGGTTGTTCAGCGCCCAAGGCACGTAGAACTCCGCCTTTGGATCTCCGATGTTGTCCGACAGGAAGCGCGTCATTTCATGCTCCACCTGGGTGAAGACCGCCGGGGTGAAGCCGAACATGTTCATTGAGGTGAGCTCACTTCCGGTGAGGGTGCGCTGCGATCCACTCACTTCGCTGACAATGCCGCCGTCGGCGTAGTGAATACTCTTGTGCTCTGCAATGGTTGCAACGTTGCCGTCCGCATCCACCTCACAGAGGGCGCGGGATACGCTGCCGTGAGGAGAAAGGGTGCGGTCCAGGCGAAACCCCACCAGGCTGTAAACCGTCTCATCCACGTGGCGCTCCCGCAGGAAATCGGCCATTGCCTGGAAGGACTCACGGCCGTAGAAGTCGTCCCCGTTGATCATGGTGAAGGGCACACCCATCTCGTCGCGGGCTGCGTACACCGCGTGAGCGGTGCCCCAAGGTTTCTCCCGGTTCGCAGGGGACGTGTAGCTTCCGGGCAGGTCGTCGAGACGCTGATTCACGAACCGAACCGTCACCTCCGAGGGGATCTTCCCGGAGAAGAACTCCTCGACGTCCCGCCGAATCTCCTCGCGGACCACAAACACAATACGATTGAAGCCGCTTTCGAGGGCGTCGTAGAGTGAGTAGTCGATGAGGGCCTCGCCGTTCGGCCCGACCCCCTCGATCTGCTTCACCCCGCCGTAACGACTTCCCATGCCGGCCGCCAGCACGAGAAGCCCTGTCTCCCGGGTTGTCTCTCCGTTGTTCCGCACGGATGCACCTTCCTGTCGTGTCGTTGCCGTCGTCCGTTTCTCGTAGTCTACAAGGCATCTACCCGGTGGAACAACCGGAACGCCTCGTCATGTGTCCGCGGAACCGCTACACCTACGACACTGCGCTCCTGCACTGCTCGACTGCGCGCCTTCTCCGGGAACGCCCGTCTTGCCTCCGTCAGATCTGTTCGATGACCCGGGCCAGGCGGGAGCGGATCTCTTCGGCTATAGGCTTAAGGGCCTTGTTGTCCACCGCCGCCATGGACGCCACCGGGTCGACGGCGGCTATCTCCACGGAGTTGCTATCGGTAGCCTGGACAATGACGTTGCACGGCAGCATGGTGCCGATCTTGTCCTCGGCGCTCAACGCCTTGTGCGCGAAGGGGGGATTGCACGCGCCCAGAATGCGGTAGTCCCGAAAATCCTCTCCGAGCTTCTCCTTCATGGTCGCTTTGACATCGATCTCGGTCAGTATTCCGAAACCCTCTGAGGAAAGGATCTCCTTGACCCGCTCGATAGTCCGGTCGAAAGAGCCCGCCGTCTTCTTTGCAATGTAGTAGGTCACACGTGCCTCCCGGAGCGACGGTCAAACGACCCGCTCATCCTGTTGAGAAAGGTAGCGTCCCGGAATGGGAACGAGCACCGGCACCTCTTCCTGGATGACGCGGTAGCTCGGACGCGTGGCAAGAACCTTGCGCTCCATTGCCGGAATGCTGTATCCCGCAAATATACCAACCATAACCGCCATACCGGCAACGCTCCACCATGGCGCGCCGGCGGCAAGTCCCAAGAGTACCATCCCGAGCCAGAAGCCCAACTCGCCGAGGTAGTTGGGATGCCGCGAAAAGCGCCAGAGACCGTTGGTGCAAGGTCCCTCCCCGCCTTCAGCCTTGAAGCGACGCAGCTGAATGTCTGCCGTGGTTTCTATGTAGACCGCCACTGCGGCTACCAGAGCACCGAGACCGGCAATCGGAACGGCGGCCACACCGTTCTCAACAACGAAGTAGATGGGGATACAGGCAAGAAAGACCGATACGGTTGGAAAGAGATGGATGCCGAGGAGACTTACCGGCCAGTAGAGCCGGCCGAAGCGTTCACGGAAGCTTCGATACCGCCAGTCCTCCTGCCCCATACCGGACCAGCCGGTCCCCCAGTTCAGGGTGAGACGGGTTCCCCATACGAAGGTCACGCCCAGAATTGCTACCGTGAAGAGGGTGGCTTCCCCGAAATCTATGAGCCACGTCAGGAAGATCACGGGAGGCAAGACGCTCCAGTAGGGGTCATACATACTCGAGTTGTCGGCGAATACGCTCGCCAGGAAGATCACCAGGGTGGCCACCACGTCGGCCACGAAGGTGCGCCGCAAGACGGATTCCGCGTCGCTGAAGGAATACACAGCGATGAACGCTCCTACCGCCACCACGTACGCCACAATGACTGCGGTCATGTCGCTCGACCGTTTATGTTTGCTCATGGTCTGCGATCCTACTCCGCCCCTCCCGCCCGACGCAACCACTAACGCCTCAGCGCCTCGGGTCGGGGCTCCGGAGCAACGGCGTTGCGGTGGTGGAGGCTCCCGGCCCCGGTTGTTCTTGCCGGGCCGAAGCACCTATCATGCTCCCTGTGGGACGTAGCAAGGACCCCTTCGAAGACATGCTGATACTGCCGGCCACTACCGACTCCCACTTCCACGCCGAGGTCTGTTCGGAGAGGGGACTGGACATTGACGCCCTCCTCCGCCGGGCAAGCGCGTCGGGTCTCGCTCACGCCCTCGACATTTCCATTGCACCGCGTACCTTCGAGAAGCGGCGGTCCCTCCTTGCGGACCTTCCGGTTGCCTTACTGGCTGTCGGGGCGCACCCCTCCGAGGCCGGGACACTCGAGCCTTCCGAGCTGTCGGAGCTGCTACGTGCTCAGGCATCATTTCCAGAGGTTGTGGCGCTGGGAGAGATCGGCCTGGACTGGTACTGGGACTTCGGCACTCGTCACGCCCAACGAAACCTCTTCGAGGCGCAACTCTCCGTTGCCGACGAGGTCGGCCTCCCGGTGATCATTCACAATCGGGACGCCACCGAAGACGTTGCCGCAGTTTTGGCCGACCGTAGGCCCGATCGAGGCGGCATCATGCACTGCTTCTCAGACGGACCGACAGAGGCAAAGCGCTTTCTGGACATGGGGATGCACATCGGCTTCGGTGGCAACGTAACGTACAAGAAGTCCCAGGCAATCCGTGAGGCGGCGCGGATGGTTCCGGAGGATCGACTCCTCGCCGAGACGGACGCACCGTTTCTGGCTCCCCAGGCGGTCCGCGGACGCCCTAACCATCCGGGTTACCTGGGGCATACGATCTCCTTTCTGGCGGAACTGCGCGGAACAACTCCGGAACACTTGGCCGCAACAACTACGAAGAACTTCGAGGCACTATTCGGGCTCACCCCTTATGGGGAAGAGTGATCTCAACCGTGGTACCCGCCTGTGGGGCGCTCTCCACCCGGAGCTCTCCCTCGTGCGCTTCCACGATGTTCTTCACGATCACCATGCCGAGTCCGGTTCCCCCGTCCGGCGATGTCGAGAAGAAGGGCTGGAACACTCGCTCCTGGACCTCCCGGGTCATGCCCTCTCCGTTGTCCTGCACACGGATCCTGACGCTCTGCGCGTCGCAGGAAGTCGAGATCGTGACAACTCCCCCCTTGGGGGTCGCCTTGCGGGCGTTGTCAACGAGGTTCAGGACGACGCGAATGAGACGTTCCTCATCAAAGAGGGCCGGTTCGGAACAGCTGTTCTCAGTGCGAAACTCGATTCCCTTCGCCGCGAGACGGCTGCCTACCGCCTCTTCGATGCGCGTAAGGAAGTTGTCCAGCTGGACGATCTGAAAGTTGATGCGAATCTGCCCTCTCGAGTAGTCGAGCAGATCCGCCGTAAGCCGTTCGAGTCTGACGACCTCCTGGAGAATCCTCCCGGCGTTGCGCGCCACCTTGTCCGGATCATCCATGTGCAGCTGAATCATCTCGGCGTAGCTCTTGATGACCGACGCCGGGTTGCGGACGTCGTGCAGGATCATTGACGAGAACTTTCCCAGATTCGACAGCCGCTCCTGCGCGAGAAGCCGATCCTGCGTCTTCTTCAATTCCTCGTACGCCGTGGCGAGCTGCTGGTTTCGCTCCTGAAGCTTGCACACGTAACTCTCGTTGCTCGTCCGGATCATCGCGGAGAGGGCCCTCAGTACCGAGAGAGCCATTCCGGGGCTGTTCTGAATGGCGGAGCGAAACTCCTCTCGGGTAAGGTAGAGCAGTCGCGCCCGGTCGCGCACTCTCACCGTCGCGCTCCTGGGAAGGTCGTCGACGAGCGCCATCTCCCCGAAGAGGTGCCCGCTGCCGTGAACCGCCAACAGGCTGTCGGGCAATCCGTCCGTATCCTTCCACACCTCTACCTGACCATCTAGGACGATGAAGAAGCGGTCGCCCCGGCTCCCCTCGGTGAAGACCGTGTCGCCGGTCTCGTAAACAACTTCCTTGCAACGGCCCGCCACCCGATGCAGATCCGCGTCGGGAAGATCGCGGAAGAAGTAGACGTTCCTGAGAAATGGGAAATGATCCGTACGGCTCTGGTCACTCATGGGTGAAGCTCACTCGCGTTCGTGCACAGGCTGTGCCTACAAAAAAGCGCCTCCCCGCAGGAGGCGCTCCGTACAAGAATCGTGGAGCATCGCACGTCCCCTTGGACATGACCTTCCACTCTTGATCCTACCAGGCATCCATCATATCGTCGGGATCGCGGCTCTCTTCGGGGAAGAGATCGGTGATGGCCCGCATATCGTCGAAGTACACGTAGTAGGAGCCGAAGGTCTCTTCGAGGGCGGGCTCAATGACGAAGCCGAGCACCTGAAGCCCGGTCTGGTCCTGATAGTGGACGTCGCGCTGGCGCAGGCCCGGAGGAATAGGTGCGGACAGCTGCTTCCAGCCGGAGAAGTTCAGCCGACCCATATAGATCGAGTTGCGATTCCCGAAGTAATCCTGGACCCGGACGTAGAGGTCGTGATTGAAGTTTCGACCAACCACCCACACCGACAGCGTCTTGGTGATCCCCGGGATCGGGAGCGGCCGGATGGGCTCGACCGAGATGCTCGTCGTGCCGCGCCGGTAGAAGGTCGTCTTCACGCCCAGGACGTATTCGTCCTGCGGCTCAATCCCCGCTTCTTCCTCAGCTTCAATCGGCTCCTTCTCCGCCGGCGCCCCTTCCAGGCGGCGATGAGAGATGACCCCTTGGTCGGAAGGGACCGAAACCCGCCAGAAGCCGGGGTCCTCAAACCTGGTGACCGAGATCTCCTGAAGAGCCTGCTGAGCCGTGTCGGAACCAAGCTGGTCGGGATCGGTCTGAGCCTGCTGGCCGAAGACCACAAGGGCGGAGGCAACAAGTAGTGTGACTATTACAAGTGCTTTCTTCATGCTCTATGCTCCTCTGGTCACCTTAGTTTTCCGAGCCTGCGGACCACAGCTCCTGGACCCGCTCAGGATCGGCAAGATCCTCGCCGTCAAAGCGCTCCCGGAAGACGTCGGTGACGACCTTGATCTCGTCCAGGTAGACGTAGAACTCGTCGACGCGCTCTTCGGGACGGGTCCAAAGGACGAACTTGGCGATCTCGAGGCCCTGCTCTTGCAGCACGTAGATACTCTCCTGCGGGATGTAGCTGGGCACCTCGATACTGAGGTTCTGCCATCCGCGAAACGCAAGATCGCCCATGCGGAGGGTATGAACCACTCCGCGGAAGTCGCGGAGCTGGATGTCGAGGTAGTAGTTGCGGTTGCTGCCCCAGACCCAGAGGTCGATGGTATCGACGGCCCCGGGGATGGGAATGCCGTCCGGCACCACCTCTCCCTCGTCGTTCTCGGCGGCCGGCGTGATCTCAATGAAGTTGTATCCCTTACGGGTGAAGGCCGCTCGCACACCGAAGGCGCGAAGCGTCCGGTCTTCCGGCTCCCGCCTGTAGAGTGCGTCCGGCCAGGTATTCACGTAGGCCTCTTCCGGGAGTCCCTCAGGTGAGAACTTGCTTGCCGTCACCAACCACGCTCGTGCCTCGGGATCATCAAAGTCTTCAAGAACTATTGACCGCAGGCTCCGCGTCTGTTGCGTCTGCGCCGAAAGCGGTAGTGCGAGGAGAAAGACGGCTACAACCGCCCCCAGGAACCGCACGTACGTCATTCTTTGCTCCTTTAGATGCATAGGTCAAAATCTTCCAAATTACGGCGAATTATAGGATTCACCCCTGCCTTTGTCAAATGAACCACCTCGGGGCGTACCCGTCAAGAGCACTATCCCCTCAATTAGGATCATCGGTCATTCTGAGTCATTGTTGACTCCGTTCGCCCTCTCTTCAGTGGTCTCCTGCCTGTTCGCGGCCGGCCCGAGGACCAGGCGTGCCGTCGCCACTACCTCGGACACGTCGGTCGCCGTTGAGGTTTCCCCGGTGGCGCGGAGGTACGCCCGCAGCGCATCGGAAAGCCGCGTATCCACACTGAACAGCATACGCTCCTGAAGAGGTTCGAACAATCCCAGATTCTCGGTTCCGAAGGGTTTTCCCGTCCCGATTACCAGTTCCACTGCATACGGCGAGCCGGTACCCAGGAAGACGGCGAAGACCCCGTAGCGCCCGGAAACCTCGCGAAAGACGCTCCTCAAGTTGTCCCGGCCGGGTACGCCGTCGAAACGGCGCTCGTCCAGGGACGCGGAACCTTGAGCAGATCTCACCGTCCGGCGAAAACCCTCGATGAAGGCATCCGCCTCACGGCGTCGCTCCGATGTGTCGTCCAACACGAAGAGCACGGCATCCTGCGGCGGATCCAATGCGAGAGTGTGCTTCGCCGTCACCTCTCCAGCCTCCGTCATCGCGGCGCGTCGATCAAACCGAACCGAAATCAGATTGCTCCCGGGCTCCTCGTTCGGGGAGTCTTCCATCCGGGAGACGGCCGGGTCTCCACCTGGAAGGCGCATTCCATCGATACGACCGGTTCCGCTCCCGAGGATTACGAATCGTGTATCGGTGAACCCGGGTGCCAACGAGATTGCCGTGTCTGCAAGATAGGCGGTGAGAAAGACGACCTCCGGGGGCCGTGGACCGAGATGATCCTGCAATGTCGTTGCCGGATTCTCCGTGGGAGAGAGGGCAAGGTACCGGTCGGGCTGTGGACTGTCGTCCAGCAGAGTGCGAATCTCCCGTCGCTCCGCAGGGTCGTACTGAACGATTGCGTCCGCGTAGGGGTCGCCGACGAAGAGCGTTGCCGGCGAACAGCCCGGAAGGACGCCCATAGAGACGACGCCCGATGCAAGGCGCGCAGCGAAAACCAATCCCCAACGAAGTCCCCGGGCACGCCGGCGCAAGCGTGTCCGTGCCGCGGGGCCGCCGCCTCTGGTGTATGTGTGGTTCCAGCCCATGGTACACGTCCCCGTTGGTCCGTCACCCGTCCTGCGGGCGCGGCCACTCAGCGGGCGCCGCGGATAACGCCTTCGACCAGAAGATAGAGGAGAACAAGCAATGAGACCAGTACCCCTGTCAGTACGTAGGCCACCAGGTGATAGTTCAGGCCGTTGAGATACGAGACGACGGCAAACACTCCGGGCAACATCACGGCGCCGAAGCCGAAGAGATAGCGGTCGGGACCCCCTCCGGAACGGACGCCCCACATGAAGACCGGCATTGCGGCCAGTGCGCCGAGCCTAAGCAGCGGGAGGATGAAGAGACTGTACGCCGTAACGATGCTCGGGCCCAGTGCAAGGAAGAGCAACGCCTCCAGGGTGAAGAAACCGGCGAAGAACGCGGACATGGCCGCGACGAAGACCGGCCGGCCTGCCTGCCGGAAGGATCCGGCCAGCGTGAAGTAGAGGGCGATTGCCAGAGCAATGGGGACCAGGTGCTCCACGAGGAGGGCGTCGAGGAAGAGGGCGGCGCCGTGGTAAACCTCCGGCGTGAGCGCTTCGATGACGAGGAGAATCACCCACGCAGGAATGTACGCTATCACCCCGAGGATAAAGGGGCGCAGAATTGCCCGTCGCTCCCAGACCTTGTGATACGCGAGAATCAGAAAGGCCGAAGCGAGAGGTGCGAGCAGGAGAAAGATGTACATCTCGGGGCCACCTTTAGCACGATTCTTTGAGCTTCGACAAGTCACGACTCCCGGACGATGTTGACAGCGTCGCCACTCCTTCCTAGGATTCGGGGTCACCTCGATTCCGGGTCACCTCGATTCGGGGTCACCCCGCGGGGGTATTCGGCCCGGGGAGGAACCCCTCGGCCCGGGGAGAAACCCCCTACCCGGTACCATCATTCGGCTCGACAAGGCCGGACGGAGCGCGGAGCGGAAATGAGCAGTCGGGACAGCGTCGGAATCGTCGAGCCGCGACAGGTCACCTTCGAAGAGCCCTTCCGCCTCGATTGCGGGCAGGACTTCGGCCCGATCACGGTGGCCTACGAGACCTACGGCTCGCTCAACGAAGCGAAGTCCAACGCGATCCTCGTTGCACACGCCTTCTCCGGAGATGCCCATGCAGCGGGCCACTACCGCGAATCCGGGGGGCCGCCCGGCTGGTGGGACCATATGATCGGGCCCGGTAAGGCCTTCGACACGGAGAAGTACTTCGTCATCTGTTCCAACGTCCTTGGTGGATGCGGGGGCACGACCGGTCCCGGCTCCATCGATCCTGAAACCGGCAAGCCCTACGCCCTCTCATTTCCGGTGGTGACGATTGAAGACATGGTCCGCGTCCAGGCCCGCCTCCTCGACCATCTGGGAATCAACCGCCTCCTCGCCGTTGCCGGCGGCTCAATGGGGGGCATGCAGGCAATCGAATGGACCGCATCCTACCCCGGCCGGGTCAAGGGCGCGATTGTCCTGGCGGCGACGGCGCGCCTGTCGGCCCAGGCGATCGCCTTCAATGCGGTCGGACGCAACGCCATCATGTCCGATCCCAAGTGGAACAACGGCGAGTACTACGGCGGCGAACAGCCGGCCCGCGGCCTCTCGATCGCCCGGATGGTGGGCCACATCACCTACCTCTCCGATCAGTCCATGGGAATGAAGTTCGGCCGCAAGCTCCAGGAACGGGAGCGCTTCGGCTTTGACTTCTCCGATCAATTCGCCGTCGAGAGCTACCTGGAGCACCAGGGAGACAAATTCGTCGACCGCTTCGACGCCAATTCGTACATATATCTCACCAAGGCAATCGATTACTACGACCTGGCGGCGCGATACGGAAGTCTGGAAGACGCCTTCTCGAAGGTTCGAGCGCGCTTTCTGGTGATGTCCTTCAGCTCGGACTGGCTCTACCCGTCGTATCAGGCGAAGGAGATCGTCTTCTCCCTGACCAAGTGTGGAAAAGACGTCTCCTACACGGAGATTTCCAGCCCCTACGGGCACGACTCGTTCCTGCTGGAGTCGGAACGGCAAACGCCGCTCATAGCCGCCTTCCTGGAGCACACCTATGCCATTTCTTGACGGCTCTCGATACAGCTACAATGAGATCGTACGGATTGTGGAGCCCGGCTCTACGGTACTGGACCTGGGATGCGGCGACGGCGAGCTCCTCATGCGACTGATCAACGAGAAGGGCGTCCTGGGGCGCGGGGTGGAAATCGACGAAACAATGATCAGCGCGTGCATCTCAAAGGGCATCTCGGTCTTCCACGGAGACCTGGACGAGGGACTCAAGGACTACGCGACCGGAAGCTACGATGTAGTTGTTCTGAATCGCACACTTCAGATGATTCACCAACCGGTCATGCTCCTGCAGGAGATGCTGCGCGTGGGAAAGCGCGCCATCGTCAACTTTCCGAACTTCGGCCACGTAACCAACCGCGTGCAACTCGGGTTCCAGGGACGTATGCCGGTAAACCGCAACCTTCCGTACGATTGGTACAACACGCCAAACATTCACTTTTGTACGCGCCGCGACTTCCTGATCCTATGCAGAGAGTTCGGGTTCCGCATCCTCACCGAAGTCGCCATGAAGGCCGGACGAAGGGTCCGTCCCGTCCTCCGTAACCTGTGGTCCACCGAGGTTCTGTTCGTTCTGACGAAGGACGCCTAGCCTTCGGCGGCTATGGGCTCACAGGAGTGCTTCGAGGTCGGAGCGGTCCTTTGCAAGCCACATGTGCTTGCGCCCGTCTTCAGCCATGCGCTCGAAGTAGAAGCGAACCTCGTCGTCCGAGGAAATGGATGCAAGAGTGTCGTACAAGGTGACGACGGCCTCTTCTCTGCGGTGGATCTCCCTCAGGAAATCCTTGTACTCCATGGACGCATCGAAGGCGTACTCGACCTCGTGATCGGGTATCGAGAGGGAGGCCACCTTGTTGCGGTCGAAATTCGCCTCGGAGACCGTGCGCTCGAGATGTTCGAGCTTGGCAAGGTGGTCACTGATGTTGGCACTCATACTGGAAAGCAGGTTGCGAAGGCCTCCGTGCGTGGTGATGTCGCTGTATATGCCGTAGGTGTTGAGATTCTGCTCTTCACCCCTGCGTGCGGCGGAGATGAGCCGGTTGACCGTCGCAAGAGTCGTTGGGCCGTCGCCGGTAGACATGGTCACCACTATTAATGCATCTTGGAGGAACTGAAGTAAACCCTGCTATGGCAACACCCTATTTGACTCTTTCCTGAGCCGATGCTACATTGGGTCACCATTATCCGCGTAGCCCGGGTTTGATTCACGTAACGAGGAGGAAGATTGGCATCGCAAGACCTACGCGTAAATGAGCGTATTCGCGTCCGAGAGGTGCGGCTCATCGACGATCAGGGCAATCAGCTCGGCATCGTCCCTACTCCGGAAGCAATGAACATGGCAAAGGAGCGAGGCTTGGATCTCGTGGAGGTTGCGCCGCAGGCGAATCCGCCGGTGTGCAAGCTCCTCGACTACGGCAAGTACAAGTTCGAGCTGGAGAAGAAGAACCGGGAGTCCAAGAAGAAGCAGAAGCAGCTGCGCCTCAAAGAGATTCGGATGCAGCCCAAGATCGAGACGCACGATCTACAGTTCAAGACGAAGCACATTCGCGAGTTCCTCGAAGAGGGGAACAAGGTGAAGGTAACGGTGCGATTTCGCGGGCGCGAGATGGCACACACCGAGCTCGGTCGGGACGTTCTGGAACGGATCCTCGAGGAGCTCGGTGAGGGCTACAACCTCGAGCGCAGGCCGTCCATGGAAGGACGCTTCATGTCCATGATAGTAGGCCCGTCGGCAAAGAAGCCGAAGAAGCAAAAGGAAACTGCGGACGATACCTCTCAGGAGGACGCGCAGGAATCGAAACAGCATACGAAGAAGGAAGAAGCGGCGGATCAGGCGGGGGAAGCGTAAGCATCGTCCCCCAGGATCCTGGCCACTAACAGACCGCATTGCATCAGGAGCTACTCATATGCCCAAGATGAAGACACGACGCAGTGCCGCAAAACGCTATCGCGTAACACCGAGCGGCAAGGTCAAGTACAAGAAGCAGGGACTCAGGCATATCCTCACCAAGAAGAGTCGGAAACGCAAGCGACGACTGCGGCACCTGGATACGCTGTCCAAGCCCGAGGAAGCACGAGCCAAGAAGCTTCTGCCCTACGGCTGAGCCGCACCGCACCGACACACAGCCGGGTCATTGCAACAATGCATTGCAACAATGAAGAGTAGAGGGAGCACACCATGCCTCGCGCAGTAGACGGAACACGACGGAAAGACAGAAGAAAGGCCATTCTCAAGCAGGCCAAGGGCTACTGGGGCCGCCGCGGCACCCTGCATCGCCAGGCGAAGGACGCCGTCGCCAAGGGCCTTTTCACCGCGTACGGCGACCGTCGCCGGAAGAAACGCGACTTTCGCAATCTCTGGGTTGCCCGCATCTCCGCGGCGTGCCGAAACGAAGGCATCACCTACAGCCGTTTCATTCATGGGTTGAAGAAGGCCGATGTTTCTCTGAATCGGAAGGCGATCTCCAACATGGCAATTGAGGATCCCGACGCCTTTCGGGAGCTCGTCAACACCGCCACGACGGCGCTGAACGAATAGTCATGATTACCCTCGAGCAGATCCGCCGATTGGAACAGCGCGTTCAGGCTGCGGTCTCTCGCATTGCCACGCTCAAGAACGAGAACGCTCTGCTCCGGGAGAAGCTGGAGAGTTACGAGGGACGGATTCTCGAGCTGGAGAACAGCATTGCCGCATTCAGGCGTGATCAATCGGAGATCGAGCAGGGTATCGTTTCCGCTCTGAACCAGCTCGACCAGCTCGAGGACGAGGTTCTCGAGACCTCCACGACTTCTTCCTCACCTGACGAGATGACGGGCGTTCCCGTCGAGGCGTCGGCGACCGAGGAGACGGAGGACACGGAGGAGAGCCCTGCAAGGGAGCCCGGTGCCGCCGAAATCGCGGGCGAGACATCCGCCGAGAGCGACGCGTCGGAGAGCTCAGAGCCGGAGGATCCGCGCCGGGAGCTCGATGATGGGAGCGGCGGCGATTCCGATGAAAGAGACGACGATCCGGAACAATCCCGCCGAGAACCGGGTGAGCTCGACATCTTCTAGCGGTGCCGGGCTCCGGAGAGCGCCGGAGCGCTTGCCATGACGATCGAGCTTCTCGGTACAAGCTTCACCATTCAGACCGATGAGGATCCGCAGTACGTCCAGGATCTCATCGACTTCTTCCGAACCAAGGTGCAGGATGTCCAGGCGCGCATCACCTCAGGCGATCCGCTGAAGATTGCGATCGTCGCGGGCGTGCTCACCGCGGACGAGCTCTTTCGCCTTCGCGAAGGCACCGCGGCCGCTTCCGCCTCCGATCCCGGCGCGGCCGCACATGATGACGGAAGTCACGGTGATGACGGCCGACACACCGCAGCCGAGAGTGCGCAGGTGGCCGAGATCACCCAGAAGCTCATTGAGGCCCTCGACCGCTCCCTCGCCGACTCCCGTCCCGCAGCTACCCGTACCGAGGACAATCGTCCCGCGGACTCCTGACCGCGACGAGGCTGGGGCTGCGCCGGTCGGCGAATGTTGACCCGCACCAGACGATCGAATAGTATCACCCTACACAATGGCCGTCACAACCAGCCAGCAAATCACGCGGTACTACGAACAGTTTCGCAACATAGACGTGACCTTCACCAAAGAGGTGATCAGGGCGACGCTGTTGTATCCCAAGCAGGTGTTTCTGAAGTCTCTCGGATACCAGTGGCCCTGCATTGTCTACTCCAGCTCAATGGTTGGGGCCAAGATCATCGTCAACATGGGCACCTCGCTTCGCGAGACGATCCGCAAGGCGAACAATGTGGTTTCGCTTCGGTTCAGCTTTCTCCAGAAGGACAAGGCGGATCCGCTCTCATTTTTCGTGTCGGCGAAGATAACCGGAGCAACGCCGTACGGTAGCCAGAAGCCGGACTTGCACTTCCTCACGCTTGCGTATACCCAGCGCCCCCCGGACGATCTGATAGAGGTTCTCGGCAAGCTTCTGGACGCTCACGCCGCCTCGAAGAGACGGAAGGAGCAGCGAATACCGGTGACCGCCGACAGCGCGCGGAAGATCGGGATCAACGCAAAGAACATCTTCGTCTACATTGAGGGCGTGCCGCGTCGTTGTATCATTCGAGATCTCTCCTTCGGCGGCGCAAAGCTGATCATACTGGGCGTAGCGAAGTTCCTGGTAAACAAGAGTGCGACCCTTCGGGTACAGGTGACGGAAGACGAGAGCTATATTGATATTGAAGGTACGGTGATTCGCTTCGAAGCCGTTGAGGGACGTAACGACATTGCGGCTATCGCGGTGAAGTTCCATGAGGAAACTCTCCCGGTGACGTACAAAATGCTTCTATCTGCGTACCTGCGCGGTTCGAAGATCAAAAACCCGGAGCAATCGGCCGAATCCTGACCGCGGAGTCTCGAACCAGGAGCCCCCACATGTCCAATTCAACACATTCCCTCGAAGGCGGGAACGATCCGCTTCGCAACATCATCTATTTGCAGCTTCCTCCCGACATGGAACGCCGGATCGGCGACTTCGAGATCGATCCCTCCGTTCCTCTCCCTCTCGAGAAGCCGGAGGGGATGGAAGAGACCTCCCTCGAGGAGTTGCAGTGGGAACAGATCATCGCCGCCATGCTGAGAATCATGGCGTACGACCCAAGCCACGAGCACATAGATTACTACCGTGAGTTCGTACTGGCGGTGAAGCCGGACATTGTTGAGGAGCTTACCCAGACCGGGGTCTTCAAGGCGCGCAGCGAGGACTTCGCCGTTGCGGAGGAAATCTTCTTGGCACTCTCCGGCCTGTTGCCGGAAAACCCCAAGCCCGACGTGAACCTGGCACTCCTGTACGAGCAGATGGCGGAGGCCGCCGAGAAGCACGGCCGGGATCAGGACCGGCAACGCTACACCGATCAGGCCTTCGCGGTCTACAAGAAGCTCCTTGCTTCGGATGCCGTCGTACCCGATGCGTACTTCAACGCCGGGCACTTCTTCCTGAAGCAGCGGAGTTTCGACCGAGCGCGAGAACACTTCGAGAACTACCGAGCGACCGGAGATGAAGAGGATAAGCTCAACGAGGCTCGTGACATCGTTCGCCAGATAGACGCACAGAACCTGGTGGACAACGCCTTCAAGGAAGCGTTCGACTTCATTCGCATGGGTAAAGAGGAAGCCGGCATTGAGAAGGCGCGAGAATTCCTCCATACCAACCCCGACGTGTGGAACGGGTGGTTCCTTCTGGGCTGGGGCCTTCGGCGTCTGGAACGGTACGACGAGGCGCGGGAGGCATTCCGGAAGACTCTCGACCTGGCCTCGGAGAACGTGGACATTCTGAACGAGCTCTCCATCTGTGAGATGGAGCTTGGAAACTACGAGGAGTCGTCGGCTCATCTGGAGCGAGCGTTGCGTCTGGAGCCGGAGAATACCAAGGTAGTTTCCAACCTGGGTGTCCTCGCCCTGCGGCGAGGAAACCGCGATGAGGCGGAAGCGTACTTCAGGTCCGTACTGGAGCTCGATCCCGAGGATCCCCTCGCCGCGCAGCTTCTTGCCGAACTGTCGGAGGAAGAGTAGGTCTTCCCCACACCGTGACGGCTCCTCCCGCCGGCCGGCCTCCCGCCGGCCGACTCGTCGCCACGCGTCTGCCTTTGCCTCCGTCTTGTCGCGCGGCAATTTGCGAAGCGTGCGTCGCATGACCGACGAACCCACGCCGCAGCAGAACCAGAGACAACTCTTCCCCACCCGCCTCAAGATATTCCAGATCCCCACCGATATTCAGCAATGAGGGGCAGAAGACTCATCCGCCGGAGGCCCACCGGCGAGTCTTTTCCCCGCTACTTCGACTATCGGCGTTCCGAAAGGCGACATGAGTCTTTTCGTATGCCGGAAAGGAGGTGGACCGCACCGTAGGGATTGTCGATCGCTTTGTTCTCGCCGGCGGGCATGGACGCTCGCCGACCAACACTCCACGACGGTGGAGAACACACGCTTTTTCAGGGAGGAATTGAATGATTATCAATCACAACATGAGCGCAAACTTCGCCCAGCGCGTTCAGGGGAACGTGACGGGGGGACTTCAGAACAACATTGAGAAGCTCTCGTCGGGCATGCGTATCAATCGTGCCGGCGACGACGCGTCGGGTCTTGCGGTCTCCGAGAAGATGCGCGCCCAGATTCGAGGCCTTCAGCAGGCTTCCCGGAATGCTCAGAACGGAGTCTCCTTCATTCAGACAACGGAAGGATACCTCCAGGAGACTCAGGACATCCTGCAGCGTCTCCGCGAGCTGTCGGTACAAGCCTCGAACGGCATCTACACCGCCGAAGACCGCATGCAGATTCAGGTTGAGGTGTCCCAGCTCGTCGACGAAATCGACCGCGTGGCGTCCCACGCCCAGTTCAACGGCATGAACCTGCTCACGGGTCGCTTCGCCCGGGACACCGGTGAAAACACCGTCACCGCGTCGATGTACTTCCACATTGGTGCGAACATGGATCAGCGCGAACGGGTGTACATTGGGACCATGACCGCCGACGCGCTCAGTATGCGCACTGGGAACAACGAGATTCTCAGTCTGTCCAATCCCGGCGACTCCAACCAGTCGATTGGTATCATTGACTCGGCCCTTCGCCAGGTGAACAAGCAGCGTGCCGACCTGGGCGCCTACCAGAATCGTTTGGAGATGGCCATCCAGGGAATCGACATTGCTGCGGAAAACACCGCGGCTGCAGAGTCGCAAATCCGCGACGTGGATATGGCTTCGGAGATCGTCGACTTCACGAAGAATCAGATTCTCCTGCAGTCGTCGAACGCCATGCTGGCACAGGCGAACACTGTGCCGCAGTCCGTGTTGCAATTGCTCGGATAGGGTTATATTATCTAAGGGCTGTCTCCGACAGGAGGCAGCTCTATTGTTCTTTGACAACGCCCTCTTGATGGCCGAAAGCAGATAGGCGTCCGTAGACGGAGCCGCGGAAGTCTCTCTGGTTGGCTGGACCACTACGGAGCGGGAGAGAAGCCCACTTCTCCTTCGGGTCCATGTCGGCAGGGGACCGGGAGCACGGAATGCTCCCGGAAAACCGGATCAAGGAGGGCTACATGATTATCAATCACAACATGAGCGCCCAATTCGCGAGTCGCACCCTGCAACAGCGCACGGATTCAGTCCAGAACAACATCGAAAAGTTGAGCTCTGGCATGCGCATTAACAGGGCGGGCGACGACGCATCGGGCCTCGCCGTTTCTGAGAAGCTCCGCAGCCAGGTTCGCGGTTTGAACCAGGCCGAGCGGAACATCCAGAACGCGGTGTCGTTCATTCAGACGACGGAAGGCTACATGCAGGGAACGCAGGACATCCTGCACCGCATCCGTGAGCTGTCCGTGCAGTCTGCCAACGGCATCTACACGGCTGAAGACCGCATGCAGATCCAGGTTGAGATCTCGCAGCTGGTCGACGAGGTAAACCGGATTGCGTCGCACGCTCAATTCAACGGTATGAGCATTCTTACCGGGCGGTTCGCATCGGACGCTGCTGAAGCCACCGGAGTACAGTTTCAGGTCGGCGCAAACATGGACCAGTCGGAGACTGCCTTCATCGGTACGATGACAGCCGCAGCCCTCGGCCTCCAGGGAGCGCAGGGTGAGACGGGGATCATCTCCCTCAGTACGCCGGACAGCGCCAACCAGGCAATCGGTGTTGTGGATGCCGCGCTTCGCACGGTGTCCAAGCAACGCGCCGACCTGGGCGCCTACCAGAACCGGTTCGAAATGGCCGCCGAAGGCGTGGCCGTTGCGTCGGAAAACCTGGCTGCGGCGGAGTCCCAGATCCGAGACGTCGACATGGCGAGCGAGATCGTGGACTTCACGAGAAACCAGATTCTGACGCAGGCGAATACGGCAATGCTGGCGCAGGCCAACACGCAACCGCAGTCAGTGCTTCAGCTCATTGGGTAAGTGCTCCGTGGGTGAGAGAAAGAGATTTCTGGACGTCATCTCTTTCTTGGCTACACGCGGCAGAGGGAGCCGTACGGCTCCCTCTGTTTAGCGCTACATGGAGGTAACGCTAATGTCCATGGAGATTTCCGGTGTCGGACATGCACAGGTCCGGCGAAGTGGGCAAGGCTCCGAACAACCGACGCAGCTTCAGACGGAGGCTGCGCGCCGACAACGAGGTCGGGTCGAGAGGCAGATAGAACAATCGGAACCTCAGATTCAGGAGGCTACGCAGGAGTTGCGCTCCGTAAGCCTCATATTCAACAGGCGCCTTGAGTTCGAGATTAACCACGACCTGGATCAAGTGGTTGTCAAGGTTATTGATCGAGAAACCGACAAAGTGATCAAAGAGCTGCCTCCCGATGAGATTCAACGGCTCCATGTCCGAATCCGAGAGGCCATCGGGCTCCTCGTCGACGAAGAGATCTAGGCGAGAGAAGATGTAGCGCGATAGCCGTGAAGGATGTGGCCTTGGCTAGGGGAGGGGAAGGCTATGTCTGACATAAACATACCCGGCATTCGAGATAACCGGGGCATCGACACACAGGGAATGATCAACGACCTCATGGAAGCCGAGCGCATCCCCATGGATCGCATGGAGGAGGACGTTGATCGCTATCAGAAAGAGAAGCGCGTCTGGCAAGACGTGAGTCGCCGCGTCCAGAGTCTGCAAACCGCGGCCCAGGGCCTGTACGGGTTTCAGAGCCCCTTCCGGCAGCGCGTCGCCGAGAGCTCGAACGAGTCGGTCGTGACCGCTACGGCGGAACGTACCGCCGAACCGTCAACTGCCGAGATACGCGTCCTCCAGAAGGCCGGCGCGGACAAGTTCCTCTCTAAGGGCCTGGATCTTGGAACCCAGGTCCCCGAGGGAACGTATACGTTTCGCGTGGGCGAAGAGGAGATATCCTTTGATTTCGCCGGCGGCAGCCTGAGTCAGTTTGCTCAAACAATCAACGCGAACTCCGACGACGCCCTTCGCGCCCGGGTCGTGCAGAACACCACAAGCACGGAAATCTTCGCGGTAGAGTCGCAAAGGACCGGGGCGGAGAATCGCCTCGAGTTTCTCGACGACGCCGAAGCGTTTGCGCTGGACAGTGGTATCCTTCGTCGCGGCGGCGACACCAATCGCACGATTGAGCTTGCAAGATCGAACATTCGCCGATGGGAACAACCCCTGGATGCCGACACAGTGCAACTATCCGAGGGGACCCTCACCTTGAAGCCCGGCGGGGAGCTGTCGATTCCAGTATCCCCTACCCTGTCGGTGAACCAGAACCACGTCCTTCGGTACGAGGTACGCGAGATCAACCGGGAGGGGGATATCGAGCCGCCCCCAGAGCCACCGCCGGGTCCCGACACACCTGAGGCGGGATCCATCAGCCTGGAGGATATCACCATCCGGAATGCGCCGTCGGAGGTCGACCTTCCGGAGCATGAGCCGCCGGAGCAGCCCCCGGTGGTGCGGGAGCCCCGGTACCTCTACGCGGTTGGTGAATCCGGTCCCGTAGAGCTTCCTGAGATCGAGGGTGACGGCGAATTCCGCACCGTTGAGGTTTCGCCGGCGGACTACGTCGACTCCATCCGCGCCCTGAACATGCGCAACCGGAACTCCCACCGCGATCTGGAGATCCGCAATATTGAAATCATTGATCCCACCAGTCGCGGAGACTACCAACCGGTTAACCCCCGCGAGGTCGCACAGGACGCACGCGTGGAGATCGACGGGGTCGAGGTTTCTCGGTCGAGCAACGAAATAGACGACTTGATTCCGGGTACAACCCTGAACATTCAGGGAGAGAGCGCTACCCCGGCAACAATCACCATAGAACCTGACATCGAAGCCGTGAAGGACGCAATTATCGGCTTCGTAGGTTCGTACAATCAGGTCATCCGGGATGCAAACATCCTGACAAGAACCGAAGAGGCTATCATCGAGGAGATCGAGTACTTCTCGGACGAGGAGCGTGAAGAGGCGCGCGAGCAACTGGGCATGTTTCAGGGCGACAGTATGCTCAACAACCTGCGAAGTCGTCTCCAGACCATCATGATGAACCCCTATCCCACCTCGGCGGGAGAGGAGCTCAATCTCCTGGCAGAAATGGGGATCTCTACGAATGCCAGCGGCTTCAACACCGGCGGATTCAGCGCGAGCCGCATCAGAGGCTATCTTGAGATCGATGAGAACGCTCTTGACGACGCTCTGGCCAACAACTTCGACGCCGTACGGGAACTCTTTGCCAACGACACCGACGGTGATCAGGCCGCCGACAGCGGGGTCGCCGTCGAGACCAGCACGTTCACCCGGCCCTTCGTACAATCCGGCGGCTTGATCGCCAACAGGACCGGCAGCCTCGACACGACGATTTCCCGGACTGAGGGGGACATTGATAACTACTCCGAGCGGCTCGACCGGTACGAGCAGGACCTTCGGCGAGAGTTCGGGCGCATGGAGGGTGCCATGGACTCTCTCGAGGACAGCCGGCGCGCGCTTCAGCGCCTGCCCGACGTCGGCGGCGGTGGGGGGAATCAGTAGAGCGGGGTCACCCTCCGCGGCGGTCGCCCCCGGGGCCTCGTGGGTGGTGAGCCCCAGGGTGGCGAGCCCCAGAGTGGCGAGCCTGAGGGCTGCCCGCCCCGGGACGTGAGCCTCTTGACTGGAGCCGCTTCGGTTTACAATCCGGCTGCGGCCCGCCGATAATCGAAACAGGATGGCTTTCTCTTAGCGGCCACATGAAACGGCAGGGTCCATGCTGCAAGGAGGCACCCGGTGCAAGTCCTGGTGAATGAGCAACAGGTAGACATACAACTCGAAGACGAACGAACCCTGGGAGAGGTTATCCAGGGAATCCGCAACTGGTTGCAGGACATGAACCTGTACATCACCGATCTCTCGGTGAATCACACGCTGCACCACCTTGACGCCGAGCAGGCGTGGGCGGGCCGAAACATCGAGGAAGTCGACAAGATCGAGATCGTCGCCCTTCCCCCATGGGAGGTGAGACTCAACGGCTACCGCATCCTCCACAACTACGTGGCGACCCTCGCCGACCTCCTCGAAGAGCCGGCGTACCAGGAAGCGCGGGAACTCCTGGCAGAGTATCCCTATGTAAGGCGCCATCTCTCCGAGATAATAACCGCAGTGCTCGGCGGCGCGAGCGAGAACTCGCTGGATTCCGCCGTGCGACGCGCCGCCGCGCTGGTGGACGCTTCACCCGGAGGCGCATCCGACGAAGGTGAAGCCGCTGAGAGTGCAGCCACAGATGCCGCTCAGGACGATGCCGGTCCCGGGAAGACCACGGACACCCTTCGCCGCATCGGTACCGTTCTCAACACCCGGATTCGCGAGCTGGCCACTCCCTTCCGCGAAGCGCGCAAGACGGAGCAGGCCCTGCGTACACTGATGCCGGAGCTCGAAGAGGTCTCCATTCTCCTCCAGACCGGTGAGGAGCAGAAGGCCATGTCACTGATTGTGCAATTCAGTGAGCTCGTTGAACGCTTGCTCCGAGTTCTCGTGGCGGTCGACAGCCGATACGGCGGCACTGCCGGGGCACCCCGGCAAGCGTCGGCACCGCTGCGACAACTCACCGATTCGCTACAGTCCACCCTGGAGGAGCTGGTCGCTGCATTCAACGACATGGACACCGTACTGATTGGTGATCTCCTGGAGTACGACATGCTGCCGCGCGTCGAAAAGCTCCTGGAGCTGATTCCGGATGCGGACTCCCCCGAGAGCGCGTAATCGCGGTACAATGCGGCGATGATACTGCTCCAGCAACAGGACTTCGAGTTCTTCGCCAGGCCTGACCCGCAGCAGAACATTGTTACCCTTGCGGTCTTCGGCGGACTCCTCGTGATCGGCGTGTTGGCCGCGATCATCGGCTCCAAAATCAGCAGGAGCGGCAAACGGCGCGGCCGGATACCCCGCATGGCGATCCGGCGCTACGGCCGTCAGGCGGGGCTCAAACCCCACCACGTGCAGACTCTCATGGAGATGGTCGGGGATCTGAAAGTCGATCAGCCGTTGCGGCTCTTTCAGAGCGAACAGTACCTCACGAACGTGGTCCGTCGGGAGATCATGCGGATCGACCAGTCTTCGCTGTCCGACGGGGAGAAGGAGGACCGAAAGTTTCTGGTATTCCAGATCAAGCGCCTTCTGACCCTCGCCATCTCGCAGTCCGGCGGCGGCATAGCCTCAACCCGTCGTCTCGTCAATGGACAGGCGATCAGTCTCTCCATTGACGGTGACTTCTGGTACGACTCCCGGGTGACTGCCAATGTGAGCGACTCCCTGGCGGTCGAAGCACCCATGGACAGCGATGGAAGCGCCGTGTTGTGGAGCAAGGGTACCAAGGTCTTCGGAAGGGTCCCTCTCCGGGGCGGGCAAAACGTCGTCACCTTCACATCCGCGGTCCGCGGCATCAGCCGCTCTCACGGAATCGCGTCTCTCCTCCTGAATCACGACGATCACCTCTCCAGTGCACGACAGCGCAAGTACCCGCGCAGAGAGGCGGACCAGCCGGTCTTCTTCTGGCCCATCGTTGTACTGACCACCGGCAGCGGGCGGCGCACCAAGAAACAGGCCTTCGTGAGCAGCCAGCGGCGCGGATATGGTCGCCTCGAGGACGTGTCTGCAGGCGGATGCAGCATCCGAACCCCCCAACCGCTGGCGACGGGAAACCTGGTGAAGATCTCCTTCGAGACCCCCGACAAGACGCGCCTTACCGCCTTTGGGAAGGTGAAGACCCTGGAGCGTCTTCCCGGTCGGTACAGCATTATGCATATTCAGTTCACCAAGGTCTCGAAGAAGCATCTCAATCGCATCCAGGCGTACGTGTACGGCCTGGAGGCGCACGCGTAACGGCACCCCACCGCAGTCGCGGCACCGCGAAAGGGATTGACCCGCCGTGAAGCACCCCCGTATGATTCCGCGGTGATTGTACGTGAGTTGACCGACATCAGACGCAAAGAAGATCCCCTTTACTACCGGCGCCACTACACTGCAACGGCTACCATGAACTACCTGGGAGAGAAGACCAGCCGCATTCCGGTCGACTTCACCATTGAGCATGACGCCCTGGGCGGCACAACGGTCTCGGTTCGGCCTGAAGCAGATATTGATTATCCCCGTGTGCCTCTATTGCGCGCTCTGAAGGAACACATCCGGCGACTGGACCAGGAGAGGAAGCTTCCCTGACACCCCGTTCATCACGCTCACCGCAGCAGACCGAGGAGATTGCAGCCCGCTTCGCGTCGACCCTTCGCGGGGGAGACGTGGTCACGCTCCACGGCGGGGTTGGAGCGGGGAAGACGCTATTCGTTCGGGCCGTCGCCGGCGCCCTTGGTGTTTCCGACCGGGTGGTGAGCCCGAGCTTCACCCTGGTGGTCTCGTACGAGCTCCCGGAGCTTGCGGTACAACGCACCGGTGCGCGGCGACTCGTACACATCGATCTCTATAGAATGGGTTTCACGGAGGAGGTCGATCTCCTCGGGCTGGAGGAGCACTTTGCCTCCGACACAATTGCCCTGATCGAGTGGCCCGATCGCGCCGAAGGGCTCATCCCGGAACGGCACATTCGCGTGGAGCTCGAAATCACCGGCGCCGACGCACGAGGTATTCACATTGACCGTCCTGGCGATTGACACGGCCACGGAGATTCTGGGTGTTGCCCTTGCACGGGTTCGCAGCCCCTACGTCCCCGCACCGGATGAGCCGCATGTGCCGCATGTGCCGGATGTGCCGCATGTGCCGGATGTGCCCGGTGAGCCTTTCGAGCTCATCGAAGAGCGCCTTTGCGACGGCGGCCTCCATCATGGTCGTACGGCGGCCGCAGCGGTGCAATCCCTTCTGGAATCCCACGACCTCTCCGCCGGAGAGGTCGACCTTCTAGTGGTTACGGGAGGTCCCGGCTCGTTCACGGGGCTGCGCATCGGTATCTCCCTGGCAAAAGGGATTTCCGCCGGCGCGGCTGCTCCAATTGCAGCGGTGCCGACGCTTGATCGCTTTTCCCGGCACCTGCGCTGGGCGCCGCAGTTGGTTGTACCCGTCATCGACGCCAGGAAGAAACGTTTCTACGCGGGCGTGTACTACCGAGGAGAGCGACTCACCGAGGATCTGGATGTGTCGGGGAGCGACCTTCTCAAGGTGATCCGCGACCTCCGGCGTGGTGACGCCTCCAAGCCGGGAGGAGCCGATGGACGGGGCGGGGCCGGCGACCCGGTGATCCTCACAGGCCCCCACGCCGGGCGGTTCCACTACCTCTTCGCGGGCTCCCGGGACGCCCCGGGCTGCGGCCTTCTGGTCGACCCGGTCTCACGAAGCGTTCCGCTGCGTGGCATGATTACTTTGGGGGTAACGGCGTATCGGGAGGGCCGCCTCCTCGGGGAGTCCGAGGGGCCGAGGTACCTTCGCGACAGCGATGCCGGAATCCCGAACCGCCGTTAGCGACGGGCGGCGTCACGGGTCGGGGGCGGTGCCCCCGGTGTCGG
>CAZUVX010000001.1:80147-88459 GCA_964623865.1 uncultured Spirochaetaceae bacterium | reverse complement strand
CGGGCGGCGTCACGGGTCGGGGGCGGTGCCCCCGGTGTCGGGGCGGTTATCGGGCGGGTTGTTCTGAATACGTGTCTCGTCGTCCCGGTTGTTCCCGCGCTGATCCTTCGCGGCCGGGTCCTTTCCGGCCCGGTCCTTTCCGGCCTGATCGTTTCCGGACCGGTCGTTCTGAAAATACTGGTCCAGGCTGGGGAGCTCTCGGCTGGAAGTCTCCGCCGCGCGGCGGTTCTCCGCCTGAATCGCCTCGAAGACCTCCTGCCGGTAGACCTTGACGTTCTTCGGCGCGCGGATTCCGATCTTGACCTGATCTCCCTTTATGTCGAGAACGGCAACCTCAATGTTGTCGTCAATGATGATCCGCTCATTCATGCGGCGGGCTAGAATGAGCATTACGCGTTCCGGGCCATCTCACGAACGATCGGGTGCTTCGTCTCCCATCGAGGATCGAGGGAAATGCACTGCTTGCCGATCCGCTGCTTCCGGTTGATGACCAGGGGGCCCTGGAGATTCGCGGTGATTTCGGCGTAGTTCTCAGGAATCGTGACAATGGAAAACACCAGAATGTCACTCTCCTCAGGCGTGCCGATCTCCACCAGATCATCTTCGGGGATATTCAAGACGTAGTCGTGTCTGAAGAGATAGGGGTTGATGAGTACGAAGGCGATGCGTGCATCGTCCTTGCTCTGCAACCAGTAGAACGGCCGCTGCCGCGCGTCGAGGAGGATCCAGTCGACGTAGGGCTCGAATCCGTACAACCCCTTCGGGAAGGTGATGCGTTGCCGCTCGTCGACTTCAATACGACCGTACGCCTTCGTTTCTACTTCCATCATCCTACCTCAGGAAATTCAGCAAGGTCGTCTGGAGGACTCGTCCGGCGGTGCCGATGGCCGCCTGATGAGTGTACTCCATCATCCGGAGTTCCGTAAGGGCTTCGGTCACATCGATGTCCACTTCCTGGGAAAGGTGGTCCGTCACCTCCGGAATCTCTCGCTCCGTCCGACGAAGCGTGAAGCCCAACCTGGTATCCCGGGCCCCGATCTCGCCCACCTTCGCAAGCATGTTGTCCAGGGCGCTGTCAATGCCCTTCAGAGCCGAGCCACCGGTGTCGATCGTGTCGTCGGCGTAGAGGTTGTCCCGAAGGGCAATGACCATGTCGAAGACGGATCCGCCGAATGCGTCTGCCGACGGAGCAATGTTGTCCGGGGGCCCTCCTTCGCGGTCTACCAGCACCCCCAGATCCCGGAGCACCCTGCCGTCCTCACCGTCGCTCAACCAGAGCTGATGTGGCGCCGTGGTCTGGAGTACAAGGGAGTCCCGCACAGGGTCGAGACGCGCCTCGACGGCGGCGTCGGAGTCATTGATCTTCGATATGACCGCGTTGATGTTGTCCCCGCCGGTGAGCTGCACTTCCACACCGTCCAGGAAGATACTCGTATCCTCAGGGACCTGATACGCAGAGGCGTTAACGGAGGAGTAGATCTGCTGGTTCTCCGCCCAGAATACCTGATTGCCGGGCACGTTGAGAGGCACCGTGGCGCCGTCCATCACCTCGGCATTGCGCTCTCCAATGTTGCCGGTGTACTGCACATTGGTGATGCGCCGGCCGTCCACTCCCTCAACGTTCCCCCGGACGACACGAAAGGGAAGACTCCGTGACTCTGAGCCGGAGAAGATTGTTCGGCCTTCGGCGTCGCGGGCGTTTGCGACTTCGGCAAGCTCGTTCAGGAGCTGATCCACCTCATTGGCCATGTAGGCGCGGTCCTCGGCGGTGTAAGTGCCGTTGGCCCCCTGCACCCCAATCTCCCGGATCCGCTGAAGAACGTCTACGGCTTCCCGCATGTATCCTTCCGTAACGCGATAGTTCGTCCGGGCGTACTCGATATTCTCCGTGTAGCGCTCCAGCCGGGTCAGATAGGACTTGTGACGCGTCGCGTGGGCCGCCGAAACGGGATCGTCTCGAAGATTCTGGATGCGACTCTGACTCGCAATCTTGTTCTGGATCTGGTTCAGCTCATACTCGCGATTGCGGGCAAAGAACTGCATGTTGTCATTCGGCATGTTCGTGCTGATCCGATACATCAGTTACTACGCCCCCATTCGATTGATGATTGTGTCGAGCATGGTGTCGATCTGTGTGACGAAACGCGCGGCTGCCTGATAGCCGTGCTGGAACTTGATCATCTCCGCAATCTCTTCGTCGACGTTCACACCGCTGATCGACGCGCGCGTATCCCGGAGGTCCTTCATGATCTGCTCGTTCGTCTGAAGAGCCTCCCGCGCCTGCTCGCCTTTCAAGCCGATCTCGGCGACGGTGTCCGCGAAGTAGTCTTCGAAGGTCGAAACCTGGCCGACCATGACCGCCTGGTTGCGAATCGATGCGATCTCCAGGGCGGCGTCGCCGTTGCCCACGGAACCGGTGCCGCTCTCGTCCGGCAGGGCCGCCGCCACGGCGGCGGGCTCGTTCTTCAACTCTTCATTCACCTGAATCCACCCGGAGGGATGCTGCAGCGGTGCAACCGCATACTCCAGATCGCCCCCCTGCAATCCGAGGACTGCGTTCGGCTCCTGCCAGGTATAGGCGTTCTCCGCTCCGGGCCCCTGCAGAATCCCCGCGTAGCCTGCGAGGAACTGTCCCGAATCCTCAATTTCCCGTATGACGAAGTCCGGATTCTCCAGGTTTGCCGCGGGGGTCCCTTTCAGACTCAGATGGCCGTCGCGATTCAGCCGCGCCACCACTTCCGCCCGGGAGTTGTTGATCCGGGCAATGATGTCACTCACCGTATCGGTGGCGGCGTACTCGATCTGAACGTCCCCTTCCGGGCCGGGCAGCGTCATGGTTCCCGCAAGCCCGACCTGCTCTTGCGCCTGGAGGCTATTGGCCCCGGTAGCGCGGAAGATGTAACTCTGGTCGAACTCGCCGTCGCCGTCGGCGTCGTAGTTGCCGAGGCCGTTCAGGACCCGTGGGTACTCTACGAAGAAATCGTTACCGCTCTCTCCGTTGAGGCCCACACCGGCGCGGTGGACCTCGTTGACCAGGTCAATGAAGTTGATGGCCATGTTGTCCAGGTTCTGTATCTCACCTCGGACGTCGCCGTCTCGCAGCTCCACCAGGGCGGCGAGCTTCCCTCCCCGAAACCGGGCGTCTTCGCCGGAGAAGTCCCACACCACGTTGCTCAATCCCTCGTTCTGGGGATTGGGCTCGATCCGAAACGGACGCGCAATACCCCCCTGCACGACGTGGAGCCCGGCAGTGTGGACGCTGAACTCGTCGGGATCGCGGTTGTCGACCGTAATGTCGATGAGCTTTGAGAGTCGCTCAACCAGAAGGTCGCGACGGTCCAGAAGGTCGTTCGGCTGGTCCCCGGCGCCTTCGACCTTCACAATCTCCCGGTTCAGCTGGGCGATCTCCGACAGGTGATTGTTCACCTGTTCAACGGTACCGCGAATGTCGTCGTCCAGCATGGTGCGAATGCGGTCGAGGCGCTGGTATCGATCCTGAATCCCTTCAATGACAGCCTCTCCCCGCTCGAGAACGGAGCTGCGTGTCGCCATCTGCTCCGGGTGGAGCGAGAGCTCTTGCCACCCCTCCCAGAAGCGATCCATTGCCCCTCGGACGGAGGAGTCGCTGGGCTCGTTGTAGACCTGCTCCACCATGAGAAGGTACTTGTCCCGCGCCTCCCAGTAGCCCTCCCCGTTTGCCTGGGCAACAATCCGCCCCTCGAGAAGCTGGTCGCGGACGCGCTCAACGGAGCGTACCTCGACGCCCTGCCCGATCTGCCCGGCGGTCTCCGAGCGGTTGAGCTGCGGACGATAGATAGGGTCTACCGCCCCCATGTTCACGCGTTGTCGGCTGTAACCCTCGGTGGAGGCGTTGCTCAGGTTGTGACCGATCGTAGAGAGACCGAGCTGATGAGAGATGAGGCTCTTCTTGCCGATCTCAATACCGCTGAAGGTGGATTGCATCTGCTACTCCCGGGAGGCCCCTTCTCCTATCTGGCGGTGTCGACCACCAGGGCCTGACGTTCCTTGCGCGTCTGTGCCCCGTCGCGGCCATACACCCGACCTCGGTGATTCGGCCCGAATGCCTCGAGCACGTCGTTCAGACTCCGCGATCGCGCCTTGACGAAGCTCTCAATGCCACTGTTCAACCCTTGGACGCGCATGACCGAGACCTTGAGCTCTCGAAACAGATCTACAAGATCCTGCCGCGACTCCTGGGGCACATGACTCACCAGATCATAGAACGAGGCCTCGGCGCCGAGTCCCAAACGCTGTGCGAGACGTGCGAACGCGCGGTGGCGCCGATCCTCGGCGGCCTCAATGCTCCGTGCGGCTTCATTGAGGACGCCAATGGAGCGCTCGAGGGCCGGCCAGTTGCGGTCCATGACGAGCTCCCGGAGCTCGCGCTCCCTCTTCACGAAGGAGTCGAGGAGTGCAACCTCCTCTTCCAGGGCATCGATGAGGGCTGTTGTGTCATGATATCGGTCCATTCGGAACACCTCCGGCCGCACGATAGGGATTACCGCTTCTTCTTTCTTATCATCGGAGTCCTACTGGACGGATTAAGGAAAAGTTGCTATATATTCCGATAATACTATATAGAGCTGAGACGATATCCGCCGGCGGCGGGGGCTCACCCTGCAGTCGGCTGCACAGCACCGAGGAGGACACACGTGCAACCGAGCTACGATCTGATCATCATCGGCGGCGGCGCCGCCGGCCTGGCCGCGGCGCAGTACGGCGCCCGGGCCAATCTCCGGACGCTTCTTGTGGAACAGATGGCGAACGGCGGTCAATGCCTGCTGATCGAGGGCCTGGAAAACTACCCGGGGTTTCCCGATCCGATCGACGGGGAGGAGTTCACCGAGCGTTTCGAACGCCAGGCGCGCCGTTTCGGTGCTGAGTTTGCCATTGCCACGGTGGAGGGAATCCGCAAGGAAGGGGAGATCTTTCACCTGGATACCAGCGAAGGGGCGTTAACCGCCTACTCCGTTGTTCTGGCTACCGGTGCCCGCCACCGGACCCTCGACGTTCCGGGTGAGGCGGAGCTGCAGGGTCGGGGCGTCTCCTACTGCGCCACCTGCGACGGGCCGTTCTTCAAGAACCGGAGGATTCTGGTGGTCGGCGGTGGGGACGCCGCCTGCGACGAGGCGACCTTCCTGTCCAAGCTCACCGACAAGGTGGTCATGGTCCACCGGCGCGACCGCTTCCGGGCGCAGAAGTCCCTGGCGCAGCGTGTGCTCAACAACGAGAACATCGACGTGCGCTTCAACACCGTGGTCCGGGAGATCCATGGTAAGCCGGGCATGATGGGTATGCAGAAGGTGGGCGGCGTTACCTTCCAGGATACCGTCACCGGAGAGGAGTACACCGAGGAGCTGGACGCAGTCTTCGTCTTCATTGGATCGATCCCCCAGACCGATCTGGTGCCCTTCGTGGACAAGGACGATGCAGGCTACATTGTGACGGATGAGCACATGGAGACGAGCACACCGGGACTGTACGCAGTGGGCGATGTCCGCACCACTCCGTTCCGGCAGCTCGTAGTTGCCGCAAGCGACGGGGCAATCGCCGCACACAGCGCCTCCCAGTACATCGACGCGCTCCTCGACCGGAGCTACGCGGCCGCACCCGCCTAGGAGGGGCGAGTAGACCGCCGGGACGCTTTCATAATAGACTGCGACTAACCCGAGCCGACGAGACGCACCGGTATTGCTGCTCGTCGGTCAGCATATGGTGAAGCCCCTTGTGAAGCTGCTTCTCGTCCCACTGGTCACGCTCTTCCTGTTCACCCTCTTCGCCGCATCCGCACAGCCGGCAACTCCCGAACGCGGACAGTTCTGGGGGAACGAGCCGCCGGAGTCTCTGGCCCGGGCGCTCCTCGAGGAGATGAGCGACGAAGAGATTGTGGCGCAGGTGTTCATGGTCGGCTGGCCCGGAACGGCCCCCTCCGCGGAGCTGTTGCGCTGGATCGAGCGACGCAACATCGGGGGGGTGAAGGTGTTCGGATGGAACACCGCAAACCTTCTCGAGCTTGCCGAGACCATCGGCACGCTTCAGCGCGCGGCAACGGCCTCATCTCTCGGCATCCCACTCTTCACGGCGACGGACCAGGAGGGCGGCTGGGTACGTCACGTGAAGGGAGAGACCTCCATTACCCCGGGGAACATGGCCATTGGGGCGACGGGATTGCCTCACGACGCCTTCTACACGGGCTTCTTCATTGGGCGGGAGATGCGAGCGCTGGGCATCAACATGAACTTTGCCCCCACGGTGGATGTCTACGTGAATCCGGAAGCGCATGTGATCGGCCCGCGCGCCTTCAGCAACGACCCCGTCGAGAGCGGCATTCTCGGTACCGCCTACTTCAAGGGCCTCCGCGAAGCCGGGGTGATTGCCACGGCCAAGCACTATCCCGGCCATGGCGACGCCGAAGGCGACTCTCACGGCGCCCTCCCGGTCATTGAGGACTCCTTCGAGACGATCTGGAACCGCGATCTGGTGCCGTATCGCTTCATGATTCGCGAGGGGTTGCCGGCGGTCCTCAGCGGGCATTTGAGCTTTCCCACCATTACCGGGGACGGTCGCCCGGCAAGTCTCTCCCCCTACTTCAAGAAGGGCGTCCTGCGAGAGCGTCTCAACTTCGAAGGAATCGTCATCACGGATGATCTCTACATGGGCGGTGCGCGCGAGTACGGAGCGGCGCACGGTATGAGCTTCGCCGAAATCTGTCTGGAGGCGCTTCGCGCCGGGAGCGATATGATCCTCCTCTCCCGTACCCCGACCGTCAACGACGTGATCTGGCAGCGCGTGTACCGCGAGTATCGGAGCGACGCCGAGTTCCGTCGCCAGATTCGCGCCTCGGTTCTGCGCATCCTCCGGACCAAGATGGAATACCTCAAAGGACCCAACGCGGTACCCCTGGAGCCCGATCCCGCGGAAGTGCGAAGCCTCGTGCCGGATAGCGAGGGCAGCGGGTTCTTTCGCGATCAAGCCTCTCGAAGCGTGACGGTGGTTCGCGACACCGCCCTGCCCCTGCGCCTGGACGGGACCGAACGGGTCCTTCTGGTAGGGAAGGACATCGATTTCATCCGGGTCGGCCGGGAAGAGGTGCCGGGCGCGGAGGTCATGGCGATCGAAGGTGGGACCTTCTACCGTCCGGTGCCGGAGGAGGTGGCGGAGTTCCGGCGTCGCGCCGGCGAGTACGACCACATCATTTTCTGCCTGTCCGACCCCGCGACGCGGGAGATTCTCGCCGAAGCGGAGGACCTGGCGGCACGGGTCACGGTCTTGTCCATTCTCACGCCGGTCTATCTGCAGGAGCTCCCGTGGGTGCAGGCGGCGGTGGCCGTGTACGGGTGGAGCGCCGACAGCTACCACGCCGGTTTTGCGGCCATGCGCGGGGAGATTCGCGCCGAGGGAAGGCTTCCGATCTCCATTCCATGATGCACGGCACCTGGCGGCTTGCACGCGAGAACGATCTGCCGGAACTGGCGGGTTTTCTTACCGCCCGGGAGCACGCCTGCGTCTCCTTCACCGCGCAACTGCGACGGGGCACCGCACTGGTGCTCCCCCCGAAGCTGCGGGAGCGCGTGGCGATCTTCGAGACGGAGCAGGCGGAGATCAAGGCGGCGATTCTCCATGCGTCGACGGGCTTCGTGTTTCCCGTCTTCACCGACGAGCTTACCACCGTACCCCGCGCGAATGCCCGCGTTCTCATGCCGCTTCGCCATCCGCCTCTCACGTTCGGCGCCGTCATGGGCCGGCGCCGCGATGTCGATCTATTCCAGAGTATCGTGTCGGCGAAGTCGAGAAACGACATGGTCTACTATCTCATGTGGCGTCCCGCCGGGATCTCAGCACCCCCGCCTCACCACCCGGATGTCCCGAAGGTGCGCCGGGCAACGGCGGAGGACTTCCGCGCTCTCTTGCCCCTTCAGGAGGCGTACGAGCGGGAGGAGGTGCTGCTTCCGGGGCGGTCGTTGATCCCGCGCGTGGTGGAACAGAACCTTCGCAGTGCCTTGAAGGACCAGCTCATCATCCTGGGAGAGAACTCCCGAGGGCCGGTCTCGAAAGTCGCCACTAACGCCCGCGGCCTGGTCTTCGACCAGGTCGGCGGCGTCTTTACGCTACCGGAGTACCGCAATCGCGGCGTTGCGTCCCATCTCATGCGCCACTTAATCCATCAGGTCGGCCTGGAGGGGCGTGCCACCACTCTCTTCGTGAAGAAGCACAACGAGCCCGCCGTGGCCATGTACCGGCGCCTCGGCTACCGGACGGCGGGAGACTTCCGGATTCTCTACTATCGTTGA
>CAZUVX010000001.1:75761-80047 GCA_964623865.1 uncultured Spirochaetaceae bacterium | reverse complement strand
CGGGTACGTTGAGACGGGGACGGCGGCTTCCGGCTCCGGGAGGGGCCGTCCGGCGATCGTCGTGCTCCCGGCGCTGCGGTTCCGGCACCCCTCAGGTGGGATCAACGGCGTTGCCCCGCCGTGCAAGCTTCCGTTCCAGGCGTGCCCGCCGGTGTCGCAGGGATTCCGCGTAGGGGCGGGCGTGGGGCCGGCCCATTGTCGCGGAGACGATCTCGAGAGCGCGCGCCGGGTTGCGGTGCCGGTGCTCGTGGAGCTTCGCCAGGGCAACGGCGGCTTCCACGCTCTTCAGCTCCCGGTAGGCAAACTGCCATACCGCTTCGGCATCGTCAGAAAGTCCCTGCCGCCGATACCAGTTCCCGAGATAGAGGGCCGCCCGAAGGGCGTCGGGATGGTTAGGCCGGAGAAGATCGTGGAGGATATGACGTCCCCGGCGCAGGGCGTCCTCGCCGCAGCCGTCGCGGGTGAGGAGGCGGCCCAGCTCGAAGCGGTCCACCGGCACCGCACTCCGCTCCTCCACGACGAAAGCTTCCAGCCGCCAAAGGAGGCCGGCCAGGGAGATGATGTCCTGCTCGTGATGTGCGAATACCGCTGCGAGGCGGTCGCCGGCCCCGTGTCGCAGGTAGTCGAAGTACGCCTCCGGTACTTCCCAACCCGGCAGATCGAGGCCGCGACGGACGCCCAGCACGGAGGACTCGACGCTCCCCAGGCTGCAATTCGGCAGAAGGCGCCTCCACAGCCGCCGCGCGGGATGGAGCAGATCGGCGTGAGCGACCTGCAGCTCGGGCATGCCGTTCATGAGAAGCCGCGTCTTGAGAACCTGCGCGTCGAAGCTGCGCCCATTGTATGAAACCATGACATCGCCGGGGCCGATGCGCTCCCTCACCGCCGCCAGGAACGCCGGCTCACCGGGGTAGTCGGCCATGAACACCTGCTCCAACGCAACGCCGGCCTCATGGAGTCGCCCGAACCCCGCGAGGAAGGCGACGCTGCCGGCGCCGCTCGAGAGCCCCGTCGTTTCCAGGTCGAAGAAGACGAGCCGCTCCGGCGCTACTCCCGGGGGAACCACGCCCATGCACGGGGCCCTTCGTCCCCGATAGAGCTCGAAGAGGCGAGCGGCCTCGGGGCTCGGTCGCTGTAGGCGGCGGTGATACACCAGGTCCTCGATCGCCCGCCAGCCGGGTCCCGGGGCGACGTCATGGCCCGCTCCGACGTCTCGGGTCCGGTCGCCCTCTCGGTTCGGCCCGCGGTCGGACCGTGACACGTCACGTGGGTTGCGGCCGGGTTCGACCGGGGCGCCGGAGGCCGGATCAGCCTTCTGAGCCTGCCGTATTTGCTTCAGCCGATCGTACAGCATGGTGACTCCACACATCGAGAAGATCGAGGACCGCCCGCTTCGGATTCACGCCGATCTCGTGAGCCGTGTCGCGCGGGCCCACACAGGAGGGGCATCCCTCTTCACAGGGGCACCATGCAACGAGCTCCCGCGCGGCCTCCCTGATCTCCCCGACCTTCTCCACGAATCCCTCCGCAATCCCGCTACCGCCGGGATAGGTATCGAAGACGTAGAGCGCCGGTTCGAGGAAGTGCGGGTCCTTGAGCCGCTCCGCCACGCCGATGTCGCCGGGATCGCACAGGAGGAAGACAGGGCTCACGTTCTTCAGCACGGCCCCGAGTCGCGCCAGGGCCGTAGCAATTGCCGCCCTGGAAAGCTCCCCAAGGGCGCGTCCCACTACGGTGCCCTCTTCGAAAACCAGGGCAACCGCGCGGGTGTGCATCTGCTCCTCCGGAAGGGAGATCTCTCCGTACCCGATGTTCTCGTGACTGTGAAAACGGATCTTCTTGAACTTGGCGACCTGGCTGCGAACCAGGATGTCCCCGATGACCATGGTGAGGTCCGGATCCGCTAGACGGCGATCCTCGTAGAGGACCTTGATGTCTCGCTTGACCAGGGCATCCGTGAAGTAATTGACCCTCGTTTGCTCCACGTAGGCGCGACGGTTCTCCAGATCGAGCTCCTTCACGACGTGCTGACGCCCCCGGTGCATGTAGATGGCGTTGGTGAAGAGCAACTCCTTCGCTGAGGGACGGTCGGTCTCCCCGATGACCTGGTCGCGCCCGCCGGTTGTATCCACAATCACCACATTGTCCGATCGGGCGCTGCGCAGGGAAATATCCTCCGCCGGGTATGAGCGGTCGGACCAGTAGTAGTCGCCCCGGGTGTTGCGAATTGTCCCCTCTTCCTCCAGGTACTGCAGGTAATCGTCGACCGGGCCGGGAAAGCCTTCGCCGTTGCGAAAGGGCAGCTCGAATAGCGAACACTTCAGGTGATCCATCAGGACGTACATGTTATCGGCGTCCACGTATGCGGATTCCGGGGCCTGCCCCAAGAAGTACTCGGGATGCTTCACCATGTACTGATCCAGCGGTGCCGATGAGGCCACGACGACCGCCAATGAGAGCGTGGTGCGCCGTCCGGCGCGGCCCGCCTGTTGCCAGGCGGAGGCAATGGATCCGGGAAATCCTCCGAGAACCGCCGCATCCAATCCCCCGATGTCGATGCCGAGCTCGAGAGCGTTGGTCGATACCACCCCTTGGATGGTTCCGTCCCGCAAGCCCTTCTCTACCGCCCGGCGCTCGCTCGGCAGGTAGCCGCCACGGTACGCTTCCACCCGGATTCGAGAGTTGTCGGTGTACACATTCTCGAGGGCCTTGTTGATGTACGAGGCAATGAGCTCGGTACGAACCCGCGAGCGGGAGAACACAATTGTCTTCACACCCCGGCGTAGCAGTCGGATCGCAATGCGCTGTGACTCGTTGACGACGCCCTTCCGGATTCCCTGGACCCGGTCCACTAGCGGCGGGTTGTAGAGGACCAGGTGCTTCTCCCCCCGTGGCGCTCCGTTATTGTCAATGAGCTTCATGGACTCGCCGATGACTCCCTCGGCGAGTTGCTGAGGATTGCCGATCGTGGCTGAACAGGCAATGAAGGTAGGATGTGCACCGTAGAACGTGCAGACTCGCTTCAACCTCCGGACCACGTTGGTGACGTGAGAGCCGAAGATACCCCGGTATGTGTGGAGCTCGTCTATGACCACGTACTGCAGATGCTTCAGAAAGGTGATCCACCGTGGATGATTCGGCAGGATCCCTGCGTGGAGCATGTCCGGGTTGCTCAGGATGATCTGTCCCGTCTCCCGGGCGGACGCGCGCAGGGACGGCGGAGTGTCACCGTCGTAGATGGCGGTCTTCACCGGGACATCCGCCATGATTACCGACTCGCTCAGCTCGGACTGCTGGTCCTGGGAAAGTGCCTTCGTGGGAAACAAGTAGAGAGCGCGTGCTTCAGGGCGCTCGATGACCGCCTGGAGGGTCGCCAGATTATAGCAGAGGGTCTTTCCGGACGCGGTGGGGGTGACCACGACGAAGTGTTCACCCCGGCGCGCGGCGGCGTAGGATTCCGCCTGGTGACTGTAGAGCCGGCCGACGCCGCGCGCCTCCAGGGCGGACCGCAAGGTCGGGGCCAGATCCTCCGGGAGCGCCGCGTACCGTCCCTCCCGAGCCTCCATGACGTGCCACGCCGTGACGTTCGCCATGAACGAATCGTCACCGCGCAGCTCCTCGATTACTGCTCTCGATGCGCCTTCCACGGCAGTGTTCCCCTCCTGAGGCATGATACTACGAGATCAGCTCTTTGGCGACGGGGCGGTTATGGGGCGGCTACGGGCGCCCGCCGGCGCCCGCCGGGCGTTGCCGCCGGCTATCGATTCGGCGACAGCTTCCGTCGCAGTTCGGGAAGGAGCTTGCGGTCGGAGTCTGCAAAGTTCACGTCGTCGAGATCGGGTACCGCCACCCACCTCACCGCGTCGTGATCGGTGAGACGGAAGCGAAAATCTGCCGGATCGGTACGGAAGGCGCGCAGGAGGTACTCCTCGCCCCGGTGCGTGAAGAAGGCGCGGGCGATCTCCGGCCCCACCCGGGCGTCAACGCCCAACTCCTCCGCCAGCTCCCGGCGAAGCGCATCCTCCGCTTCCTCTCCCGGATCCACCTTACCGCCCGGGAACTCCCAAAAGCCGGCAATCGCGCCGACGCTGCGCCGAACCACAAGAACCCTGTCGAATCTCAGAATGACGGCAGCGGTAGAGGTTCTCACGCGTAGGTGGGTCCGCCTCGAAGCTCCATTGAGCCTCGAAGCTCCGTTGAGCCGGTCAAGCGCGGCACTCGTCGCTCCCTATGCCCACCGTTCCCCGTGGCCGCCGTTCTCGGTGCCCGCTGTTCTCGGTGCCCGC
>CAZUVX010000001.1:71562-75661 GCA_964623865.1 uncultured Spirochaetaceae bacterium | reverse complement strand
GTTCTCGGTGCCCGCTGTTCTCGGTGCCCGCCGGCTTCAGAGGAAGAGGACCTTCGGCAGGAGAAAATGGAGCACCGCGACGAGCATACCCGCAGTACCGAATACGCCGCTGTTCCTTCCGAAGATCGCCTCAACCCGATCCACCGCCGGTGAAGTCACGGTTGAGCGACTGCGATAGTACTGAAGAAGCAGGATCAACCCCATTACGAGTCCGGCGACGGCGGGAAGCAGATCGCCGACCACCGGAACGTCATCCGGGCTCACCGCCAGGAACTTCAGGAAGCCAATGACGAAGGTCACGACACCGAGGCCGAGACGGAAGCCGGTGTTCTCCATGAGCTCTCGATTGAAGACCGAGCTGAGATGAAGCTTCTCATCCATGCCCTGGAAGGATAGGGCTATTCCGGCCAGCAGATTCGAGACTACGGAGAGGAGGTAAATCTGATACATCCGTGCGTTCTCCTCGTGCGGTGGTGGTGACGCTAGGATAGAGTAAGCCGAATCCCCTGGTCAATAGCCGGCGCATCCGGACGGGGGCACCACCGCGCCGGTCAGGGCCCGCGCCTCACCGTGGCGGCCCGGTGCGACGCGTCAGCTCCGGTCGCCCTCCGACTCCACCGAGGCCTGGAGCTCCAGGGAGTCCTCATCGATCTCGATGGTTGCGGTCACGGAGGTGGTCTCGCTCGGGAGGAGCTCACTGATTCGGCGGCGCTCGCCCGGCTCCGGCAGGAGGTCCTTCACCTCGACGGCCTCTCCTCCGGCGCGATCTTCCGAGGAGGTACCGGGACTCGCCCCGTTCCTCGTGGCGCCGACAGGACGGAAGCGGACCGTCACGATGCCGCTGCTCTCCTCCGGGTCCGCGCCGGCATCCAGGGTCACGACCGCCAGAACGCCCTGAGAGGTATTGAGGACGTCCAGGGCGACGGTGTAGCCGCGCAGTTCCGGCGGTCCGCCGTCGCCGAAGATGAAGATGCGAAAGATGGCGAAGAGGATGACAACGATGAGTACGTCGAGGAGGATGATGGTCAGCGAACGGTTGCGCTTGAAAACGCCTCCGGAGGGTTGCCATCGGTCCGGACGCCGAGCGAGGCGCTCCTCCCTGTTGTAGTGATAGTGCATTCCCCCGCCGGTCTCGTCGGGGCTCATGTGTACACCGTCTCCGTGAAGTCGCCGACCACACGGGAGACTCGCGGAAGCAGATCCTCCGCCGCGAACCACCCGACCTCCTCAGCAGTGCGCCGACCCGCCTCCTGGTGAATCAGCACCGCCGCGGTGGCGGCATCGAAGGCATCCATGCCCCGCGCGAGCAACCCGCCGGTGATGCCCGCAAGGATGTCACCGGCCCCGGCCGTAGCGACTTCCGGCCGCATCCCGTCGACTACCCGGATTCGCCCGTCCGGAGCGGCTATGAAGAGCACGTGACTCTTGTAGCAGATTACGCTGTTGCTGGTACGGGCAACGCTGCGAAGCGCCGCAAGGATGTCCTCCGTGTCGATACCGAAGGCGTCGGCCAGGCGCGAGAACTCACCGGGATGCGGCGTCATGACCGTGCGACCTCCGCCGTCGAACTCGCCGGGCGAACCCTCCGACAGCATGGCGGCCGCGGAGTTCAGCCCGTCGGCATCGATCACTCCAGGAATACCTGACCCCGCCAAGGCCCTGAGCGCAGCCACTTGGGAGGATCCGACGCCCCACCCGGGACCGCAGACGAAGGCGTCGGCACCGGCTGCGTCGGCGGCGGCGTCGGGGCCGGCCGGATGCACCATGATCGAAGCGGCCCCGGCGGCTACGGTGCCGTACACGTCTTCAGCCACATAGAGGTGGACCATGCCCGCGCTGCTTCGCCCGGCCCCCTCCGCTGCGAGGAGGGAGGCACCGGTCTTGCCGACGGAGCCGCCGAAGACCGCAACCACTCCCCGCCGCGTCTTGTAGGCGTCCCTGCGCAGGGGAGGGATAAGGTGAGTGAGATCCGCCGACTCGGCGAGGTCCACCGTCAACGCAGGATCCGTAAGAAGCTCCCTGGGGAAGCTCACGGGAATAGTCACGATCTCACCCGCCTTGGCGCGCGCTGCGGGAAGATAGAGGCACTGCTTCGGTGTCCCCATGGTCAGCGTGAGGTCCGCCTCCGTGGCGACGGCCCAGGCCGCGTAGGTGTCGGAGATGCCGCTCGGCACATCCACGGCGCAGATCCTTCCGGGGGCGGCGTTCATGGCCTCAACCAGATCGCTGAGGGGCGCACGCAGGCTACCGGAGATTCCGGTGCCGCTCACCCCGTCGACAATCCAGTCCGCCTCTTCAATGGCCGCACGCGCTTCCGCCGAGATCCCCTCTTCCGCGAAGGCATTCACGATTCGGACACCGAGTTTCCGCAGAATGGCGAGGTTGACCTGGGCGTTGCCCTTCGCCGTCTCTCGGGCAAGAACCACGGTCACGGCATGGAGGCCCTCCTGATGGCACGCCCGGGCCATGACCATGGCGTCGCCCCCGTTGTTGCCTCCGCCGGCAACAAAGACAACGTGCTCCACCTCGGGCGATGCGGGGACCGATCCGGCGGCTCCGCTGCAGCGGATGCCCGCAGCTCCTCCGTGTCCGCAGTCACGCCCATCTTCCTCTCCGCCTTTGATCCGATCCACGAGGATGCGGTACGCGTTTTGACCGGCGTTCTCCATGAGCACGATGGCGGGGATCTCGTAATCCTCAATTGAGCGGCGATCCACCTCCGCCATTTCTGCATTGGTTACGAGTTTGCGCACGGTTGACCTCCGATTTGCACCGTCTCTACGATTCCCGGTCACCCACCGATGAGCCGATCGCTGCGCCACCAGACAACATCGACACGGTCGTCGAAACCCAGCATGGCCGTGAGGATGCCGCTCGCGGAGACGTGGAAGTCCTTATACGAGGTGAGGTCGTCCTCGATCGTCAACATGCGGCGACGCACCACCCTGCCCTCGGTATTCATGATGAGCAGTTCCGTATCCTCATCGGTCTCGCGGCTCAGAAGAAAGAGGTGGCCCCCGACGGCCGTGCCGACGAAGTCGTACAAGAACTCCACTTCGGTGCGATCGAAGATGGTGCCTTCGGTGGCGGTTTCGGTGTTCTTCGGGATGTCGACGTAGCCCTCGTAGCGGCCGCTTTCGAGATTCAGCCAGTAGATACGGGAAGACCGAGTTGTTATGCCGTAGCGCGCTCTCGTCTCGGTGTCCACCGACTCCTCGTAGTAGTTGAGCTTGAGATAGACCCGTCGCTCCTCAGCATCCGGGTGGACGCTCTCGAGAATCGGGATAACCGCGGCACCGGATTCCTGCTCCTCCTCCTCGTCCTCACCGGAATCCGCGGTTTCGGCGTCACCGGACGCGCCGCCGTCCGCACCTGCGCCGTCGGAGGCGCCGGGCACCGGAAGACGGTCAAGGGCTATCTCGGCTGTGTAGAGATGGCGCCCCGTCTCGTCGTACCAGAACACGAGCCAGACATCCGCAGTCTTTGCGACGACGACGAGCTCTCCGCCCCGGGAGACGGCGATACGCTCGATATACGGGAAGGGGGTGCCGCCGACTCCCTCCTGGCCTACGTAATCCACCAGGTTGCCGGCAGAATCGAAGCGGAGAACGATCCGGTTCAACAGAACACCGAGATTCTGGTCCAGGATGGTGCGCTCCTCCGTAACCAGATCGACCGCGTAGAGCTCCTTGTCGTCCGTCACCGCAATATCTCCGACCCGCGTGAACGGATACTGATGGGCGCGTCGATTCGCAACCGCGCCGTCACTGAGATTCGACTGGAGGAGGACCGGTTGCGGATTGTCGTCGCGGTTGTACCAGAGGGAGATGAGGTCGCCGTAGCTTGTCAGCTCCATTACCTTGTTGCCGGCGGCGTTGCTGAGATAGAAGAACCCATCCTGCATGGCAAGGTGGTTCTGCTGGACCAGGGAGTGACCCCGGCGGGAGAAGAGGTCTATCTCGTCCTCGGCGCGTCCTATTGAGAGCGAGAAGAGCTGCTCCCTGTCCAGCGCCCGGGGTTGTGTTCCGCCACATCCGGCCAGGACGACAACGGTGACCACCACAAGAATGACGCACCGCCACGCAATCGCCGTCGGCCG
>CAZUVX010000001.1:59872-71462 GCA_964623865.1 uncultured Spirochaetaceae bacterium | reverse complement strand
CGGGCCCACGGGGGTTGTCCGCGAAGTGAAGACTGGACCGGTTTGTCGTGCTATTGTAGCGAGCATGAAGGGGTGCCTTGCGTGCGTACCGCGTGGGTTTGATCACCTGATAGTATGGTTGGTGACAAGATGTGTCAATCTTGACCAGCAACCTTCCCGGGAGATAGTTTGAGGCTATGATTCAACAGGCTATTGAGGTGCTCTTCGGTTCCAAGCGGGACCAGGATCTGAAGCAACTCCTGCCGCTCGTGAGAACCATCAATGAGCTCGAGCCCTGGGCCATGGGCTTGGAGCGAGAGGCCTTTTCCGCAAAGACAGCCGAGTTCAAGGGGCGCCTCGGGAAGGGTGAACCTCTGGACTCGATCCTTCCCGAAGCCTTCGCAATGGTCCGGGAGGCGGCGCGGCGAACTCTCGGAGAGCGGCTCTACGACGTCCAGCTTATGGGCGGCATAGTGCTTCATCAGGGCCGCATCATGGAGATGAAGACGGGAGAGGGCAAGACCATCTCCTCAGTTACCGCCGCCTACCTGAACGCCCTGACCGGCAACGGTGTGCACGTCATCACCGTCAACGACTACCTGGCGTCCCGCGACGCGGCGTGGATGGAGCCGGTGTACAGCTATCTCGGCGTCTCCGTCGGATACATTGCCAACCAGATGGACAACGAAGCGCGACGTCTTGCGTACGGCAAAGACATCACCTACGGGACCAACAACGAGTTCGGTTTCGACTATCTCCGAGACAACATGCGTTACGACGCGTCGCGGAAGGTGCAGCGCGGCCACCATTACGCAATCATTGACGAGATAGACTCCATCCTCATTGACGAGGCGCGGACCCCGCTGATCATTTCCGGCCAGGCTGAGGATGATGTACGCAAGTATGTCGAGGTGAACCGGGTCGTGAAGTCTCTCGAGGAGTGTGCCAAGGATCCCGAGACCAACGACTATCCGGAATACCCCGAAGGCGACTATAAGGTCGACGAAAAGGGGAAGCGAATCACCTTCACCGACGAGGGGCTGAACCACCTCGAGGAGCTGCTGCAGCGACAGAAGCTGATTGGGGGCTCCCTCTTCGATGAGGAGAACTTCGAGTACATCCACTACGCTACCCAAGCCCTCAAGGCGCAGCGCCTGTTCCACAAGGATCAACAGTACGTGGTCAAGGAAGGCGCCGTTCAGATCGTCGATGAGTTCACGGGGCGCATCCTCTACGGGCGACGCTATTCGGAGGGGCTCCACCAGGCGATCGAAGCGAAGGAAGGTATCCGGGTGGCGCAGAGAAACCGGACTCTGGCAACCATCACCTTCCAGAACTTCTTCCGGATGTACGAGAAGGTCTCCGGTATGACGGGCACGGCTGAAACCGAGGAGAAGGAGTTCGGCAATATCTACGGGCTCGACGTTGCCGTGATTCCGACGAACCTTCCGGTCGTTCGCGCCGATGAAGACGACCTGATCTACGTCTCGGAGGACGACAAGTACGAGGCTATCTGCAACGAGATCGAGGCCGTTCACAACGATGGGCAACCCATGCTGGTGGGTACCGTGTCGATTGAGCGCTCCGAAAAGATATCCAACCTTCTCAAGAAGCGAGGCATTCCTCACGAGGTGCTGAACGCGAAGAACCACGCCAGAGAAGCACTCATCATTGCGGAGGCGGGTGCGAAGGGCGCGGTGACGATTGCAACGAACATGGCCGGTCGAGGCACCGACATCAAGCTGGGCGGCAATCCGGAGTTCAGGGCGCGGCGGGCCGTCGGGACCGATGCAACCGAGGAGGAGTATTGGAAGGAGTACCGGGCGGAACACCGGCGATGGCTCAATCAGTACGAAGAGGTCAGGAAGCTCGGCGGTCTCTACGTGCTCGGAACCGAACGACACGAGTCGCGGCGGATCGACAACCAACTCCGGGGCCGTTCGGGCAGGCAGGGTGACCCGGGCCGTTCCCGCTTCTTTCTCTCTCTGGACGACGACCTCATGCGTCTCTTCGGCCGGAGCAGCGGCAGCCTCCGAGGCCTCATGCAGCGTGGCCTGCCGCCGGGAGAACCGCTGAACCACCCCATCATCAATCGCAGCATTGAGCGCGCCCAGAGCAAGGTCGAGGAGCGCAACTTCGACATCCGGAAGCATCTGCTCGAGTACGACGATGTTCTCAACGAGCAGCGCAAGCTCATCTACTCTCAGCGCGACGAGATCCTGAAGGACGACAAACTGACCGAACGGGTTCTCAATACCGCAGCGGACATCCTGCAGGACAAGCTGGAACCCTACGTCAGGACACGGGGACAGGACAAGCAACTCCTTGCCGAGTTCATTGAAGACCTCCGGACCACCCTCTTCTACACGACGGAGCGCACCCTCGACGAACTCTTCGAGCTCTCCATCGATGACCTGGAAAAGACGCTCCTCGAGGACCTGCGCCGCGACATTCGCGAGAAGGAAGAGGCCGCGGGGAGTGCCGAGCTGAACCGCGCGATCCGTCATGAGTATCTGCGCAACATAGATGCGCGATGGCAGGACCATCTGGAGAACCTCGAAGCGCTACGGGAGGCGGTGTACCTTCGCAGCTACGCTCAGAAGAATCCCCTGCTGGAGTACAAGCTCGAGGGCTTCCAGATCTTCGACGAGCTCATCTACAACATTCGGAGCACAATTGCGCGCAAACTCTTCGCGGTGAAGGCTGAGAGCTTCCGCGACCGATCGCGGGTGGTCGGCCCGGCTTCATCCGCCCAAGCGAGTCACGGCAGCATGCAGATGATAGGGGGCGGAGCCGGCGGCGACCGCGGCTCGGGAGGAGGAGCCGCGACCGCTACCGCTCCCCGGCGCACAACGGTCCAGCGGTCGGTGCCCAAGGTCGGGCGCAACGACCCGTGTCCCTGCGGAAGCGGAAAGAAGTACAAGCACTGTCACGGAAGGTAGGTGCTTCCGGATATGACACCCCGCCACGCGGCGCGGCCGGGACGGGCCCGGACCGCCCCGGCAGGATCAGTCCACGATCGGGATGTCTTCGACCGGGTGCTCCCCCGCGTGCGCCGGCGGCGCATCCGAGTCGCCGGTGTACGCGTTGATGAGTGTGAAAACCGCCAGCAGACAAACTACGATAATTGCCAGTCGTCGCATCCTTTGATCAATCTCCGTGTCACGTTTCGCCTCGCATTCTAATGCAAATACTCGAGCGGGTCCACAAAGGAACCGTTCCGAATGATCGAGAAGTGCAAATGCGGGCCCGTGCTTCGGCCCGTGTTGCCCATGGCGCCGATAGTCTGTCCCTGAGATACGTACTGGCCCTTCCTGACCGCGAAGGAGTCCAGGTGCGCGTACAGCGTCTGGAATCCACCGTCGTGGCGCACGATCACGAACTTGCCGTAGTTCCCGGACTGCGTCTCGGTATGGGCCACGGTTCCCGCCATGGCGGCGCCGATAGGGGTGCCGATCACTTCGGCCAGGTCGATACCGTTGTGGAAGCGTCGGAGACCGGTAAAGGGATCGTTCCGCATGCCGAATCCCGACGTGAAGCGTCCTCTAACGGGATAGACGAAGAGCTCGCCCAGAATCAGTTTCAGTTCCGTGGTACTCATCCGCGCGTTCGGCACGAAGAGCACATCTCCGCCGGCAATGGTCGAGGTGGCCATGTCGTTCGCGTCCAGAATGGCGTTCACCGATGTGCCGTACTCCGTTGCTATGCCCGAGAGGCTGTCACCGCGCTGCACCTCGTGAAGGAGGCCGTCCCGATTCGGGATCTTGAAGGTCGTACCTACCTGGAGGCGCCGAACGTCCTGTATCTGATTGAAGCTCACCAGGGTGTCCATGCGTAGGCCGAAGCGAGTTGCTATCCCGGAGAGTGTGTCGCCCGGGACCAGGGTGTACTCCTGGACTTCCAGCCGGGTGAAACGCTCCGGATCAACGGACATGCTCTCGCCGATGACCTGGTAGTCCTCCTCCGGTGCCAGTGAATCAAGAAGGAGACGGCTCGACTCGGAGACCGGAATCGTCGACTGCTGAGCCGGGAGGACGTACCGTGTAATCGCCGTATCCGGGCCGAAGACGCCGTTGAGGACGAAGACGGCACAGAAGGCGGCGACCAGTATGGGAACGTTGCCGAGATGGGACTCTTCGTCGACAAGCCGCGAGACTGCGGCGCCCAGTGTATTCGGAATGACCTGAAGGTTTGCAAGACCCGCAAAGGAGAACCAATTGAGCCCTTCCTCGCTATTCGGCTTGCGTTTGCCCCGCCCGTCGCGCCGGATGACCTGTCCGCGTCCTGCGAATCCGCGCCTTGCGAAGATGTTGCGATCCCCGCCTTTGCCGTCGCCGTTCCTGCGGTTGTGGCTTCGGGCGACACGCTGATGCTCAAGGCTGATCGCCGGAGAACGAGGGACATCTGCGCTCCGTTGCCGCCGACCCGGCTTCTGTCCGCGTCGCGAACGCTCCTGCAGCGCCTCTGCGAAGCCACCCCCACGGTCGCGTACGGCGAGCAATGAGGAGACCCCGACGACGCGGGGCCGCCGTTTCCGACGACTTCGACGCTCAATGTGCTGATGTTCCATCACCTGTGCCATCCCGCTTTTCATATCGACAAGAATTCTGTCGAGTATTATAGTAAGAAGCACAGACGCGCGCTGCGCGTCGGCAACTGGGAGATCTCGGTGAAAATCCTCTCTGTCGTGGTAGTGGCCATTGCGGCTTTCGTCGCACTTGCATCCGCGGTGGATGTTGTTCGCATTGACGGCGAGTCCATGGCGCCGGAGCTTCGTAACAATCAGATCGTACTGGTCAACCGCCTGGCCTACGGGTTCCAGCTACCCTTGTTGGACGCATACATCATCCGCTGGGGACGTCCCGGTCGTGGAGACATCGTCTTCTTCCATCATCCCCTGGACGGCAGGGTTGCGGTGAAGCGCTGTATCGGCGTTGCCGGCGACGCAATCACCGTTGCGCGGACGACCGGACGCATTGCCGGTAATCGCGTCGAGCTCTCGCCGTTTGCCGCGGGCCGACTACGTGACCGGACCCGACTCGATCGGGGAGAGATCTTCGTGTTGGGCGACAATCGCGTGGGCTCTCAGGATTCTCGCCACTACGGGCCTATCCGTGAGTCCGACGTGTTCGGCGTGCTGTTCGGATTCCAACTGGCAGGGTAGATAGTGGCGGCACAGAACCACCGGCGATATCGTGTTGTCTTTCTTCTCCTTGGCATTGCCTTCGCCACGCTTATCTACCGCTACGGTTCCATCATGATCGTCGACGGTGTCGAGCCGCCCCGCAGGGAGGATGGGACACCGGCGCAGACCGAACGCGGCCCGATTCTGGACCGCAATGGCCGCATCCTCGCCATTCAGACGGAGCTCGACACGGTCTCCGCCTGGACCCCGCATATTCCTGATATCGATGCCGCAGCGGAGCGGCTGGCTGCCGTACTCGACCGCGACCCATCGGAGATTCTCGCCCGGCTGGCGGGGCAGGACGGCTACGTCGTCGTTGCACGCGCCATTACCCCCACCCAAAGCACGGCAATCGAGGAGCTGCAACGGCAGGGGGACCTCCAGGGCTTCACCCTCGAGCCCGGCGTCGGTCGCAGCTACCCGGAACAACACGCCGCGAGCCATGTGGTCGGCTACGTCGGTCTCAACAATCGCGGTCTCGAGGGTGTGGAGTACGTCTTCGATGATGTGCTTTCTCCGAATATCGAGAGCGGGGAGCGCTACGGTGATCAGCTGATTCTGACTATTGACGTGGCAATCCAGCAGCGCATGGATGAGTTGGCCCGCGGCGCACTCGAGCAGCACGATGCCGATTCGGTCATGCTCCTTGTCGCGGACGCCCGAAACGGCGACATCCTCGGCTACTCCTCCATCCCCGACTACGACCCGAATACCTTCTACGCGTTCTCTGAAAGTGAGCGCCGCAATCGCCCTATCACCCTCATCTACGAACCCGGCTCGGTTTTCAAGATCTTCTCGATCGCCTCGTTCCTGGAGCTCGGAGGAATCTCCATGAACACGACGTATCGAACCTCCGGGGGATACGTGAACGAGGATTTGGACTTCGTGATCCGTGACCTCGGGGACTATGGGCGGATCACGACGGAGGGCATTCTCAAGTACTCCAGCAACGTCGGCGCCGCCTACGCTGCGGAGAGCGTGCCCCGGGACGCCTTCTACCAGATGATCAAGCTCTTCGGCTTCGGCGAGAAGACCGGCATTGACATCAATGGTGAGGAGCGGGCTCTTGTCGGACGACCCTGGGAGTGGTCGGGACGAACGAAACACACCGTGGCCATGGGACAGGAAATCGGCGTGACGGCAATCCAGATGCTGAGCGCTGCGGTAGCGCTGGCCAATGAAGGCGTCCTTCTGAGGCCCAACATTGTCAAGAAGATCGTAACGCATGACGGTACGGTCGTTGAGGAGTTCGGACGTCGGCCCGTTCGGGAGGTCGTGAGCGCCGGTACGGCGCGGCAGATCGTGGATGCCATGTACCAGGCAACCCAGGGCGGCGGAACGGCGCGACGCATTGTCATTGACGGCATTGATATTGCCGCCAAGACGGGGACCGCCGAGGTCTTCGACCGCGAATCCGGCGCCTACTCTCAGGATCGCTTCATTGCATCCGCCCTCTCCATCTTCCCCGTCGACAACCCACAGATCGTCACGTACGTGGTCATTGATCATCCTCGGCGTGACAGCTTCTACGGCGGAAGAATTGCAGTGCCGGTACTGCGCGAGGCTGCGGAGTTCCTGATTCCCTACCTCGGGATCCCAACGGAAGGCACACAGGTGGTGAGACACTCCGGCAGTATCTCCGTGTCCGTGCCTTCCCTTCCCGACTTCGATGAGACCGTACCGAGCCTAGTCGGTCTGCCGAAACGCACGGTTCTTCCCCTCCTCGGCGTCGACGGCCTCACCGTCAATCTTCACGGCAGCGGCTGGGTAGTGTCTCAAGATCCTGAGCCGGGGGCCACCCTGACGTCCGGCATGACCATCGATCTGTACCTGGAATAGTGAGTCCAGACCGGTGATGAACGAACCAGTAGTGGAATGGACAGTGCCGGCACTTCGGAACGACAATGGCGGCTCATGACTCTGCTTGAGGCGAATCTGGCAACACTCCGGGAACACGCGCCGGAGCTGGCAACCCTGTTAGACGGAGCGACACCACCACCGGAGTTGCACGTTGAGGAGGCGCGAAGCGGCGCGCCGACCGCACGATACGGGGGCCACTACCTGCACAGCCGCCACGATCCCATTCATGAGGCGCAACGAATTGCGGAGCGCCTCGCCGCAACCGGGGCGGATGGCTTCGTGGTGTACGGGTTCGGTCTCGGTTACCTTCCGGAAGCCGTGATCGACGCGTCCGACGGAGAGCCCGTAGTCGTAGTCGAGCGGGACCATCGCTTCATTGCGGCGGCCCTCGTCCACCGGGACCTTCGAAGGCTCGTGTCGTCGGATGCGTTACACCTTCTCATAGGGCCTTCTTCCGGCGAGCTCGCCGCCCTTCTGAGCCACCGGCACCTTCGGCGACCGGTTTCGGTCGGCCTGCGCTCGGTGACCGAGACCCACCAGGACTACTACGCGGAGTTGGAGCAGGCGCGGCGAAGCTATGTTAGCCGACAGGAAGTGAACCGCAACACCCTGCGTCGGTTCGGCCGCCGGTGGGTTCGAAACCTGGCCGCGAACGTTCATCTCCTCGCCGAGGCGAGGGGCGTGGCGCAGTTGAAGGGGAAGCTGGCCGGAATACCGGCCCTCGTCTGCGCGGGGGGCCCGAGCATGGACCGTGTCATCCCCTACGCTCATCCACTCCATGAGCGCTGCGTGATTATCGCGGTGGATACCGCCGTAAAACCCTTGCTCCGGGCCGGTGTCGAGCCCGACTTCATTGTGGTCGTAGACCCTCAGTACTGGAATACCCGACACCTCGACAATCTTTCCTTGAATCACGCCCTCGTTGTAGGAGAGTCTTCCACCCATCCCCGGGCGTTTCGCGCACTGAAGCGCCCGGTACTCTTCTGCAGCAGCCTCTTTCCCCTGGGACAGTACCTGGAAGCCGCCCGCGGCGCCTTCGGCAAACTCGGCGCCGGCGGTTCCGTCTCGACGACCGCCTGGGATTTCGCCCGGCATATCGGTGCGGAGCCGGTCTTCGTGGCCGGTCTGGATCTGGGCTATCCAGGATACCGCACTCACGTAACGGGCAGCCTCTTCGAGGAGCGCAGCCACATGATTTCGACGCGGCTCACTACCGCCGAGACGCAGCAGGTTGCGTACATCGAAGGGGGACAGCCGTACTGGACCAATGCAAACGACGACGGCGCCGTCCTCACCGATCGACGCATGGAGATCTACCGCGACTGGTTCGCGCTCCAGCAGGACCGCAAGCCGCGGAGTGTGAACTTGTCGATAGGAGGTGCCCGGATCGCCGACATCCCTCCCGGAGATGTAACCGACACGCTTTCGCTTCCTCCTCGGCGGGAGGAAATCGACCGCGCCCTGGGTAACGCGATACTCGAGGCCGGCGGGACCGAGGAAACGCCGTCGGGACGAACGGCCTGGACGACGGCGCCCGAGACGGAGCGCCTCCGCGACGCAGCGCGACGACTCACAGCCGACTTGATGAAGGCGCGGGAGCTCGCGGAGGAAGCCATTGCGGCGGTCAAGGTGTATACGCCCGGCGCCGACCCCCGGCACGGCGCATCCGGCCACCTCCGCCGGGGCGCGCCCGCCGGTCGCCCGGTGCGCCCTCTGGAAGAGGTCGAGCAGGATCTCCGCTCCCTCGGCAGCAAGGACGTCGTGGGCTTCCTTCTGGAAGCAGTTGCTACCGACCTGGAGGACGCTCGTCCGGAAACCCTGGAAGAGGCCCTGGGAAACTCGGTGCGCCTCTACACCGCCATTCTCGAATCATCGAATTTCCACATTGCAATGCTGGAGCGCGCCGTCGAGGTGCTCGATGCCAGGCTTTGATGCAGCACCTGCATCCGCCATGGCCGGACGGGTCAACCGAACGCCGGCACGCCTGATGCATGGGGAGTTAAACTTTTGGCGGTATGCCGCCGAGAATGTACACAAAGGGAAGCAACGAAGCTTTTCTTTTGACGGTATGCTGATCGACGTCCAGGCATACCGTTTTTTTTTGTCCTCACACCCCGGACGACCGGACCCACGGTGGGGTACGCCGGCGTCCGCGCCGTGACCGCCGTCAGCAGCCGTGCAGCGGAATCAGCAGCGCAACGTTACGATCAAGGAATTGCGAGTACACCTGGTAGGGGCTTCTTCGATACCGCAGAACACGCTCCTCCGCCACAATCCGTTCGGCAAGAAGGACTGCGCGTCCCGCCGTCCCGGTGACGACCAGGCCGACAGCTTCGCTCCCGGTAACCACCCGAAGTCCCGAGCTGCACAACGGGCGGTACGATCCGCCCACCGAGACGAATCGCTCGCCCTGCTGCATCACCGCCACATCACCCGGACGTATGGTCCGCACCTCGTCGACGAGCATCCGCGGAACGGCAAGCCGGCGCCTTCCGACGGATACGATCAGCACGTCGATGGCCCGTGCGCCGGCGGGCAATCTCGCGGTGAAACGGCTGCCCTTGTTGCGCGTTGTGGAGAGTTCCAGGGTGCCCAGGAGCAGGGTCTCCACGGTATGAAGTACTACGTCGAGTCCGACACCGCGGCCGGAAGAGCTCGAACCACCGGAGGACGTGGTGAAGCCCGGCTCCGCGAGGAGCTCCAGAAGACCCGCCTCCGCCCGGGCATCCGGATGCAGTGCACGAACCGCGGCTTCGTCAATGCCACGGCCGTCGTCATCGATCCAGATGGAGATCCAGTGGTCGTTCCGCTCGGCACCGAAGACGATTGTCCCGGTTGCGCCCTTGCCGCACTGCGCGCGCGTCTCGGCATCCTCAATTCCGTGATCCACGCTGTTGCGCGCCAGTTGGAGCAGAATGTCTCCCAGCGTAGATTCCAGACCCCGAGGAAGCCGGGTCCAGGAACCGCGCACGTGCACGTCGACGCGCTTCCCGCGCTCGGCCGCGATCTCAGATGTGCGATCTGCAACGGGACGCGCGATCTCCCCGAAGTGTATTGACAACTCCTCATCGAGGTCCTCGGACATGCGCCCCGTCAGCCCCGCAGCGCTTCGCAGGAGTCCGAGGAGGTGCTCACGATCACGAGGGTCTTCAATACCTGTGTCCCGCACAGCTCGGCGAGCCGATGCGATGACCTGTCCCAGCTCCTCCGCGGACAGGAGGGCGCGTTCTGCAGGGTCGGCAACGGATCCCGGGACTTCCGGGTAGACGCGCGGTTGCGGTTCTTCCCGGCCCGCGCCCCACTCAATGGGCACCATCTGTTCCGACCCGATGGCGTCCACATCCACACGGGACACCTCGTCCACACTCACGAGACGGCGAAGCTCCTCCTCGCCCTGGGTGGTGGTCACAACCGCGTGGAACGCAGGCGCCTCGGCGGCGCCTTCGGACGCGCTTCCGGAATCGCCACCGCCGGGTACGGTCCAGGTCCGCAAGACCGCTACCGCCCGTTCGAGATTCGTTTGGATCAGATAGATTCGCATGTCCGGCATGGCGGCAGTGGAGTCCAGGAAGACCGACACAATGTACGCGCGCTCTCCCCGCTGCTCCGCTTCCGCTACCTTCGCCCGGACACTCAGGGTAAGCTGCTCCCGGGCCGCTGCAATCGCGACTCTTGCGTCGGGCACGGAAGTCGCAGGGGTTGCGGCGTTCACCCCCCGAAGGGCTGCAGCCCGGGCCGCCAGACCGCCGTGCCGGGGCCCGCCCGCATGCGTGCGCACCACTTCGGGCTCGTGCCGGAAGGCGTCCCGAAGGTCCGCCACTCGACTCCGTATTTCCTCTCCGGACACCGCGTCGAGTCCCGCGGTGCGCGCCGTCGAGAGAAGATCCTCCGTCACATGCGCCGCCTTCGCAACGCCTCCCCGCCCGACGGCATCGGCTTGCGACTTGATTGAATGAGCGTACCTGAATGCCTTGTCGAGCAGCGCCGGGACACTCCCCGCTCCCCGAAGGGGCACTCCGGCCTGTGCCGGCTCTTCGGTACACAGTGCCGTGACGGTATGGTGCAGGGCCTCGATCATTGCGCCTACATCCCGCAGGTAGAGACGTTCCAGCTCTTCCGTCATCCCGCTTCCTCCCGCTTGCTTTCTGCGAAGAGTCGCAGCGCTCTCCTGCGGATCTCCCCGTCGTCCGCCTTCAGCGCCTCGAGAACCACACCACCGAATGCGGCCGGGCGCCCGGTGGATTCCACAGCGTCAAGAACGGCGTGTCGAAGATCCGACCCTGCGTGGCAGAAGAGGACCGCAAGCTCCCCTGCGCATTGCACGACCTTGAGATTCCCCAGGGCCGCGACGGCGGACTTCACAACCAGCTCGGACTCGTCGTGAAGAGCGTTGCGGAGAAAGGCCGAGGCCCAGCGTCGCCCGGTTGCGCCGAGGCGACGCGCCGCAAAGGCGCGCGTCTCCGGTGTCTCGCCGCCGAGAAGCAGCTCTCCGAGTTGAAAGACATCACCGTCCCGATGGGACCTCCCGGTCGCCGCGGCGGCGCCCGCCCGGGCGTCCGGGCGGGC
>CAZUVX010000001.1:35031-59772 GCA_964623865.1 uncultured Spirochaetaceae bacterium | reverse complement strand
TCCGCGCGATCCCCGGCCCCGCGGCGGGCGTCCGGGCGGGCGTCCCTCCCGGGAGGGCTTCCCGAAGGAGTCGCGCGCCGCGAAGCCGCTCTTCCTTCCGCCGGCCTCTCCGAGTGTCCCGGGGACCGCTCACTGGTGACGCCGCCCCTTTTCCGAGACTGCGGCGTTGCCCGAGACTGCGGCCTTGCCTGAGGGTGGGACCGCCCCTTCCCACCGGTGGGGGGAGCCTTCGGCGGAGGAACGAGCTTCGCCTCTGAGAGAGCGCGAAAGGCGTCGATCACACGGTCGAGTTTCTCAGCGTCGCCGCGGGACCCTGCCAGATCGGGATGATACCGTTTGAGGAGGGTACGGTACGCCCGGCGCACGGTTTCGCCGTCGCTGTGGGGAGGCACCCTCAGCACCCGGTACGCCTCACGCGCCTCCATGTCGGTAGGCTCCTTCTTCGGAAGCGGCGTTCAGCTCGTGAAGGACCGCCTCAAGAGCGATCTGAGCCTCCCGCAGCTGCCGGAGATCCCCGGTATCGACGGCCCCGCGGGCAAACTCGAGGAGCTCGTCGACCTCCCCCGCGAAGTCCCGGTCAACGGCGTCCCGACTGTGCGCAGCCAGTGCGGATACGCGATTGATGAGCGAAGAGAGGCGCAATGCCATGGTCTCGGCGCTCACTCCCTCTTCCGGCTCCGGGGTAACGGTTATTCGCTGCTCCGCTGAGGTGTCGACATCCCGGGCGGTGACGTGGGCAATGCCGTCGGCATCCACCGTGAAGGCCACCTCGATCCGGGGCTCTCCGCGTCGCCCTTCGCGGATACCCGAAAGGAGAAAGCGTCCGAGGGATCGGTTCCCGGAAGCGCGATCCTCGTCCCCCTGGAGAACGCGGATCTCAACGGAAGACTGATTGTCGGTAACCGTCGTGAAGAGGCGTCGCGCCGTTGCAGGGATCTGGGAGTTGCGCGGCAGCACCCGAACGTACGTGTCTTCCTCGATTTCGACACCCAGGGAGTACGAGGTCACATCGTTCAGAGAGATAGTGTCCCGATTGTCGTCGACGATCCCCGCCTGAACGGCGGCGCCGACAGCCACGATTTCGTCGGGATTCACCTTCCCGGCTGCGTCGATGCCGAGGGCGCGATGAAGATAGGTCCGTACCAAGGGAATACGGCTGGAACCGCCGGAGAGGACAAGGCCGTCGATCCCGTCCAAACCAAACCCGGCGTCCTTCACACACCGCATGGTAAGATCGACGGTTCGCTGCAAGAGAGGGCCGATCAGCTCGTTGAACTCTTCCCGGCAAATGGTGTACCGCAGATGCACCGGCTTCGACGCCGCGGCGAAGGGCAAGCCGATCATTGCGCTTTCCCGGGAGGAGAGCTCTATCTTCGCCTGCTCAATGTGGTCGGTGAGCTGCTGGAGCAGCACCGGGTCCGCTGCAACGTCGAACCCCGCCTGCTCTGCAAACTCCCGCCGCACCCGGTCGAGGAGCAACGCGTCGAAGTCGGCGCCGCCAAGGTGGTTGTCTCCGCGACTCGCCTTGACGGTGAAGGTGGTCCCGCTCTTCTCCAGGCAGGTTATGTCGAAGGTACCGCCACCGAGGTCGTAGACAAGGTAGCGCCCGTCGCTGTGCTGCTCCCGGGCGAACGCGAGGGCGGCGGCGGTAGGCTCATTGATGAGCCGGCGCACCCGCAGCCCCGCGAGCTGCCCCGCCTCCATGGTGGCTCTGCGCTGCGCTTCCGAGAAGTGCGCGGGGACACTGATGACGGCATCGTTAACATCTATACCAAGGTAGCGCTCGCACTGGCGCTTCATGTGACGAAGGATGAAGCTGCTGATCTCCTCCGGACTGTACCCGCGCTCCCCCAGGTTGATCAGTTCCTTGCCGCCCATGCGTCGTTTAATGTGACGAACCGTGCGGTCGGCGTACATGACCGCCTGGTTCTTTGCAGATTCGCCCACCAGAATGTCACCACTGTCGGCCAGGGAGACAATAGACGGCGTGAGATGGTTGCCTCGCTCGTTCGGGATGATCTTCGCCTCACCGGCATCCAGAAATGAGGCAACGCTGTTCGTAGTTCCAAGATCAATGCCAATAGTCACGGCCATGCTACTCCGTGCGTTCCGCCAGGGAGATCACCAGTTCCACCTCACCGACGGTTGAGCCCACCCGTCCGGCAATGATGTTGGCGGCAATACCCTTTCGGTGTAGATCCAGTATTCGCTCCTTCTTCGACGGGCTCCTCCCCGCACCTTCCGGCGAGGCGCGCCCGGCCGCTGCGGTATCTGCCGGCTGAGAACGGCCGTCGGCGTCCGCGGAAGACACCCCGGCGTTACCGGAATCGATATGCGCCGAGCTGTCCCGGGAAGGTTGCGATTCGCGCCCGGATTCTTCATCCGGCGCCCCCGGCGTTTCGGACCTCTCTCCCCCTCCCGGGGCGGCCGGGGTATCTGTGTGGTCCCTGTCCCCGCCGCTTCCGGGATTGGGCCGGATCACCGGGGCCGCGCGGACAATGTCGTTGTACCGCCACGGCGACTCGCCCCCACGGCCGGCCTCGCGCTGAAGGACTCTCACTGCGCGATCGGCCTTCGCAAGGGTCTTGTTCAACGTTTCGAGGCGGTCTTCAATGAGCGATACGTTGCGATCCGTCGCTTGATTGAGGTCGGCAATAACGCCGTTCACCTCATCACGGAGCTCTCGAATGAGCTGGTCCGGCTTCATGCGGTTCTCAATGCGTCGGTGGAAAAGAATCCCCATCCCGATCAGGACCGCGAGATTCAGTCCGATCATCACAACGGCAGTCATGTCGTTACCCAGTTACGTCGACGTTCTGTCCCAGGTCGGGGTCGCGGAAGATGTCGTCGTCGCGGGAGGAGCTTTCGTCTTCTTCACGCTTGTGTTCCTCCGAGTTCTCCTGCGACTGCCCCTCTTCTTCATCTCCGACCGTCTCCGGACCGTCTGCGAGGGTATGCGGCTGCGTCACGGTCCGCGCCTCTTCCTCGCTGCGCTGGGCAATCTCCGAGCCGGCAACCGCTTGACTCTGCGCCGCAGCGGCGCGCTGAGCACTCTGCTCCTTTCCAACTTCCCCAAGACGAACGAGTAACGTTTGCAGGTCGATGGGTTGAATAGCCATCTACGCCTTCCGGTTCACGGTGATATCCTCTTCCGATTCCTCGTACTTCGTTACTTTAACGGCGTTTGCCTCGGATATGAAGGTTACGCTGCGGAACTCACTGCGCACGTCGAGAAAGGCATCCTTGATGTAGATCTTGACTCCGGGGTAGACCGTTCCGCTGGCGGAGACCTTGCCTGCGACCTTGAGTTGGCTCAGATACTCATCCAGACTCTGAAGCTCCTTCTTCTCCTCCTCCAGGGAGGACTGGAGCTCCTGGCGCCGCCGCTGCATCTCCTTAGCGCTCTTGATCTTCTCTTCCGAAATCTCTCTCTTCTGCTTCCGCAGGTTGGCAATCGTCTTAAGATTGCGTGTGATTTCGTCGATTTCCTTTTCCTGCTCAGCAACTCGTGCAGTCAGCTCGTCATAGCGCTCGCGACTTCGGGGATCGTATCCAACCTCCAGAATCGTCTCCATACCGGCAACGCTTCCCAGGGTCTTCGCGTCGATCTCTTCGGCGGCTCGAACCTTCCCACCGACAATGCTGGCGCGCTTGCCGCGGCAGATGACCTTGCGGTTTGCATACACCTCGCTGTTGATGATGCCGTCGCTGACAACAACTAACCCGCCGGACTCGACGCGGACGTTCTCAATGAACTTGCTCCAGATACTTCCCCCGGACCGAACGACCCCTCCGTTCTTCCCGGCAACTCCCTGGTGGACGATAATGTCTCCCTCCGAGTCGAGCTGAGACTTGCCGACGTTACCCATGACCTCTATGTTACCGGAGGCTTTGACATTGAACCCGTCCGTCACATTCCCCTTCACCATGACGGTGCCGAGGAAGAGCACGTTTCCGGTCTTCAGGTTCACATCGCCGTTCACCACGTACACGGGCTCGACCGTGATCTTGCCGCCGTGAATAACCACCTGCCCGTTGATATCCGCAACGGCGCTCTTTCCGTCTTCGGATATGGAGACGTTCTTCCCAACGAGTATGTCGGTGTCCGCGCCGTCGGTCGCAGGGAGGAGCTTCCCCGTGACCGTACGTCCCGCCTCTCCCTTCTGAGCCGGCTTCTTCTTCGCGAGCACCTGGCCCTCGACAACGTTCTGCACGATGTTGAGCTCCTTGAAATCGACGCGACCGTCGGTCTCACGGAGTTTCACCTTGTGGGTATCCGTTTCGAAGTTGTACACAACCTCGGCATCCTTGCCGTTGACAGGCTTGTTCCCTTCCGCAACGAGTATCGGCTCTCTGTATGTCGGGTCCTCCTCCAGACGCATGATCGTCTCTTCCTTGAAGCCGTGCACGACCCCGTTGCTCTGAAGATAGGAAACGATCGTCTCGTAGTCCGGATCGGTCCCGCCGGGACCGGGGGGCCACGCCGTCAGATAGGCGCGCATCTCCATGTCGCTGATCTCGACGGAAAGCATGGCGTCGTTTGCCGGATCGTAATCGAGATCGGCAACCCTGACCCACTCTCCGGATGCAAGCTTGACCGCCTTGGCTACGTTGCCGGTATCAATGCTCTCCGCCGTTCGCTCACGAATGGCGTCCAGAGCGTCCTGTTCGGTGGCACGCACCCCATCTCCTCGCGGCTTCGTCACCTTCAACATGACCCCGTCCGGCGTGAGCCGCACCAGCGCCCGGCCATCCTGATCCTCCGCCTCGTCACCCTGGAAGCCGAAGTCCATGTCCAGGGACTCATCCACACCTCCAGCCTCTTCCTCGTCCCTCGCAGGATACGCCATGATCACGAAGGGCTGCTTTCCCTGCCCGAGGAACCCCTTGGATCCCTTCTGAAGAACCTCATAGGCGAGACGCCTCACCGGAGTGGACAACTCCACCGAGGCTTGACTCAGCGCCTCATCCAGGGTATCTGCGGTGACGTTGACAAACTGCTTCTGTTTGTCTTCAGCCGCCTGCTTGCGCATGTATGCCTGAATCTGGTCCATTCCGACCATACTGCTACATGATCCCCTTCTTGATGTTCGTGAGCTTGGTCCGGAGTCTCATGATTGCCTTCGTATGCAGCTGTGAGACGCGAGACTCCGTCACATGCAGCACCTGACCGATCTCTTTGAGGGTCAGGTCCTCGTAGTAGTACAAGACAAGGACCTTCTTCTCCTTCTCCGGGAGCTCCTGAATCGCCTGCACGATGACGCGTCGAATCTCGTCCTTCTCGACAATGGTCGTCGGCGTCAGACTGTCCGGCGACTCGATGCTGTCGGCAATCGAGACCTTGTCATTGTCCTCCCCGGTGTACCAGACGTCGTTCAGCGAAAGCATGGAGGTGCCGCTGATCTTGAGCATGACTCGCTCGAGCTCCTTCAAAGACAGCTTCATCTCTTTCGCAATCTCTTCGTCCGTCGCCGGGCGCCCCAGGGAGGACTCCAGCCGACGCACAGTGTCTTCGATTTCCCGCGACTTCTGCCTGACGGACCTCGGCACCCAGTCGATCGACCGCAACTCATCGAAGATGGCACCACGAATGCGCGTAACGGCGTATGTCTTGAACTTCACGTGCTTGTCCGGATCGAACTTCTCGATTGCGTCGAAGAGGCCGAAGACGCCATAACCGACCAGGTCGTCGAACTCGACGTTGTTGGGCATACCCACTGCGACTTTGCCGGCCACGTACTTGACGAGCGGCGCGTACTGCTTGACCAGGGCGTCCCGGATCTCCGGGTCCTTGGTCTTCCGGTAGAGGCGCCAGAGCTCATCTTCAGTCTTTTCGGCCGGCACGTTTTCCGACATACACTACCCTTTCCTCACTACTCACGTCGCAGAACCGTTTGGATGGCTCGCGCTATTGTCTCCGGGTCTTGATCCGATCGGCCCCGCGACGAACCCGAGCTCCCACCGCCCAAGTCGGTCATTCCCGATTCTTCGCTCGCTGCGCCCTCCCGGCCGGCGTCGCTGCGTTCCTGGGAGTCTCCAAAGGAGTCACTCAACCCGCTGATATCCGGAATCGCGTCTATATCGCTCGAGCTGACCTCGGCGGTCGCCTTGTCGTGCCACGGCGTCTGAGTGGGTCCTCCTGGAGGCTCCTCCTCGGAGGTCACTTCCTCCACCTCTTCAACGAGCTCGTCGGCGCCCTCGTCCTCTTGATCAAGGCTCTCGAACTGGTACGACTCCGCAGTCGCGCCGTCGCCGGTCGCTTCGCCTCGCCCGGCCGAGGCAGACTCCCGAGACTCCCTGGACGCCGGGGAGGACCCTTCCGCCGTATGGGCGGGCTCCGCTTCCTCGACGGCTTCAATCTCTCCGAGAGCATCCTCCTCTTCCGCGGCGTCGATCTCAGCTTCCGCAAGCTCCGCAGGCTCCTCCTCTTCCTCCTCGTCGTCGACGGCGGTCAACTCCTCGGTCTCCTCCTCCACGACGATATCGACATTGCGACCCGTCACGGCGGCGTCCCGGCCGTCGTCCTCGGAGTCGCCGTTTCGGCGGGCCCCCGTTGAGACCGGCCCTGCTGCACCCCGGCGAGACGCCCCCGGCGCCCCGGAGGCGGAGAAGATCTCCGGCAGAAAGCGATCAAAAACGAATTGAATGAGAAGGGCCAGACCGCCAAAGACCACGCCGCCGATCGCGGCCCGAAGAATCAGCGCACCGAAGGACACCCCGGCAATGGCTCCGGAGAGCACGGACAGCGCAAACGCACCGCCCGCAAAGATGGCAACAAACCGCCGGTTACGTTCCATGAGCCCACTGCTCCATCAAATCAGGGTATGCCAATCCATAATTCGTCGTCAAGCAGAGCCTCCCCGGCCTCCTCACTCGGTTCCCGCCCCTTCGCGCTCACCCCCCGTCGCTTCCGTTCGGCCGAAAAGGCGCCTCAGGAAGTTGGCAAGACCTCCACCTTCGCGATACTCAACCTTCTCGAGTCGGCTCACCACATGGTGTACGCACGCCGACGCCTTACCCTTCGGATCGATGACCGAGAAGGGCTTCTGCTTCAGCACCGCCTGTTGTACCCCGGGGTCTTCGTAGACGTAGCCGAGGTAATCCACCTTCAGATTGAGGAACTGCCCGGCAATGTTGATGACGCGCTCGGCAACGCGCTTGCCCTCCGTAGCGGACTTCACGCGATTCACAATGAGCTTCAACCCGAGATTGAGGTTGTCGATCTCCGTGGCGATGATCTTGATGATGCCATAGGCATCCGTGATCGCCGTCGGCTCAGGAGTCGTAACGATGATCGCCTCGTCCGCAGCCGCAACGAAGGCGAGCACGTTATTCGAGACACCGGCGCTGGTGTCAATAACGATGATATCGGCGCTCTCCAGTTCCGAGAGCTCCTGTACGAAGTTCCTGCGCTCCTCTTCGGTCAGATTGGCGATCTTGGCAAAGCCGCTTGCTCCGGCGACGATCTGGATCCCGTAGTTCGTGTCCAGAATGATCTCCCGCATCGACTTCTGTTTCCGGATGACGTGGTAGAGGTTGTATTTGGGGATGATTCCCAGGACCACGTTCACATTCGCCAACCCCAGGTCGGCATCCATCAGCACGACGCGCTTGCCAAGTTGAGCGAAGGCCAGAGCCATGTTCGTGGCAATATTGGTCTTGCCGACGCCGCCCTTCCCGCTTGCCACCGCGATGATGCGCGTCTTACTGTTCGACCCGTCCGCCTTCCGCTTCATCATTTCCCGAAGGGTTTCAGCCTGATCTGCCATCCGCCTGCTCCGTTCCTACTCTGAATCAAACTGTTGCGCCACCCGCTCACGATCCACCTGGAAGCCCTCAAGGCTCATAAGCAGCCGCTCCACCGTGGCCGGGGAGATGTCTTGAGGCACCCGCTGTCCGTCGGTGATGTACGAGACGGGCTTCCGTCGCTCCGCGAGGAGACTGATTACGTTCCCGAGCCGGTTCGTTTCGTCCACCTTCGTTATCACCACCGACTCGTACCCGAAGGGCTCGAATTGCCGCAGGATTTCATCCATATCGGAGGTCTTCGTGGTCGCGCTTACGGCCAGGTGGAAGTGGCCGTTGGCACCGATTCCGCGCAGTAGTTCGTTCATCTCCCCGAGCTTGGAAAACTCCCGGGGACTCTTGCCGATCGTGTCGACGAAGACCAGGTCGACGCCGTTGTACAGGGCGATCTGCTTCTTCATCTCCTGAAAAGACTCCACGCAGCTCACGGGCACATCCATGATGCTGCCGTAGGTCTCGATCTGCTCCTTGGCCCCAATCCGGTAATTGTCAATGGTGATGATGCGTACGTCCTTTCGGTCGCCGTTCTCGGCGAGACCGTGAATGGCCGCGAGCTTGGCGATTGTCGTCGTCTTCCCCACGCCGGTCGGTCCCACCAGAATGAACACCTCCGGCCGGAGTCGCCGCGTCGGTCGGTGAAGGCTGACGGACTCCGCAATCCAGTCGACAACGCGGTACTTCACCGCTTCCAGGTCCTCCAGCTCCTCCATGGAGAACTCCGACCGGATCCGTCGGAGGGTCGCATCCACGTACTGCCAGGTAAACTCGTTCCGTTCAAGAAGCTCTCGAACCGCCTCTATGGTGGGATGGTCCGGCTGCTTCTCCTGCGGCTGAATCTGAAGCGTGCCGATCTGCTCCTTGAGGGACTTCATCTCCTCCAGGAGAAGATCAAAGCTCTTCTCAGACTTCACCGAGCCGAGAATCTTCTTCTTCTCTTCCTCGAAGCCCTGGGGACGCTGCGGAGGGTCCCGCCGAACCGGCTCATTCGCGAAGTATCCCGTAACCTCCACGCCTTCGCGGGAGAACATGCCGAGAAACCCGCCCATCCGTATGCTCTTATGGTGCATGATTCGTGCGCGCTCGCCGTACTTTGCACGCACCTTCCGCTCCGCCTCATGATGTGTCGATGCCTGCTCTACAAAGTACTCCATGCATTCCTATCCTTGCTGGTTGATTCTGATCTCACCAATGGACTCAACGTTCATCTCCGAGATGATTTCCGGGACCGACAAGACAACGAGGTCGGGAAGGTCGCGAAGGGTACTCTGCTTCACGAGCGGCCGCGCCGCCTCGGAGCAGAGCAGAACGGGGTAGATCCCCTGCTCGCGCGCCTGGTGGATGCTGTTGGACACTGCGTTGATCCACTCCCGCTGGACCTCAGGGGGGAGTGCCGGAACGACGCCACCCGCGGTCTCCAGTCGGGACTCGACGATCCGTTGCTCCAGCTTCGGATCAATCGTGAGGACGCGGAGCGTCCTCTCATCATCGCCATGCTGCAGGGAAATCTGGCGACGGAGCGCCTGCCGCGCCTTCTCCACCAGGAAGCCGACATCCTTTGTGACGCTACCATAGTCGGCAAGGGTTTCCAAGATTTGGACCATGTTTCGAATGGATACCTGCTCACGAAGAAGTCCCTGGAGAACCTTCTGCACTTCTCCGACGGAGAGCACGTTCTGAACGTCATCGACCACCGCAGGGTAGTCCTTCTTCAGGGTGTCCAGCATGGCCTTCACTTCCTGGCGGCCCAGAATGTCCGCGGCGTACTTCTTGATGATCTCCGTAAGGTGGGTAGCGATGATCGACGGCGGGTCGACGACGGTATACCCGGCTCGTTCGGCGCGATCACGGTACTCTTCGGTTATCCAGAGCGCCGGAAGCCCGAAGGCGGGATCGGTGGTGCGCTCTCCGGGGATGTCGTCCCGCTCCCCTCCCGGGTTGATGCAGAGGTACTGGCCCATCTTTATGGTGCCGCTTCCGACCTCGACGCCGCGAATCTTGAAGGCGTATGCCGACGGCTCCAGGCGCATGTTGTCGATAATGCGGATCCGCGGAACCACCAGGCCGAGCTCCAGAGCGGCCTCTCGCCGGATCCGGGTGACCCGGTCCAGCAGCTCGGCGCCCTTCTCCTTGTCCACCAGGGGCACGAGGCCGTACCCCAGCTCGAGAGAGAGAGGATCCAACGGTGCCACCGGGGAGATGTCCACGGGACGCTCCTGCTCCTGGCTCTGCGCCGACTTGGCCTGCTCCTGCTGTTCCGCCCGCGCCTGCCTTCTACTCAGCGTGAAGGCGAGACCCGCAGACATGAGGCCGAGAGGAATGAGCACGTACCACGGAAATCCCGGCAGCAGGGACAGTGTCAGCAGGAAGAACGCCGCTATCCAGTAGATCCGGGTCTGTCTGGTGAACTGCGACGTGAGGTCCTCACCGAAAGTGCCGTCCGAGATCGCCCGCGTAACAATCAGGCCGGTGGCCGTGGATATGAGGAGAGCCGGGAACTGCGTGACCAAGCCGTCTCCGATTGCCAGGGAGATGTAGGTGTTGATGGCAACGTCGAAGGTCTCGTTGTGAATGGTCATGCCCACCACAATGCCGCCGACAATGTTGACCACGGTAATGAGTACACCCACCCGGACGTTGCCCTGAACGAACTTCGAGGCACCGTCCATGGCGCCGTAGAAGTCGACCTCCCGCTCCAGATCCATCTTGCGCTTCGTCGCCTCTTCCTCGGAGATGGAGCCGGAGTTGTACTCCGCCTCGATCGCCATCTGCTTGCCCGGGAGGGAGTCGAGGGTAAACCGCGCAGCGACCTCGGCGACTCGAGTCGCACCCTTCGTGATAACGATGAACTGGACGGCAATAATGATCACGAAGATGATGATTCCGATGACCAGCCCCTCGAGCCCACCGGCACCGACGACGAAGTCGGAGAAGGCGCGCACGATCTGGCCTTCGAAGGCGCTGCCCTCGGAGAGGATCAACCGCGTAGACGAGACGTTGAGCGACAGCCCGTACACGGTGAGGACCAACAGGAGCGTCGGGAATACCGAGAACTCCAGAGCGGTCCGAATGTACAGGACAATCAGGATGGTCAGGAGGCTCAACACGAGGTTGAGCGCCATGAGAGTGTCGAGCATGACCGCGGGCAGCGGAATGATCAGCATCATGACGACGACGATCACACCCACCGCGACCATGAGATCGGTCGGCCGCTTGCCGAACGCGTTTCCCAGCATGGTCTGAATGTCAGCCATGACCTACCACCTTATCCGGCACGGACCCCCCTCATGCGGTAGACCTGCTTCAGGACCGCAACCACCGCCTCGTAGAACTTCTCCGGAATGACGTCGCCGATTTCCACCTCCGCGTGCAGAGCGCGAGCGAGCGGTTTGTTCTCCACCAGGGGAACACCGTGCTCCTCCGCGACTTCCCGAATGCGGAAGGCAATCTGGTCCTGTCCCTTCGCAATGACCGTGGGTGCCGACATGAGGTCGCGACGATACTGGAGGGCGACGGCGTAGTGCGTCGGGTTGGTAACAACGACGTCCGCTTCCGGAACGTTCTGCACCATGTTTCTCGACAGGAGCTCCTGCATCCGCTGCTTCATCCGGCTCTTCACCAGGGGATCGCCTTCGTACGTCTTTCGCTCTTCCTTGACCTCCTGACGGGTCATCTTGAGGGACTCTCGATGGAGGTGCCGCTGGAAGAGATAGTCGAAGATCGAGAGAATCAGCAGCACGATCGCCGCTTCTACCAGCAACACGAAGGCGATCCGCGCGACTTCGCCGAAAGCCTGCAGAAAGGGCACCCGCAGCAGGTTCGTGAGCTTCTCGATGTTTATCTGAATGTTGAAGAAGGCAAGAGCGCTGAGAATAATCACCTTGCCGAGGTTCTTGAACCAGTTGTACAGCGCCTCCGTCGACAGGAAGGAGCGCTGAATGAACTTGCCGACCTTTGGAGTGATGCGATTGAAGTCGGGAGTGATCGTCTTCACGGTGAAGAGCGGCCCCACCTGAATAAGGTTTCCCATGACGGCGGCCACCAGAGCGACCGCGGCAATCGGCATCATGACCCGAATGAAGTACCCGTAGAAGACGGGAACCACGTTGTTGGGTCTCGTGATATCGATCTCCGTCGAGTTTGAGTAGAAGTACCCCACCATGGCCAGGAGGTTGTTCATGAGGAATCCCGAAATGAGGGCGATGGTCACAATGGTCACCAGGAGAAGAAGCGCCGATGTGACGTCCTGTGACTTTGCGACCTTCCCCTCTTCTCGCGCCTTCCGGATCTTGTGCTCGGTGGGTTCCTCGGTACGACCCTCGTCCTCCGCCGCGAACCACTGGAGGTGCATCCGCTCCAGGTCTCGCAGGAAGCTCTCGCCCGCCGCGCCAGATCTGCAGAATCCGGCCCCGCGGCGTCCTCGCCGAAGCGAGGGGACATCCACCGTGCCCGTCGGCTCCGGGACAACGGCGGCGCCCCCGGAACTCATGGAACCACTGCGCATCAAAAGCGGTGACACCGGCCACGGGAGGCGCATCATCCCGACGCCTCCTCTGCGGCGCGGTAGAACCGCAGGATCACCTCGAAACCCTCCTGTATGAGACGGTCGAAGGCTTCCGCCATGATGGGCATGGCCAGGAAGAGTATCAGGAAAGCGACGAAGATCGAGATGGGAAAGCCGAGGATCAGCAGGTTCATCTGCGGCGCCGCCTTCCCAAGAAGGCCCATTGCTACGTAGATGAGAAAGAGCGTTCCCAGAATCGGAAACGCAATGACCATGGCGTGCTCGAAGAGTCGGCTCAGTCGGGTCAGAACGGACCAGGCAATGTCCTCGCGGATGAGCACCAGGTCTACGGCCCGCATCGCTTCGAACGATCGCGAAACGCCGATCATGAAGAGCTGCTGAAACCCCGATACGGTTACGAAGATCACCATGGCAATGATGTTGAGAAACTGACCGACGAGCGGAATCTGAATCTGCGAGAGGGGATCAAAGACCTGCGATGCGCCGAAACCCATCTGCAGGGAGAAGATCTCGCCGGCCAGCTGAAAGATCGCAAAGACAAGAACCAGAAAGAACCCGGTAATGATGCCGATGAGAGTCTCGCCGAGGAGCAGCAGAAGGTACTGAAGCCCCTGCTGAGGAATCGGATACCCCCCATTCAGTACCCCCGGAAAGACCAGGAAGGAGACCAGGAGTGCAAGGCTCACCCGGGCAAGGTTCGGGATCGAGCCGGAGTTCATGAGCGGAGCCACCGCGAGCAATGCGAAGATACGCGCAAAGATGAGAAAGAACAGTTGTGATTGCTCGACGAATACCCCGAAATCAGTCACTCTCTGCTACCCTACCCCGCCATCGCCGGAATCTGTTCCATGATGGTGCGCGTGTACTGGACAATGGTCTGAATCATCCATGGTCCGAAGAGGATCAGTGCCCCCAGGATCGCTGCAATCTTGGGAATGAAGCTCAACGTCTGGTCCTGAATCGACGTCGTCGCCTGAAAGATCGCGACAATGAGGCCGACGCCCATCCCGATGCCGAGAACGGGGGCGGCCAGGAGCAGAATCTGCAACACCCCGGTGCGGATGAGATATATCGCAAATCCGACATCCATCAGAAGCCTCCGAAACTCTCGACGAGCTGCTGCGTGAGCATCCCCCAACCGTCGACCAGGACGAAGAGGATCAACTTGAACGGAAGAGAGATCATGATCGGCGGCAGCATGATCATGCCCATCGACATGAGGGTGGAAGCCACCACCATGTCGATGATGATGAAGGGGATGAATAGGAGTATTCCGATCTTGAACGCTACCGTGAGCTCGTGAAGGATGTACGCCGGTATGAGCACCCGCGTCGGGACATCCGAAAGGTTATTCGGCTTGGGCAGACCCCCCATGCGCATGAAGAGTCTCACACTGGAAGCGTCCGCCCTCATCTGCCGATACATGAACAGGCGCATGGGTCCCTCGAACTCCCGGTACGCCTCCTCGAATCCGATTTCCCCCTCGGAGAAGGGGAGGAAGGCGTCCTCGTAGACCTCGGAAATCGTGGGCCACATGATGAAGAGCGTCATGAACAACGCGATTCCCATGAGCACCTGCGTCGGCGGCACCTGCTGCAGAGAGAGGGCACGCCGGACGAAGTCGAAGACAATGGCGATCCGGAGGAAGGAGGTCATGAGAATGATGATCGACGGAGCGAGCGTCAGGATCGTGAGAACAATCAGGAGCTGGAGCGAAAGCGCTACCTCCTGGTTGTTATCGGGCTCGCGTATAGAGAGATCCACGAATGGTATTTGCAGTGCTTCATCGCCCTGCGCCTCCTGGGCTGCTACCGGCGCAACGGCGCCGAATGCCACAAGGAGCAGCACAGCGAACACGACCAGCTTCTTGATCATCCCCCCTCCCAGTAGATGACGGCGTCTGCCGAAGATCGAGCGGCTACTTCAAGTTCCTCAGTCGCTCCCGTTGCTTATGCAGAAAATCGAGGGGCCCCGCATTGGAGACACCCGGCGAGGAGCCCGTCGCCCCGAGGGCGGTGGAACCGTTCATCCCCGCGCCATTGGTGCCGCCGTTGAAGAACCCGGACAGCGCCTCCCCGAAGGACTTCGGTCGCGCCGCCTCCTGCTGCGACGCCGCCAGACGCACCTCGTCGACGGACTCCTGATCGGTAATCTCGGCAATAAGCCGAACCGAATCGTCCCCTGTTCCCACGAGGAAGATCTGCGTTCCGATTTCGACGATGTGGAGTCCCTTGTTCCCGGGCAATGCATGGCTCCCGAGCACCCGGATCATCTGCGAATTCTGCAGGCGACCGCGAGAGCCCCGCTTCAAGAGCCAGAAGACCCCGTAAATCGCGCCGATCACGGCCGCCAGAACGAGGACCATTCTCACGAAGTCCCAGGTCGTGAAGCTGCGAAGGTTCTCGGCCTCCGCCCCGGCCGGCGCCTCCTCGTCGAAGGTCAACTGCGTCTCGTCGGTGGCGTCTGCTTCTTCGGGCGACGCACCCTCCGACTCGGCGCCGGTTCCGGCGGCGTCCCCTTCAGGGGCGGTTGCGCCTTCCGCCGTCGCCGACTCCGAAGCGGCGGCGTTATCGACACCTCGGGATCGGGCCGACGCAGAGTCATCCTGAGCTTGTACTGAAACGGACAACACCCCCACTACGAGGGCTGCAAGGAATAGACGCTTGATTGTTCCCCTCCCATTTCATTCCTCACGAAGGATCTGCAGGTTCCTGCGTGAGGAGCGTACTTCTACATCATTCGGTCCTAGGTCATGTTGCTGACGCGCTCCATCGGCGACACAATCTCGGTGACGCGTACCCCGAAGTTCTCATCAATTACGACAACCTCACCCTTGGCGATCAGCTTATGGTTCACCAGGATATCCACCGGCTCACCCGCGAGCTTGTCCAGCTCGATGATGGTACCTTCGCCCATGCCGAGGATCTCTTTGATCAGCTTTCTCGTTCGACCGAGCTCAACGGTCATCTCCATGTAGACGTCCATGAGAAGGCTGATATTGCCCTGCTCCCCCTGGACGCTCTGGGACTGAAATGCCGGAAATTGAACCGGCTGGACCCCGGGTCCCTGACCCTGTCCGGCCTGGCCCGTTATGTCCGCCTGGCCACCCCATTGCCCGGCGGCGCCGCCTTGCTGCTGGCCGCCGCCGAAGCCGGCAAAGGGGTCCTGACCACCGCCGCCCTGACCCGCTCCCTGCGGCGCCGCCGGCTGCTGTTGAGCACCTCCTCCGACGACTGTGCTCACAATGCTCCCGTCGAAGACTTCGACGACGTCCATGGGGGCGCTATTGGCAACACTGATGCGGTATGTCAGGAGCGCCATGTTGTCCCCGGGCATATCGATCGAGCCGGCGTCCGTGGTTTGCCCCCCCGGCGGGGCGGTCATGATGCTCGTCTGGGCCTTCTCGCCCAGGGTGGTGACCATGGTTCCGGAGACCTGTGAGAAGGCCTCCTGCAGGGCGTTCAGCGCCGCGTCATCCAGCTCCACCTCTTCCTGGCCCATGACCGCACCGGCCAGATTGCCGGCGTCCTCGGCATTGAGGACGTAGGCGTGCGTGCCCGTGACGCCTTCCGAGAAGTCGAGGTTCAGTACGACGACTTCCCCCGAGAAGCGAGACTGCACGTCGGCGGCGCTCCCGAGCTCCGCTTGGGGGCCGTCGATTGTCACGTCCGAGCCGAGAAGCATGGACAGATTCGACTGCTGCGTTTCAACTGTCTCCGCAATCACCCGGCGAAACTGCTCAACGTCGTCGGACGTCACGGCTCCCCTTCCGCCCGACGGCTGCTCACCGCCGCCTCCGAAATCCATGCCGCCGGAGCCTTGCAACAGAGCATCTATTTCATCTTGTGACAAGGAGCCGTCACTCATGATTACTCTCCTTCTTCAGCGGTAAGCTCTTCGAAGTCTTCCTCTTCGATCTCTTCCAGTTTCTTGATGATCTGAACCGCCAGCTTGTTCCCGATCTGACCGGGCTTACACAGAAACTTCCGACGATTACCGATTTTCAGCACCATGGGATCCGTGGTGCGGGTATCCTGAAGCCGAATGACGTCTCCCGCCCGCAGGGAGAGAACATCGCGAACCGTAAGGTCCATAGCGCCGATTTCCGCCACCATGGTTACAGCTATCGTGGACAACCGATCCCGCAGGATGTTCAGATTCTCCGTCGTGGCACCACGGCGCACCGTGGAGTACCAGTACTGCGCCGACAGCTTGGAGATGATCGGCTCAATGGTCAGGTAGGGTATGCAGAAGTTCATCATGCCTTCCACGTCGCCCACCTTCGTCTCCAGGGTTACCAGCACCACCATCTCCGTGGGAGGCACAATCTGCGCGAACTGCGGGTTGGTCTCGATCTGACCGAGTCGGGGACGGAGGTCGATGACCTGGCTCCACGCCTCTCGCATGTTGCCGAGAACCCGGACGATGATCCCCTCCATGACCGACTGCTCGATATCGGTGAGGTCCCGGGTGACCTTGGTGCCTTCCCCCTGCCCTCCGAAGAGGCGATCAATAATCGAGAACGTGATCGCCGGATCGATCTCCAGGATTGCCGACCCCTTCAGTGGGTCCATATTGATCACCGCGAGAGTCGTAGGGTTGGGTATGGAGCGAATGAACTCCTCGTAGGTGAGCTGATCAACCGACGCAACGTGGACCTGTACAAGACTTCGCAGGTTCGCGCTCAGCGACGTAGTCGTCAGGCGCGCAAAGGTCTCGTGCATAATTGAGACGGTCCGGATCTGCTCCTTGGAGAACTTATCCGGGCGCTTGAAGTCGTATATCTTGATCTTGCGTTGATCGGCAGGCTGTTGCGTCTCCTCGGGCTCAACGTCTCCCGAAGAGATCGCAGTCAACAGCTGATCAATCTCATCCTGAGACAGGACCTCAGTCATGAGTCAATATTCCCCTCCGCACAGAGAATTTTCGCACACCAACGAGAAAAATGCAAGGTAAGTCCTTGCACCTGCGCTAGAAGTCGATGATTTCATAGCGGCCGAAGGCGACGTCGTCGATCTTGCCGCGGCTCATCATCTCGTTTATCCGCGTCGTGAGCTCGTCCTTGGCACGCTGCCTCCCTTCGACACCAACCAGGTCATCTGAAGTCTTCGAGCTGAAGTAGAGGGCGATCTGCTCGCGAATCTCGATGCGCCGGGAGTTGAGCTCCGTGCGAATGGCGGTATTCTCTTCCTCGTAGCCGACGAAAGGCTCCACAATGAATGTCTTCCGCGGCTCGTCCGCCGTGGATCCCCGAATCTCACCGACCTGATCCCACCAGCTCAGAACCGGCGGGGCCGCCTGGTACGGTTCGCTTTCGGGTGGCGCCGTCTGGGAGGTTCCGCCGGGACTGAGAAACTGCAGGGTAATGATCACGACGGTAACAATAAAGATGATGGCGCCGACAATGATGCCGGCCCACTTGAGAACCTGGATAAGGATGCCCGGGAGGAAGCCGACCCTCCTCCCCCCCGACCCCTCGTCGGAGGCAACCTCCTCTTCCGTATCGAACAGTTGATCATCAGACATGTGACCAGCTCCTTACCTCTATGATCGGCCCGAAACACGTCCCACCGGAGCCAAGAACGGGCTGAACGGCAACATCCCGCCGGGGATGCCGCTACAGGTTCCCTTCGCTCAGGATGATAACGTCCACCCGACGGTTGTACGCCCGCCCCTCCGGGGTGTCGTTGCTGAAGAGCGGCACCGTGTCGGCCAGGCCCATCACTTGAAAGCGCTCCTCCGGCACACCGTAATCGCGCAAGAGGCGAAGGGTGCTCAATGAGCGGGCCACCGAGAGCTCCCAGTTGGACTCCCAGGGCCCACCTTGCGCCACCGGAACATCGTCGGTGTGACCCTCAATGCGGAACTTGCGATCCTCGACGGCGTCCGACCCCAGAAGCTCCGAGAGCTTTATGAACACCTCTCGCGAAGCCTCAATGTTGAGCTCCGCGCTTGCCGACTCGAAAAAGGCGTCCGAAGCAAGGGATATCACCAGACCCCGTTCGTCCTGTTTCACGCGGACCCTCTCGGTTCTGATCTCCGGCTCGAAAATGCTTACGGCGTTGCGCCGCGCCTCCGAAAGCGCCCGCCCCTGCTCCAGCGAGGGCAGCGACATGACGGTGTTTCCGAGCTCCGCGAGGCGCCCCTCTTCGAGGGTATTGCCCCCTTCGAGACTGCCCAAACCGGGAAATGCGGCAAGAATCAGGCGTAACTGGTATCCATCCACCTCCGCCGTGGTGAACATGAGGACGAAGAAGGTCAGGAGGAGCGTGGTCATGTCGCCGTATGTAAGCAGCCAGTCTGCCGCTCCTTCACGGGGACACTTCTTTTCGCGCTTTGGTCCGGCCGGCATATGCTACTCCCGTCCGGACTCCTGACGAATGACCTCCCGCTGCGCCGGCGGCAGGTAGGACACCAGCTTCTCCAGGAGGATCCGCGGGTTGTCTCCGGACTGAATGGAAAGGATTCCCTCGATCACAATCTCCTTGGTTCGCGTCTCTTCCTTGTCTCTATCTTCGAGCTTACTCCGCACCGGTATCAGTATCAGGTTGGCAAGAATGGCCCCGTACATCGTGGTAATGAGCGCCAGAGCCATACCGGCGCCTATGGCGCTCTGATCCTCGAGGTTTGCAAGCATGGCAATCAGTCCCAACAGAGTACCGATCATGCCGAAAGCCGGGGCAATCTTGCCCCAGTCATCGAAGAGCTTGATACCCACCTCGTGACGCGCCTGGATCTGGTTGAGATCGGCATAGAGGATGTTCTTGATGATGTCCGGATCGGTGCCGTCGACGACCAGCTGGATTCCCTTGCGCATGAACTCGTCTTCCACCTGATCGAGGTTGTCTTCCAGGGCCAGAAGCCCCTCCCGACGCGCCCGGTCGGAGAAGCCGACGAGATCGTTGATAATGCGCTCCTCCTGCCAGTCCGGCGTATTCAGGACCTGCCGCACGTACCGCATGATGCCGAGCATTCGGCTCATCGGATTGGCGACGAGCATGGCCCCAAAGGAGCCCGCTATCACCATGAGGGCGGACGGAAGGTTGAGGTAGAGTCCAAGGCTGCCGCCCGAGGTGATGATGGTCATGACGATCATCACCGCGCCGGCTATTACGCCGATTATCGTCCCCAGATCCATGGATTGCTACTCCTCGTTCTTGAACGCACCAATTTGCGCCCGGTACTCGACAATGCGATCATAAATGACCTGGTAGTCCTCTTGGACTACCAGGCGCTTACCGGACAACATGATGAGCGTCGTATCGGGGTTCGTTTCTATGTACTCAATCTGGTGGGGATTGACGTAGTACTCTTTGCCGTCCAGCCGGGTTACCTTGATCATCTATGTCGGTTGCCGACGCCCTATCGCTTGAGCGTCAGAAGCTCCTGCAGCATCTGATCGGACGTCGTTATGCTTCGAGAGTTTGCCTGGAAACCGCGCTGGGTAACAATCATGTCGGTGAACTGCTCGGCCAGGTCGACGTTACTCATCTCCAGGCTTCCCGCAATAATCTTGCCTTTGCCGGCAACTCCCGACGGCGCAATATCCGCTATCCCCGAATTAATCGTCTCAATGTAATTGTTCTCACCCGATTTCTCAAGGCCACCAGGGTTGATAAAGGAGGCCAGGGCAACCTGCCCGAGAGCCCGATTGGTCCCGTTCGAGTACACGCCGGTAATGACACCCGACTGATCTATACGGTACTCCTCGAGATATCCCATGGGATAGCCGTTCTGCTCGAAAACCTTCGTCGAGCTCTGGGAAGCGTACTGCGTCATGGAATCGACGAAGGCGCCCTGCTCGCCCATGTTGAGGGTGAAGGTCTGAGTCTGCGGTCCACCGGGAAGCCCGGTCTCCGGATCGACCTCGACCGCCCCCTCGGGAACCTGGAAGGTAACGTCTACGGAGAGATCCCCGGTGTCAACCACACCGCCTGCGGCGTTCTCCACGGACTGCAGGGTTCCATCATTGTTGAAGTTCACCAGAAATGTCTGGTCGTCCGCGGAATCCGTGCCGGCAACCGAAACCGCCTGGGCTACATCCTCATCCGCCTCTGGATCGATGTCTACGGCCGCCTGCCACTGATTCGGAGCATCCTCCACGCGGGTGAAGTCAATCCTCATGGTGTGGGAGTTACCGAAAGAGTCGTAGATGTCATACTCGACTCTCCAGGTCCCGTCTCGGACCTCCGCCTCCGTGGCGTCTTCGGGGATGACGGGAGTGTTCTTGTTCAGGTTGCTCGCCAGGAAGACCTGCGTGGTCCCCTCGGCGGGGTCCTTCCCGCCGATCGGGATGGTGAGGTTTCCGGGACTCGCCGAGGTGTCGATCACCGTCTGACCGTCGACGAAGTCCGCCTGCCAGCCCTGCACCCGCATGCCGTTGGCCGGGTTCACCAGAACGCCCTGCTCGTCGATCCCGAAGGTCCCGTCTCTGGTGTAGAGCTGCTGATCGCCGTCGCTCATGACGAAGAAGCCGCTGCCCTGAATTGCCAGGTCGCTCTTCACGCCGGTTGACTGAAGCGAGCCCTGCGTGTGGATCGTGTCGACGGAGGCAACCTGCATACCAAGACCGACCTGTTGCGGGTTCACGCCCCCCACCTCTTCGCGGGGTCGCGCCGCCCCCTGACGGTTCTGGTAGATGAGGTCCTGGAAGTTCACACGATTCTTCTTGAATCCCGTGGTATTCACGTTCGAGATGTTGTTACCGATGACGTCCATCCGGGTCTGATGATTCTGAAGTCCGGAAACTCCAGAATACAGTGATCGCATCATTCCGTTGCCCCCTTGATTGTCTGTACCGCGCCGTAGTCGTAGAAGGTGCCGTTCACCTGCACCTGCGGGTTGTCGCCGCTCTGAACCGCCTCGACCACCCCCTCGATGACGCTCTCACCGTCGGCGACGGCCACCTCCCGGCCGAGGAGCGAGACGGCCTGACCGCTTGAGACCAGACCCGCAACACGCGTGAACTCAGTTGAGAGATTGGTCATCTGCTCGAGCGCGGAGAACTCGGCCATTTGCGCAATGAACTGCTTGTCCTCCATGGGCGAGGTGGGATCCTGATTCTGAAGCTGCGCCATAAGAAGCTTCAGGAACTGGTCGCGACCGAGGTCCTGCTGGACCTGCCGCTCGCTACCAATGCTCTTGTTGAAGGCGTCGACCTGCGCTTCCAGGCGCGCCATCTCCTGCGCGTTCATCGTGTTCTGCAGATCCATTCTGTACTCCTCATGCGTAGAGATTGACGACTCCACGCTCCTGTTCGATCTCTTCAAGCATCGGCACGCTCTGCTCCAGGAGGCTCGCCATGCGGGAGCCCTTCCTCGCGGCGTCGTTCCTTTTACCTCCGGCGGACTCGTGGTGCTGCCCGACGGCAACTTCGAGATCCCCGGTTTCCATGCCGTACTCCCGGAACGCCCGCTGCAGATCCTGCATGTTCTGCTCGAAGGCATCCCGTACGTTTGAATTCTCGACAATTATTCGACCGGCTATACGGTTGTCCTGCAAGTGCAGCTGAATGCGCACCTCCCCGAGGTTCTCCGGCTTCAGGACGAGGCGGATTTCACCGGAGTTCTCGTTCCGGAAGATGAAGCGCGCCTGCCGAACGATCTCCGGCTGCGCACCCTCCCGCAGGTTCCGGGCGAGGTTGTCGAGGTTCCCGTCAAAGGTGCGGTTTATGGTCCTGACGTTGCCCCCGCCGGTACGGCCGTTCGCCATGGCTCCGTTATCGTCACTCTGTCCTGCAAGTCGCTGGGCGAAGGAGTCGCTTCCCGTGCGACTTTGCGTCGGCCCTTCGCCTTCCGAACTTGCCGTACCCTGCGAAGAGCGCGAGGCGTTCCGCGTTCCGGTCTCCGACTGCGCCTCGTCCCCTCGGCGTCCGCGGGCATTCCGCCGTCCCGCCGCCCGGGCCCGGTCTGCGCCGTCTCCGTCGTCACCGCCTTCACCACCGTTGCCGCCGCCTTCCCCGCCGGATCGGCCGGCCCTGCCGGCGGCACGGCTCTTGCCTGCGCCGCCGTCGCCACCGTCGACACCGTCGACACCGCCGTCGGCGCTCCCCGATGTACGAGCATGCTCCTTGCCGCCGGCGTTCGCCTGAGCTTGCTGCTGCGCGGCAACTTGGCCTTCCTCTGCGTCGCGGACCCCGGCGGCGTCGTCGGTCGCCCGCGCCTGCGAGTCCTCGTCGTCACCGTCCTGTGTGGTCGTTTCCTTCGCGGCCTTGGAGTTCTTCGATTCCGCATCATCTGCGTCGGCCGCACGCGCTTCCTTCGCCTCCTCGGCCGCCTCTGCTTCGCCGGCGGCATCCGCCGGTGCGCTCTTGCCGCCCTCGGAACCTGACGCCGCATCTGCGGCCTCTTCGCCGCTACGACCCGTGCGACGGGCACCTGCGGCCCCTTTGTCCCCCTCTCGAGGGGCGACATCGCCGTCTTCGGCGGCGCCGGTTCGGCCGGTTCCTTCGTCGCCCTTCCCGGCGGCGCCGGCGTCCTCACGGGCGTCCTCACCGGCGTCCTCACCGGCGTCCTTGCCGGCCTCTTTGCCGGCCTCGTCACGGTTCGCCTCCGCGGACTCCTCACCGGCGGAGCCCTCCTTCTCGTCGCTGCTCCGAGCGGCTCCCTCGTCTTCGCTACCGTCGCCCCGGGTAATCGCCTCTGCGTCGTTGGTTCCGCCGTCATCCGCCTCCGCCCGATCGGCGTCGGCCTTCTCCGCCTCAACTCTTCGCGCCTCGTCGGCGCCGTCGGCGGCGGCTCGGGCGCTCCGGTCGGCTTCATCCTGCCGGTGCCGGGCATCTGCCTCGGCCGCGCTCGCGCGCGCCTCCTCGTCGGCGCGGGCTTGGTCGAGTCGCGCCTCCTCGGCGCGGGCCTGGTCAAGACGGTTCTGCTCTGCACGCGCCTCTTCGAGGCGAGCGGCGTCGGAACGGCCCCGCTCTTCCTCACGGGCGCGTTCCGCCCGAGCTGCGTCCTCCATGAGATCCGTGCGGTATGCGTCGTCGAGGCGGTCCGTCCCGGATGTGCCCCGCCGGGTTGTCGGGATTCCGCCCCCATCTGCGTTGGATCGCAGATACGCGGCGGCGCCGTCAACATCGGCAACATGATAGATTGCGGAAGAGGCGCTTCCCAGACCGCCGGACGTGGGCGGATAGCTCTGATCCAGAAGGCTCTGGAAGTGGCCGCCGTCGAGGCCCGACGGCGGTCCAATGTTATGCGGCGTCGAAGGTGACCCTTCCTGGGCGGTGAGGTTGAGAAAGGGAAGTGCTGAATGTGCCTGCACCATGCAGTCCGGCCTCCATACAGCTACTCCTCCCGCGGCTTCACGGTCATCTTGCGCTGAATATCCGCAACGCGATCCGCGGGCAGACGAGCGAGCCACACCGATACCAGGGAGACCTCGCCCGCCTCTTGAGCAAGCGCCTCCGTGACCCGCAGGGTGTCGATCAGCAACTGGTCGTCGTATCCCTCGAGGATTCCGACCGCTGCGTCCGGCTCCATTGACGTCAGGTCACGCACGTTCTGCTCAATAGCTGCTCTTTTATTCTCGAACTGCCGGACCCGCTGATTAAACGAATTCTCCCGCTCGGTGAGTTCTTCCTCCCGAGCGTCGATCTCCTGCTCCCGCCGGTCGAGGTCGTCACGCTCTTCCGCAAGGTCCTCTCGGGCCGCTTGAATTTCGGCCATCTGCTGATCCAGCGCCTCCCGACGCTTGGCCAGGCGAGCATCATCCAGCAATGCGGCACCGTCGACTCCCTCGGTTGTTTCCGGCGTATCCGGCCGCAATCCCACGAACTCCAGAACCGGGTTGATGAGATTTCGCGCGTTAATGAGGTCGAGATAGTCGAACCACACAATGCCCCCGGCAATCAGCGCAAGGAGGAGCAGCAAGTACAGGAATACCCGAGGTCCGCCCCCGACTCTGCGATAGTCAGGCATTACTCTCCCTCCTCTTCTCGACGGACGTGATAGTTCGTCGCACCAATCTCATCCAGCACGCCCGCTTCGTGTCGGCGCGCCTCTGTGTAGTACTCCCCCTCCCGACGATCTCTGAGGTTGTCCAGAACTCTGCGCTTCTTGTAGGCCTCTCGATACTCCTCGGCGATCTCTGCGCGTTGCCGTTCCTTCTCCTCGAGCTCCCGGGTGAGAGTCCGGATCCGCCGGTCAAGGTATGCGTGATAGGCACCCATGGCGTACCCCTGGGCGAGGTCCACGCGGCCGGCGCGGATGCTACCCGCCCCGTACGTACCGGCCATCCGGTTACGCGCCTCGGCTATCTGATTCTCCAGAGCCAGACACTCCGAGGTGATCCCGGCAAGACGCATTTCCACCTCGTACTCCTCGTGCTTGCGGAGAGCAAGGATCCGCTGCAGGTTGAAGTGGAAGCGTCTCATCCGACATCCCCGCGCCCTGCGTCCGCCCCGGCGTCGGTGTCGG
>CAZUVX010000001.1:24133-34931 GCA_964623865.1 uncultured Spirochaetaceae bacterium | reverse complement strand
CCGCCCCGGCGTCGGTGTCGGCGTCGGTGCGGACGGCATCGGCGACGCCGGGATTGGGCTCGGCGGGATCGATCTCCGCCAGATCGTAGAGACGGCCAATGGTCTCGCCGAAGGAGACCTTTTCATCGATCTCCTGCTGCAGGAAGGAGTTGATTGCAGGCATCTTGTCGATTGCGGCGTCGATTTCGGCGTTCGTACCGCGGACGTAGGCGCCGACGTTGATCAAGTCCTCGCTTTCGGTGTACGTCGCCAGGTGACGCCGCACTATGGTTCCGGCGCGGCGCATGTCCGGGTTTGATACCTTGGGGGCCAGGCGCGAAATGGAGGCAAGAACGTCGACCGCGGGATAGTGGGAGCGCTGGGCGAGGCGCCGGCTCAACACCAAGTGGCCGTCCAGGATACCCCGTACCGTGTCGGAGATCGGCTCGTCGAGATCATCACCTTCCACCAGGATCGTGTAGAAACCGGTTATGCTCCCCTGCTCGGCGGTGCCGCATCGTTCGAGAAGCTTCGGCAGAGTCGAGAAGACCGAAGGGGGGTAGCCCCGCGTGGCCGGCGGCTCCCCGGCGGCAAGGCCGATCTCGCGCTGAGCCCGGGCGAAGCGCGTCACCGAGTCGAAGAGGAGCATGACGTCCTTGCCCTGATCGCGGAAGTACTCCGCAATAGCAGTCGCAACGTAGGCACCGCGCAAACGAGCCAGAGGCGGAGTGTTCGACGTGGAAACGACGACGATCGAGCGCTTGAGCCCCTCCGTTCCCAGATCGTGCTCAATGAACTCGCGCACCTCTCGGGAGCGCTCACCAATGAGGGCAATCACATTCACGTCGGCTTCGGTGTTGCGGGCGACCATGCCGATCAGCGTTGACTTACCGATGCCGCTTCCGGAGAAGACGCCGAGACGCTGGCCCTTCCCAACCGGTAGCAGCGCGTCGACCGCACGAATGCCGGTGACGAGCTGCGTCCGGATCGGTGCCCGCTCCAGGACATCGGGCGGCTGATTATAGATGGAGTAGATTTCCGCCGAGCCTACGTCCCCCTTGCCGTCCATCGGCCGCCCCCGCGCGTCCAGCACCCGCCCCAGAAGCTTGTCGGAGACGGGGACGCTCAAGTACTCCCCTGAGCCGATGACGGGCGCGCCGACCTCAATACCGTCGACCTCGCCGTACGGCATGAGCCTGAGTTCGGAACCGGTGGCGCCGACGACCTCCGCCCGGATCGAGCGGTTCTGCCGGGGTATGACGATGCGGCACTGTTCGCCCACGAAGGCCTGGGGGCCGGTGGCCTCAATCAGAAGGCCCTGGACGCGGCGCACGTGCCCGATCTGCGTGATGGTATCGGTTCGTTCGAGAACTGCGGTGTACTTGTCAAAAACTCCCAACGGGACCCTCCCTTCCCGTTCGGCCGCACCCGGCTGCTGCCCCCGCGAGCCCACGCGAACGTCCTAGCGAAACGCTGCGCCCTGCGAGGACCGCCCCGAACGCGCGGCCGGACGCCGCTCCGCCGCGGTTGCCCGCCGGCGGAGCGCCCGCCGCGTCGCCGCGGTTACTCCTTCCCGCGCGGCCTGGACCGGATCGGCGACAGCTCAATGATCCGGTCCTCGATCTCCCGCAGTTGCGAGGAGATCCGGGCATCAATGTGGCCGAAGTCGGTCTCAATGACCGCGCCTCCCGGATCCACGGTGGAATCCTCGGCGACGGTCACGTTCCCGACGCGCTCGACCATTTCAATTATCTGCTCCGTGTGCTCCGTCGTCATCTTGAGATCCTCGAAGTTGACCCGAATGGTGACATCCGCCTTGGACTTCAGCGTCCGCAGCGCCTGCACGACGTTGTTGATCACCACGTTGCGCTGGTTCTCCGAGATCACTTTGACCACCTTCTTCGCGATCTGGAGAACGAGCTGAATGATCTGCCCTTCGGACTCCTCAATGATCTCGTTCCGTCGATCTATTGCCTTGTCGATAATGGCGTGCAGCCGATTGACCAGGCGCTCCGCCTCAGCCTTGCCGGTCGCAAATCCCTGCTCACGACCGTCCTGCTCGCCGCGCTCTCGCGCCTCCCGCTCAATGGCGTCGGCCTTCCCCTGCGCTTCCTCGACAATGCTCTCCGCCTTCGCTTCGGCCTCTTCGACAATGCGTGTCGCCTCGTCGTCGGCCTCCTGCTTGGTCTGCTGTGCCTCTTCGTTCTTCCGACGAACCTCTTCGAAGGCGCGTTCCTCGGCCTGCTTCACAATACGGTCCGCCTCGGCCTTCGCCTCGTCGATCATGCGCTGCTTCTCTTGTTCCCAGCGCTCCCGGAACTCCTCCGCCTCCCGGCGAAGGTCGTCGGCGGTCGGGCCCGTGTACTCCTGAGCCTCTTCGACCTCCTCGAGGTCCTGGACAAGTTCCGGGCCTTCGGGTCCCTCGATTCGGACCTTCCCATCTATGTAGCGTACTTCCTGAGCGCGGAAAACGTTCTTCGCCACTCAATCACCCCTCAGGTACACGGTATGTGCGGCTCTGTGGCGGCAATCGCATTGTCGCGCCGCCGTCGCCCGCACCACGCCCCGCCGGCGTTACACAACAAGCTCGTCCTCTCCGGCGCGGGCCACAACGATCTCGCCCTGCTCTTCGAGCTTGCGAATGATCGACACGATCTTCTGCTGTGACTCCTCTACGTCCTTCATCCGGATGGGACCCATGTACTCCATGTCCTCCTTGAGGAGCGTCGCCGCCCGCTTCGACATGTTCCGGAAGATCTTGTCCTGCACCTCGGTATCCACCGACTTGAGCGCCTTGGCAAGCTCGGTCGTGTCGACCTCGCGCAGGACCTTCTGGATGGCGCGGTCGTCGAGCATGACGATATCCTCGAAGACGAACATCCTCTTCTTTATTTCTTCGGCAAGTTCGGGGTCTTCCTCTTCCAACGACTCGATGATCGCCTTCTCCGTGGACCGGTCCACCAGGTTGAGAATCTCAACGATGCTCTCGACACCCCCCGCAGCGGTGTAGTCCTCGCTGGAAAGAGTGGAGAGCTTCTTCTCCAGGACGCGCTCGACCTCCCGCAGAACCTCCGGTGAGGTGCGGTCCATGGTGGAGATCCGCTTGGCCACGTCGGACTGCACCTCGTGCGGCAGGTTCCCCAGAATGATCGACGCCTTCTGCGGCTCCAAGTACGCCAGGATCAGGGCGATGGTCTGGGGGTGCTCCTGCTGGATGAAGTTCAACAAATGGGTCGGATCGGTGCGACGGATGAAATCAAAGGGGCGAACCTGGAGACTCGACGTAAGGCGATTTATGATGTCCACCGCCTTCTGGGAACCGAGGGACTTCTCCAGAAGCTCCCGAGCGTAATCAATGCCGCCGGTAGTAATGAAGTCCTGCGCCATCATGAGCTCCTGGAACTCCTGCAGGACGTTGTCGCGGTCCTCCGACTCCACGCTCTCCAGACGAGCAATCTCGAAGGTGAGCGACTCTATCTCATCTTCACGCAAGTGCTTGAAGATCTCCGAGGAGATCTCCGAGCCCAGCGTTACAAGAAAGATGGCAGCCTTCTGGCGACCGGAGAGCTCTTTGCGGTGCCCCGAGCCCTTGCGGCTCTGAGTCTGTGTTCCGCCGCCGGATTGCGATGCCTTTGCCATACGGCTACTCCTCCATGAGCCACGTGCGGATCAGCTGCGCAACGTCCTCAGGATGCTCCCGCGCCATGTTCATGGCACTCTCCTGAAGCTCCATGCGTGCCCGCTCTTCCACGGACATCTCCACCCCTTCGCCTTCCTCTTCGGCGCTTCGGAGCGCAGCCTCCCTCATGGCCTGGTGCTGTCGCGCCAACTCCTCTTCCCGGAGGCGTCGACGCCGTTCGATTTCACGGGATATCAGACGGAATACAATGAATGAGACCAGCAGAACGGCAATGCCGACCAGCGCGTACAGCACGATCATCTGGATCTGCCGGCGCCGACGGAATACCTCGTCCTCCTGCTCGTGCTGTTGCGAGCGGTCGAACTGGATGTGCCGTACCGTAACCGAGTCGTTTCGACTCTGATCGTATCCGACGGCGTCACGCACCAGCTCTTCCGCCTTCTGCAGATCCTCCTCCGTAACCGGGATGTACTCCCGTGCAATGCTTCCGTCCGGGTTCAGGACAACCTCTCCATTTTCATCATACTGCCAGCGCCAAACACCGTCCAGAGCGACACTTGCCGTTACCCGCTTCACCGACGGGCTCTTCTCCTCGTAGATGGTGCGCGTGTTGATTTCGTTGTTCACCCGCTCTTCGTTGTTGGAGTAGCGTCCCACCAAACCATCGAGATCTTGATACGCCGGCGGGGTCTGTCCCTCCTGACCCGGAGGTCCCTCCGGGTTGAAGCCGGTGCCTTCGTAGTCCTCGTTGATAGCCTCTACCGAGCGCGGAATCGAGGTGATAACCTCCCGCTCGTTGAAGGGCGTGTCCGGATTGTCCGGGACAATCTCGATCGGGAAGTGCTCCTCCGTCTCTTCGGTCCGCTTCCCCATGTCCAGCTCGACGTTGATGTTTATCACCTCGACACGATCCTGCCCGTAGACCTGTCGCAACGCCTTGTGGATTGCCTGAATGTACTGCTGTTCCTGGTCGCGCTTCAGCTTGAGCTCACGCCGGGTAAGCTCCAGTCGGTCGAACTCCGCCATCCCCTCGAAGTCGTTGAGAACGACCCCGCGATGGTCGGTAATGGTGATGTTCTCTTCGGCAAGCCCCTCAACGGCGAACTGAATGAGTTTCTGAATCCCCTCCACCTTGGAACGGTTCTCCCTCAGATCCGATCCCGGCTTCTGCGTCACAATAACCGACGCTGTGACGGGGCTCTGATCCTCGACAAAGAGCTCCGTCTCCGGGAGGGCAATCGTCACGTTGGCGACATCTACATCTTCGAGGGCCTCGATGTGCTGCTCAAGCTGCCGCTGCAGGGAGCGCCGCAGATTGACGCTTCGTTCGAAGTCGGTCTGCGTCCAGCGATCCATGTCGAAGAGCTCCCAGGGATCGGTCTGGTCCGGGATAAGGTCTTCCCGTGCCAGGATCGCCCGCATTCTTCGCGCCGCAGCCTCATCGGCGACCATCACCCTGTTGTCCGCGGTGACGCTGAAGTCGATGTTTTCCTCATCGAGGCGCGCAGCAATCCGGTCGAGTTGTTGGGGGTCCGTCACGGGCCTCGTGAGCAGCGGCTCCATGCTCGGAGCGCTGCTCAAAGAGACCAGCAGGATGATTGCAATGACGCTGACGCCGATGACGGCGAAGAATACGATCCTCTGGACCAGCGTCCACTGCTTCCAGAGATTGCGAATCTGTTCGAAGACTCGCGTAAACCACTCGTTCATGTCCCCTCCCAGGTTTCCAGGCCGGCACGGGCTGCAGCACCGTCACCGGCCGCTTCATCATCCTGCGTCTCTTAGCGCAAGTTCGTTATCTCCCGATACGCCTGCAGAACGCGGTCCACCACGCTCTTCGTAATGCTCAACGACAGATTCGCCTTCGCCGCGGCCAGGGTCACATCGTGCGGATCCACACTGTCGGGATTGATAATGGATTGCACCGACAGATTCTCGTGCTCTTGCTGGTACCCGTTTACTTCGTTGAGGGAGTCGAAGAGCATGCGGTTGAAGTCCGAGCCTGCGGCCGATGTTTCCGAAGCGGCTCGCGTCGCGTCCGACTCCCCTGCAAACGCCGACGCCGCGGTGTCCATTCGCTCGGACTGTCCCGCGCGTCCCGCCCGGGGAGCCAACGAGCCGATCTCGTTACGCCCGGCGAAGTGCCGGGGATTGGTTCGGGCCAGCTCGAAAACGTGGCCGCTTACCTCGTTCGCACTGAAAATGGCCATTCATTACCTCCCGATTTGAAGGGCCTGGCTGAACATTCTCTTCGCCCCGTCGATCACCGAGATATTCGCCTCGTAGGATCGTGACGCGGAGATCAAGTCTACCATTTCTTCCACAACATTGACGTTCGGCATCTCTACGTAACCCGCCCGGGGACCGGACTTGATTGCGTCGGGGTGCGTTGGATCGTACTTGAGTTGCAGCTCGGAGTCGTGGTCCTTCTCCACCGAGACGACGCGAACCCCCTCCCCAACGCCGTTGTCGAGCGACTCCGGCACGAAGGGCCCCTTCCAGTACGGCTCCTCAACCCGCGGCCGGAAGATCACCCGGCTGCGACGGAAGGGACCGCCCTCGGTGGTTCGCGTGGTGGTGGCGTTTGCAATATTGTCCGCAATGACGTCCTGTCGAAGACGCTGCCCGGTCAAACCCGTTGCTGCTGTGTTAATCGTCGAAAACAGACCCATTGCCTACTCCTACCTCAATACCAGGTTGACCCGGCTGAGCTGACTGCTTATCGAATTGGTGAGCAAGGTGTACATGAGCTCGTTATTCAGGAGATTCATGGATTCCTGCTCAATGTCCACATTGTTCCCGTTGTTCTTCGCCGTCGTCTGCGTATCCAGGAAGCGTGTCGGCCGGACATCCTGATAGTGCATGGGCTGCCGGAAGGGAATGTGCTTCTCATTGGTCAAGGCGGCGGCGAACCGCGGCTCCCGGGGGTTCTCGAGGGCGTCCCGGAGCTGCGTCTCAAAATTCACGGCGCTGCGCTTGAAGTTCGGCGTGTCGGCATTGGCAATGTTGTTGGCGATCACGTCCCGCCGCAACAGGTTCACATCCATGGTGCGGTGGAGGATATCCATTGATCGGCCGAATCCGTTGTCGAAAAACATCCTTCTTCCTTCCCTCTTACTCGTCCTGCCGAGCCGCCTCGTCCGGCGGGTCCTTCCTCTCTTCTATACTTCGGCGCAACCGTCGCACCTGATTAGCCCCTGTTGCGTCGGGCGCTACAGAATGTATCTGCTCAGATCCTGGTCCTCCACGATGTTGGCCAGGCGTTCATCCACATACTCCCGCGTAATCGGAATCTTCTGCCCCGTCAGCTCCGACGCCGTGTAGGAGACCTCTTCGAGGAGATGCTCCATTATGGTATGGAGGCGGCGAGCCCCAATGTTCTCGGTCTTCGAGTTCACATCCGCGGCAATGTCGCAGATACGGCGAACGGCTTCATCCGTGAACTCGAGCGTCACATCCTCGGTCTTGAGGAGTTCGCTGTACTGCTTGATGAGAGCGTTCTGAGGCTGCGTCAGTATCCGGAAGAACTCGTCGCTTCCCAGCGCGTCGAGCTCGACCCGCAGGGGAAAGCGACCCTGTAGCTCAGGAATGAGATCGCTGGGCTTGCTGGTGTGAAAGGCTCCCGCTGCAATGAAGAGGATGTGGGACGTGTCCACCAGGCCGTGCTTCGTGTTGACCTTGCTGCCCTCCACAATGGGCAGAATGTCCCGTTGCACGCCTTCGCGGCTGACATCGACCCCGCCACGGTTCTCTTTCGCCGCGATCTTGTCGATCTCGTCAATGAAGATGATGCCCATCTGCTCTACCCGCTGCCGAGCCAGGTCGGAAACGCGATCCGAGTCCACGAGCTTGTCCATCTCTTCCTGAAGCAAGGTTTCCCGCGCCTCGGTTACGGTTGTGCGCTTCTTCTTCTTCTTACCACCGAAGATATTGCCGAGGTTTCCCAGATTGAGGTCCATCTCCTCGAAGCTGCTGCCGGAGAAGATCTCGATTGCCGGAAAACCGCTCTGACTGACCTGAACTTCAACTTCCTTGTCCTCGAGCTCGCCCGTGCGCAGCTTCTCCCGCAGCTTCTCCCGCGTCGTCGTCTGAGTCTCGGCGGGTGTCCCGGATCCTTCGTGCGTTGTAGCCGGCGTCGTGCTGCCGGGAGCAAAACCGGTCTGCGGCTCCTTCCGGCCGCCGCCGTTGCCTCGGCTTCCCGGGAGCAGCAGGTCGAGAATCGCATCCTCGGTTCGCTTCTCCGCCTCCTCGCGAACTTCCTCCTGCAACTCGCTCTTCACCATGGAGACGGCGAAGGAGGTTAGATCCCGAACCATGGACTCAACGTCTCGTCCCACGTACCCGACTTCGGTGTACTTTGTCGCTTCCACCTTGATGAAGGGCGCGCCGGTAAGCTTGGAGATTCGGCGCGCAATCTCGGTCTTCCCGACGCCGGTGGGCCCGATCATGATGATGTTCTTCGGCGCCACTTCGTCACGAAGGTCCTCGGACAGGCGTTGCCGCCGCAGGCGGTTACGGAGGGCAATGGCCACCGCCTTCTTCGCGCGCTCCTGACCGATCACGTAATTGTCCAGTTCCCGGACGATCTCCTGGGGTGTCAGCTCATCAAGCTTGCGTCTCATCACAACTCCTCCACGACAATGCTTCGGTTGGTGTAAATGCAGATGTCCGCAGCAATGCCAAGGGATCGCTCGGCAATCTCCCTGGCGGACAGATCCGAAGCATCCAGGTAGGCGCGAGCCGCCGCCTGGGCGTAGTTACCCCCCGAACCGATGGCAATGACGCCGGTATCCGGTTCTACAACGTCACCCGTTCCTGAGATGAGCAGGATCCGGTCTGCATCCGCGACGAGAAGAAGCGCCTCCAGTCGCCGGAGCATCCGATCGGTTCGCCACTCCTTGGCAAGCTCAACAGCGGAGCGGGTGAGATCACCGCTGTACTCCTTGATCTTGTTCTCGAACCGTTCGAACAGCGTAAAGGCGTCCGCAGTGGCGCCGGCGAACCCCACGATGATCCGTCCCTCGTAGATGGTGCGTACCTTTCGCGCGTTCGCCTTCATTACCGCCTCGCCCATGGTGACCTGTCCGTCCGCGGCCATGGCGGTCTTGCCGTCTTTCCGTACGGCGACAACGGTCGTGCTTCTCGTCTTCTCACTCATCTTCACTGCGATCCTCTGCATCTGAATTCGGCGCGGTTCCCCTGCCGTGCGGGTGTGCCTGACGGTACACGTCTCTGAGTCGACCGAGCTGCATGTGGGTGTACACTTGCGTTGTCGACAGCTGGGAGTGCCCGAGCAACTCCTGGACGACGCGAATGTCCGCGCCTCGGTCAAGTATATGTGTCGCAAAGCTGTGTCGGAAAGTGTGCGGCGTCACGTGCTTCACAATACCGGACTCCCGGAGGCGCTTCTCCAGGATCGTGGCCACCCCCCGCGCGGTCAAACGGCCCCCCCGGCGGTTCAGAAAGAGGGCTGCACCCCCGCAGTCTCCACACCGCTTCGACAGAGCGCTGCGTAGCGGCAGATAGTCCTGGAGCGCCGATAGCGCAGATCGTCCCAGGAACGCCTGTCGGTCCTTTCGGCCCTTACCGTGAAGAAGCACGCTTCGCCGCTTCATGTCGATGTCCGTCACGTCCACCCCGACGAGCTCGGAGATACGGCATCCCGTGGCGTAGAGAAACTCGACGATCAGCCGATCCCGAAGGGCGGGAAAGTCGGTACCCTGAATGGAAAGGATCCTGTCCATCTCCTCCTCGAAGAGGAACTCCGGTAAACGTCTGCCCGTCCTCGCGCTTCGCACCAGTTCCGACGGGTCGTCGGGGCGGTAGCCGTGACGCTTCAGGTATCGAAACAGGCCCCGCAGCGCCGACAGATGGCGATTGAGGCTGGTCGCCGCGAAACCGCGCCGGCTCAGATCGGCAAGATAGCTGCGCAGAGAACGAAAGGAGACCTCCAGGAGACTCTCGTCACGCTCCTCGAGCCAGGCCACGAAGTCACCGAGATCGCGGCGGTAGGCGCGTGTGGTCTCCGCCGAAAGGTTACGGACGCTCAAGACGTAGCCGATATACTCCCCCACGTAGTCAAGATCCACCTTCTCAGCCACTGTGCTCACGCTCCGTTCTCTCATCACCTCGCGGCGCACCGCCTTCACGGTCCGACTCGCCGGCGCCCATCTCCGCAATCAGCTCCAGGCCCAGCTGCCGACCCGCGGCGGCGGCCTGCACCACCGGCACGAATCTCCGTCCCGCCGCCCGCCGCGGCGTGGTGGGAACAGTCACCCCCATCATCTCGAGGACCTCCGCGCCGTCGGTCACCACCGGCGCGCCCTCTTCGGCGAGATGTGCGGTTCCAGCGCCGACGGTTCCACGCATTCCCTCGGCGTGAACCATCAGCTCCCGGCCCTGATCCAGGGCGAAGTCCGCGGTATACAGCGCTCCGGATCGTGCGGGTGCCTGGACGACCACCACGGCCTCCGAGGTGCCGCTGATAATGCGGTTCCGCTCGGGGAAGTGGTATCGCGTCGGCGGCACCCCGGGTGGATACTCACTTACTATGGCCCCTCCCTGGTCCAGGATCTGCTGCGCCAGGGACTTGTTCTGCGCCGGGTAGACGTAGTCGATGCCGCTCCCCAGGACCGCGAGGTGCGCGCCCCCGCCGCTCACCGCCCCGCGATGCGCCAGGGTGTCGATCCCGCGGGCCAGTCCGGAGACAACACACACCCCCGCCTCGGCAAGGTCACGCCCGAGTCGGCCGGCTGCGGAGGCGCCGTCGACGGAAGGGGACCGTGTGCCGACCACGCCGACCCGCGGCCGGTCGTCCTGGAGTGACCCCACCACAAAGAGCAGGTAGGGCGGATCGTAGATCTCGCCGAGCAGGCGGGGATACGCGGCATCGTCGTAGAAGACAATGCGAGCCGCCCTCCTCTCGAGAACACGCAGATCCTCCTCGGCGTGCGCCAGGAGGGTGTCCGGGTCGAATCGGCCGGTGCGAAGGGAACGCCCAATAATCATGGAGACATCGTCGAGAGAGAGTGACTGGAAGAACGGCACATCCGCTATGGCCTCTTCGATCCTGCGCTTCTCCGCAGAGCTCGTAAACTCCATTCGATGAATCGCAAGGCGCAGCAGGGTCTTCATTGCGTCCGGCCCTCCTCGTTACGGCCTTCCCCGTTACGGCCTTCC
>CAZUVX010000001.1:1604-24033 GCA_964623865.1 uncultured Spirochaetaceae bacterium | reverse complement strand
CGGCCCTCCTCGTTACGGCCTTCCCCGTTACGGCCTTCCTCGGAGCGGCCTTCCAGAAGAGCGTCACGATTCCGCAAGGCCGCCTCCCGAGTGTCCCTGTCGCCGGCCGCTTCAGCAGCCTGATCGTAAAGCTCCGCGGCGCGCCGCGCTTCGCCGGTCATCGCGAAGCTTCGCGCCAGAACCATGTATGCCCGGGCGTTCTTGGGTTCGTCCTCAATGGTCTGCTCGAGGTACTCCCTCGCCTCGACCGGCTCCTCCGTCTCGAACACGTAGAGTACTCCCAGGGCGTAGTTGGCGTCGTTTCGGGTAGGATCCAGCTCAATGCTACGCAGGTAGTACTGTTCGGCGTCCTCGTAGAGCGCGCTCCGTTCCGCCTCATCCACCGTGGACTTGGCCATCCGTCCCGCAGCTACCCCTGCGTAATAGAAAAGAATCGGGTTTTCCGGCTGAATGTGTATGGCCTCCTCCAGGTGTTCGAGAGCGAGGCCGTACATTCTCCGGTCCATGTAGGCCGTCGCCAGCATCTTGTGATACACGCCGAGTTGCCCGGCCGCTTCAACCTTCTCCTCAACCACCCCGCGATACTTCCGGATCCCCGCCTTGAGCTCCTCTATTCGCTCGTCCGACGGCCCTTCATCGCTGTAACCGGTCCCCTCCTCGATCCGCTCCAGCTCACTGAGGAACTCCGCGTCGCCACGGTCACATCCGCCGAAGAGCAGCGTCGCCGCCAGGAGCAGGACCGGCGCCGTCGCGACCGACGACGCCCGGGCGACACCGCTGAGCGCCGTGGGTCGCCCTCCTGAGCCGCTGCGGAGGCGTTTCCGACTGTTCGATCCGGTGGGTCTACTCATCCCTCTACCCTTACCCCTTCGGGTGATACTCCTCGTGGTACTTCCGGAGATCATCCCGGTCTATGTGGGTGTAGATCTGGGTGGTGCTGATGTCGCTGTGCCCCAGTAGCTCCTGGACCGCCCGAAGGTCCGCCCCACCCTCGAGAAGGTGCGTCGCATAGGAGTGGCGCAGGGTGTGCACCTTCGCCTCAATGCCCGCATGAGCGCAGAGCTCGCGGAAGCGTTTCCACATTCCCTTTCTCGACAGTCGCGCGCCGAGATGGCTCAGGAACACCGCGGAATCGGTCTTTCCCGGTTTGGCCAGCTTCGGCCGCGCCTCCGTCAGGTAACGGTTCAGCCGGCTCACCGCCGCGTCCCCTGCGGGAACCAGCCGGTCCTTGCCACCCTTGCCGACCACGCGAATCAGACCTTCCCGCAGGTAGAGACGCTCCATGGTGAGGTCCACCGCTTCGGAGATGCGCAGACCGCAGGAGTAGATCACTTCGAAGAGCGCCCGGTCCCGAATGCCCACCGGCGTCGAGGTGTCGATGCTGTCGAGAAGCCGGTCGACCTCGTCAATCGACAGGACGCCGGGGATACGCTGTGCCATCCGGGGCATCTCAATGTCGGACGCGGGATTCTCATCGCGATGGCCTTCCAGCACCAGGTAGTGGAAGAAGGCGCGCAGCGACGAGAGGATCTTCGCAATGGTGCGTTGATCAATGCCGGAGTCGGCGGTCTGCCGGGACACCAGATAGCGAATCACGTCCCCGGAGGCGTATCGTTCCACCTCTTCGTCGTTCTCCGCGGCGTAGGTACAGAGGGCTCCCGCCTCGCGGACGTAGGTCTCCACCGTGCGATCGGCAAGGTGCAGCTCCGCGGTGAGGTAATCGCGAAAGGAAGCGACCAGGGTGACGGAGCTCACGCGCTACTCCCCGGACCCCGCCCGTCTGCCTGATCGCATGCGCAGCACCGCGGGAATGCCGAGCTCCTGGTCCTCGCTCTCCCGGCCGGCGGAGCCGTTGGAATCCCGGTGTCCGCGCCCGGTGGTCATCTCGATCCATTCGTCCAGGGAGAAGACCTCTTCCTTCTTCGCCTCCTGTTCCTCTTCAGCAGGCCGTTCCAGGTCGGGCTGGTTGAAGCCGGTGGCAATCACCGACACGGTGACTTCGTCCTCCATGAGCTCGTCCACGGCGCTGCCGGCAATGATGAGGGCGTCCTCGTCGGCGTTTGCCGTGATGATGTTCAGCACCTCTTCATACTCGCTCAAGGAGAAGTCGCTGCCGCCGGAGACGTTGACCAGCAGCCCCTTGGCGCCGTCGATACGAGTGTCCTCGAGGAGCGGGTTGTTGATCGCGTTCGTAGCCGCGTCCACCGCCCTGTTCTCGCCGTTTCCGACTCCAATACCCATGAGGGCGTCGCCGTGGCCCTTCATGATCGTCTTCACGTCGGCGAAGTCGATGTTGATCATTCCGTCCTTGGTAATGAGATCGGAGATCCCCTGCACGCCCTGGCGCAGGACGTCGTCGGCCATGAGGAAGGCCTCCGTAATGGGGGTCTTCCGTTCGACAACCTTGAGGAGGTGCTGGTTCGGAATGCTGATCAGGGTGTCGACGTTCTGCCGGAGCCGGGCGATCCCGTCTTCGGCGAGCTTCGACTTCCGGCGCCCCTCGAAGTTAAAGGGCTTCGTCACCACGCCGACGGTGAGAATGTCCATCTCCCGGGCGATCTCGGCAATGACCGGGGCGCCGCCGGTGCCGGTGCCGCCGCCCATGCCGGCGGTAATGAATACCATGTCGGCGCCGCGGATGACGTTCTGGATCTCCTCCTTGTCCTCCAGCGCCGCCTTTTCGCCGATTCCCGGGTCACCGCCGGCACCCAGGCCGCCGGTCAGCTTGGAGCCCAGGGGCAGCCGGGTCTCTGCATTCGAGCGTTGGAGTGCCTGCAGGTCGGTGTTGACCGCAATGAACTCCACGTTCTTCAAGCCGCAGGCGATCATGCGGTTGACGGCGTTGCTGCCGCCGCCGCCTACACCGATCACCTTAATCACCGTCGGGCTACCGTAGTAGTCACCCAGTGATCCATTGTCCTCGACGATGTCGATATTCATGTCCCCTCCCCATAGGTCGTATAGCCGGCGCCCCTGCAGAGGCGCGAATCAGTTACTCACTCAAAGAAATTCTTCAACCACTTCTTCAGTCCCTGTACCACACCGGGCGAACCCTCGCGAACCCGAGCCTCGCGCCCCTCGCTCTGCAGCTGGTTCGCCCCGTAGAGAATCAAACCGATTGCGGTTGCATACTCGGCACTCTGATACTCGTGGGAGACGCCGCCCAGATTGACCGGCCGTCCCACCCGCGCCGCCGACCGGAAAATGCCCTGGGCCAACTCAACCACCCCGGGCAGAAGCGCCCCCCCTCCCGTGAGAACGACTCCGCCGTTGAGGCGTTCGAGATACCCCTTCTTCTCGACCTTCTCCCGTACCATCCGGAAGATCTCGGTCATCCGCGGCTCAATGATGGCCGCAACGTCGCGACGCTTCACCGACAGCGGCGGCCGCCCGCCCACCCCGGGAATGATAACCGGCTCATCCTCCTCCACCATGCCCGCGTAGGCGCAGCCGGCCTCGAGCTTGATCCGCTCCGCCGATTCCATGGGCGTCTTGAGCATGATCGAAAGATCCGCCGTGACCTGGCTCCCTCCAATGGGAAGCACGCTCGTGAAGTAGGGTGCTCCGTCAATGTGCACCAGCATGTCCGTGGTGCCGCCGCCAAGATCAATGAGCAGGACCCCGAGCTCCTGCTCGTCCCGGGTCAGCACGGCTTCCGACGCCGCCAGGGACTCCAGCACAATCGAGTCGACCTTGAAGCCTGCGCGGTTGATACACTTCACAAGATTCTGTGCCGATGTTACCGACCCTGTGATGATGTGGACCTCGGATTCCAGGCGCACGCCGATCATGTCCAGGGGATTCTTGATCCCCGCCTGATCGTCGACCACGAACTCCTGCGGGATCACGTGGAGCACCTCGCGGTCCATGGGAATGACCACCGCCCGGGCGGCATCAATGACGCGGTCAACATCCTGGGCGGTGATCTCCCGGCCCCGGCCGGTGACCGCCACGACTCCGCGGGAGTTGAAACCCTCAATGTGGGCCCCGGCGACACCGGCAACGACACTCTTCACCTCGCGGCCGGCCATCTGCTCGGCGGCCTCAACCGCGGCATCCACCGACTTCAGGGTTGCTTCAATGTTTATGACAACTCCGCGTCGCAGTCCGGAGCTTTCACTGCGACCAATGCCGATCACCTCGATCTCATCGCGCTCGTTGAACTCCGCTATGGCCGCAGTGACCTTGTTGGTACCGATGTCGAGACCGACGAGCATGTTGTCTCCAGGCACGCTATTCCTCCTGCGCGCGGAACACAATCTGTCCGCCCCGGAAATCGAGCTCGCGTATGTTCTGGAGACGCCCCTCCCGTTCGAACATGTCGAGGACCATTATAATATACCGGACGAGGGAGGCGTCCAGCTCGTCTTCAATGCGCACAGGTACTCCGTAGCCCACAGGATACACCAGAAGCTCCACTGCGTCGCCTGCGGCGCCCGACACCCGAACCTCGGAGATCTGCTCGAAGAGGGTCGGCGCCCCCAGGCGCAGGTCGTGGAGCTGTGCCAGCACCGCGACGAGATTCTCCGGGAGGCGCGTTCCCAGGGAGAAGTCCTGAAAGCGGATGCCGGAGATTACGGGAAGATTCCAGGTCTCGATGTCACGGTACAGCTGGAAGGCGACGCCGTCTTCGTCGATTGCAACGGGAAGGTCCTGCTCCCCGACCGAAGCGAAACTGATCACCAGGGGCCGCCGTCCCGTCACCGTGAGCTGAACCGTATCCGGAAAGACCTTTCGCGCCGCCGCGCTCTTGACCGCCGGGTGATCCTCAAGGCGGGCGGCCACCGCGACCGGGTCGAGACCGAAGTAGCTCGCTCGCTCGGCAAGACCCGCGAGATCCTTGAGCTCGCCGTCGCTCACCGGGGCGGTGCTGTCGATCATGACTTTGGTGATAACCACGTGCTTCGTCACGACCGTGTGGTAGAGGATCTCCCCGGCGAGCACAATACAGACCACCACAACGATCCATCGGATGGCGTTCCGGGCACCGCGACGCTGATCCCGGGAGGAGTCCGCCGGGGGATTGCCCCGGAGGGCGTAGTCAGCCATCCTTCGCCTCCTCCTGGACGGACACGCGGCGGGAACAGTTCACCAGGAGTCCCGCCATGACAAGAACGATCAGAATCGACGAGCCCCCCGCCGAGAAGAAGGGCAGCGGAATGCCGGTGGCCGGAACCATACCGGCTACAACGGCGAGATTCAGCAACGCCTGGAGGAGAATGCTGGAGGTCAAGCCGAAGGCCGCGTACGAGACGAAGCGGTCCTGAGCTCGGTATGCGACCTGATACCCTCGCACGGCAAACAGGACAAAGAGCGCCATGACCCCGACCACCCCCATGAAGCCGAGCTCCTCTCCCACAATGGCGAAGACGAAGTCCGACTGAGCCTCAGGGAGCCCTCCCAGCTTCTTCGTGCTCCGCCCCACGCCGACGCCCCAGACAGAGCCGTACTGCAGCGCCTCCCGGGCCGCCAGAATCTGATAGCCGGCGCCGACGGGGTCACGTTCGGGGTCCAGGAACGCCAGAATCCTGCGTACCCGATGCTCCCGAGTCAGGAGCAGCAGGACGGCGAGAGGTATTGTCATGAAGCCAAGGCCCACGAAGTACTGCATGGGGACGTCGGCAATGAAGAACATCACCAGCGCAACGAAGACGACGAAGAAGGCCGTGGAGAAGTCGTTCTGCAGATAGACCAGCGTCCCGAAGATGGCGACAATGATGACCGGCGGGAGGAGACTGTTTACCGGGTCCTCTATGGACTCCGCCTTCCGGGAAAGAATGAAGGCCAGATAGAGCACAATGGTGAGCTTCACCAGCTCCGACGGCTGAAAGGACTGCCCGAACACGGTGATCCACCTGCTTGCGCCGTAGTACTGCTGGCCTATGCCGGGCACAAAGGGCAGGATTGCAATACCCACCGTGAGAATCACGACCGCCGGCATCCACTTCTGGATGAGCTTGAGGGAGACGTGTGCCGCCACGGATCCCCCGATCAGGCCGAGAACGAGTGGAATGAGTTGTCGCCGCAGAAAGTGGAGCGGATCACCGTAGTACTGACTCGCCTTCACATAGGAGGATGTGAAGAGCATGGACACGCCTACCCCCAGCAGAAGCAGAATCGCTCCAATGAGGAGGAGATCGGGTCCGGGACGGTCGGTCTGTACGCGCTCTGCAGCGAATCCGTGCGTCATCTTATCTTCAACGTCGACAAACTCAACAAGGCAAAGAGTCCCCCGAGAATCCACAATCGGAGAACGACCTTCGATTCCGCCCACCCCTTGAGCTCGAAGTGGTGGTGCAGCGGCGCCATGAGGAAGACGCGCTTCTTTCGCAGCTTGTAGGAAGCCACCTGTATGATGACGGAGAAGACCTCCAGGACGAACACGCCCCCGACGATGACCAGGAGCACCTCCTTCTTGATCATCATGGAGATCACGCCAATGGTTCCCCCCAGGGAGAGACTTCCGGTGTCACCCATCATGACCTCCGCCGGGTGGCCGTTGAACCAGAGGAAGCCCACGCAGGCGCCCACCAGGGCCAGGCTGAACACGGCGAGCTCGCCGCCGTCGGCGACGAAGGGGATCTGCAGGTACTCGGCAAAGTCCACGCGACCGGTGACGTAGGAGAGCACCGTGAAGGTGAGTGCCACCATCATCACCAGGCCCGTTGCCAGCCCGTCCAGCCCGTCGGTAAGATTGACCGCATTGGAGTAGGCAACGAGGAGGATCACCGCGAAGGGAACGTAGAAGACCTGGAGGTCGAGAACGGGTGTCTTGATGAAGGGCACGTAGAGCAGCGTCGTCGTATCGGTCTGATTGAAGTAGAGAATCAGGGCAATGGTCAAAGAAACCACAATCTGCCCGGCAAACTTCACCCACCCCCGCATGCCCTTGGAGTTCCGGTAGTAGATCTTGAGGTAGTCGTCAATGAACCCGATCGTTCCAAAGGCGACTACCGAGGCCATTACGAGCCAGGTATTCAGGCTCCGAATATCCATCCATAGAAACGCAGAGACGACGACCGCCAGGATGATGAGAATCCCCCCCATGGTCGGGGTGCCGGACTTGGAGCGGTGCGTCTCCGGGCCGTCCTCGCGGATCCGCTCTCCCGCCTCCTTTTTCCTGAGGAAACGAATGAGCCCCGGCCCCAGGATGAATGAGATCAGAAGGGCCGTAATGGCGGCGTAGGCGCCGCGGAAGGTGATGTACTGAAAGACGTTGAACGGCGTGAAGAATCGCACCAGAGGGTAGAGGAACTCAGGAAACATTACTCCCCCTGCTCCACCGCATCCAGAATGTACGGGATGAGCCGCTCCAGCGCCGCCGCGCGGCTCCCCTTCAGGAGCACGGCGTCCCCCGCCTCAACCATCCCGGCGACCAGCTCCCGCGCCTCACCGAGGGATGCCGCCGGGCGAACCCGGTCGCCGGCGCCATACTGATACGCCGGGCCGACCGCCACCACCAGGTCGAAGCCGCGGCCCCGCGCGTCGTCCAGAACCCGCCGATGTGCCGCCGCGGCGTAGTCGCCGAGCTCTCCCATCTCGCCAATGACGACGATCCTGCGCCCGGAGACCTCCATCCCTTCGAAGGTGTCGAATGCCGCCTTCATGGAGTCGGGGTTGGCGTTGTAGGCGTCGTTTATCACCGTGACCCGCCCGTCAATGCGCTCGGTTCGCCCCGCTACCGGCGTTGCGGCCTCCAGACCGCGGGCAACCGCGTCATCATCGACCCCAATCTCCAGGCTCGCAGATATGGCGGCCAGTGCGTTCAGGAGATTGTGCCGCCCCGGCAGTCTCAGGGAGATGGAACGGCCGCGCCAGCGGAGTTCCCACCCCCGGACCGTGGCCCGGGCGCCTTCGTAGCCTGCCGTGGTGGTTTCTCCAAACGGGACGATCCGTGCCGGGACGTCCCGGGTGAGGAAGTCCCGGTAGGGCTCGTCCTCCGGGACGAGGGCGGTGTCTTCGGGACGCAACCGGCTGTAGATGCAGCGCTTCTCCGCGGCAATGGCGTCGCGGGAGCCGAGATGCCCGATGTGCGCATCGCCGATGTTGGTAATGAGGGCAACCTGCGGTAGCGCCGTCTCCGCAAGCACAGCCATCTCACCGGGGTTGTTCATGGCGAGCTCGAGAACGGCTACGTGGTGGGCGGGCGTAACTTCCAACACGGAGAGGGGCAGTCCGATCTCGGAGTTGTAGTTCCCCTTGGAGCGGAAGACGCGTCGCTCCCCGTACCGGGCGCTCAAGACGGCGGCAATGAGCGCCTTGGTCGTGGTCTTTCCGTTGCTTCCGGTTATGCCCACCCAGCACACGCCCTGCAACTCTCTCCGGCGCGCCGCGGCAAGGCGCTGGAGCGCCGCGAGGGGGTCATCCACCAGAATGAGCGGCCGGTCGCGGGCTCCTGAGAGCTCGTGCGGCACCGACGTCGGGGGACCTGCGGCATCATGAGGGGGCGCTCCGTCGCGACTGCCGTCGGCCCGGCGGGAACGCCTCACAAAGCTCGCCTCGGCGCCGTGGGCGAAGGCGTCACCAATGAAGCGGTGACCATCCGTCCGGGTGCCCGGCAGCGGCACGAAGAGCGTTCCCCTGGTGCATGTGCGGGAATCAATATCGACACGGGTGACGGAGCGAGTCCCGAGATCACGGGTACCGACCAGTTCGCCGCCTACCCGCTCGGCGACGTCGGATACCGTTCCCAGCGTGTCAACGTTCGTCGCCTGTCTCACTCCGCCCCACCTCGACTTTCACGAAGCGGTCGGGAAACGTACGGCTCAGCCCCAGATGCTCCTCGGCAATCCGGGAAACCCGCGCGGGAGACCGAAGGACGGCGATCCCGGCAATGAGACGTTTGTTTCGCTCGAACGCTTCACGTTGCTCCGCTTCGAGTGCGTTGATCTCTGCACTGAGTTCCGCGTACCTGTAGGATTGCCACACATTGAAGAAGAGCGCAATCGGTACCGCAAGAACGCACAGGAAGACGAGCAACCGTTTCACATCTCTGCCTTTCACGCCAGGACCTTTTCGGCAACACGGAGCCGCGCACTTCGTGAAGCCGGGTTGCGCCGAACTTCCTCCTCCGACGGGAAGATCGGCTTCTTGGTAAGGAGCGAAAGCGCCCCTTCGTCAATCATCGGCGCGTCTTCGGCCTCAGTGGAGCCGTACCGGCGAGATCGCATGAAACGCTTGGCAATGCGGTCCTCGAGGGAGTGGAAGGCAATCACTCCCATCCGCCCCTTCGGCCTGAGCAGACGCAACGCTGCCGGCAGGGCGCGGTGGAGCCGGTCGAGCTCCTGGTTTGCTTCAATGCGGAGTGCCTGAAACGTTCGAGTGGCCGGATGTAGACGACCGTAGCGATACGCAGGTGGAACGGCGCGGCGAATGACGTCCGCGAGGTGGTCCGCGGTCTCAATGGGCCGCCGTCGCCGCTCAATGGCGACGGCCTTCGCAATGCGGCGCGCGTACCGCTCCTCGCCGTGCCGATATATCAGGTCCGCCAGATCGGTTTCACTGTACCGATTGAGAATGTCCGCTGCGGAGACCCCAACGTCGGGCTGCAATCGCATATCCAACACCTCGCGTTTCGAGAATGAGAAGCCGCGGTGCGACCCCTCGTAGTGAAACATCGATATACCCAGATCGAAGAGCACCGCCGACGGCGGCACCTCGTCTGCGTAGTCCTCCAGCACGTCGTCGAACCAGCCGTGGATGAAGCGGACGCGCTCACCAAAAGGCTCCAGCCGCGCTTGCGCGCGGCGGAGCATCTCAATGTCGGCGTCAATCGCAACGACGCGTAGGTGTGGATTCGCTCTCAGGAAGTGCAACGAATGGCCTCCTTCCCCCGCGGTGGCGTCGATGAGCAGTGGGTCGTCGTGGTCCGTGGCCAGAAGACCAAGGACCTCCTCGACCAGCACCGGCTCATGCACGAAGTCCATACGCCGTCCTACAGGGAAATGAGTCCTCCCAGTTCTTCCGCCGCCTCCTGGAACTCATCCTCGCTATCTCTCAGATACGCCTCGTAGGCGCCGACATCCCAGATCTCCAGGTATCGATTCAGCCCCAGTACTATGCACTCCCGCTCAAGGCCGGCCGATTCCTGCAGAGCCTGTGGAATGTTGATCCGTCCCGATCGGTCGATCTCGACCTCCTGAGCCGGCGCGATTATCCATCGCTGCAGCAAGCGAGCTCTCTTCGTGAAGGGCGAGGCTGCAGCCATGAGCCCTTCGGATACCTTCTTCCACTGCTCCGGTGGGAATACCCAGAGGCAGGTGTCGATGCCGCGTGTGACGACCAGGAGATTACCGGCAATCTCGTTACGAATCTTCGCCGGAATGAGCAGGCGTCCCTTCTCATCCAGGGAGTTCCGAAACTGCCCCGTAATCATCCTAATCTTCCACCGTTCCAGCTAAATCTGCCACTTTTTCCCACACATGCCCATTCTAACCCCAGGGGGAGCGCTGTCAACGAAGGTAGACAGAATAGGCGCGTCAATTTCCTCACCTATGGGGATTACTGCTATAAATCTGTATAGCAAATCGAGCGCCGCGCGCGGGTGGAGGCAGGAATGAGCTGTAGACGATGCTTACGGAGACGGCGCCGGTGAGGCGTCCTATCGCACCGAGAGGGACTTGTTCCGCTGAGGTCGGGGGACCTTGCGGTTCGAGAAGAAGCGGTAGTCCAGGTCGGGAAAGAGGTTGTGTCGCCGCGCGAGGCGGGTGAGCCATCCGGTATCCACGCTGCCCCGACACAGACCGTCCTAGATTATCGTGAAGATGTCGCTGTCTTCCTTCGAGCGACGCTCTGCGTAGCTGACGGGGGTCCCCCCGTTCGTGAACATGGTCCAGGCGGCGGCCTGGCTGAGAAGCACCTCCCGGGCGGCCTGCGCCAGGGCGCGCGCCTTGAGACCGCTCTCATCGGGGTAGCGTTTCACCAGCTCAACCATGCGCTCAATGGCGCGATGCACGTGGGGATAGATCCAGTCGTTCTTCCCGTCAATCCATACCTCGGAATAGCCCTGGTTCCCCCAGCTGGAGAAGGCGGGACGAACCGTCTGTTCCGGGGTCCCGGCGCGAAGGCACTCCGACGGCGTGGCCATGGATATGCGGCTCTCCTTCGCGGCGAGTCGGCGGATTACCGCCTCCAACCACTGGGTGCCCTCGAACCACCAGTGTCCGAAGAGCTCCGCGTCATACGGCGATGCAATGACCGGCGGCCTGTCCATGAGGGGCGAGAGCCGCGAGACGAGGCGTTCCTGTTTCGCAATGAAGTCGTCTGCGTGGCGGGCCACCGTCTCCGTTGCAAGTTCGGGGCTGTAGAGCTCTTTGTGGTCGGAGTCGCCCGTTATGGCGTGGTACTTGAAACCGGTAGGAATGCGGATGTTTCCCTCGTGAATGAACCGCCCAATGTAGTCCAGGGGTAGATCGTATCCAATGTCACGGTAGAAGTCGCGATAGCCGGGGTCGCCGGGGTAGCCCTCCGTTCCGGACCACACCGCATTCGCGGAGTAGAGGTCCCGCCCGAAGACGCTCACCCCGTTCGGGCAGCGGACCGGCTGGTACACGCCGGTCTTCGGACGATCCTCTGAAAAGAGGAGCCCGTGCGTAGCGGTGAAGAAGTAGTCTACGCCGTGTTCCTTCAGGAAATCTTCGAGGCCCGGAAAGTACCCGGACTCCGGGAGCCAGAATCCCCGGGCGGGTTTCCCGAAGATGCGCTGGTGCTCCCGTACGGCAAGCTGGATCTGCGCGTTTACCGTCTCAGGGTGCGCCTCGTAGACGGGGAGGTAGGCGTGGGTTGCGGCGCTGGTAAGGAGCTCCAGACGGCCCTTCTTGGAGTAGTAGTCGAAGCCCCGCAGGATCCGCCGCTCGTATTTCTCAATGAAGTCGTCGTAGTTTTGCTGGAAGAGCTCCCGATACATGCGTGCAATTGCGTGCGCGGCAGCGTCATATCTTGTTCGTTGGAGCTCGCGGTCACCGAGATCCAGAAGACGCTCCAGATGGCGGACGTAGCGCTCCTGCAACAGCTCGTCTTCGAGCATTGCCGCGAGAGTCGGCGAAACGGAGACGCCAAGGCGAAAGGGGACGCGCCCCGCCTCCAGGCGATCGAACATCCGCAGAAGCGGAAGGTACGTCTCTGAAACGGCTTCGAAGAGCCAATTCTCTTCCAGGAACGACTCATGCTCCGGATGTCGTACGAACGGCAAGTGCATGTGGAGGACGAGTACTACGTAGCCGTCGGCCATGGCTTCCTCTCACGGACGTTGGAGTAAGTTGCGGTCGTCTTCTACCAGGGTCAGGATTCGCTGCGGTACCCGATGGCGATACGCCGCGACATCCAGCTCCCTCAGGCCGGAGTACGCGAGTATTCGATCGGATGCGGAGGGAGAGCCGCGGCTCTCAACGTCCGGGACGGTCCCCAGAGGAACGTCAATCGTGTTCGAAACAGCCAGGAGCGAGTCCGTGGTCGCGTCCACGGCGCGAAGCTCAATGCGGTACTGCGTAGCCTGACTCGGCAGGTTCAGGTACCACCGGCCGTCCTCCAGAGAAACCGGGATATCGTACGTCTTGGATGAGCCCTTGTCGCAGTTTGCCCCCCCCTCGCAAACCCTGAGGAGGAGGTACTCGAACGAGGAGGAGCGCGCAAGGCTCTGTCGCAAGTCCGCCGCCAGGTCCCAGTAGGCGAAGGCCCATCCGGGATCACGGAGCATGAGCACAACCCGCGTATCGTTGTAGGTGTCCGGCAGCTCGTAGTCGTCGGGGAGAGCATCTTCCTCCTCGATCATGTCCTCTTCGAGGAGGAGGAACTTCGTTCCCCCGATCTTCACCGGATTATTGTTTTGACTCTCCCGTTCACGGCGACTCTCTTCAATGAGTTCCATGATCGCGTCAACCAGCGCCTGACGATCCATTTCATGCGCCGCCTCTATGTCGTTCTTGACGGCAACGCGCTCGAGCGCCTCGCGGGAAAGCTGTTCCAACCGATTTCGGATCATATGTAAGACGTGCCCAACGGCGACGTAGAAGCATGGTAGGTAAAGGGGTTTGCAGTGTCAAGCGACCGGCAACTTCCCGGAGTTGGCCCCCGCTCAACGCTCTCCGGGCTTCCGGGCGAGGACAAGCATGACGTCCCCGAGGTTGAGTCTCTTCGCGCCTCGGTCCGCAAGGTTCTTCAGCCACCGCGGCGCGGTGCCGGCGGCGAGTCCGCCCCAACTAACCTTTCGAACATGGTGAAACTGCGCCTTGTAGAGGAGCCGTCGAAGCGTCCGGTGCGAGAACAAGTTGAGGTGGTCGGCAATAGCCGAACGCCACCGACGCCGGAAGAGCGCCGCCTGGAAGCCACCGACGTCCGGTGTCACGATCACCGCAACTCCACCCGGAACCAGAAGCTCATGTACCCGCGACAGAAAGACCCGCGGGTCCGGCACGTGTTCGATAACGTGGGAGAAGTGCACGACGTCGAAGCTCTCCGGTGCGAAGTCGGAGTCCTCCAGTTGCCCCGTGAAGACGGGCAGCCCCCGCTCGTTGCGAGCAAACGCGGCCGCGGGCCGGCATATTTCGACGCCGGCAACGTCCCATCCCCGATCGCGCAGATGCGCAAGGAGACGCCCCGTTGCGCACCCGACATCCAGGAACCGGGCCGGACTCCCCTCCTCCTCGCGATTCCACGAAGCGGTCGGCCCGAAGAAATCGACGTCCTCGAGCCCCTTGAGCATGAGCTGAAAGAACTGCTCCTCGTTCTCCCGCTCGTACTCGAAGTACTCCTGCGCGTAGCGCGCCTGTAGATCATCGAAGAGGGGCTGCGGATTCTGGTAGATGTGTCCGCAACCTCGACACCTCACGAATCGGTACGAGGTGATCAACCAGTGCGGAGTGTGCCGCGTATCCCCGCAGACGGGGCACGCTATCCAGCTGAGACGTTCCTGCGTTCCCGGCTCCATGGAAAAGGTGCGGATCGCATGGTCGTGATTCATGGAAGCGGTGGTATTCGCGCCGGCAGAGCGGTGTCCGCTACCCCGGGCGTTCTCTTCGGCGTTCTCGTCGGCACGCGTCTGTTGCCTGATCATGTCCCTGCGCCCACTCATATCCCTTTGCAGTGTCGGCCCCTGGACGCCGGCAGTCGAGCCGTCTCAGCGGCTCCCCGCCGTTCCGTCATCGTCGGTACCGGTAGCCCGGGGCAGGATGCGATACTCCGCGCTCGTGCGGTTTCCCGCAAAATCCTCCACACGAACGGTCAGTGTCGCCGCCTCCGTACCAATGGTGAGCTCCGCCACGTGGATCTGCCCTTCCGCCGCGTACAACGTATCCACGGGCCGGCCGCCGGCCGGATGGAAGCGACCGTCCACGTACTCCATGGTGTCGAAGGATACCGATCGGGGCTCGCCGTCACCCAGGGTGACGGTGATGGACTTCGGTGGCACCCGGCGCGTGCCGGAGGTCGTTTCCGCGGTGTCGTAGGCCTCAACGAAGACGTCGAAGGTTGTCTCCGCATCGAGCTCCGTCTCCCGGCTCACGGGAATGGTGGTGTCGTCGCGCCGGAGAAAGACCCCCTGGATCACCGGCGGCTCTCCGTCGTCGACGGGAGGGAGAATGACGAAGGGGTTGACCAGCCGCCCGAGCTCCTCGTCTATCATATGGAACCCCAGCTGATCTCCGTAGGCGAATCCGGACACCCCGACGGTTCCCAGGGTATCGCCCTGCTCCACCGCTACGGCGTCGGTGGCGCCCACCGCGCCCATGTTGCTGTAGATCGACCGAAGTCCATCCTCGTGCTGCAGCACCACGAAGTTGCCGTATCCGTGGGGCGTTCCGTCCACGACCGCCTCACCCTCGACCCGCGTGAAGACTACCTCTCCGGGATGGGCGGCGCCCACCGCCGGCTCCTGAGCCGAGAGCCAGACCGCAGTCGTAATGGCGCCGTCCCGCGGCTGTGCGAACCCCGCGTCGACGCGGAAGGTGGAAAGGGGCCACTCCCACGCTCCCGACGCCGCAGCAGCAGCCGTCAGGATTGCCAACACCGTTGTGGCCGTTACGCAGCGTCGCCGGATGGATTGCACGACCGCCTTCAATCAGCTACCCCTCCTCAACGGGTATACCCAGCAGAACTTCGTCGGCACCCAGCACCACCGTGGACCCGATCACCTGTATAGACGCGTCTCCCGGTCCAATGGTGCGTTTCAACACGAGCTCTCCCGTCGGGCGCAGCAGGTAGAGAATGGCATTGCTGCGCCTCGAGGTTTCGGCCCGGCTGAGGAGCGCAACGAGCCCGTGGTCGGTCAGGTACGCCGCCTGAAAGACCGTCCCCTCAACGGGGACTTCCACCTCGGACTCGTCACCCACATCCACCAGAAGTGCGGCGTTCCGCTGTTCCAGAATCATAAGGTCCCGAGTCAAGAACTCCAGAAACACCGGACGGCGGTACGCGTTCTCCAACTCGCGCTGTCTGACCGGGGTCAGACGGTCGGAGCTCGTTTCCAGCACGGTCAAGCGCTGGGGATCAAGCCCGGACACCGCCGCCATGAGTGACGCGTCCGCGTTCACGGCAACGCCGTAGGTGATCCCGATCCTGCTTCCTCGCGGCTCGAAACGGAGCATCCGCCCCCCCTTCTCGATAACGAGTCCCACCGAACCGTCCAGAAAGGCAACCCCGACGGCGTCCCGGGCAACGCTTACATCGGTAACGAGAGAGGGAAACTGCCGTCGCCACAGGGGTCCGTCCTCGGGGGTCCACTCCGAGAGGGTTCTACCGTCGGGACTGAAGAGGAGGGTTCGCCCGGCATCCAGAAGGGGGTAGCCCGGCTCGGGAATACTCTGCCGGAGCGCTCCCGTCCAGTCCTGTACCACAATCGTTTCCGAGACGCGGGAGAAGTTCGAGAAGCGCCCCTGGTCCAGCGCCGCCCCGAAGAGGGCGCGGCCGCGATGGCGAATTTCTCCCCTCTCCGTCACGAGACCGAAGTACTCGCCGAGCTGGAAGGGTACCGTCTCACCCTCATCGGCGGCCGTTGTGACCTGCCCGTCGGCATCGTCCCCTGCTCCTGAAGCCTCAGACCGCAAGGATGCCGTCCAGCCGCGCGTAACCAGGAGCTCGGACTCCATTTCGCGGGGGAAGAGAAGGAGGTACACAATGACAATGAGAATGCTCAGGACGATGCCGCCGCCGCGCACTCCCCTGCGGTGCTCTCGACTTCGCATTGCCTACTTCTGTCGCGCCTGCCGCTCGTCGGTCTCCATCTTCGACTTCCAGACGTCCATCTTTCGCTTGATCACTTCGGCGTTGTCGGCTTCGCCAAGGACCACGTGGACGCGTCGGAGAGCACCGAGGAACTCGATGGCCAGCTTGAAATCGTCGATCCGGTTGGTGGAGATCTCGTACTTCTCCCGGTACCGCTCCGCCGCCCGCTGAAGCCATTGCTTCACCAGCTTCAAGTGAGCAACCCGCGCGTCGTACCCCTCGACCCGGGGATCGAGGCCGGCAAGGAGGGTCTTCATGTCGATGATGTTCTTGCACACGACGGCAAAGCGCCCTTCGAGCTCCACGAAGGACCAGCGCCACTTGGTGTTGTCACCAAAGTCGTCCTCGACGCTGCGAATGGTGAAGCCGAGCTTCCGCATGAGGTGGTACCGCTTCGCGTCATCCAGATCCTCAATCTTCTCCAGGTACTCGCTGTACTCGGAGAATGGAGCATCAATGTAGCCGGTCACGACCTCTTCCAGGTAGATGATCGCCTGGTAGCAGCTCTTGCGCGCATCGTTGAGGAAGGCCTCGTTCTTGACGCCGAGGAGCCCGACGGATACGCGGTTCAGGAGCAGATAGTAGGATGCGAGATTCAAGCGCTCGTCCGCCAGGGTCAGACGCTTGTACTGCTCCCCCGGCTCTTCGCCGCGAATGGTTTGGTGTATGCTCTTCTCTCGCTCCAGGATTGCCTCAGCAGCATGCTTGTACTCCTGGACTTTGTCGAAGTAGCGCTGTTTCGCCTCGCTGCTGATTCTGGCCATACACCTCCCTCAGTGTCCGCGCCCGACTGAGCCCGGGGGACCCGCGCGCGGCCGGCTCAACCGCCGGATGATCCGCGCCTACCCCGCCGCCCCGCGGTAGCGGCTGAGCAACTCCTCCGCGTGCTGCCGTGAAGCCCGGGCATCCTTGTCGCCGGCGAGCATCCGCGCAATCTCTTCGACCCGCAACTCCTTCATCACCGGCACAACCCTGGTGGTAGTGCGATCATCGGCGAAGGACTTCTCCACCTTCATGTGATTATCCGCGCGGACGGCGATGGATGCAAGGTGTGTTATGCAGAGCACCTGCTTGGTCGAGGCGAGGTCGTGAAGGTGCCTGCCCACGGCCACCGCCACTTCACCGCCGATACCGGCATCCACCTCGTCGAAGATGAGACAGTTCACATGGTCCAGCTGCGCAAGAACCGTCTTCACCGCGAGCATGACCCGGGAGATCTCACCGCCGGAGGCGATGTCGACCAGCGGTTTGACCGGTTCTCCGGGGTTGGGGGCAAGTCGAAAGGCCACCTCGTCCATGCCGTGGGGGCCGCAGCTCGGACGACCCAATGCGGTGGTCCTGGAATCCACAACCACGTGAAACTGCGTCTTGGGCATGCCGAGCTTCCGGACGATCTCCTGGATTCGACCGCCCAGCGTTTCAGCGGCCTCCCTGCGCTTCCGGGAAATTGCCTGGGCGCGGCGCCTCAGATCCGCCTCGAGCTCGGCGATCTTCTCCTGAAGCGCTTGCTTGTCCTCTTCCCAGTGCTCGTACCGCTCAATCCGCCGCCGCGCGTCGTCGGCGTACGCAAGCACTTCTCCAATGGTGGCGCCGTACTTCTTCTCCAGGCGGTGGATCAGGGCGAGACGGTCCTCACACTCCTCCAGACGGGCCGGACTGAACTGCACCCGGCTCTGATAGTCGCGAATCGTCTCGGCAATGTCCTCGATTTCATAGTACGCCTCGTCAAGACGCTTTGCCGCCTCCGCCAGTTCGGGATCGATGTCCGCGGCGGTTTGCAGGGCCTGCCGTGCCTGCCGCAGCTGGGCGATGGCCCCGCCGCGGCTCTCGGCGGTATGTCCGTAGGCGCCGTCCAGGCTCCCGAAGAGCTTCTCGTGCTCGTTGAGGATGCGACGCTCCTGGTCGAGCTCTTCCTCTTCCCCCTCACGGAGCCCCGCCGCTTCGATCTCATCCACGGCAAACTGAAGCACATCGAGCTCCTGCAGTCTCCGGCGCTCCGAGGCGGTCTGCTCTTCGAACTCCTTGCGTCGCCCGCCGAGCTCCTGGAAGACCGTGCGCAGCGCTCGCACCTCCTCTTCAATACCGGCAAAGCGGTCCAGGAGCACACGGTGGTGAGCCTCCTCCACGAGGGTCTGATGCTCGTGCTGCCCGTGGATGTCGAAGAGCGTGGAGGCAAGCTCCGCGAGCTCCGCCCTGGTCACCGGCACGGACTCCACGTAGATGGTACCGCGGCCCTGGCGCTTGACGGTGCGGCGGACCAGCACGGCATCGCCCTCCGGCTCGATGCCGTGCTCCCGAAGCCACGTCTGCGCCTCGGCATTGCCGGAAACGCGAAACACACCGGTTACGACGGATTCATCGCTTCCGGTGCGAATGGCCTGGGTATCGGCGCGGGCGCCGTGGAGCAGGCTGAGAGCGCCCACCATGATCGACTTTCCGGCACCGGTTTCTCCGGTCAGTACGTTGAGCCCCGGGGCAAAGTCAACCTGCACGTGATCAATGATCGCGTAGTTGCGCACCGTCAGCTGCTCAAGCACTTTCACCTCCGGACCAGTTCAGCTTGGATCGCAGCACCTCGTAGAAGGTCCGCTTATTGGAACGGACGATTCGCGCGCGCTCCTCGTTCCGTCGAATGATCACGCGATCCTCAGGATGGAGGGGATACTCCGATTGCCCGTCCACCGTCATGATGACGCTGGTGCGCCGGCTCTGTTCCACCTCCACCTCAATGACCTCGTCAGGCGGCAACACGAGGGGCCGATGAGAGAGCGTGAAGGGACAGATCGGGTTGAGAATGAGCGCCTCCATCTCGGGATGGAGCACCGGGCCCCCCGCGGCCACCGAGTACGCCGTGGAACCTGTGGGGGTCGCGACAATGATCCCGTCGGCGCGATATCGGCCGAGGATGGTATCCGAGAGCCGGACCGACAGCTTGACAATCTTTGAGATCCCCGCCGCGGAGATGACCGCGTCATTCAGCCCGACGAACTCGGCGATCTCGTCGCCGTTGCGCTCCACCGTTACTCTCAGCAGAAGTCGCTCTCCCGCTTCAATCGAGCCGCTCCGGAAGCGCTCGAAGGCGCCTTTCCATTCCTCTCCGGTAACCTCGGTTATGAATCCAAAGTTGCCGCAATTCACCGGTAGAATCGGCACGGCGTGGGAGGAGAGTATCCTGGAGCTGAACAGCACCGTACCGTCCCCGCCGACGGAGACGGCCAGGTCGTAATGGTCTATCTTCGGCTGGGGCGGCTTGCCCTGCAGTGCGAGCGTAGTCGTCTCGATACCCTGGGAGCCAAGGTATTCCGCCATGTCGCGGGCAAGACTCACGGCCGCTTTCTTGGTGGCGTTGACAATGAGAAGAACGCTGTTGATTTCGATCATAGGGTCCCGGAACGCCTCCCAACTATAATTGCCGCCACCGCCGGTGTAAAGCTTGGCGCACTTCGCGGTCGGCGCCCCGGTTCAGGGCAAGGTGGCAATCACCCGGCCGACGGTTTCAATCTGGTCGCTCGTCAACATGGGATAGAGCGGAACCGTCACACAGCGCCGTACCAACCGTTCCGCGGTAGGTAGTGCATTGAGATCGATGCCGACGACCTCCGCACCTCCGGCGTCGGATTCGTCGTCCCCGCCGGTTGAAGAGCCCGACCCGGCGGCGGCCTGCGCGACGGCCCCGTTTCTCAGAAAGGCGTCCAGGATGGATCCCTCGAAGGCGTAGGCAAGCTCGACGTGCTTCTTCCTGGCATACTCGACCGCCTCCTTGGGATTCGACTCCACGACCACGGGGAAGGCAAAGGGCACGCCCTCCCCTACACCCCGCGACGGCAGCGGCTTGTGGCGACTCCGGGCAATGGCACGGCTGTAGTGCTCGACAATACGGCTGCGACGATCCAGGAAGGCGTGGAGACTGCGCAGCTGCGTCAGACCCAGGGCGCTGTTCACATCGGTCATGCGAGATGCGGGGGGAAGCTGCGCCGCCTCCGCGAAGAGCGCCTGTTTCTCCCTGCGGCCGCGACCAAGAACGGCAATTCCGCCGGCGGCGGTTATCAGGTGCTCCGGCTCGAGAAAGAGAACGGTATAATCACCGAAGGTGCCGAGCAGCCTCTCCCCGATCGTCGCACCGAGACCGGACGAGACGTCTTCGATTACGGTCCCGGCGAGCTCCGCCGCCTGGTGTACATCCGGCACGCGCCCCAGCGGGGCGTCCACTACCAGGATGTCCGGGCGGACTTCGGCAACGCGATCCAGTCGGATCGTGCCGTCCTCCCACACATCCACCAGCTGCGGGACGGCGCCACGAGCAATCAGGACATCCCGGTAGACCTTGGGCAACAGGGGCGACAACACGACGGAGGAGTCACCGTCCACCTCGAGAGCGCCGAAGAGGAGCTCAATGCCGCGACGAGGCTCCCGAAGCGTTACCGCTCCGGCGCGGCCGAAGTGACTTGCAAGCTTCTCGAGGAACTCCTGCGCCGCGGACGCGGTGCCCAGGCTGTCCTCGACCAGGCAGCTGAGTACGGCGTCCATGTCCTGACGCTTTATGGAAGGCTTGGAAACGGGAATGATCATGGGTGTGCCGTATCTGCGTCAGCGGGCGATCTGCCCGAGCTGCTGGAGTTCCCGGACATCAAAGAGGCGACGGATGTCCAGGATGACCAGGTAACTGTCGTCGCGATGCACGACACCCTGAATGTACTCGGCGCCGATACCGGAAATGACCTGGGGCGGCGGCTGAATTTCGCCGGTGTCCACGGTAACGACCCTGGAGACCTTGTCGATCATGACCGCCAGGTTCATCCCGTCGACACTAATAATGACAAAACCACTCAAGAGGGCGTCTTCCTCGGACAGCTCGACCCGCTTCAGCCGAAATCGTCGGTGGAGATTGATGACGGGGATGATCTCGCCGCGGAGGTTGATGATCCCTTCCACGTAGTCCGGCGCATACGGGACCTGCCGGACCTCCTCGACCTTCACGATTCCCTCGACCTTCATGATGTCGATGCCATAGGTTTCGCCACCGAGTTCGAAAGTCACGAGCTGCAGTTGCGATGACGATTGGCTCATTCAATCCTCCGTGGGCTCAGGATATTCGACACGCTTCGCTTCTGCAACAGATCCCCGATCCGCCCCGCCCAGGCGTAGCCGTTCGCGCCGTTCCACGGCTGAGGGTTTGTCGCTCTGTTGTCGCCGCTCCAGGATCACCGAGGTCAGAAGTACGAACAGAATCATGAGGAAGGCGCATTTCTGAACGCCCTGCTTCTCCGGCCGGCCCGCTGCGAAGAGAATGGCATAGGCCAGGACCGACCAGTGGAGGGCGCCATGAAGTACGACCGTCACCGCATGGGGAAGGACCTCCGCCATGTCCATGAGAAAGAAGATTGCCCACCCATACAGGGCCGCTACCGCCATACCTGAGCCGACACTATGGGCAAAGTGGACGACGTCGTAGGGCACCGCGGCAATCCAGTATCCAAGACCGCCGATCAGGAGCAGCGCCCGCAGGAACGGCGGTAGCTCCTTCCCGGTCACGGGCTCCTCTGCGACACGCTCCTCTGCGAAGTAGAGCCCGATCATGGTACCTCCGGCCAGAAGCATGGTAAGCACGAAGGAGATTAGGGCCGCGGTATTCTCTTGGCCCGCCATGGTTCGAATACCACCGAGTGCGCTGAAGGGATCCAGCCAGAAACTGAAGGGCTCCCGGTACAGTCTGACCGCCACGACCGTGCCGAAAAGGTTCGTGGCAATGAGAATACTCCACAGAGTCAGAGCGCGACGATCCCGGCGAATCACGGTGTTCCCTGTGCGCCGGTCGTTGACCATCCGAAGTGTTGCGGGCATCATGCGAGATCCGGTTCACCCCTGCGACGCACCGCATAACTATGGCCAAAGCGTACCGTCCTGTCAACGAAGCAAACCACTACGAGACTCTCGCGCGTTACCGGGACATCACCCCCGGATCCTGGGACGACTTCATGGCCACAGTCCGGACCCCCCAGCCGGTTACGGTGTGGCGGAACGAGACGCGGATAGGCCATGACGCCTTCATGGCCTGGATGGAAGAGTACGAGGGGCTGACCGCCCGCGCATCCGACTGGGACCCCCGGCTCTACCGCCTGGCCCCGCCGCCCTCGGGGACGGAGCTGCGGGCACGGCGGTACTCGGGGACGGAGCTGCGGGCACGGCGGGAAGCTGCAGGGGGCCGCGTGAAGGC
>CAZUVX010000001.1:0-1504 GCA_964623865.1 uncultured Spirochaetaceae bacterium | reverse complement strand
ACTCGGGGACGGAGCTGCGGGCACGGCGGGAAGCTGCAGGGGGCCGCGTGAAGGCCGGAAACCTCCTTGCATACGGCGCCGGCCTGTACCATGTGCAGGAGGAGACCGCAGCAATGCCGGCGGTGGTCCTGACCTCGGCTCTGCCACCGGCCGGCGCCGACGGAACGGAGCGCGCGGAACCTCCGCGTGTCCTCGATCTCTGCGCCGCCCCGGGCAACAAGAGCGCCCAATTGGCCCAGATGGTCGGGCCAATGGGCACCATTGTTGCAAACGATGTCAACGAGCGCCGCCTCCGCTCGGGCGTTCCTACATGGGAGCGGCTCGGCCTCACGAATATCGCCGGGACCGTGTACGACGGCCGCAGCTTCCCGCCCCTCTCCGGGGTGTTCGACGCCGTCCTGGTGGACGCCCCGTGCACCGGCGAGGGCACTTGCCGGCGCAACCCCGGAGCCCTGCGGCCCACCTCCGATGCCTTTCAGCACCGCCTCCGGCAGACCCAGGCAGCTCTGCTTCGCCGCGGCGTCGAACTGTGCAGACCCGGCGGCCGGATTGTGTACTGCACCTGCACCTTCGCGCCGGAGGAGAACGAGAAGCAGATCGACGCGCTCCTGAAGAGCGCCGCCGGAGATGCGGTAACACCGGAGGCGGTGCGCATTCCGGGCGTCACCGGGGTGCCGGGCGTTGCCTGCTGGAAGGGAGAGAATCTCGACACCGGAGTACAGAACACCCTTCGCATCTGGCCGCACCAGAACGACACCGGTGGCTTCTTCATTGCCGCCCTTCGCAAGGCCGGCCCCGCATGAGCGCCCACACTGCGTCCGGCGGGAAGAACGCTCCCATTCGGGGTGACGATGCGTCCCACGCAGGAGGGCCGTCGCTTCCCCATCACCTCGAGGCCGTCGATGCCGCGCCGTACCTGGACGCCCTGGCCGGGCGCTTCGGCATCGACCCGGAGATCCTCTCCCGGCACTATCGGTTCTTTCGCAGCGGCGGTCGGAATCTCTCGGCCGTCGGAAGGGCGCTCGCGGTCCCGCCGGAGGTCCGGATCCGCTTTACCGGCATTCGCATCCTTCGAACGTCCATGGCCACCCCGAAGCCGACGAGCGAGGCGGTACCCCTGCTGGGCAGCCTGGCAACGCGGAACACGATTGCCCTTGATGCCGAAGAAATCGACGCAGTCCGGCGGCACGAAGACATTCTCGCCGACGCCAACCGCATTCGAGACTACCGAGGCCCGGGCTTCGTTATTGCCTTCTTCCGGGGTATCCCCGTCGCACTCGTCTCGGCCCGCCCGGCTTCGGAAGATGGTGACCCCTCCGTCCATCGGGTCCTCCTCCGGAGCTGGTACCCGGAACGCCGCCTCGGGACCGTGGAGACGTGACCACACCTACCGGCGTCGCCTGCGCTGCGGGACGCCCCCGACCCGTCGCCGGCAGGTCGTCGCGGCGCGGTGGGTGCTCGCAGGGTGGGTGCTCGCAGGGTGGGTGCTCGCAGGGTGGGTGCT